>JBGQNE010000013.1:0-79807 GCA_041500985.1 Terriglobia bacterium | reverse complement strand
CGCCCGGAAGGTCACCTTCGGATTGTTCTTCGACAGCACCTTGGTGATCGCCGCGGTCAAGGTCGTCTTGCCGTGGTCAATGTGCCCAATCGTCCCGATGTTTACGTGCGGCTTACTGCGCTCGAATTTCTCCTTAGCCATTGCTCCCTCTGCTCCTCAAGTCAGATACGGCTTGTGCCGTTCCCCTAAACTTTACTTCACAGCCTTGCCGGTGGCCTTGGCGATCACCTCTTCGGCGATCGAGTTGGGCGCTTCGGCATAGTGCGAAAAATGCATGGTGAATGTGGCCCGTCCCTGGGTCCGGCTGCGCAGGTCGGTGGCATACCCGAACATCTGCGACAGGGGCACTTCCACGCGGATGACGTTGCTTCCGGCGCGGTTTTCGGTGCCCTGAATGGCCGAGCGGCGGGCGTTCAAATCGCCGAACACGGCCGGCATGTATTCTTCGGGAACCACCACTTCCACCTTCATGATCGGTTCCAGCAATACCGGAGAAGCTTTCGCGCAGGCGGCCTTGTAAGCCATGGAGCCGGCGATTTTGAAAGCCATTTCCGAGCTGTCCACATCGTGATAGCTGCCATCCACGAGAACCACGGCGATATCCACGGTGGGGAAGCCCGCCAGGATGCCGGTATCCAGCGCTTCGCGGATGCCCGCTTCGATGGGGGCGATGAATTCGCGGGGAATCGAGCCGCCAACGACCTTGTCGATGAACAGGAAGCGGTGTTCCTTGTCGTACTTCCACTTTCCGGCCGGGCCGCCAACCACTTCCTTGGCCAGGGCGTCCAGCTCGTCCGTGGACATCTCTTTCATGTTCTCGCGGCTGGAACTGGGAATGGGATGCAATTCGATTTCGCAATGGCCGTACTGCCCGCGGCCGCCGGTCTGCTTGATGTATTTGCCTTCAGCCGTAGCCGTCTTGCGGATGGTTTCGCGGTAGGCCACCTGGGGGCGGCCGACGTTGGCCTGCACGTTGTATTCGCGCAGCATGCGGTCAACGATGATTTCGAGGTGCAGTTCGCCCATGCCGGAGATGAGGGTCTGGCCGGTATCGGGCTCGGTGGAAACGCGGAAGGTGGGGTCTTCCTGGGCCAGGCGCTGCATGGCTACGCCCAGTTTGTCCTGGTCGGCCTTGGTCTTGGGCTCGATGGCCACGGAGATGACCGGGGCGGGAAAGTCGATGTTCTCGAGGATGACCTGCTTTTCCTCGTCGCACAGGGTGTCGCCGGTGTTGACGCTCTTCAGCCCCACGCAGGCGCAAATGTCGCCGGCATAGACGGTGTCAATTTCCTCGCGCTTGTTGGCATGCATCTGCAGCAGGCGGCTGATGCGCTCGCGGGTGCGCTTGCCGGAGTTGTACACGTAACTGCCGGAAGTGAGCACGCCGGAATAGACGCGAATGTAGGTGACATGGCCGACGAAGGGGTCGGACATGATTTTGAAGGCCAGCGCCGAAAACGGAGCGTCATCGGCGGCGCGGCGCAGAACCACTTCATCGTTTTCCGGGTTCACGCCCTCGAGCGGCGGAACGTCCAGCGGAGAAGGCAGGTAGTCCACAACGGCGTCGAGCAGCGGCTGAATGCCCTTGTTCTTGAAGGCCGAACCGGCCAGCACGGGAACGATCTTGAGGGCCAGGGTCGAGCGGCGGATGGAGGCGCGCATTTCGTCCACCGTCAGCGTGCCTTCGTTCAAATATTTGTCGATGACCGTATCGTCGTGCTCGGCGATGTATTCGACGGTCTTGTTGCGGTGCTCGTCGTAAAAGGCCTTGTCGATGGCCGAACCCTTCAGTGCCGCCGCAACGTCCGGGCGGGAATCCACGAAGGCCTTGTCCCAGAGCTTGGCCACTTCGAAGGTCTCGAACTTCGCGCCGAGCGTTTCTTCGAGCCATACGGTGACTTTTTCTTCGAGGAAATCGATGACGCCGATGAAATTATCTTCGCGGCCGAGGGGGAATTGCAGGGGAACGGGATGGGCGCCCAGGCGCTGGCGGATGGTGCGGATGACATGGTCGAAATCCGCGCCCATGCGGTCCATCTTGTTCACGAAACAGATGCGCGGGACGCGGTACTTGTCCGCCTGGCGCCACACGGTTTCCGATTGCGGCTGCACGCCGGCGACGGAATCGAACACGCACACGGCCCCGTCCAGCACGCGCAGGGAACGCTCGACTTCCACGGTGAAATCCACGTGGCCGGGAGTATCAATGATGTTGATGCGATATTTCTTGCCGAAGCGGTCCCAGGAAGCGGTGGTGGCCGCGGAGGTGATGGTGATGCCGCGCTCGCGCTCCTGCTCCATCCAGTCCATGGTGGCGGTGCCTTCGTCCACGCTGCCGATTTTGTAGGTCACACCCGTATAGAACAGGATGCGCTCGGTGGACGTGGTCTTGCCGGCGTCGATGTGCGCCATGATCCCGATGTTGCGGGTATCTTCGAGTTTGAACTGACGGCCCATATTCTCTCTAAAATCTCCCGTTTCCGATTCGCTTACCAGCGGTAATGCGCGAAGGCCTTGTTGGCTTCGGCCATGCGGTGCACGTCTTCCTTCTTCTTCATGGCGCCGCCGCGGGCGTTGGCCGCGTCGATCAGTTCGTCGGCGAGCTTATCCACCATGGTCCGGCCGGCGCGCTCGCGCGAATACTGCAGCAGCCAGCGGATAGCCAGGGACTGCCGGCGATAGGGATTCACTTCCACGGGCACCTGGTAGTTGGCGCCGCCCACGCGCCGGGTCTTCACTTCCAGCAGGGGCTTCACGTTCTCGACCGCCTTCTTGAAAATCTTCAGCGCGTCGTCGCTGGTCTTCTTGGCCACCTGGTCCATGGCGTTATAGAACACGCGCTGCGCGGTGGCGCGCTTGCCGTCCCACATCATCGAGCAGATGAACTTCATCACCAGTTCATTGCTATAGACCGGGTCGAGGCGATCGGGCCGGCGGCTGACTTGTCCTTTGCGTGGCATCTCTTCTTCCGCTCCTTGGTTCCGCTAGACGGCTACTTCTGGGCGGCCTTGGGCCGCTTGGCGCCATACTTCGAGCGCGCCTGCTTGCGATTTTCGACTCCCGCGGCGTCCAGCGTTCCGCGGACAATGTGATAACGCACTCCGGGAAGATCCTTCACGCGGCCGCCGCGCACGAGCACGATGGAGTGCTCCTGCAGGTTGTGGCCGATGCCGGGGATGTAGGTGGTGACTTCCACGCTGTTGGTCAGGCGCACGCGAGCCACCTTGCGCAGGGCCGAGTTGGGCTTCTTGGGCGTCTGCGTGTAAACGCGAATGCATACGCCGCGCTTTTCCGGGCAGCCCATCAGCGCGGGCGACTTGGTCTTCATGATGACGGCTTCCCGCCCCATTCGTACTAATTGCGAAAACGTCGGCACAGTGTTCCTCTTCGATTGACCGCACTCCGGTCGAATTCCGCGCTCTGCGCGCGCAACAATTTCCCCGCGCCTCCCGCGGCCAGAAAAAACCGCGCGGGCGCACCAACGGCTGAAAGGTCTTCACTGCGAATCCGGAGATACCAGCAAGAAACTCCGCACTTATTCCAGAAGGCAGGCTATCGCTTCCGGTTTCAATGATCGGAGAGGCTTACTCGGCTTTGCGGGACTGGCGTCCCATTCCGGCCGCTCTTCTGCTCCATTCCGTCGTTCTCTGTTCCGGAGCGGAAGATATTCCTTCCAACTACAGGGAGAAATACCCCTGACAACTTGAAGAGTATAGAGGCAAGAGACGTGTTCTGTCAAATTGTTTTCAACCATGGGATGTGAAAAAGTCCGGGTATTTCTAGCGCTTACCCGTGCCGTGGGAGTTTTCTACACCTGTCCCCTTCTGCGCCAGACTGCTCGGTTCCCCGGCTCACCTTTGGAGGCGGGCTCCAATTTACGCGTCCAGACGGAAGCGTCTCAGGGTTCAGCACTAGGACACAAAAATACAATAACGCTTGTATTTTCTTATAGTTATAGAAATTCTGACTTTATTTTTTGGTTTTCTTTATCTGGATGGGGTGGTGGGACACAACGGCTTGCCTTCCCTATACGACCCTGTGGCCGTTCAGGCTCACCGGATCACTCTTATCAGGTCGGGCGATATTTCGCCGGGCTTACGTTCCAGGTCCAGGACGACGGCCAGTTTTCCACACGGATGCGCATTCGTGGAGGGAGTGAAGCGGCGCGTCTCCCGTGCTTTTTCCGCAACTGTCATCCCGGGACCGCTTTACCCGTTTCTCGCGCGGCTCTAGACTCGGTGAATGATTCCCGCTGGAACTTTTGCGTTTCGCTTCCGCCCGTGGCAAATTCTTACCGCGCTGTTGTTCGCGGCGATGCCCTGCTCCGCTCGGGCGCAAGCTCCGGCCACCACGGCCACGCCAGCTCCAAGCGAGGCGAAAGAACCGGCGACTCCCTACACGATCGAGCTGCTGGAAACGCGCGTGCGCTTTGAATCCGACGGCACAAGTCGCCGGGAAACACACACCATCATTCTGATTTCCTCGGAAAGCGCCGCGGGGCAGTTCGGGCGGCTGAGCTTCGACTACGACCGTTCGCGGGAATCGCTGGACTTCCCTTTCCTGCGCATCACGCATCCCGGCGGAGGCACCGCGGACATACTGCCCAGCGCGATCAGCGACCAGGCGCAGCCGGCCGTCGCCGCCGCGCCCGCCTTCCAGGAGGTGCGGCGCAAGTCCGTGCGCATCATGGGTTTGCGCGCGGGCGACCGGCTGGAATACCGCGTGGTCACCACGGTCCGGCGGGCGGCGCTGGGGCCGGAATTCAGCTTTACGCATGCGTTCACGCGCAGCGCGATCGTTGCCCGCGAACTGCTGGAATTGGACGTGCCCGCCGGGCGGGCGATTCAGCTGCGCGCAGCGCCGTCGCTACCGGCGGCGGCGGTCGAAGAGTTCGGCGAAGGCGAAAGCGCGCGCAGGATTCATCGCTGGAGCGTGACGAATACCCCGGGCGATGGCGACAAGGGAGAGGCGGAGCTTACGGTCACGTCGTTTGCTTCCTGGGAACAGCTTTCCGCGAGATTCGCGCAGGATTTTTTTCCGGAGGCGGCGGCCGGCGGCGCGCTGCGCGAGAAGTGCGCGGAGCTGCTGCGCGGGACGCAAAGCGGCGAGGAGAAGCTGCAGGCCATTTACGACTTTGTTTCGCGGAAGATCCGCACGGTGGATCTGCCGCTGGGGACGGCGGGGTTTTCCCCGCGCGGGCTGGAGGCGATTCTGTCCTCTGGCTATGCGACTTCCGAGGAAAAGGCGGTGCTCCTGACGGCCCTGGCGGAACAGGCGGGGCTGACTGCGCATCCCGTTCTGATGACAGTGAGCGCCAATGCGGGGAAGGAGCTTCTGCCCGCGCCGCCGGTCTTCAGCCGGATTCTGGTGAAGGCGGGAGAGGAACCTGCGGCGCGCTGGATGGACCCGGGCGCGGAAGTGGCGCCACTGGGGATGATTCATGCGAGCCTGCGGGGCAAGCAGGGATTGGTTATTGCTCCCCATCCGGACGGTTCGGGCGGGCTGTGGGTGACGGCTCCGCTCGATCTTCCGTTCGCGGGCAGGCAGCAGGTCCATGTGGATGGCACGCTCGGCGAGGACGGCAAGCTGAGCGCGGAGGTGCGCTACGCGCTGCGCGGAGACAACGAATTGCTCCTGCGCGTGGCTTTTCATCAAACGCCCAAGGAGAGATGGAACGAGCTGGCGCAGATGCTTTCCCTGGCCGACGGCTTTCGCGGGCAGATTACCGGCATCACCGCCTCCGATCCCGCCGAGACGCACGGTCCCTTCACGCTGGAATATGAAATCTCGCAGCCGAAATTCGTGGACTGGTCGAAGAGTCCCGTGCATATTCCCGCGCTGCTGCCGCAGGCCGGACTGCCGGATCTGCCGCAGGATGGCGCGACGGGCGCGGCGATCGAACTGGGCACGCCGCTGGAAGTGGAGACGACTTCGACCATTCATCTGCCATCGTCGAAGACATTCAGGGCGGCAGCGTGGTCGGTGCGCAAGCCGCTGGGCATGAGCGTCAGGCGCGATTACGCCGCCTTTGCGTCCCGCTATGAACTGGTGAATCCGCCGGCCGGAGAGGCCCGCGGGCGCACGCTCAGCGCTTCCCGCCATCTTACGTTCCTCCTGCGGCAAATCGCGGCCGCGCGCGCCACGGACTACGCTTCTTTCGTGCGCGCGGTACAGAATGACGAAGCGCAGTCGTTCACGCTGGAACGCGCGGCGGCCGGCGGCGCGGGGGTTTCCCCGGCGGGCAAGAAAGCTCCTCCGCGCAAGCTGGAAAAAGCGGCGCGTCCGGCGAATCCATAATTCACAGATTGTCAGTCCAGAAATAAAGCGCGAAGATGCGGCTGTGTTTGCGCTGCCGCGAGCGCTTTGCGCAGCAGGCGGCGGAGGCCGCCTGGACGGCTACATCCCCATCAGTTCTCTTTCCTTCAACACGGAGAGATCTTCGATCTTCTTGGTTTCCGAGTGAGAAACCTTGTCCAGCTCTTCCAGGGAGCGCTTCTTCTCGTCCTCGCTGATTTTCTTGTCTTTTTCCAGTTTCTCGATGGCTTCGCGGATGTCGCGGCGGATGTTGCGGATGGCGGTGCGGTGATTTTCGAGCACCTTGTGGAGATGCTTCACAAACTCCTTGCGGCGTTCCTCGGTCAGCGAAGGAATGGGCACGCGAACGACCTTGCCGTCGTTGGTGGGATTGAGGCCCAGGTCGGAAGTGCGGATGGCTTTATCAATCAGGGCCACAACGCCGGGATCCCACGGGGAAATCACGATCATGGTGGGGTCGGGAGTGGTCATGGTGCCCAGCTGGTTGATGGGCATGGGCGTGCCGTGATAATCGACGCGAATGCCGTCGAGGATGGAGACATTGGCGCGGCCGGTGCGGATGGTGCCGAGATCCTGGCGGAAATCCTCGACGGCCTTCTCCATGCGCGTGCGCGCCTGAATCATCGCTTCCTTGCTGGTGGCAATTGTGCTCATTTTGTTCTCCGCATGTTGGGGCGGCCGCCGCGGGCCGCTTCAGTCCGGCGTCACCGTGGAGCCCACGCGCTCGCCCATGACCACGCGCTTGATGTTGCCGTGCACGTTCATGTTGAAGACCACGATGGGCATGCGATTATCCATGCACAGGGAAATCGCCGTGGAATCCATCACCTGCAGGCCCTTGGTCAGCACCTCGCGGTAGCTGATGCGCGGGAAGAATTTGGCGCCGCGCACCTTTTCCGGGTCGGCATCGTAGATTCCGTCCACGCGCGTGGCCTTCAGGATGACCTGGGCCTTGATTTCCATGGCGCGCAGGGCCGCGGCGGTATCCGTTGAAAAATAGGGATTGCCCGTGCCCGCGGCGAAAATCACCACGCGGCCTTTTTCCAGGTGGCGCGTGGCGCGGCGGCGGATGAAGGGTTCGGCCACCTGGCGCATTTCAATGGCGCTGAGCAGGCGGGTGACCACGCCTTTTTTTTCGAGCGCGTCCTGCAGGGCCAGCCCGTTGATGACCGTGGCCAGCATGCCCATGTAGTCGCCGGTGGCGCGGTCGATCTCCATGGACTTCTGGCGCGCGCCGCGGAAGATGTTGCCGCCGCCGACCATGATGGCCACCTGCACGCCCAGTTCGACGATTTCGCGCAGTTCCCCGGCGATGGCCGCGATGGTTTCGCCGTGAATTCCGTAGCCCTGGGGCCCCTGCAGCGATTCGCCGGAAAGCTTCAGCACGATCCGCTGGTAGGTCGGATGCGCTTTCCCGCTCTCCTGGCGCGCTGCCGCGCCCGCTGGTTTCATTTTTTTGCTCACGAAGTTACCGGCCGCCCGGCGTAAAACCGCGATGATTGTAACAAAGTTTGGCCCCGCCCGCACGGTCCGCAAACAAAACGAGCGCCCCGGCATCCCGGAGCGCTCGTTGAAATTCCCCGCAGGCGGCTGCCGCGGCTAAGCCGCGCCGGTTCCCGAGCTTTCGCCGACCTTGAAGCGGACGAAGCGGCGCACGGAGATGTTTTCCCCCAGCTTGGCGATGGCCTGGGTGATCATTTCGTTGATGGTGACCGACTCATCGCGGATGAAATGCTGCTCGCACAGGCAGTTTTCCTCGTAGAACTTCTCCATCTTGCCGGAGACGATCTTTTCAATCACCGGTTCGGGCTTGCCGGTGGCCTTGGCCTGGGCGCGGTAGATTTCCCGCTCCTTATCCAGCATTTCCTGGGTGACTTCCTCGCGGCGCACATAGCGCGGGTCGAGCGCGGCGATGTGCATGGCGATTTCGTGGCAGAGGTGCTGAAAGGCCTCGGTGCGCGCGACGAAATCGGATTCGCAGTTGATTTCCACGATCACGCCGATCTTTCCGCCGGCATGGATATAGCTGCCCACCAGCCCCTCGCTGGCTTCCCGCTGGGCTTTCTTGGCCGCGGCCGCCTGGCCTTTCTTGCGCAGGACGGCAATGGCCTTCTCAATGTCTCCGCCCGCTTCGACGAGCGCGGCGCGGCAGTCGCTGAATCCCGCGCTGGTGCGCTCGCGCAGCTCCTTGACGAGCTGGGCGGGTATCTGGGTCGCTTCCGGTTGGGTGCTCATACCTCTTCTTCTCTCTCTTTTCTTTGCCGGGGATAGTTTGAAATCAGGCCGCCCGCGGCTCCGGCGAATCCGCCCGGACGCAAACGGCCTGACGGGTAAATGGTTCCGTTAAGGAAAGGCTCTTAAGCAGCCGGTTCCGGATCGGGCGGCACGGTGGCCGGGGTTTCGGTTCCGGGCTCGACGATGTCGCCTTCCTGCTTCTCGTACTTTTCGTAGGCGCTGGTGTCCACGTAGTCCACCTGGTCGGCAGCCTGATCGGCGGCGACTTTCTGTTCGACGACCTGGGATTGCTGGTAGAGGGCGTGCCCTTCGGCCACGGATTCGGAAATTTTGGAAGTAAAGAGGCGGATGGCGCGCAGCGCGTCGTCATTGCCGGGGATGATCCAGTCCACCAGGTCGGGGTCGCAGTTGGTGTCCACCACGGAGACCACGGAGACGCCCATGCGCCGCGCTTCCTTCACGGCAATATCCTCGGCGTTGGAATCGATGACGAACATGGCGTCGGGCACATGAGTCATGTTCTCGATGCCTTCGAGATTCTGATTCAGGTGCTTCAATTCCCGTTCCAGGCGCGCGCGCTCTTTTTTGGAGAGCTCGGCCATGCGCCCATCCTCGATCATGGCCTTGAGCAGCTTCAGGCGCTTGATGGATTTCTGCAGGGTGGCCCAGTTGGTGAGGGTGCCGCCCAGCCAGCGGTGGTTCACGAAGTAGGCGCCGCAGCGCTTGGCCTCTTCGGCCACGGCTTCCTGGGCCTGGCGCTTGGTGCCCACGAACAATACGGTGCGGCCTTGCGCGGTGAGGTCGCTCACGAAGCGGCTGGCTTCGCGGAACATCTTGAGGGTTTTCTGCAGGTCAATAATATGAATGCCGTTGCGCTCGCCGAAAATGAATTCCTTCATCTTGGGATTCCAGCGCCGCGTCTGGTGGCCGAAATGAACGCCGGCCTCCAGAAGTTCCTTCATCGTGATTTCAACTGCCAATGTTCCTCCTTAGTGGATAGCCGTTTACCGGGCGGCTGGACTGCCGCCGCCTTCGAACGGCCTCTTGCCGGCGCCTTGCCGGCCGTGATTTAGGCGGCTCCGCAAGCGGAGCCGCCCACAACGCCATCGGCGCAATTAGCGCTTGGTGAACTGGAAGCGCTTGCGGGCGCCCTTCTGCCCGTACTTCTTGCGCTCCTTCATGCGCGAATCGCGCGTCAGAAATCCATTGGTGCGCAGAGCCGGGCGCAACTCCGGGTTATAGCGCGCCAGAGCCCGCGAGAGGCCCATGCGCATCGCGCCGGACTGCCCGCCGACGCCGCCGCCGTTGGCGGTCACCTTCACGTCCACCTGATCGTAGGTGTTGGTGAACTTCAGCGCTTCCAGCGCGGCATGCTTCCAGGCATGATTCGGAAAATATTGGTCCACGGTCTTGCCGTTCACCGTGATCTTGCCGCTGCCCGCGCGCAGGAACACGCGCACGACGGATTCTTTCCGCCGGCCGGTTCCCAGAAACCATTTCACGCCCCCAAGGGACGTTTCCATTGCACTCACCACTCCTCCTCGACACTCTGCGCTCGCTGGATTTCCTTCTCGGGAAGAAAAACCACTGCGTGCGGAATGAATCCATTCTCTCCCGCCACGGAGGCGGGCCGCCCCGCGGGCGGTTACTTGGCCAGCGGCTGGGGTTTCTGGCCGGCGTGCCGCTCGAGACCTTTGGCATCCAGATAAATCCGGAGCTTTTTGGCCCGCCGCGCGCGCAGCTTGTTCTTCGGCAGCATGCCCAGCACGGCCTCGCGGATGACCCAGTCCGGCCGGGTGGAACGAATGCGCTTGAGCGGAACTTCCTTCAAGCCGCCGGGATAGCCGCTATGGCTGTAATACATTTTCTGCTCGACCTTGTTGCCGGTCAGCCGAATTTTGTCGGCATTGATCACGACAATGTGATCGCCGGAATCCAGGTAGGGGGTATAGCTCGGCTTGTCCTTGCCCATCAGCATGCGCGCCACCTTCGTCGCCAGCCGCCCCAGAACCTGATTGCTTGCGTCCACCACAAACCAGCTGGCGCCTTCCTTCAACGCCCTGGCTTCTTCGCCCTTCGCTACGTACGTCCTCATCGCGCTCAGTCACACCTTTCCCGGTTGAGACAAACATTGATTCTAGAGCATGGTCACGTATTTTTCAACCGGAAATCGCGGGCAGCCCCGCACGGCCCCGAATACCGCTCTTTCTCATCGAAATCCTCCCGCGGATGGCGGCCCCCGGAAGGCCGCCATCTGCGGAGGAGAAGAAGGAGGAATAACCCCGGCTTTGCCATTGGGAAACGCCGTCCATTCTCAGGTCTTCCTGAGGAACCGTTTTTCGCTACAATAGAGAGACCGGAGGAGATGTGATTCATCGCCACCTGTTTCATAACGACAGACTATTGCCCGTCGAGAAGGCCCGGTTCTCCCCCGGACAGGCCGGACTGCTCTGCGGCTGGGGCATCTTCACCACGCTGCGGATCGTGCGCGGGGAAGCGTTCGCCTACGAGCGGCACTGGCGGCGCCTGGAAAAAGACGCCGGAATTATTCGCCTGCCCATGCCCTATGCGTCCACCAAGGTGCGCCTGCACTTGCAGGAAGTGATTCGCGCGAACAAGGTCCTCGAAGGATGCGCGCGCATCTACCTGGTTTACAACAAAGCGGGATTCTGGCAGAGCGCGGAAGCGCAGCCGGAAGTGGACCTGCTGATCTGCACCGCGGACCTGCCCAGCTTCCAGGAACCCCTGCGGCTGGATTTGCGGCAGCACGGAAGGCACGCCGCTTCGGCGCTGGCCGGGGTCAAGACCATTTCCTGGCTGAATAACGTGTGGAGTTCGGCGGAAGCGCAGAGGCAGGGCTTCGACGAAGTGGTGATGCTCAACGAGCGCGGCGAAGTCGCCGAATGCACGGCGGCGAATATTTTCGCGGTCAAGAACGGCAAGGTGTTCACGCCGCCGCTGAGTTCCGGCTGCCTCGAGGGAGTCACGCGGGCCATTCTGTTCGAGATCGCCGGGGACGCCGGGATTCCGGTGACCGAACAGACCCTGCTGCACGATGATCTGTACCAGGCCGACGAGATTTTCGTGTCCTCGACCAATCGCAACGTTTTGGGGGTGGGCGAGATCGCCGGACACAAGATTGCCGCCGCCCCGGGGCCCATCACTTTCCGCGTGCGGGAAATCTTCGACGCCTACGTCACCCAGTACGTGAACCGCCGGCAGGCCTCCACGGCGCGCTAGGCGGCTGCGGACGACCGCTGGCACCATCGCTGGAATTGCCAATTCCGCAAGAACAAACCGTTACGGACCATTGTTGGCAAGCCTGTCCGCGCGAAACCCAAAGACTGCCTTGCTTTTGCGGGGCTCGTGCTAGAATCCCCGGTCAGGCATAGACCATGGCAGACACGCTCATTCTTCCCGATGCGGTGCTCGAGGTCGTCTCGCCGGACCGCAAGCGCCGTTTTGTGCGCATCACCCAGAGCCCTTTCCTGATCGGGCGAGGCGAGGAAACCGGCAATCATCTCAACCTCACCGACCGGCGCATCTCCCGGCAATGCGCGGCGATCATCTTCGAGGGCGGGAAATTCTATCTGGAAGACCGCGGACAGCGGCGCGGGCTGTTTGTGAACGGGGAGAAGGCGGAAAACCCCGCGCTCTCCGCCGGAGATTCGATCACCTTCGGACTGGAAGACTCCTACGAAATTATTTTCCGGACCTCGGCGGCCGAGGAAGAGCTTCCCAATCTGCTGACGCGCATCGGCGGAATGACCATGAGCGGGACTGGCTCCTCGGCCTCCGTCGGGGGCGGCCTGGGCAAACTCAACCTCCTCCTGGAAGCGACCACGCTGCTGCACTCGCAACTGCCGCTGGATTCGGTGCTGGGAACCATGCTGGACCACGCCGTGGCGGTGACCGACGCGGATCGCGGTCTGCTGCTGGTGCCCAACGAAGGCGATCCCGGTGGAATGCTGAACGTGCAACTGGCGCGCAAGCGCGGCGCGACGCGGCTCTCCCCGGAGAGCATCACCCCCAGCCAGACGGCCGTGCGCCAGGCAATCGAGAAGCACGGCGCCATCGTGACCGAGGATCTGGCGCAGGCCGGAGTGGATTTGCAGGCCGCGCAGAGCATCGTGGCCCAGCGCCTGCGCTCCATCGTGGTCATTCCGCTCTACGCCGCCAGCCGCGCCAACACCATGGAATCGGCCATCGAGCCGCGGCACACCACTTTTCTGGGCGTCCTCTATCTGGACAGCACCCGCCCCGCGGCCTTTTCCAAGCTGGACCGCCAGATCCTCGACGCTTTGGCCGTGGAGGCCGCCAGCATCCTGGACAACGCGCGCCTGGTGGAGCGCGAGCGCGAACGGCAGCGCATGGAGCAGGAGATCGGCATCGCGCGGGACATCCAGCAGGCGCTGCTCCCGCATGGACTAAGAGACTATCCGCATCTGGCCGTTTCCGGCATCAATTTCCCCTGCCTCGCGGTGGGCGGCGACTACTTCGATGTGTTTCCCATCGGCGAGGAGCAGACCGCCTTCCTGCTCGCGGACGTCAGCGGCAAGGGCCTGGGGGCGGCGCTGGTGACCACCATGCTGCAAGGAGCCCTGACGGGGATGACCCTGGGGGCGAACCCGGCGCTGGTGGTCAACCGCATCAGCGCCTTCCTGTGCGAGCACCACGAGGTGGGACGCTACGCCACCATGTTTTTCGGGATTCTCAACCGCAACGGCGAACTCGAATACATCAACGCGGGGCATCCTTCCCCCGTCCTCCTGCGCGGAGGGAAGGCCGAGGCGCCCTTCACCGAGGGATCGTTTCCGGTAGGGCTGGTTCCCGGAGCGGAATATGCCTGCTCAAAGATCAAGCTGGAGCCCAACGATACGCTGGTGCTCTTCAGCGACGGCGTGACCGAAGCCATGGACCCCGAAGAGGCCATGTACGGCACCGAGCGGCTGCTGGAACTACTCCACGGGCAGCCAGAGAGCCCGCTGGCGGACCTGCAAAAAAACATTCTGGAGTCGGTGGAGAACTTCACGCGCGGCGCGCGCCAGGCCGACGATGTGACCCTGCTGCTGGTGCGCTACCGCGCCGCGGCGCAGGCCGCTGCGGTTTGAGCACCGTCCCCGCATCATTCCCGCATAATATTCTTGTGTAGACGGATCGGTCTGTGGAAGAATCCCGCCTCATCATCGATTCTTTATCCCGGAGGACAGCGTACATGAAGCGAGCGGCAAGAATTATCGGAATCCTGGCCATCGTGCTTATCGCGGTGGCTGGCGCGGGGATCACGGTAACGATTGGATGGAGGCCCTTCCTGGGGCCGAAGGCGCGGCCGCTCACCAACCGTAAATTCGAAGCGACGCCGGAGCGCCTCCAGCGCGGCGAGTACATAGCGAACTATGCGGCTCCTTGCATGGCCTGTCACACGCCTCACGATTGGAGCAAACGCGATGCGCCGATGATTCCAGGGATGCTGGGGGCGGGAGGTCCATTCCCGCTGACGAACGTGCCCGGGAAACTTTTTCCGCCGAATCTCACCCCGGACAAGGAAACCGGAGCGGGAACCTGGACGGACGATCAACTGGCGCGGGCCATCCGCGAGGGAGTCGGGCATGACGGGCGGGCCCTGTTTCCGGCGATGCCCTACGGCAACTTCCGGACCATGTCCGATGAGGATCTGGCTTCGGTGATCGTCTATCTGCGCTCGCTGAAGCCGGTGCACCACGTGGTGCCCAAGTCGGAGATTATTTTTCCGGTGAAATACCTGATTCGCAACGAGCCGCAGCCGGTGACCGGACCGGTTTCCGCGCCGCCGGCGACCGCCGATGCCGTCACGCGTGGAAAGTATGTGATCGAAATGGCGAGTTGCCGGGACTGCCACACGCCAAGGGACAGCCACGGCCACAGAATTCCGGGCATGGACTATGCCGGCGGGGAGGTTGTGGAAGGGAATTTCGTCACGGTGGCCAGCATGAACCTTACGACGGACCCCACGGGAATTCCCTATTACACGAAGGAAATGTTCATTCAGACGATCCGCACGGGAAAAGTGGGAGGGGTGCGCGAGTTGAGCCCCATCATGCCCTGGCACGTCTTTCGGGGAATGACGGATGAGGATCTGGGGCTGATCTTCGACTACCTGCGCTCGGTCGAACCCGTGAAACACAGCGTGGACAACACGGAGAAGCCGACCTATTGCCGCTTGTGCCGCCAAGTGCACGGGTTAGGGGAAAAGAACTGAGGAGCTATCCCGGATAGCGTCTCCCCAAAAAATGGGCGCCCAAACCACAAGGCTTGGGCGCCCGGCCTGTTTTCAGGCAAATCTCCTGCGGCAAAGCAGCCGAACGA
The DNA here is from genome assembly GCA_041500985.1 of Terriglobia bacterium. GTDB lineage: Bacteria > Acidobacteriota > Terriglobia > Acidiferrales > UBA7541 > Acidiferrum. The sequence continues at coordinate 64,912 of JBGQNE010000013.1, read as the reverse complement.
CTACTTCACTTCCCAGGTGTCCCCGGAGCGCAGCAGGCTGGCCAGATCGCCCGGACCCTTCTTGGCAATCACTTCCTGAACCTGTTCGTTCATCACGTCTTCGTAGCGCGGCAGATCGTCCCAGGCGCGCAGCACGCCGATGGGCGTGGGGAAGCCGGGGCGGTGCTCCATGTGCGAAAGCAGGAAAGCGTAGGAGGGGCGCGGGTGATGGGCGTTGTGCACGATGAGGTCTTTTTCGGTGATGTCGCCGCCCAGGGTGACCACCTCGATGTCGCCGTCGGGCAGGCGGCGGATGCCCTTGTCGCGGTTCTTGCCGAAGACCAGGGGCTTGCCGTGCTCGAGCTGGATGATCTTCTCGCTGCGCGCGTCTTTTTCGGTGAGCGTGGTCCACGCGCCGTCGTTGAAGATGTTGCAGTTCTGCAGGATCTCGATGAAGGCGGAGCCCTTATGCGCCGCGGCATGCCTCAGAGTGTCCTTCAAGTGCTGCTGGAAGACGTCCACGGAGCGAGCCACAAACGTGGATTCCGCGCCAATGGCCAGCGAAACCGGGTTGAACGGGCGGTCCGGGGAACCATACGGCGTGGACTTGGTCTTCTTGTGAAATTCCGAGGTCGGCGAATACTGCCCCTTGGTCAGCCCATAGATGCGGTTATTGAAGAGCAGGACTTTGACGCCCACGTTGCGCCGCAGCATGTGAATGGTGTGATTGCCGCCGATGGCCAGCGCGTCGCCGTCGCCGGTGGCCACCCACACATCCAATTCCGGGTTGGCGATCTTGATTCCCGTGGCCACCGCCGGGGCGCGGCCGTGAATGGAATGGAAGCCGTAGGTGTTCATGTAGTAGGGGAAGCGGCTGGAGCAACCGATGCCGCTGACCACCACGAATTTTTCCCTGGGAATGCCCAGCTCGGGAAAGACCGCCTGGACGGCGGCGAGGATGGCGTAGTCGCCGCAACCGGGGCACCAGCGCACCTCCTGGTCCGTCTGGAAATCTTTCTTCGTGAGTACCGGAAGCGTGTCCGTGGTCATCGTTCAGTCTCCCTGTTTGTCCTAAAACTCCGCTGTCACTGCAACTGCCCGAATTCCTGGAAAAATCTACCTGCCGATCAATTCCTCGATCTTCACTTCCAATTCGTTCTGCATGAAGGGACGGCCCTGAATCTTGTTCATGCCGATGGCGTCCACCAGGTACTTGGCGCGCAACACCCAGATGAGCTGGCCCATGTTCAATTCGGGAACGAGGATCTTCTTGTAGCGCTTGAGCACCTCGCCGAGATTGGCGGGGAGCGGATTCAGGTGCCGCAGGTGCAGGTGGCCGATGCGCCCGGGCAGGCCCTTGGCGCGGCGGCCGTTGAGCGCCGCGGTGATCGAGCCGCTGGTCGAGCCCCAGGCCACGATCAGCAGGTCGCCGTCGGGGTCGCCCACGGGCGCGGCGTCGGGAATGTCCTGCACGATGCCGGCGACCTTGGCGGCGCGGATGCGCACCATATTTTCATGGTTGAGCGGCTCGTAGTTCACGTTGCCGGTGCCGTCCTGTTTCTCGATGCCGCCGATGCGGTGCTCCAGGCCCGGCGTGCCGGGAATGGCCCAGGGGCGCGCCAGGGTTTGCGGATCGCGCTTATAGGGCAGGAAGCCCTCCGGATTTTTCGCGTGCGCTACCGGGAAGGCCGGAATTTCATCCAGGGACGGAATGCGCCACGGCTCGGCGCCGTTGGCCAGATAGCCGTCGGTCAGCACGATGACCGGCACCATGTATTTCAGCGCGATGCGGCTGGCTTCTACCACCACCCAGAAGCAGTCCGAAGGCGTGGAAGCGGCCAGCACGGGAATGGGAGCTTCCGAGTTGCGCCCGAAGAGCGCTTGCAGGAGGTCGGCCTGCTCGGTCTTGGTGGGCAAGCCGGTGGAAGGCCCGCCGCGCTGCACGTCCACGATCACCAGGGGCAGCTCGGTCATCACCGCCAGGCCCAGGGCCTCGGTCTTCAGAGCCATGCCCGGTCCGGACGTGGTGGTGATGGCCAGAGCGCCGGCATAGGAGGCGCCAATGGCGGAGGTGATGGCGGCGATTTCGTCCTCGGCCTGAAAGGTCAGGACGCCGAAATCCTTGTACTGGGAGAGCTCATGCAGAATGTCCGAGGCGGGGGTGATGGGATAAGAGCCCAGAAACAGCGTGAGCCCGGCCTTCTGCGCCGCGGTGACGAAGCCCAGCGCCACGGCCTGATTGCCACTCAGGCTGCGATAGTGCCCCTTCTCGAGCTTCGCCGGGGGAATTTCGTAGCTGACCTGAAAGGCCTCCGTGGCTTCGCAATAGCTGTAGCCGGCCTTCAGCGCCAGCTTGTTGGCCTCCGCGATGAGCGGCTTCTTGCTGAACTTGTCGTCAATCCAGCGGAAGGTGGGGTCCATCGAGCGGTTGTAGAGCCAGTAGCACATGCCCAGCGCAAAAAAGTTCTTGCAGCGGTCCATGGACTTGGATTCTATGCCCAGATGCTGCAGGGCGTTGCGCGTGAGCCGCTGCGCCTCCACGGCAAAGACGCGGAACTTGTCGAGCGAATGGTCCTCCAGCGGATTGGCCGCCATCTGCGCCTTGCGCAGGTCGTTCTCCTTGAAGCTGTCCTGGTTCACGATCAGAATGCCGTTGGGCCGCAGGTCCGCCAGATTCATCTTCAGCGCCGCCGGATTCATGGCGATCAGCACGTCCACCAAGTCGCCCGGCGTGTGCACGTCGCTCGATGAAAAATGCAGCTGGTAGCCGCTGACGCCGGGCAGCGTGCCGGCGGGGGCGCGAATTTCCGCGGGGTAGTCCGGGAACGTGGCAATGTCGTTGCCGTAGAGCGCGACCGTGTTGGTGAACTGGCTGCCGGTAATCTGCATGCCGTCGCCGGAATCTCCGGCGAAGCGAATGACCGCCTGCTCGATGACTTCGCGCTTGGCTTTGCTGATCGGCGTTTCCGCTAGAGTGGACATGGCGTCGTGGGTCCCCGTTCGTGCTGATGTCTTCCCGCAAGGGCGGCGGGAAGTTGGGGCGCCAGGTTTTCGCGGGGGGCGGAAGCTGCCCGGGGCGAAACTTCAGGTGCCCGCAAGTGAAAATCATAACATATCGGCAAGCAGTGCGAGAGTGCGTGATCTTTTTTGTACCCTGCCGCGAAGCAATGGGGCGCCCGCGGAAGCGCCGGAAAGAATTTCGGGAAAAAGAAAAATACCGGAAAACGCCGCTTGACGTTCGCCTTGTATTCGCCTAGAGTAAAAGGCGAAACTGTGCGCCGCCTGAAAGAGCGAAAGAGAAGGCGTGGCGCGAGCGGAGGCTCCCGATGGCCCTGACCAAGCGACAGAAGGAAGTGCTGGATTATCTGGTTTCGTTCGAGACCAGGAACGGCTATGCCCCCAGTTTCGAGGAGATCGGCAAGGGGCTGAAGCTGACCTCGCTGGCCACCGTGCACAAGCACATCACCACGCTCGAGAAAAAAGGTTTTATTCGCCGCGGCTACAACCAGAGCCGCTCGATCGAAATTCTCAATCTGCCCAAGCCCGTAAAGGAGCAGGTGATGGACCGCCATGTGCAGGAACTGCCGCTGGTCGGACGCATCGCCGCGGGCCGGCCGCTGGAAGCCTGCGAAGAGCGCGAAACGATTTCGCTGGGCGACTTCACGCGCGGCGCCAGTAACTTTGTTCTGCAAGTCAAGGGTAGTTCGATGAAGGAAGATCACATCCTGGACGGAGACTTCGTGGTCTGCGAGCAGACCCAGGTGGCCAACGCCGGAGACATCGTCGTGGCTCTGCTGGGCGGCGAGGAAGCCACGCTCAAGCGCTTCTACCGCGAAGGCCCGGGGAAAGTGCGCCTGCAACCCGCCAATTCCGAAATGCAGCCCATCATCGTGCCCGCCGCGGACGTGCGCATCCAGGGACGCGTCATCGGAGTGCTGCGCAAGTATTAGAGCGCCCGCCGGCCCAGTCCTCCGCCGGAAATCTACCACCATTCCCGTTTTGGAACCCTTTCCGGCACCTGTCCCAAGGGACAGGTGCCGCTTCCGAACGGTCAGTAACTGTCAAGCACGACTGTCCTTCTGAATCTTTGTCGGCTCCCGATTCCGTCCCTATAGTCGAAATTGTCCAAAGGCAAGAAGACCGCATTGGGCGTTCTGTTCCTGGGAGGAACAATGTGGGGCAATAAAAATCCGGATGCGCCCAAAACTGCGCAGCCGGAAAAGAAGGCGCCGCAGACCGAGAAAGCGAATAAAGCACCAACAGCAGCAGGCAGCACCTCAGGAAATGCAGCACCGAGTACGGCAGGACCGAGCACGCCAGCAGTCGCAGCAGCAGGCAAGACTGTGGTTCCAGGGATGGGCAATACACCAATAGCAGGCACTAGCACGACCGTGACGGCGGTGGTGGAAAGCACCCCCAATGCAGCCGCGGAGAAAACGGAAGACACATTCAATACCACACCCCCGAAGCCCGCTTCGGGGGAAAGAGAGGAAAAAAAAGCCATGAGCACAGACGCACTGAAGCCAGCAGGGACACCACCGAGCGGCGCTTCGATTGCCCGCCTCGGATCATTCCTGCACATCAAGGGGGAGATCACCGGCAGTGAAGATCTCCAGATCGATGGAACGGTGGAGGGACTGGTTCAACTCGACGAGAAGAAGCTGATCGTCGGGACGTCCGCAAAACTGACCACCGACATCATCGCCCGTGAAATCATCGTGCTGGGTTCCGTCAAGGGAAACCTGCACGCCAAGGAACGCATCGAGTTGAAGAAGGAAGCCTCGGTGCAGGGTGACCTCACCACGGCGCGCATCCTGATCGAGGAAGGCGCCTACTTCAAAGGATCCATCGAAATTGACCGAACCGGCGAGAAGACGGCCACAAAGCATGCCAACTCGACCCAAACATCAACTTCGACCCCGGCGACGGTCTCCCCGAAAAGCCTGTAAAGGGATTCTCCCAGCCCCTCATGCCGGCGCGGACCTACCCTCCGCGCCGGCATTTTCTTCTTCTAATAATACCTCTTCTTTTCTATATTAAGTGCCTTGACACTTCCCTTGTATTGATATATTCCTCGGCGGGCTTTCCTCTCGGTCTCGCAATCCGGCGCCGCAGTCCGTTCGCTGTCACGGCGCGCCGGCGCGGGAAAGTTGTGGGGTTTTTCGATGCAACGCCGCCGGCGCTTCATCCAGTTTGGGGTGTCTTTATTGCTTTTCGGCAGTCTGACCGGATGCGGAGGGGGCGGGGGTAATTCCTCGCAGACCGTGCCGCCTCCTCCCCCCCCCGCGGACTTCACCGTCAGCCTGTCTCCGGCCGCGCTTAGCGCAACCGCGGGCACGACCAGCCCGGCGACGACTTTATCAACCACGGCGCTCAACGGCTTTACCGCCAGCATTCAGGTCACGCTGAACGGGCTGCCCGCGGGAGTAAACGCAAGCCCGGCAAGCCCCTTCTCCCTATCGGCGGGCGGCTCCCAAGCGGTGGTCTTTGGAGCGACCAGCGCCGCAACTCCGGGCGCCTACACTGTCACGGCCCAGGCGACCAGCGGCGCGCTTTCCCATTCCACGACCCTGACCCTCACGGTGCAGGCCGGTTCACCGCCGCCGGTTCTCTCACGCCTGGACTATGTGCCCAGCGATTCCCTGCCCGCAAGCGACGAGCCTTCCGGCGAACCGCGCCGCCGCAGAATGGTCTACGATTCCGCGCGCCAGCGCCTCTACGTGGCCAACCCGGCGATGAATCGCCTCGAAGCGATTTCCACGGCGGACGGGTCGCTGGCCGGGCGAATCCCCGTGCCGGGCATAACCAGCGTGGACCTTTCCGCCGACGGCGCAACCCTGTGGGCGGGCTCCATGACCGAGCAGATCACGGCGCTCGATGCCGCCACTTTCAGCGTCATCGCCCGCACTCCCGTGGCGGAAATTCCCGGGCCGTCCAGCACTGTCTACAATCTGCCCGTCGAAGTCGCCTCTCTCTCCGGGGGAAAAGCGCTGGTGCGGCTGCGCCGCGCCGATGCCGCGTCGTTTCTGCCAACCCTGTGGGATTCCGCGACGAACACATTTACCGACCTCACCAGCCGCGCCCCCACGCTCTTCGCCAGCGGAGCGGGGGTCTTTGCACGAAGCGGCGACCACACAAAGATCCTCGCGGCGGCAACCGATGCCAGCGGGAGCGTCGCCGTCTTCGACGCCAGCGGCAACGTCCTCGCCGGGCCGGTCACTGTGGGAAGCGGAGAAATTTCATTGGCCGCGGCAAACGGAGACGGAAGCGCCTTCGCCGTCGTGCTGAACTCGAGCGGCTCGACGCAGGTCTTTCTTCTCAATAGCACCCTGTCTTTGCTGGCTTCCCGCGCCGCAACCGCGCCGCAAGGCCTGGTCTTTTCCCGCGATGGCACCACGCTCTATGTCAGCGAAGACGCGGACCTTCCGCCAGTCATCACGGCCCTGGGCGCTGCCGACCTGCACCTGATCGGACAGCGGCCGGATGCGCGCGCGGGCGGACGCCACTCCGAAATCGAAGAGGCCGACGAAACGGGGCTGCTCTTCGGCATCGCCAACCGCGGGGTCAGCTTCGTGGACGCGGTGAATCCCGCGGCGTTGCCCGCAACCGCGCCAGTCTTTTCCGGCCCGCAGGCAGCCAGCCCCGCGGAAGGGCCGCTCGCCGGAGGCGCGGCGGTCAGCCTCGCCGGGCAGAATTTCGAATCGACCGTGCAGCTTAAATTCGCCACGCAAGCCGCCCCCAGCGCGACCGTCAGCGGCGCGGCGCAAATCCGGACCGTGGCGCCGCCGGGAACCGCCGCGGGCCCGGCGAACATCACCGCTTACTTCCCTGGCGGCTGGATGGCCATTGCGCCCGCGGCGTTCAGCTATGGTCCGCGCGTCGCCGAGGTCCTGCCCAACGCCGGGAAAAAAGAGGGAGGGGAAAACATCCAAATCTACGGATACGGCTTCGGCGCCGAGGCATCCAAAATCAGCGTGACCCTCGGCGGGGCCAGCGCTCCCGTGCAGAAACTGGAAGATGTGACCGCTCTCACCGCCGCCGGCGCTCTCGGCGCCAATTATCCCTTCCCCCTCGAGCGACTGACCGTGCAGACGCCGGCGGGCTCGCCGGGAAAAGCCGATTTGACGGTCGGCGCGCCCGCGGGAAACACCACGGCGGCAAAAACGTTTCAGTATCTGCAAAGCGTGCAGGTCCATGCGCGCGCCGGTTCATACAAATTTGTCCTCTACGACCAGAAGCGCCGCTGGGTCTATTTGAGCAATACGGACCACGTGGATGTCTTCGACCTGAATCTTGCGCAGTTTCAGACCAGCGGATTGCCGCCGCCGGGAGGCCCGCCGCCCAGCGCCGGCTTGCGCGGCATGGCCCTGACGCCGGACAACGCCACGCTGGCCGTGGCGGACTTCGGCGCGCAAAACGTGTATCTGCTCAAACCCGACGCGGCCGGCAGCGGCACAACCGTTTTTCTGGGAGGCGTCGCGGGCTTCGCCGCTTCCGGCCCCGCGCGCGTCGCTCCCACCAACCTGCAAACCGTGTTTGTGGGATTGAGCGGAGAAGGCGGCTCCACGGGCGCCTGCACGGCTTGCCTGCAGCAGATCAATCTGGCCACCAGCCCGCCCACCGTGCAAGCCGGTCCGCAGCCCGTCACTCCCGCTCCGGCGGGAGCGCCACTGCTGCAATCCAGCAGCGCGGGCGACCGCATGGTGGTGGCCTATGGCGCCGTCCCGGGCGGCCCCGTGGCCGTGTGGAACGCCTCCGCGCCAACTCTGTTCACGGCTTCGGCCGTCACCGGACTGAACAGCGAAGTGCATCTTGCGGGAGATGGAGGGATTTTTGCCGTGCGCAGAAACGGCTCCATCGAACTGCGCGGCGCGGACCTTTCTCTCGCTGCCATTCCTTCCGCGGCGGAACTGGAAGCCATTCCCGGAAGCGTGCCCGTTCCTGGCGCGGCGCTGCACCCCAGCGGCGCTCTGCTCTACCTGCCCTTCCTCACCGCCGCGGCAGGAAGCACCGGCGTGCGCGGCGGCGTGGATATCGTGGACGCGCGCAGCGGAACTCTTCGCCTGCGCATCTATCTTCCGAATCCGCTGCTGACCGATACCGATGCGATCCACGGCAGCTTCCTGGCCATCGATGAAAACGGGGAGAAACTCTTCGCCATCACCTCGGCGGACAATACCGCCTACGGCGCCGGCCTGACCATCGTGCAACTCGCGCAGGCGCCGCTGGGGATCGGGAACGTGACTCCGTCCTCAGGCCTGGCGGCGGGCGGCACACTGATCAATATTCGTGGGAGCGGATTTCAGGCCGGCACCAAGGTGAGCATCGGCGGAACGAATGCCACGGTCACTTTCGTGGACAGGAACACTCTCCAAGTGACCACTCCGCCGATGGCCGCGGGAGCGCAACGCATCCTGCTGACCAATCCCGACGGCGAGACGGCCGCGGCTGATGCCCTGTTTACCGCCAATTGACCGGACGGGGCGCCTCAGACGCGCAGGTGATCCGCCCGCCAGTGCTGCACGAGCTTCTTGATGGCCGTGCGGTCGCCTATTTTTTCGTCCAGCACCTTGCGCGCCAGCGCCGGCAGCTCGTCATCCCCGGCAAAGCGCAGCGCCACAATCTGGTCCACCGTTAGCTCGCCGCTGCGCGCCTTGAGATCGGCCGGGAGCAAGCGCTCGTAGCGCAGCCGCTCCTCCAGCCGGATGATCCTGTCCTGCGCCTTCAGGGCGAACAGACGCGCGCAGAACAGCAGCACGACAAGCGCCGCCGCCACCAGAACGTCCGCCACGCCATGGCGGGTGATGCCGTACCGCAGCCGGGACACCATCCAGAAAAAATTAAGCACCAGCACCGGCATGGCGAAATAATGAAACGCCGGCGCGAATTTCACGTGATTCTTGAAGTTCTGCTCGCTCATTCTCTTTCCTCCACGAATTAAATTCCCTACCTGGCCTGATCGCTCTTGAAAATCTCGCCATTCTTCATGACGAAGCGCACCTTGAACAGTTCATTCACGTCCTTCAGCGGATCCCCCGCCACGGCGATGACGTCCGCGCGCGCGCCCGGCGCCAGCACGCCCCGTTCGCCCTTTTCTCCCAGCATTTCCGCGGCGCGCGAAGTGGCCGACTTGATCGCGTCCATCGGAGACATCCCCAGCTTGGTCAGGCGCGGAAATTCCTGCGCCAGCGGCTGGTCCCAGGGAATCCCGCCCATGTCCGTGCCGTAGACGATGCGCACGCCCGCGCGCAGCGCTTTCCCGAAGGAAACGTCGTGCAGCGCCACGCGGGCGCGGTCACGCTGGCCCTCCGGCGTATCGGCGGGCGCCCAGTCATTGTAGTAAGGCGCCAGCGTGGGGCAATACCAGGTTCCCTGGCGGACCATCTGCGCGATTTGCGCATCGCTGATTTCCAGCCCGTGCTCGATCGAATCGCATCCTCCATCGAGAGCGCGCTGCAGCCCGATGCCGTTATATGCGTGGCAGGCCACTTTGCGCCCCCACCCGTGCGTTTCGTCCACGATAGCCTGCAGCTCTTCCATTGTCAGCGTCGGCTGCGAAACCAGATTGCCCTGCTTGTCCACCCACGAGCGGTGGGTCATGTACACCTTGATCCAGTCCGCGCCGTGCTCCAGTTGCTCGCGCGCCGCCTTGCGCGCTTCCACCGGCCCGTCCACGATCTGCACGCCCTTGGGCATGACCAGTTCGGGAGCGTAGCCCTCGAGGTTGTAGCCGCCGGTGGTGGAAATCGCCCGAGTGGAAACAAACAGGCGCGGGCCGGGAATCGTGCCCTCTTCAATGGCCTGTTTGATGCCCACGTCGCCATAGCCCGCGCCTTCGGTCTCCACGTCGCGCAGGGCCGTAAAACCCTGCTCGAGGGCCCGCCGCACGGCCACGGTGGCTCGCGCCGCGCGCAGGGCCACGCCATACTTCAGAATATTGGCGTCATAGCCGCCCTGGGCCGGTTCTTCTCCCCACAGAAAAATATGCGTATGCGAATCAATCAGCCCGGGAAGAACGGTGGCCGCGGAAAGATCGATCACTTTCGCGCCGCGCGGAATGGCCGCGCCCTCGGCGGCGATGATCTTCTCAATGCGCCCGGCGCGGATGAAGAGGAGTTGCTCCTTGCGCGGCGCGTCGCTCACGCCGTCAATCAGCGCTCCCGCGCGAATGACTGTCAGCGGCGCGGCGTCCGCCCCGGGAGCCTGCGCGGGCGCCCGTCCGGGGATCAGCAGAAACAGAGCTGCAAGAGAAGCGAGACGCAAGCGGAACATGGAATCCTCCCGGAGATAAACGACAGCGACACACTTGTACAGCCGGAGCAGCACAAATGCAAGCCATGGCGCTCCCGCGAACGCGGCGAACGCCTACTTCCCGCCGGTTGCGGGGGTTCCGTCCACGGGTGCGCGACCCGCCCGCAACATTTCGGGGTGCTCCAGCAAGGGCAGCCATTTTTCGCGCACCGTCTGGAATTCCGCCCAATTCTCCTTGCTGACGGGGTCCGCCGGAGGCAGGCCCAGGTGCTCGAAATTCCTGTACTGCCCGCGCTGCAAAAAACGGAAATCGAGATGCGGCCCGGTGGACAGTCCGGTGCTTCCGACCAGGCCGATAATCTGGCCGATTTCCACCTGCTCGCCGGCGTGCACGTACATCTTGGAGAGGTGCAAATACATCGTTTCGTAGCCGCCGGAATGCCGCAATTGCACGAAGTTGCCTTCTCCCGCCTTGCGCCCGGCAAACAGCACGCGCCCGCTGCCGATGGCCTGCACCGGCGTGCCCACCGGGGCGCCGTAATCGATGCCCAGGTGCTGGCGATGCGTCTTCAGAATGGGATGCAGGCGGTCGTTGCTGAAATGAGAAGTAATCCGCGCGCCAAACTTCAGCGGCGAGCGCAGGAAAATCTTTTGCAGTGAAGCGCCGTCGGCCCCGTAATAGGCCGGCCGGGCGCTGGAATCGTGAAACAGCACGGCCCGGTAGGTGCGTCCGCCGTTGACGTACTCCGCGGCAAGGATTTTTCCGTAGCCCGCGGCCGAGCCGTCCGTGTACGTTTTCTTCTCCAGGACCACGCGGAAGGTGTCGCCGCGCCGCGGGTCCGTATAAAAATCCAGGTCGTAGCCGAAGATCTCCGCCATGCGCATGGCCAGTTCCGCGGTTTCCCCCGCGCGTTCGACCGCGTTGAACAGCGAATCCTCCAGCGTTCCGCTGACGGCGGTCATTTCCGTGCGCGATTCGATGTTGCGCACCTCGGCGGTGTAGCGCTCCCCGCCCGGCACGATGCGCAGCAGCTTCTCGGGATCGATTTTGTATTCGATGGCCCGCAGGCGGCCCTCGCCGGAGCGCCCCACGGTGAGGAAATTGCCCGCGCGCAACTGCCGCAAATCAAAGGCCTGCTGCGCCGCGGCGGCGGCGGCGGCGGCCTCCTCCGGGGTCAATCCGAATTCCTCCAGGACGGAAGCGAAATTTTCTCCGTACGGCACGCGCTTCACCGTGCGCAGCACCGGCTGCAGGCGGATCCACGCGCCCGCTTCGCGGGCCAGGACTATTTCCTGCTGATAGGCGCGAGCCGCCGCGCTGCGCGCATGAACGGAGTAGCCCAGCAGGGCCGCTCCCGCCGCGAGCACGGCCAGCACTACAGTCCTAAATCGCCGGTTCCAGGTGATCCCCAAATTCCCCCCACAGTCCAAACCCGCCGCTGCGCGCGCCGGCGCCGGCGCAAAACGCTTTGCGGACCAGCGGATACAGCTTACGCCGCAACTTCCTTTTGTCTCAAGTGGAAACCACGCTCCGGCAGCGCTCCCCGCAAGGCAGCGGAGATTCCCCCCTGCAATGAACCGGCGAGCCGGCTACTTTCCCGAAGTGGCGGGAACCCACTCGGAACGCTGCGGAAGGTCCGCGAAATAATTCTGCTCGCGCAGTTTGCGGTAGATGCGCCCGGCGACCACCGCCGCCGTCGGCCCCATCACCACGTGGCTGCTCCCGCGCAGCATCACCACCAGAGCGATCTTGGGATGCGCCTCATCCGCATAGGTGACGAACCAGCCCACCCGCGAACTCTTGTCCGAGCATGTGCCCGTCTTCCCCAGGGCCGTTTCCACGCCATCCTTGTCGAAGCTGGACCTGCCCGTGCCGTAGAGCACTGCCGCCAGCATCCCCTCGCGCACCGGCGGCAGCAAAGCCGCGATATCCAGCTGGCGCTTGATCCTGGGTTCGAACGCAGTGCGCTGCTCGGGCGTGCGCGGATATTGCAAATAATAGAGCGTGCCGCCATTGGCCACCGCCGAGGCCAGCGAGGCCAGTTGCAGCGCGGTCATCTGGATTCCTTCGCCGTAGCTGGACATGCGCGCCACTCCGCCGCGCGCCGGGGGCCCCGCCGGCAAGAGTCCGGGCTGCTCTTCGGGCAGCTGATACCCGGCCAGTTCCCCAAGCCCCAGCATTCGCGCGTAACGCGAAACCGTGGCGAAGCCCATGCGCCGGCCCAGTTCCTCGAAAAATTCGTTGTTCGAATGGGCCATTGCTTCGGTCAGGTTCATGTATTTGCGCCGGCTCACCTTCAGCATGGTGTCCTGCGAAATGATATTTTCATCGAGCGCCGCCACCGCAATCGTGGGCTTGATCGTCGAGCACGGAATCGTTCCATTGGAAAACGCCAGCTTCTGGTTGACCACCGTCAGGATCCGCCCCGTGTTGGGATCCACCGCCACCACCGTCCCGTTGTACCGCCCCAGGGCCTCGACCGCGGCCTGCCGGATCACCGGTTCATCGAACTCGGTGACGTCCTCGCTGGTGGAATCGGCGAACGTGGGAACCCCGCGGAATCGCCCCTTGGCCCGGTGCTTGCCGGAAGCCCGCCGCGCCGCCGCCCTGGCCCCTGCCGAACCCGCCGGCGCGGCCGCCAGCGGCACGGTCCACAGACACAACACGAGTAAGATAGCCGTCAGACTGCGCATGAATTGGACCGTGCCTTTCATAGTTCCACGCGGCCGCCCGGCGGCCCGCTTCCCCATCTCGATTGGCCCCGAAGAGCCTGGCATTATCTTATTCGGACCGCGAGGCGGTCCCGCACCGGACAACAGACCGGCGCCCCCATGAAGCAGACTGAATTGTAGGGAAGCGGGCGGGGTAAGGCAATAGCGCGGTGCGGATTCTCCGCGGGGATGTGCCGAGAAATCTACTTGGCCGCAAGGACAGGCGGCAAGCCCGGAAAAAAGCGCCCGAAAAACAATCAGGGTTGAAACGGCCTCAAAAGATCCCGCAGGAATCTTTCGGCCGCTTCAACCCCATCGCTTCAGGCGCTGCGGAGCGCTTTGACTCTTACCGCGCCGGCGCCGGCTTGCCCTTGGCTGCCGCCGCCGCTGCGCTCATGCTCTTGTCGTTGAGCGCCGCCGCGGGCGTGGCCCCGTTGGGTCCCGCGGCCGGTGTTGCGGAAGAGGCTGCCGAAGTGGTTGCCGAAGACGCGGCCCCCACTCCCGGCCCGGGAATTTCCATCTTCTTGCGCAAGGCCGCTTCCAGCTTCTGGCTGATGTCCTTATTTTCCTTGAGGAACACGCGGGCGTTCTCCCGGCCCTGGCCCATGCGTTCGCCGTTGTAGCTGAACCATGTGCCGGACTTCTCGATCAGCCCCTTGTCCACGCCCAGGTCAATCAGGTCGCCTTCGCGGGAAATCCCTTCGCCGTAAAGAATATCGAATTCGGCTTCGCGGAACGGCGCGGCCACCTTGTTCTTGACCACTTTTCCGCGCGTGCGCGAGCCGACCACCTTGTCCCCTTCCTTGATGGCCTGCACCCGGCGAATATCCAGACGGATCGAGGCGTAGAATTTCAGCGCCCGTCCGCCCGTGGTCGTCTCCGGATTGCCGAACATCACCCCGATCTTTTCGCGGATCTGGTTGATGAAGATCAGGCAGGTCTTGGACTTCGAGACGATGGCGGTGAGCTTGCGCAGCGCCTGGGACATCAGCCGCGCCTGCAATCCCATCTGCGGATCGCCCATCTCTCCCTCGAGTTCGGCCTTGGGCACCAGCGCCGCCACCGAGTCCACCACCACCACGTCCACGCCGCCCGAACGGATCAGCGTTTCCGCGATCTCCAGCGCCTGCTCGCCGTTGTCCGGCTGGGACACCAGCAGGTTGTCCACATCCACGCCCAGCTTGCGCGCATAGACCGGGTCCAGCGCGTGCTCCGCGTCGATGAAGGCCGCCTGCCCGCCGAGCTTCTGCGCTTCGGCGATGACGTGCAGCGTCATGGTCGTCTTACCGCCCGATTCCGGTCCGTAGACCTCGATCACCCGCCCGCGCGGGAAGCCGCCCACGCCCAATGCGGCGTCCAGCGACAGGCAACCCGTCGGAATTACACTGACGGGCACCAGCACATCGCGGCTGCCCAAGCGCATGATCGAGCCTTTGCCGTACGACTTTTCGATCTGCGAGATTGCCGCTTCCAGCATTTTCGATTTTTCGTCTGTCATTTCACACCTCGGAAGAGGAAATTAGGAAACTTGTCCTTTGAGCCGCCCGTTTCTCTGGGGCCGTGGGCCGCGGTCCGGCGCCGGGAATGCGCCGAGCCTTGATTATGAATGACTGCCAGGCAGCCACCCTGCCGGGGACGTTGCTAGGCGTGCAGAGTAGCATCTGAGTCCGCATTGCGCCATCCCCTTTCCGCCCTTTGAACCGGGTAAATCTCTACTTCTACTCCGTGAATTCTTCTGCTACCGCGAGGCCCCTTCGCCGGAAAAAAAAAGAAAAACTATCTCCGGCAGCAGTGTTCCGCTTCGTGGTCTCTGAGCCGGGTCAGCGCCGCTCGCTCCCGCTGCTCCAGCACCGCCCGCTCGGGCGGCGTTAGCCGCCGCAGACGGGAGAGGTTCTGGCCACGGGTGCGGGTTTCGAGAAGTTCTTCCTCGAGCCGCTCGTGATCGGGACAACCAAGCCGGGTATTCAGTAGACCGCGCATCGGGCACCTGCCTTAACAACCCTTCACAACGCGGTGAAAGTAACATGAAGGCGAACAAAAGGCAAACATTATTTTCGCTTTTTATTTGCTATCGGGTACCCCCTCCCCCGGCCCTCTCGGGAGGCTTTCTTCCGTGTCGGGGGCCCCTCCAGGGCTATTTTTTCCAGATTTCCTGCGTGATTTCCAGCCGCGTGGCCGCGATCCATCGCCCATCCGGCGAAACCCGCGGGTGCAGCAGATTCGCCGTGTCGTTGCTGATCTTCACGGGTTTTCCTCCCGCGCGCGGCATGCTGAAGAGCTGCATGCGCCCGTCCTGCAGCGCACTATAGATGATGCTCTGCCCGTCCGGCGTCCAGTCCAGGCCACCGTAGGTGTCGCTCTTGTACTTCACCAGCGGCTGCGCCTGCTTGCCATCGGCGCTGATGACCCAGATGACCCGCTCGCCCGGCGCGGACTCATCGGCAACCGCGATTTCATCATTGCTCTTCGGCGACCACGCCGCCCACTGCGGATTCACAATCTGCGCGGGGAGAGCCAGCTTCACCCTGCCCAGCGATGCCCCCGTTTCCGGACTCACCGTAACAATCCACAAGAACGCCACTCCCGCCTTGCCGCCCTTCTCCCACGAACTGAAGACCAGCCGCCGCCCGTCGGGCGACCAACTGGGCGAACCCGCCTCCCAGCCGAAATCGGTCAGGCGAATTTCGGCGGCCACCGGGTCGGCCGCCTTCTTGATCCAGATGTCATCGGACGAACCGGGAGCGTCATAGGTGGCCACCGGAGCGGCCGCGCGGTGGGAATGAAAGGCGATCCATTTGCCGTCGGGCGACCATTCCGGCTCGAAGTCCTCATGATTGCCGGCGATCACCGCGGCAGGAGGCGCGGCAGGCTGGGCCTCGGCATTCACCGCAACGGCCCAGGCATCCAGATTGAGGGCCCAATCCACGCGGCGGCCGTTCCCGAAAACATAGCCGATGCGCTGGCCGTCGCGGCTCCAGGAGGGAACCTGCGCGCCGCCGGCCACTTCGTGCGCCGCTCCGCCCGCCGCGGGAAGCGCCACCACCGATTCCCGCGCGGCGTTTTGCGCCCAAAAGAGGTGTCCACCCGCCTCCACCGGAGCGATCTTATCCACGGCGGATTCAAAAATCCTCCTGAACCGCTTGCTCGCAAGGTCAAAGGAGTAAAGATTCAGCCAGCGCGCCGCCTCCGGCTGCTGCCGCACCGCCGCATCGGGAGCTTTCTCCCCCGCGAGCGAAAGGTAGAGCCTCTTGCCGTCCGGAGAAATGCTCAGCGGGCTCATGCGCGGATCGGCGTCCAGTCCGCTGACAAGCGGCAGGATTCGTCCCGAATCCACCAGCACCTTCACCAGCGACGAGGCCCCGTCCGCCTGCCGCACCATGACATAGACCTCGTCCGCATCCGGAGACAACACCGCTCCGGTAACCACGCCGCGCATGGTGACGTGCCGGCGTTCCTTCCAGCTGCCCACATAGATCCCGATGTCCGGCACTCCCTTGCGGAAATAACCGGAGATATTCCCGTCGGCCGAGCAAAAGGGAATGGCGTCGGGTTTGAGGAGCACGCGGTCGAGCCCCTTGTCTTCGATCATGGCGTACCAGCCCTCTTCCTTATCGCCATGCTTGCCCTGCCGCAGCAGGTCCTTTCCGCAAAAATAGGCCTGGGTCGCGGTGTCCAGCGGACCTTTCAATCGCGCCGCATCGGCCTTCATCGTGATCAGGGAGATCAGGTCCGAGCCGTCCGCATCCGGCAGAATCGCCCACTTTCCATCGCTCGATATGCTGCCGCTCGCCGCCAAATCCTCGTACCAGCGGTGCCCGGTGCGCGAAAAAATCTTCTCCGCCGCGGGCGCTCCTTTCTGCGCGCGCGCCGCTCCGGACAGGAAAAATACCGCCGCCGCGAAGGCAATCCCCGCGGGCAGCAGGCCTCCCATGTTCCGCCGCCGAACCGACCCATGAATGAGCGCCATGAACTCTCCTTGGAAAATATTTCCCTGCCAGTTTGCCTCAGGAAGCGTAATTGTAAAAGCCGCGCCCGGACTTCCGCCCCAGCCATCCCGCCGCAACATATTTCTTCAGCAGCGGGCAAGCCCGGTATTTCGGGTCGCCCAGGCCCTCGTGCAGCACGTGAAGAATATCCACGCAAACGTCCAGACCGATAAAGTCGGCCAGTTCCAGCGGCCCCATGGGATGATTCATGCCCAGCTTCATCACCGCGTCCACCGCCTCCACCGTGGCCACTCCTTCCATCACTGCGTACACCGCTTCATTGATGAGCGGCATCAGCACGCGGTTGCTCACGAATCCCGGCGCGTCGTTCACCGCCACCGGCTTCTTCCCCAGCTTTTCCGCCAGCCGCATGGTCGTCTCGAACGCCGCGTCGCTCGTTTGCAGCGCGCGAATCACTTCCACCAGGGCCATCACCGGCACCGGATTCATGAAGTGCATGCCCACGAACCGCGCCGGACGCTTGGTCATCGCCGCCAGCGCCGTTATGGAAATGGAAGACGTGTTGCTCGCCAGAATCACTTCCGGCCGAAGAATCGCATCGGCCTCCTGCAGCACCGCGCGTTTGATCTCCAGCTTTTCCGGAACCGCTTCGACCGCGAAATCCGCCGCCGCAATTTCCCTCATGTCCGTCACGGGGCGCACCCGCCCCAGCACCCAAGCCCGCTCCGGCTCCGCCAGCTTCCCCTTCTTAATTTCCCGGTCAATATTCTTCGCGATGATCTCGATCGCCCGGTCCAGAAAGCTGCGCTCGATGTCCCGCAAAATCACGTCGTACCCGGCCCGCGCAAACACATGCGCGATGCCGTTCCCCATGGTCCCCGCTCCCAGCACCGCCACCGTCTTGATCGCTTCCACACTCATGCCCGCCTCCCAACCTCCCGGCCCTTCCGAATCTGAAAAGTTTACTACAGGCTCTTCGCTCTCAGGACGGCGGCACGCCCTCGCGAATTTCCCGCAGGATTTTCCGGGCGCTGGCTTCGTCTGCCGAAGCAACGTAGAGTTTCGTTTCTTCCCCGATGTCTTCCCTGCGGGCCGGAACTCCGTTTTCACGCAAGGCATCGGCCAGAAATTCAGCCATGCTTTCCTCGCTCCCCGCCCATACTTCACAGGTTTTCGCTTCGACGCCGGGCCCCGGCCTCTCGGGCCTCTCTTCCTGCGCTTTGTCATCCGCCGGCAAGGACATATCTTCCGGCTCCTCTTCCAGTAATTTTTCCAGGATTCCTTGTGCGGGAGCGAGGTCTGAGGAGAGAACAGCCACTTGGTACCCAAACTGCACCATCGGCTGGACCGGAAATGGGACCATGCGCCGAACACCGGGAGTTGTTCCCATCGGCTGGTCGAAGTAGCGGATCTCCGCCGCTTCGAGTTCTTTGAGCAGTGTGGCGTGGAGCGCGAGGTCTTCGCCCTCCCAGAGCGGTACCAGGCCGCCGCTGGGAACGTCTTTTGAATTGGATTCTTTCGTTCCGGGCAGGTTAGCCACCAATTCCACGCCACAGTCCGCGCACCGGGTATACCCGAAACGGTATTCCGCTTTGCATTGCGGGCAGTGCATCATAACTATGGAATCCTCTTCCCGCCGATGAGCGGCCGGCACGGCGGCTCCATGCTAAAACCTCTCCACCGCCAGCGCCACCGCGTTCCCCCCGCCCAGGCACAGCGCCGCTATCCCCCGCTTCATCTTCCGCCGCTCCAACTCATACAGCAGCGTCACCAATATCCGCGCCCCCGACGCCCCGATCGGATGGCCCAGCGCCACCGCTCCGCCGTTCACGTTCACCTTGGCCGGGTCCAGCCGCAGCATGCGCGTCACGGCAATCGCCGCCACGGAAAACGCCTCGTTCAGCTCCACCAATTCCACGTCCTTGTCGCGGTCCCACCCGGTCTTGGCCAGCACTTTTTCCACCGCGTCCACCGGCGCCATCATCACCCACTTGGGCTCCAGCCCGCTCACCGCCTGCGCCACGATCCGCGCGATGGGCGGCTTGCCCATCTCTCGCGCCGTTCGCTCGCTGGTCACCACCAGCGCCGCCGCGCCGTCATTCGTGCTCGGCGCATTCCCCGCCGTGACCGTGCCGTCCTTCTTGAACGCGGGCTTCAGCTTCGCCAGCGCCTCGAGCGACGTATCCGCGCGCGGCGATTCATCCTCGCGCACCACCACCGCGCCGCCCTTCTTCTGCGGAATCTCAATGGGCAGAATCTGCCCGTCGAAATAACCGTCCTCGCGCGCCGCCACCGCCCGCCGGTGGCTCTCCACGGCGAACTGGTCCTGCTCCTGCCGGCCAATCCCGTATTTCTCCGCCACCAGCTCGCCCGTCATCCCCATGTGAAAATTTTCGTAGGCGTCCCACAATCCATCGTGAATCATGGAGTCGAGGATCTTCCCGTCGCCCAGCCGGTAGCCCGTGCGCGCCTGCGTCAGCAGGTACGGAGTGTTGGACATGGACTCCATCCCGCCCGCCACCACAATCCCCGATTCCCCGGTCATCACCGCCTGCGCCGCCAGCCCCACCGCCTTCAGCCCCGACCCGCATACCTTATTAATGGTCATGGCCGCCACGCGCGGGTCGCATCCGCCCTTGAGCGCCGCCTGCCGCGCCGGATTCTGTCCCGTCCCCGCCTGCACCACGTTTCCGAGGATGGCCTCGTCCACCTTCCCCGGCTCAATCCCCGCCCGGCGAATCGCTTCGGCCACCACTTTTCCGCCCAGCTCCGCCGCGGAAAAACTCGAAAGCCCTCCCTGAAATTTTCCGATTGCCGTGCGAACCGCGCTGAGAATGACCGGGGTTTCCATGAGACTCCTCCGAGGACAATTTCAAAAATAATTAAATCAGGTGCGGCGCAACTCCCCTACATCCCGGGGTCGTCCGCGCTCGGTCCATACACCGACGGCACCGCGATATCGTTCAGCCGCAGATACACGCCCAACTGCGCCCGGTGATGAATCATGTGGTTGAGCACCATGGTCCGCAGCACCGCATCGCGGGGCATCGCGAAAATCGTCTTGCCGCCCGACAGCAGCGTCCAGCGCACCATCAAGTGTTCATCGCCGACCGGCGCCACCGCTTCGCGCGCCGTTTCCACGTTCTTTTCAAACACCTCCAGCAATTCCTTCCGCGACTTCGGCTGGAAAGCCTCGTACGCCGGCCCGCCCGGCGGCGCAAAATCGAAACATTCCCTCTGCACCACCAGCGGCGCCAGCCCGGGCAGCTCCGCGATATGCCCCGCCAGCCGCCCCAGCGTCATGGACTTCGGGTGCGGCCTCCAGTCAAACTTATCCTCGGGGACCCGCTCCAGCGTCTTCCGCGTGCTGATCATCTCGTGGGCGAACTCCCCCAGAAAAATCTCGCTCAGCTTCATGGTCCCTCCAGACCGCTATTCTACCCCAGCCGGACCCCTCTTGCCTTTCCCAACCACCCGCGCGACAATCCCCCGCATGGCTCACGAATTCACCACCTCTTATCTCAAGGACTCCCTCGACCTCTTCCGCTATTACAAGCGCCTCGCCGAGCGCGCCATCGAACAATGCCCCGACGAGGGCCTCTTCGCCACCCTCGATCCCGAGTCCAACTCCATCGCCACCATCGTCAAGCACATGGCCGGCAACATGCGCTCCCGCTGGACCGATTTCCTCTCGACCGACGGCGAAAAGCCCAACCGTAACCGCGACACCGAATTCGAAACTCCCCCCACAACTCGCGCCGAACTCATGGCCGTCTGGGAAGCCGGCTGGAACCACGTCTTCGCCGCCCTCGAACCCCTCACCGAAGCCGACATGGCCCGCCGCGTCCTCATCCGCACCGAGCCCCATTCCGTCATGCAGGCCATCCACCGCCAGATCGCCCACTACGCCCACCACGCCGGCCAAATCCTCTTCGCCGCCAAACATTTTACTTACGCCACCAAGGGCGCGTGGACATCCCTCAGCGTCCCCCGCAAACAATCCGCCCAGTTCAACGCCGATGTCGCTTCGGGAAAACTTTCGCAGCGATAGCCCGCATTTCTTACGAGTTCACCCGTAGGGGCGGGGCTTGCCCCGCCCGCTGCCCTGCCCCACCAGCACGGCTACCTGTTCCGCCGCTACCTCCTACATATCCCCATTGACGGGCGTTCAACTACACTGTACATTTATAGCTGCGCATTGTACGTTTGCAATCGAGAGGGAAAACATGCCTGCCCCTTGCATGGACATCGAGAAGACAGTAAGCGCCACGGATCTGCGGGATCGCCTGAAGGACTGCCTCAAAGCCGCCAAAAACAATCGCGTTGTTCTGATCGAAAATCGCCGTCAATCCTCAAAATACCTCGTGGACAAGGACTTCCTGGATACCCTCGTGAACGAACGCGATTCCATCCTCGCCACACTCGAGATTCTCGCTGATCGCGACCTGACCGACCGCCTCCTGGCTCTTTCCAAAACTCTGGATCGAGATGTTGCCGCCGGCCGGCTGCTGACCACCGCCGACGTGTTCGGAAAATGAGTAAAAGCCGCAAACGGGTTCCCCCCGCCGCCGCCGGAGGCAGTGAGCCTCAGGCGGCGGTTTCTTTTGAACTTGGATACACGGAAGACGCGGCTGCGGAAATAAGAAAACTGGATGGAAGCATTAAAAAGCAGCTACGGAAAATCCTGGAGAAGAAACTGGCTGTCGACCCGGAAAGCTATGGATTACCCCTGCGCGGACCGCTCGCGGGTTACTGGAAGCATGAGTTCGCGGCGCATCGGGTAATCTATCGAATCTATAAAGACCGCCGCATCGTCGCCGTCTGCGCCGTCGGCCCTCGCAAGCAAGGCGAAGCCCAGGATATCTACAACCAGTTAAACGCCGTCGCCGAAACGGGCCGCCTCGCCGCTCAGATTGCTTCGGTATTGAAAAAGATCCTGCCCAAGAAAGACTAGCGGGAACAAGATTCAAGTGCCTTCAACTCCATTCTGCGCTAACTTGCAGTAGTGGTATACTCTTCTCGTGCGTTGCCGCCAACAGTAAAGAATATGAACCAAGTGTGGGCCACCCAAAGCGGCTAGTTACATGCAAGGCCAGGAAAAGAAATGACCCAATTCGTACCAGACGTATCCGGGAACGACATAATCCGTGTTATCAAGCGCGATTTTCCCTCGGAAACCCACGCAGAGATATTCAAAATAATTCAAGGACTTGATGTACAGGAGAAATCTCGTGTTGTGTTGGCGTGCATAAAAAATTCGAAGGGGGGCATTGAGAAACTTAAGCGACAACTGATGGATGCCAGCGGATACTACCGCGAAATTATCGGCGAAGCTGAAAATCCTCATTACATGAGGAAGTGTTTCCATACTGATAAACTTCCACCAGCCGAGGTAGCGGGCATCATCGAAAAGGACAAGAAACAATATTTGGAGTGGCTGCAAGCGGATATGAAAGCAACATCACAGCCATAGATATCCTCATATTTTACATTCTTACGGTCATTCCGACCGGAGGGGCGGCGTTTTTCGCCGTCCCGAAGTGAAGGAATCTCTCGTGGACTGACTTTGGAATTTAGGATTTTCGTTCCCCAAGCCTCCATCTCCCTACTCCTCGCCCTCCAATTCAGCTACGATGAAGCTTCATGACCACTCTGTTCGATCTCGGCCCCCAGGCCGATCCCCTTGCCGGCCTCAATGACGCCCAGCGCCGCGCCGTCACTCACGCCGACGGCCCTCTTCTCGTCATCGCCGGCGCGGGCACCGGAAAAACCAAGGTCATCACCGAGCGCATCCGACACCTCCTCGCCTCGGACCCCGAACTCCCCGGCGAATCCATCCTGGCCCTCACCTTCACCGACAAAGCCGCCGCCGAAATGAAGCACCGCGTAGTCGCCGCCGCCGGAGAACGCGCCGCCACCGTGACCCTCTCCACCTTTCACGCCTTCTGCAAGGATCTCCTCGCGGAACTCGAACCCGAGCGCGTTCTACTCGACCAGACCGACCACTGGATTCTCCTCCGCCGCAACCTGGCCCGCCTCAAACTCGATAAATTCCGCCGCCTCTCCGATCCCGGCCAGTTCCTTTCCGACTTCGTCGAATTCTTCTCCCGCTGCCAGGACGAACTCGTCTCCAGCGAACGCTATCAGCAATACGCCGACCAGCTCGCCGCGCGCCTCAAAGCCGGGCAGTCCGCCCTCGACGACGACACCCGCGCCGCCCTCTCCGAACAGGCCGCCCTGCAGCAGGAGATCGCCCGCGCCTACCGCGCCAGCGAAGACCTCCTGCGCGAGAAAAAACGCCTCACCTTCGGCGCGCTCCTCGCCGAAACCGCCGCGCGCCTGCGCTCCGACTCCGCCCTCCGCGCGCGACTCCAGCAGCGTTACCGCTACCTCCTGGTGGACGAATTTCAGGACACCAACATCGCCCAGATCGAGCTGCTCCATCTCCTCGCCGGCGCCTCGCCCAACATCTTCGTGGTCGGCGACAACGATCAGGCCATCTACCGCTTCCGCGGGGCTTCCTTCGGCAGCTTCACGATTTTCCTGGAAAAATTCGCCGGCTGGCGCCGCGGACAGGATTCCGGCCCCTGGCGCGTCTCGCTCACCGAGAACTACCGCTCCATGGCCAAAATTCTTCGCGTGGCCACTCAAGTCATCGCCCAGAACGAAGCCGGCGAGGATTTCCCCAAAAAAGTCCTGAGCACCAATCGCGGCGAAGGCGAGCGCATCCGCATCGTGGAACTCGCCAGCCACGCCGAAGAGGCCCGCTGGGTCCGCTCCGAACTCCAGCGCCTGCACGCCGCAGGCCTGCCCTGGCGCACCTTCACCATCCTTTATCGCCAGCATTCCCATCGCGAAGATCTTGTGAAAGAACTTCGCCGCGCCGCCATCCCCTTCCAGATCACCAAGCTCTCCATCCTCAAGCACGCCCTCGTCCGCGACGTGCTGGCCTATCTCCGCCTCATCGCCCGCCCCTTCGACGACATCTCCTGCGCCCGCGCCCTCGCCGCTCCCGCCTGGGGCCTCGAAGCCGAGGACCTCGTGCGCCTCGCCGAACGCGCCGCCAAAAAACGCGGCACCGCTCTCTATGACGTCCTCCAGGAGCAGCCCGCGCAGGGCGAAATGCCCTTCGCCTCCAGCGCTCCTCCTCCCCAAACCGCTATCCTTCTAGACTTCCTCTCCAGCCAGCGCAAGACCATGCGCCGCAGGACCGCCCGCGAAATTCTCGGCGAACTCCTCGACTGGCTCGAACTCGCCCAACGTGCTCCCGAAGAAGACCGCCGCTACGTCGAACAGCTCGTCACCTTCCTCAAGGACTGGGAGCCAAAAAGCGAAACGCGCTCACTCCCGGAATTCCTCGAATATCTCGATTTCTACGAGCAGGCCGGCGGCACCATCAGCCTCGCCGAAGAAGGCGCGCGCGACGCCGTACGTCTCATGACCGTGCACGGCTCCAAGGGCCTGGAATTTCCGCACGTCTTTCTCCTGCGCATGAACGCCAACGCTTTTCCGGTCAAACCCCGCCCGCGCGTTCTCGAATTCCCCGAAGACCTCATGAAGGAAGAGCGTCCTCAAGGCGACTTCCACATTCAGGAAGAGCGCCGCCTCTTCTACGTGGCCCTCACCCGCGCCCGCGACCGCCTCACCCTCACCACCGTCGTGGACAAGCGCTCCAAGCGTTCCCTCTTCCTCGAAGATTTTCTGATGGACGCCAGCATCAAGAGCCACGACGTCATTCAGACTGCCCCTAACTCTCCGCCCACGCCCGAACCCTCGCCCGCCGCCGAATCCGCCGCTCACGCGCCGTCGCTCTTTCCCGCCTCCACAGAACCTCCGCGCCTCTTCTCCCGCATCGGCGCCTGGGCCTCCACCTGCCGCCCCCCCGTGCCCGAACCGCTCAAGCTCAGCGCCTCCGCCATCGACGCCTACCGCTCCTGCCCCCAGAAATATTTATTCTCGCGCTTCTGGCTGCTGCCCGAGCGCCGCCGCGCCGCCATCAGCTTCGGCAGCGTCATGCACACCACCATCAAGCGCTTCATCGGCGAACTCCGCCAAGGCAACCGCCTGCCCTTCGACGAAGTCGCCCGCATTTTCGAATCCGAATGGAACCCCGCCGGCTTCGAGGACGAATATCAGGCCGGCGAATACAAAAAAGATGGCCTCGAACAACTGCGCGTTTTTCACGCCGCCGTCCTGGCCGAGCCGCCCGTGGTCCTCGAACAGGAAAAACCCTTCGAGCTGCCCCTCGAAAACAACGTGGTCATCACCGGCCGCATGGACCAGGTCAATTCTCTCGGCGGGCGCGACGTCGAAATCGTGGACTACAAAACCGGCAAGCCCAAGCCCCCCGCCGCCGCCCGCAAGGACCTCCAGCTCAGCATCTACGCACTGGCCGCGCGCGAAATCCTCGAACGCAATCCCGAAGACCTCACCTTCCACTATCTCCTCACCAACGAGCGCCAAATCACCACCCGCGACTCCAAGCAACTCGCCGAAGCCGTGGCCACCGTCCAGGAAGTCGCCGCCGATATCCGCGCCGGCGAATTTCCCCCCAAGCCCGGATTCCAATGCCGCAACTGCGACTATCGCTCCCTCTGCCCCGCGCAGGAAGAAGCGGGGCGGTAAGCGAGAGCGCCGAACATCCGCGGAAGTCCCCCAAAACAAAAAGGGCGCCGGTGGTTTGATCCCCCAGCGCCCTGAATATTCCGTTGCGGCAGCTACCTACTTCTTTTTCTTGCCGCCCTTCTTTTCGACTTTCTTCGCTTTCTTCTTCATGTGGAAGTTCCTCCTCCATCCCCTCCGAATCACGGACGGGAAAATACCTTCACCAGTTCTATACGGGCTGCGCCGCGCCCTGTCAAGAAGAATTCGAAAAAATCGCCGCCCCCAAAACTCACTGCGGCGCCGCTCCCGAGTAATATCCGTCCCGCGCCAGAATCGAAAGCCCCGGCCGCTTCACGCGAACCTCCACCGCATGAAATTCCTGCGAGCGGTCCGTCCCCTTCGGCGCATACGCCAGCGTGTACTGGTTGCGGACCTCCTCCGTCACCGTCGAGTACAGACGCTCCACCTCCTCGCGCTTCGAGGCGTAGAACACATCCCCGCCCGTGGCATGCGCGTAGCGCGAAACCGCGTTTATCCGCCGGTTCAGAAACGCATTGCCCACGCCCACTCCGTACACCGATATCCCCGCCGTCAGCAAGGCCCGCGCCGCATCCTGAAAACTCACCTTGTTCAGCTTCGAATTCACGCCGTCCGAAACCAAAAAAATAAATTTCCGCCGCTCCCGCCCGCGGTCCTTCAGCAACTGCGCCGCCGCAAACACCGCGTCATCCACCGCCTTGGTCGGCTGCCCGTGCAATATCCGCGCCGAGGGCGCCGCCTGCGCCCCTCCCCCGATCGGTATTCCGTTGATCGTCGTGCCCGAAGCGAACGGCCCCGAGGCTGGCGCCGGCGTTGGCGAACTGCTCACCTTGGCCGTATGCAGTTGCGCCAGCAGTTCGTCCGGATCGCTGGTAAACCCCTTCTCCGCGCGAAAAAACTGATCGAAGCGCGCCACGCACACTTCGTCGCTCTTGCTGAAGCTCGCCGCCAGCACCGGCAGCGTCTCTTGCAACTGCTGCGCCACCCGCGGGTCCAGATCATTGTCGATCAGCAGCACCACCGAGAGCGGAAACGGATCATTCGAAAAAACCTCCACCCGCTGCTCCACGTTGTCCTCAAAGATTCGAAATTCATCCCGCGTCAGATCGTCCACCAGCCGCCCGCTGCCGTCCTTCACGATCACCGGGACCACCACCAGGCTCGTTCCCCCTCGTATTCGCGCCTGCGTCTCCTCCTGCGTTGTCTGTACGGGCGCGGCCGTCTTGGGCTCCTGCCCCGCCGCCCGCGCACCCCATAAACCGATAAGCAGCACCATCCCCACGCCGCTCAGCGCCGCCCGCCATTTCCCTGTAGAATTCATCTGTCTGTCACCACCCGTTCCGCGCGGTCCGGGCCACGCATCTTCCCGCGCCGCGGCAGCATCCTAAGATGCCGGGGAGCCCTTCGCGGGCTGTCTCCGCGGACACGCTACGAATCGAGGCCAGTATACAATGCAACCGATGAAGATTTGGCTCGCCAGCGCTATTCTCGCGCTAACCGCCGCGCTGGCCCTCCACAGCGCTCCCCGCCCCGCTCAGGATCCCCCCTCGCAGGAGCCCACCGCTCAGGGCGGCGTCATCCGCTCGCAAGTCAGCCTCGTCAACATCTTCGCCACCGTCCGCGGCAAGAACAAAAATATCGTCACCGGCCTCAAGCAGGAAGACTTCCGCGCCTTCGAGGATGGCAAGGAACAAAAAATCGCCTTCTTCTCCCGCGAAGTCGCCCTGCCCATCACCCTCGGCCTGCTCATTGACACCAGCGGCAGCGAGCAGAACCGCCTCATGGCCGAACAGGAAGCCGCCGGCCGCTTCCTCAACCGCGTCATGCGCAAGGGCGACCTGGCCATGATCTTTTCCTTCGACTCCGACGTGGACATGCTCTCCGACTTCACCGACGACCATGCCCAGCTCGAAAGCGCCATCCGCCGCGCCCGCGTCAACGTCCCCTCCGGCATGGGCCCCATCGCCGGTGATGTTCGCAGCACCGCCTTCTACGACGCCGTCTATCTGGCCTGCAACGAGAAACTCTCCGGCGAAGCCGGCCGCAAAGCTCTGGTCATCATCACCGACGCCGACGATCAAGGCAGCAAGGTCCGCATCGAGGAAGCCATCGAAGCCGCCCAGCGCACCGACACCGTCGTGCACATCCTGCTCGTCCACGACCCCGGCTACGGTTTCCGCCCGGACATCGCCCGAAAACTCACCGAAGAAACCGGCGGCCGCAGCATCGAAGTCTCCTCCGAAAAACATCTCGAAGAAGCCTTCGACCTGATCTCCGAGGAACTGCGCACCCAGTACACCCTCGGCTACTACCCCACCAACATCTCCAAGGACGGCAAATACCGCAAAATCAAAGTCGAAATGACCGACAAATCTCTCAAAGTCCTCACCCGCAAAGGCTACTACCCCCCGCGCTACTAAACCGCCCGGTCCCGCTCACTACCCTGCTCTCCCGTAGTCACGGCATGCCATGCCCCGGCCCCATCATGGCCTCGCCCGCTATTTCAAAAACGATTAGGCAAAAAAAAGCGCCCCACTGGGGGGCGCTTAGGGCGCCTTAACGGCGTTGCCTACGTGAACGTAAGTTCAGCTTACTAAGATAAGCCGGACAAACGCTTCTGAGATACACTACCCACACGTTACCACGGCCTAACCAGATGTCAAGGGAGAACTACGATGAGCACGAATGGCAACGATAAGACCATTCTCGGAATCGACCTCGGCGCAAACTCCGTCGGTTGGGCGCTTGTCTCCGTGCGCGACGGGAGCACCCAGGGCATCGTGCGCGCAGGATCCCGCGTTTTCGAGGCCGGAGTTGAAGGTGACCTCGAAAGCGGCAGGGAGCAATCGCGCAATCAGAAGCGGCGACAGGCGCGCCTGCAGCGCCGGCAAATCTGGAGGCGCGCGCGCAAAAGCAGCAAAATATTCCGCATTCTCCAGCGCTGGGGCCTGCTTCCCCAGGGCGAATCAAAACTTCCCGAACAGCGCCAGCAGCTCCTTACCGCCCTCGACCTGCAAATTACAACCTCAGCATGGTTTCAGAATCACTCCAAGGCCGCGAACGTGCCCCAGCCCGAACAGGTCATGCCCTACCTGCTCCGCACCGCCGCCATGGACGAGCAACTGGACCCCTTCCACTTCGGCAGGGCGCTCTATCATCTGGCGCAGAGGCGCGGATTCTTGAGCAATCGCAAGGAAAGCGGCAAGAAAGCCAAGGACGAAAAGGAAGAGACCGGGAAAGTAAAGGAAGGCATCGCGGCGCTCCACGAACAGATCAAAACCACGGGGGCGCGAACCCTCGGAGAATTTTTCTCCCGCGTGGACCCCGCGGCTCAGCGCATCCGCACCCGTTGGACAGCGCGAACCATGTATGCGCACGAATTCGAGGCCATTTGGGATGCCCAGGCCAGATACGACGCCGAACGCTACACCGAAGCGAAGAAAAAAGCCCTGCGCCTGGCCCTTTTCCACCAGCGCCCGCTGAGCTTCCCGCGCAACCTCGTCGGTGAATGCGACTTGGAAAAGAGCCAAAAGCGCGCCCCCGCGCACCTCCTCCTTTCTCAGCGATTCCGCCTGCTCGACAAGCTGAACAATCTGACCGTGCTTCCGCCCGGCGAGAAGGAACGCGCCTTGACCCCGGAAGAACGCCAGCGCGTGCTAGCCGAACTGGAGACCAACGGCGACGCCAAATTCAGCGCCCTGCGAAAACTCCTGGAACTGAAAAAAGGCGCTAGGTTCAACCTCGAAGAGGGCGGGGAAGAAAAAATCCCCGGAAACCGCACCAATTCGGCCCTCCTCAAGGTTTTCGAGGAGCGCTGGGAGAAATTCGCGCCCCAGGAGAAGGACGCGGTCGTCGAATATATCTGGAGTTTCGAGAAGGCCGGCAAGCTCAAGACCGCCGCCATGAAGCGCTGGGGCCTGAGCGAAGCAAAAGCCGAAGAACTGGCCGATACGGCCCTCGAAAACGACTACTTCAGCCTTTCCCGCCGCGCCATGCAAAAGGTTCTTCCTTCGCTCGAAACCGGCATGCCCTACGCCGAAGCCCGCAGGAATCTCTATCCCGAACAGTGGGCAAAATCGGAGCCTCTACCCTTCCTGCCGCCCGTCCTGTTTGCCTGCAAAAACCTGCGCAACCCCGCCGTCACCCGCAGCCTCACCGAACTCCGCAAGGTGGTCAACGCCGTCATCCGTAAGCACGGAAAACCGGACGAAATCCGCATCGAATTGGCTCGCGACCTGCGCAATTCCCGCGGCGAACGCGAGCGCCAGTGGAAAGCGGGCCGCGACAACCAGAAACTCCGCGAAGAAGCCGTCCGCAAGATATTGGATTCCATGAAAGGATACAAACCCTCCGGGACCGAAATCCTGCGCGTGCGCCTGGCCCAGGAATGCGGCTGGAAATGCCCCTACACCGGCAATCCCATTTCCATGAACGCCCTGGTCGGCGGCGAAACCCGTTTCGACCTCGAGCACATCATTCCCTTCAGCCGCTCCCTGGACAATTCCTTCTCGAATCTGACGCTGTGCGATGCCGACCATAATCGCAACGTGAAAAAGGGGCGCACGCCCGGAGAGGCTTATGGCAGCGACGCGGACGCATATCAGCAAATTCTGGAGCGCGTTCGCGCCTTCCGCTCCAAGTTCCGCGACGCCAAGCTCCGCCGCTTCCTCATGACCTCCGAGGACGTGTCCGACCACCTCCGGAATTTCACCTCGCGCCAGTTGAACGACACGCGCTACTCCACCCGCTTGGCCGCCGATTACCTCGCCCTGCTCTACGGTGGCCGCTCCGACGCCGAGGGCAAGCTCAGAATCCGGGCGACCGCAGGCCAGGTCACCTCCATGCTCCGCGATGAATGGAAATTGAACGTGATCCTCAACGACGGTCAAACTTCCGGCGGCGGCAGCGTCCGCAAAAGCCGCGACGACCACCGCCACCATGCCGTGGACGCCATCGTTACTGCCCTCACCGATGACCGGACCATCGCCATGCTCAGCCGCGCCGCCGAACTGGCCCCCTCCGCCGGTCGTAGACGGTTCGCTCCCGTCCAGGCTCCCTGGAACAATTTTGTGGATTCCGTCCGAGAGGAGGTGGAAAAAATGGTCGTTTCCCACCGCGTCTCCAAGCGCGTGCGCGGCCCTCTGCACGAGGAAACCATCTACTCCTCTCCCCTCCCTGGGAGTGCGCCGCTCTCCGGAAAAGCCGGGAAGAAGTCCGCGGGCACATTCGAATTCCGCGTCAGAAAACCTCTCGTCGCGCTCACCGCAAATGAGGCGGACGCTATCGCCGACCCCGCCGTAAAACGCCTTGTCCTCGAAAAACTCGCCCAATTCCCGGGGACCCCGCCAAAGGATGTTTTTTCCGCGGAAAAGGACCTTCCCTTTCTCACCGCGAAGGATGGACGGCGTATCCCCATCCGCAAGGTCCGCGTGCGCAAGGCCGTTCCCGCCATCCCCGTGGGCAAGGGAACCAAGTTGCGCCACGTCAAGCCCGAGTCCAACCATCACGTCGAAATCTACGCGGAATTGGACGAGAAAGGCCGGGAGACCGGGTGGACCGGCGCCGTTGTCCCTCTGCTCGATGCCGTCCGAAGGAAGCAGGCCGGTGACCCGATTTTCAAGAAAGATCACGGTCCCGCAACGGAATATAAGTTTTCTCTCGCCCCAGGCGAAGCCATCGAGTGCCTGGATGAAAATCGCGGAGGACGGCGCCTCTTTCATGTTCGCGGCTGCACCCAATTGTCCGCCGGGTCTGTTCAGATTTTTCTGGCGCCCCTTGAGGACGCACGGCAAAAGAATGAGATCGTCGAGGACGCGCTTTATCTTCGGCCCGTTCCCAATACGCTAAAACGCTGGGAAGCCCGCAAGGTCCAGGTTACCGCCCTGGGCGACGTCGAGGAATCCCATGAGTGACCGGATTCTGGACATTTCCGAGCGGCCCGCGAGCCTCAAGGTGAGCAATTCGCTGCTGGTCCTGACCAGCGGCGAGGACGCGCCCCTGACCATCCCTCTGGGCGAACTCGCCGTGGTCATCGCGGCCCATCCGCAAATCATTTATACCCATGCGGTCCTGTCCGGTCTGGCGGAGGCCAACGCCGTCTTCGTCACTTGCGACGCCAAGCGCCGCCCCGTCTCCATGCTCCTGCCCCTCGTCGCGCATTCCCTGCAAGCCGAGCGCTTCGCCGCCCAGGCGGCCATCGCTCTTCCAGTGCGCAAGCGCATCTGGAAGCAGATCGTCGTGGCGAAACTCTTGGCGCAGGGCCGTCTACTCCAGGAATTAACGGGCGCGGACCACGGCCTGCTCTCCATGGCGGCCAGTGTGCGCTCGGGGGACCCGCGGAACCTCGAAGCCCAAGGCGCCCGCGCCTACTGGAAGAGACTTTTCGGGGAGATCTCCTTCCGGCGCCACGGCGAGGACGGCCTCAATGGCTGTCTCGATTACGGCTACGCCGTCCTCCGCGCCACCACCGCCCGCGCTCTCTGTGGCGCGGGCTTGCAACCCACCCTCGGTATTCACCACCACAACCGCTACAACCCCTTCTGCCTCGCCGACGACCTCATGGAGCCTTTCCGTCCCCTGGCCGACCGCGTGGTGGCAGGCCTCCTCGCCGAGCGCGGCGCTGCACTCGCCCTGGACAGGGCCTCAAAGGAAAAACTCCTGGCCGTTTTCCTCGGCAGATTCACCGCCGCGGGCGAATCACGAACACTTTTTGACTGGATCGCGCGCTCCGCCTTTTCCCTGGCTGCCGTGATCCTCGGGGAAAGCGAAAAACTCGAATTTCCGGAAATTCAAAATGCCGCGCCGTGAACACGCGCTATCGGGGTATAGAGCAATGTGGCTTCTGGCCATGTTTGACCTGCCGGTGGACAAGCCCGAATTCCGCCGCGAGTACACACAGTTTCGAAGAGCCCTGCTCAAGGAGGGTTTTTCCATGCTGCAATTTTCCGTCTATGCTCATTACGCCAGAAGCGAGGAATCCGAGGAGACTTATCGTAGGAAGGTCGCGGCATCCCTGCCCAGCCACGGTCAGGTCCGTTTGATCTCCATTACCGACCGTCAGTTCGAAAAAATGGAGGTTTATGTCGGCCAAAAACGAGCAAAAGTCGAGGATCCGCCCCATCAGCTCATGCTTTTTTGATCCCCGAAAAGAGGCGATCCCCTCGGGAATCAATCATTTCCGAGGGGATCAGTGTATCTCAGAAGCATTTCCCGGCAAACCCTAGCAACGTCCCCGTCGGGAGTTGCACGGGCGATAGTGTATCTCAGAAGCATTTCCCGGCAAACCCTAGCGGCCGGTGCAAATGACGCTGGCGCTGGGCCAGTGTATCTCAGAAGCATTTCCCGGCAAACCCTAGCATCCGGTATGCAGGAAGAGCAGGACAATAGAGTGTATCTCAGAAGCATTTCCCGGCAAACCCTAGCCCGTTCGCGTCGAGAACCTTCACGTCATAAGTGTATCTCAGAAGCATTTCCCGGCAAACCCTAGCAGGAAGACTGATAGGTCTTCGGGGAGCTGAGTGTATCTCAGAAGCATTTCCCGGCAAACCCTAGCAGGTGGCCGGACTTCGTGAGCACGGCCAGAAGTGTATCTCAGAAGCATTTCCCGGCAAACCCTAGCCTATGACGTGGAATCCGAACGCTTCATCGAGTGTATCTCAGAAGCATTTCCCGGCAAACCCTAGCGCGTGCAAGTCGGGGATCTCCGCCGACGGAGTGTATCTCAGAAGCATTTCCCGGCAAACCCTAGCCTTTCACGGAGCCTTCAAATCGAAGGCCCGAGTGTATCTCAGAAGCATTTCCCGGCAAACCCTAGCCATTTTCTCCGAATTGCCACGGGTGGATGAAGTGTATCTCAGAAGCATTTCCCGGCAAACCCTAGCCTGCTGTGCGCGGACGCGATCCAGGCCATGAGTGTATCTCAGAAGCATTTCCCGGCAAACCCTAGCGGAACGTATGCATGGGACTACAACTCCTACAGTGTATCTCAGAAGCATTTCCCGGCAAACCCTAGCTTTCGTGGTTCGTGGTAACATAATGGAGGTGGTGGGGTGGAGGTGGAGACAATGCTCCTGCAAAGCCAGGACACAATATTACCTGTTGACAGAACGGTACTCTTGAGGTAACATTTGCAGCAGAATGCAGCGAACCGGATCGCCCCAGTTACGGCACGCAATTCCCCTTAAAAACTCCTCCGGCCCGAACCAAAAATCGCCTAACCCCTGCATAATCTGCACTTCCAAAAAACACGCCTCTAACCCCTTTATCATCTGCACTTCCAAAACAAAGGACTTAAAACCCCGCAGAATCAACACTTACAAAAAAACCAGGGGGATGGGGGTCATATTGTTAACTTGCTCCGACTACCTCGGGGCCTGCCCCGGCCTTGCCGGAGAGCGACCATCGGGAGCCGAAGGACCTCTCTTGCCCCTCCGGCCCACGAGTCACGAATCACGAGCCACGAACCACGGCTCTTCCCTACTTGCTCGCCGCCCCCGGAGCAGGACTCTTCGCCGCCGCCTCCGCTTTATGCGCATAGTACCCGCGCCGCGCCCGCACCTGCACGTCCTTGCGCCCTTCCACGCGGATATTGATCTTGTGATATTTCCCGTTGGCCACGAAATTCGTCGGCCGGTACGTCAGCGAATACTGGCTGCGCAACTCATCCCCGATGTCCTGAAAGGACTGGTCCAGGTCGTCCACGTGATAGGGAAAAAACGCGCGGCCCCCGGTCTCTTCGGCGATGTCCGCCAGGATCTGATCACCCTCCGTCTTGTGGATTTTCCGGTCGCCCAGCTTCTCCCGATTCGTCTCGCTCAGCGAAATCCACTGCGTGCTGGTGCTGATCGTGTAAATCACCACGCTGGTGCGCTGGGCCATTTCGATGGCTTCCGCGCGCGTGTGTTCGGAAAGATTGTCCTCCCCGTCGCTGATCAGGATCATCACTCGGCGCACCACGTCCGGCTGGTCCCCCGGCGGCCGCGGCGGATTGCTCAATTCCTTCTCGCAAGCCTCGTAAATCGCGTCGTAAACCGCCGTGCCTCCGCCCGCCTTCATGCCCATGATCTCGTCGCGCAGCCGCCCGCTATCCTCGGTGAACCCCTGCAGAATGCTGGGGCGGTCGTCGAAGGTCATCACGAAGGCCTGGTCCTTGCCGTGGCGCAGTACGTTGAACAGAAATCCGATGGACGCGTCCTTTTCAAACTGGATGCGGTCGCGAATGCTGTTGGACGTATCCAGCAGCATGCCGATGCGCAGCGGCAGATCCGTCTGGCGGCTGAAGTAGCGAATCTCCTGCGGCTTGCCGTCATCGAATACGCGGAAGTCGTCCTTATTCAGGTCAATCACCAGCTTGTTGCGCCGGTTCAGCGCCGTGAACAGCACGTCCACCAGGTTCACTTCCGCCGTGATGGTCTGCCCCGTATGCACCGGCGCTTCCTGCGGATTGGCGGCTGGAGCCGGAGCGGCGGGCTGCTGCGCGAAGCCTTCTTCCGTGGCCGGCAGCAGGGCGGCGCAGAGGAGAATCACGATGGCGTAGCGTCGAATCATCATTTTTCTTTCACCCCAAATTTATCGAACCGCGGCGAACTCCCGGTCCAGCCGCGCCTCAATTCTTTCCGCGTCTTCCCCGGCGCCCGCGGCCAGCTCCCGCAGGTACTCGCGGAGCGCCGCCGGCAAGGGCGCGCGCGCATCCACCGTGGCCCCCGTGCGCGGATGGGCAAACACCAGCCGCGCCGCATGCAGAAAATACCGGCCCAGTTGCGGCAGCTCCGTCTTGCCCGCTGTTTCCCGCCGCTCCGCTCCGTACAAAGTGTCTCCGACGATGGGATGGCGCAGCGCCGAGAAGTGTACCCGAATCTGATGCGTTCTGCCCGTGTGCAATTGCACTTCCAGCAGCGTGCAGCCTCCCACTCGCGCCAGCACAAGCCAGTCCGTCCGCGCCGCACGCGCGCGCCCCGCCGGCTGTTTGCGCGCGGTCATGCGCACGCGGTTTTTCGGGTCGCGCCCGATGGGCAGCTCGATGCGCCCGTGCTCGCCGGAAATTTCGCCTTCCACCAGGGCAATGTACGTCTTGGAAATCGCCCGGCTGGCAAACAGCGCGCTCAGCCGCGCGTGCATCTCGTCATTCTTAGCCACCAGCAACACGCCCGACGTTCCCTTGTCCAGACGGTGCACGATCCCCGGCCGCAGCGCGTCTCCGCCGCTCGAAAGCGCCTGCCCCCGCCCCAGCAGCGCGTTCACCAGCGTCCCGCTCGATTGCCCCGCTCCCGCATGCACGGTCATTCCCGCCGGCTTGTTCACCACCAGCAATTCCTCGTCTTCAAAAACAATTTCCAGCGGGATGTCTTCCGCCGCGGCGCGCAGCGGCGGCCGCGGCTGCGGCTCGATCTCGATGCGCTCGCCTCCGCGCAGCCTCTGCGCTCCCTTGCCCGCTCCCCCGTTCACCCGCACCAGCCCCGCCTCGATCAACTCCTGCACGCGCGTGCGGCTCAGCTCCGGCAGGCGCGCGGCCAGAAAACGGTCCAGCCGCACCCCGGCGTCTTCGGCGGCGGCGGCGAACTGACGTACCGGACTGGATGAGCTGGCAGGCACGGAAAGATTCTAGCAGTTTGCAAGAGGCGGGCGGACAGGAATGGAGTTTCCCCCGGCTATTCCGCGCGATGCCGCGCGCCCATCAGCATGTCCAGAATGACCAGAATCGCGCCGATGGTGATGGCCGAATCGGCCACGTTGAACGCCGGCCAGCGGTAGGTTCCGATCCACACTTCGATGAAGTCAGTCACTGCCCCATGCAAAATGCGGTCCGTAAGATTTCCGGTGGCGCCTCCCAGCAGCAGCGCCAGTCCCGCGGCCACCCTGCGCCCGCTTTCTCCGGTAACCAGCAGCCAGGCCAGCGCGCCAATCACCACGAGTGAGCCGGCAATCAGCGCGATGCGCACCCAGGGGGCCGCGGCGTCGGCAAAAATTCCAAAGGCGATGCCCGGATTGCGGCTGTGCACCAGATAGAAAAAATGGCGCACCACTTCGCGGCGGTAACCCTCCGGGGTTTGCGCCTCGCACCACGCCTTCGCCGCGCGGTCGGCAACGACGACGACGAGCGTGAGCCACAGCCATTTCAATCGCGCGGGAAGCTGAATTGTTTTTCTCCTCGAAGAAACGAAAGATGCCGCCCTAGAGGGCGGCGCTACATAACCCAGATCACCCCGCTCAGCGCTCGATTTCGGCGAGGGCTTCGGTGCAGCGTTCGCAAACGGTGGGGTAGCGCTGATTTTCGCCGACGCGCGGCGAATAGTTCCAGCAGCGCTCGCATTTCTTGCCGTCCGCCCGCTCGATTTTCACGAACAGGCCGGGCAGCGTTTCGCTTTGCGCGGCTCCTTCCGGAGGCGCGTCCGCGATTTCCACCTGGGAAACGATGAGCAGGCCGGGCAGCGCAGCGTGTTTCGAACGCAGCAAATCCCGCGGCACGGCGCAGTTTGCCGCAGCGTGCAAAACCACCTTGGCTTCGAGCGCCCCGCCGATCTGCTTGGCCACGCGGGCCTGCTCCAGCGCCACCAGCACGGCCGCGCGCAACTGCACCAGCCGCACCCATTCGTCCCGGACCTTCGCCGGAATTTCCGCGGCCAGATCGCCCGGCTCCGGAAACAGCGCCAGGTGCACGCTGCCACCGCCGCCCGGCGCCGCGGGCAGAACCTTCCAGATTTCCTCGGCGGTAAAAACCAGCATGGGAGCGAGCATGCGCGTCAGCGCGCTGGTGATTTTATAGATGGCGGTCTGCGCCGAACGCCGCGCGGCGCTCTTGGGCGCCTTGGTGTACAGGCGGTCCTTGAGTACGTCGTAGTAGAACGCGCTCAAATCCACCACGCAGAAATCGTGGATGGCGTGATAGACGCGGTGAAATTCATAGGCCTCGTACCACTCGCGGCATTTCTTCACCAGCTCCGCCGTGCGCCCAAGCATCCAGCGGTCCATCTCCTCGAGCCGCTCGTTCGAAAGCGCATCGCGCGCCGGATCGAAATCGCCCAGATTGCCCAGGGCGAAGCGGAAGGTGTTGCGAATCTTGCGGTAAGCCTCGGAAAGCTGGGTCATCACCCGGTCGGACATCTTCACGTCCGATTGATATTCCTGCGAGGCCACCCAGAGGCGGAGCAAGTCGGCGCCCCACTTTTCGCAGATCTCGCTGGGCAGCACCACGTTGCCCAGCGATTTGGACATGGGCCGTCCATGCTCGTCGAGCGTCCACCCGTGCGTCACCACCTGCCGGTACGGCGCGTGGTGTTTAATGCCAACCCCGATCAGTAGCGAGCTGTGAAACCATCCGCGATACTGGTCCGGGCCTTCCAGATAAACGTCCGCCGGCCATTCTCCCTTGCCCGTGAGCACGGCCAGATGCGAGGATCCCGAATCGAACCACACGTCCAGGATGTCGTTCTCCTTGCGCCATTGCGCGGCGCCGCAGGAACATTTCGTTCCCGGCGGGAGCATCTCTTCGGGCGCGTGCCGGTACCAGGCGTCGGCGCCTTCCTTCTCGAACCATTTCACCACGTTGCGCAGCGCCGCGAAGTTATCGAACTGCTTTCCGCAGCCCTGGCAGAACAGCGCGATGATGGGCACTCCCCAGAAGCGCTGGCGGGAAACGCACCAGTCGGGCCGCTCGGCGATCATTTCGTGGATGCGGTCCTCGCCCCAGGCGGGAATCCATTTCACCTTATGAATTTCCTCGAGCGTTTCCTGGCGCAGGCTTTGCTTTCCGCCGTGCGCGGTCTGGTCCATCTTGATGAACCACTGCTCGGTCGCGCGAAAGATGACCGGCTTGTGGCAGCGCCAGCAGTGCGGGTAGGTGTGCTTGTAATCGGCATAGCCCAGCAGCGCGCCGCGCTCGCCCAGCAATTTCACCACAATGGGGTTGGCGCTGAAGACGTCCTTGCCCTTGTACTCCGGCAGTCCTTCAAGGAAGACGCCCTTGTCGTCGAGCGGGGCGTGCGTCTCAAGGCCATAGCGCTGCCCGGTGAAAAAGTCGTCCGCGCCGTGTCCCGGAGCGGTGTGCACGATGCCGCTGCCCTGGTCCAGCGTGACGTAATCCGCCAGCACGCCCGGCACCTCGAACGGCAGGAAGGGATGGCGGAACTTCATGCCCTCGAAATCGCGCCCCTTGCAGGCGGCCCGCACCTTCACTTCCTGGATGCCGCATTCCGCCTGCAAAGCGGCTACGCGCTCGGCTGCGAGGATCAGCGCGCCCTTCTCCGTTTCCACCACGGCGTATTCGAAGTCCGGATGAAACGCCAAGCCGCGATTGTGCGGCAGCGTCCACGGAGTGGTCGTCCAGATCACCGCGCTGACTTCCCCGGCGATCCTGGCCGCTTCGCCCTTGCCCCCGCCCACCACGCCGAACTTCACCCACACCGACGGGCTGACGTGGTCCTCATATTCCACTTCCGCCTCGGCCAGCGCGGTGCAATCCTGCAAGCACCAATACACCGGCTTGCGCCCGCGATAGACGTAGCCCATCTCGATAAAGTCCAGAAAGGCCCCGGCGATGGTGGCCTCATACTGATTGCTCATGGTCAGGTAGGGATCGTCCCAGCGGCCGAAGACCCCCAGGCGCTTGAAATCACGCTTGTGCTGATCCACAAAACGCGTGGCGTATTCGCGGCACAGCCTACGAAATTCCGCCGGAGCGACCTTGCCCTTCCCGCCTAGCTCCTTTTCCACCTGCGTCTCGATGGGCAGCCCGTGGCAGTCCCACCCCGGCACGTAGGGCGCGCGGTAGCCGGACATGCTCTTGGACTTCACGATCATGTCCTTGAGAATCTTGTTCAGCCCGGTTCCCAGATGGATGGTCCCGGTCGGATACGGCGGGCCGTCATGCAGCACAAAAAGCGGCCTATCCTTGCGCGCTTCGAGGATCCGCTCGTAGAGGCGGCTCTCCTGCCAGGCGGCGAGCTGTTTGGGCTCATTCAGGGGGAGTCCGGCCTTCATCGGAAATTCCGTTTTGGGTAGGTTGATCGTCTTCTTCAGTTCGAGCGGTTCGGCCATCGGTGTTTTTGCTTTCCTAATCTTCCTTTACCCGTCTATGGGGACAGTGCCCTTGAGAGCACACTGGCAGGCAGAGCAACTCTGTATGTTACAATGAAGTTTCGCTGCTGTCAGCCGATTCACCCGTGCAACCGATTTCCACGGGCCTGAATCGAAAGAAATTGGGGGAGCAGCCGGAAAACCCAGTTTAATGGATCAGGTGAAAAACGTTGTCGGAATCACTCGTTAATCTGCTGCCGCCGGATCTCGCAAAGCCCAAAGTGTCCTCCTCGCAGTTCAATGCGAATTCCACGCCCGTGCCCGCTTCGGCCGTTCCCAAGTTCGGGCCGCCGGCTCACCTGATGCCCGACCGCTTCTGGTCCAATTTCCGTGATTTCCTGCTCGAGCGCCCCGTAAAACTCGGCCCTGCCCGCGAGGGCACTCCCTTCCGCCCGCCCGCTTTTCGCAGCGGCCTGCTCGATAATCTCAAGGAATTCCTGCAAAGCAAGCCGGTTCCGGCCGGGCGCGCCAGCGGCACCGGACTGGAAGTCAATTGGGGCGGAAATTTTGGCGGCTTCAAGGAGCGCCTCAAGGACGCTCTGTTCGGCCCCAAACTGCGGCTTCCCAAAGGCGCCAAGGTAAAAGAGATCTGGACCAAGGACGAGGATTTCGGCCGCACCCAGGCCATTTCCATGGGCGCGCACGGCCTGCTCCTCCTGCTCCTCTTCCTTCCTTTATTTTTCAAGACCACGACCGTGGTCAAGGCCAAGACGGACGGCGCGACAGCTTTGATCGAGCCCTGGATGCCGCCCGGCGCGGATCAGGCCCATGGCGGCGGCGGACAGCACGCCAAGCTTCCCCCCGAAAAGGGCAAGCTGCCCCGCTTCGCCCAACAGCAGATCGCTGCCCCCACCACCATCAAGGACCTGCATCCGAAATTTGCCGCCGAAGCCACCCTGCTCGGTCCGGATATGAAACTGCCCAACCCCCTGGCGAACATGGGCGACCCGCTGGCCAGCTTGAACGACGGCGGGCTCGGCAATGGCGAGGGAACCGGAATTGGCTCGGGCACGGGCGGAGGCTACGGCCCCGGCTCGGGCGGCGGCACCGGCGGCGGCATCTACAACGCGGGCCGAAACGGCGTAGGCACTCCGGTCTGCTACTATCAGCCCGAACCGCAATATTCCGAGGAAGCGCGCAAGGCCAAGTATCAGGGAACCGTGCTGCTCCAGGGTGTGGTCACCCCGGACGGCCGCTTCACCAATCTCAGCGTGGCCAAGGGCCTGGGCATGGGACTCGATGAAAATGCCATTGCCGCGGTGAAAACCTGGAAATGCAAGCCCGCCAGCGGCCCCAGCGGCAAACCCGTTTCCGTTTTTATTACCATCGAAGTCGGCTTCCACCTGCTCTAACAGTCTGCGGAAAAACTCACTTTCTGTGTCCTTCCGAGGAGCGAAACGGCGAGGAATCTCTCTTTTGCTGGCCTTTTTCAAAGAGAGATTCCTCGCTGCGCTCGAAATGACAGAGCCAGTGGCTTTTTTCCGCAACCTGCTAACGCTCCCCGACAGCGCACGGATTCCCCACTCCCGGCTCTCCACCGGGACATGCCAAAAGAATCAAATACCTTCGAAAATAAACCGCTTTATCAGATGGACAAGCGAATCTCTTCGCGCAGCGCCGCAGGAACAATTACGGCATAGCATTGCCCCACACGCGGTCTGCTTAAGCCCGCGGAGAACCCCATGAAGATCGAATGGAAAAGATTACTGACAGGAATGATCGCGGCCGTGCTGTGCCTGGGAGCGGGATCGTCGGCGCAAGCGCAGACCGCGGCAGCCAAGCGCCTGCCCATCGTCGCGGGCAACGGCTTCATCTACGTGCTGATGGAAACGGACGGGACGGTAAAAGCATGGGGCTCGGCCAACGATCCGCCCCTGGACCCCGCCGCGAAGAAAGCCCTGCCGCCGACCGTGGGCACGCCGCAGGCGGTGGCCGGAGTGCGCAACGTGGTCAGCGCGTCCGTGGGCGATCCCGCCAAGCCGAAAACGGACGCCTCCAATCTCTATCATCTGACCCCCTGCGCGGTGCCGGGAGTGGCCGGCGTGCGCGCAATCCAGGCGGGCCTGGGATTCGTGATGGTGCAATTGAAGGACGGGACGCTGCGGGGCTGGGGCGAAGGCTACTACGGCGGTCTGGAAAACGGCAGCAGCGACGGAATTTTCCCGCTGCCGCAGACGCCCAAGGGAGTGGGCCCCGTCCAGGCCTACTACGTGGCCGGGCGGCGCGTGGTGGCCATCCGCACCGATGGAAAGATTCTGGGCTGGGGGCCGTTGAACATGACCACGCTGGCGGGAGAAAAAAGGAACGCCACGCTGCCCGTGGAATTGTTCAAGAGCCGCGCCGAATAATAGCCGCGGATTGATGGGCAGAAATCTCCCGGGCGGCGGACAAGTCCGCGCTGCCGCGTATTCTGCGGTACCATCGTCTTGTGTGCAGGGCTCGCTCTCGGCGAGCCGCCAGGACGCCGGTCATGGCTATACTCCGCAGGAACTCGGGCAGCAACCCCGCCAGCGCAACCTCGCTGGATCCTGTTTTTCATGCTCATGCGATCACCAAAATCTACCGCATGGGCGAAGTGGAAGTGCCGGCGCTTTCCGGCGTGGACCTGGACCTTTTTCCCGGCGAATTCGTGGTGATGCTGGGCCCATCGGGCAGCGGGAAATCCACGCTGCTGAATATTCTTGGCGGGCTGGACGTGCCCACCAGCGGCGAAGTCTTCTACCGCGACCACAACCTCACCACCGCCGACGCCGAGGAACTCACCCGCTACCGCCGGGAGCACGCCGGCTTCGTCTTCCAGTTCTACAACTTGATCCCCAGCCTGACGGCTTTGGAGAACACCGCACTGGTGGCGGAAATCGCGGAAAATCCCATGGACCCGGAGGAGTGTTTGCGCATGGTGGGGTTGGGCGAGCGCCTGCACCACTTCCCCGCGCAGCTCTCCGGAGGAGAACAGCAGCGCGTGGCCATCGCCCGCGCGGTGGTGAAGCGCCCGGAGGTGCTGCTGTGCGACGAGCCCACCGGAGCGCTGGACTACGGCACGGGCAAGCTGGTGCTGGAAGTGCTCGAGCGGGTCAACCGCGAGCTGCGTACCATCACCGTGGTGATCACCCACAACGCCGCCATCGCCGCCATGGCCGACCGCGTGATTCGCCTGAGCAGCGGGAGAATCGCCGAGATTTACCGCAACGAGAAGAAAGCCGCGCCGGCGGAAATTTCCTGGTGACCCGCGATGCGCGCGCTGCAGAAAAAACTCGTCCGCGACC
Source organism: Terriglobia bacterium (assembly GCA_041500985.1). GTDB lineage: Bacteria > Acidobacteriota > Terriglobia > Acidiferrales > UBA7541 > Acidiferrum. The sequence continues at coordinate 22,044 of JBGQNE010000013.1, read as the reverse complement.
TCTGGCACATGCGCAGCCAGATGCTTTCCATCGCTCTGGTGGCGGCCTGCGGCATGGCCACCTACGTGACCATGCGCGGCTGCTATGAATCCATCGCCGCCGCGCAGAAAAGCTACTACGAGCAGTACCGCTTCGCCGACGTCTTCGCCCAGCTCAAACGCGCCCCTGAATCGCTGGCCGCGCGCCTCGCGGAAATTCCCGGCGTGGCCACGGTGGAAACCCGCGTGGTCGAGGAGGTCACCCTGGACGTGCCGGGGCTCATGGAGCCGGCGCTGGGCCGGATCATCTCTCTTCCGGCCCGCGGGGAGCCCCGCCTGAACGCCCTGTTCCTGCGCGAAGGACGGTGGATCGAAGCCGGAGCGCGGCGCGAAGTGCTGGCCAGCGAAGCCTTCGCCAGCGCCAATGGCCTGCGCCCCGGCGACAGCATCGGCGCGGTGATCAACGGCCGCTGGCAACGGCTGTACATCGCGGGCGTGGCGCTCTCTCCAGAGTACGTCTATGAAATTCGCGGCGGCGACATTTTTCCGGACAACCGCCGCTTTGGCGTCCTGTGGATGAGCCGGGAGGCTCTCGGCCCGGCCTTCCAGATGGAAGGCGCGTTCAACGACGTTTCGTTGTCGCTCACTCCGGGAACCAGCGAACCGGAAGTGATCGCGCGCATTGATACCTTGCTGGAATCCTACGGCAGCCTGGGAGCCCACGGCCGCGACGAGCAGCTTTCCCACCGCTTTCTGAGCGACGAAATCACCCAGGATCGCGTGACCGGAATCTTCGTGCCCTCCATCTTCCTGGGCGTCGCCGTGTTTCTGGTGCACGTGGTCCTGACGCGCCTGGTAAGCACGCAGCGAAACGCCATCGGATTATTGAAGGCCTTCGGCTACGGCAACCTCTCCATCGGCCTGCACTATTTGCAGTTCGCGGCGGCCGCGCTGCTGCTGGGCGCTCTGCTGGGCATGCCCCTGGGGGTGTGGATGGGGCGGGGCATGGCGCGGCTCTACGCCGATTTCTTCCGTTTTCCCGAACTGCTCTTCGCGCCGGGAGGCCGGCTCTTCCTGGTGGCTCTGGCCTTGAGCGGCGGAGCGGCGGCCCTGGGCGCGCTGGCCGCGGTGCGCACCGCCGCCGCGCTGCCTCCCGCGGAAGCCATGCGCCCGGAATCGCCACCGGTGTTCCGCGCGGGGCTCGCGGAGCGGCTGGGCGTGCAGGAGTACTTCCAGATCGGCACGCGCATTATTCTGCGCAATGTGCAGCGGCGCCCGGGGAAAGCGGGGCTTAACGTGCTGGGCATGGCCCTGGCGGTGGCTATCCTGATCGTGGGATTTTATTTCTACGACGCCATCGATTACCTGGTGAAGGTGGAGTTCCAGACGGCGTTGCGCGACGATGTCACCCTGACCTTTTCCACCGCGCAATCCGCTTCGGCGGGCCATGACCTCGAGCACCTTCCCGGCGTATTGCGCAGCGAGCCGTTCCGCACGGTGCCCGCGCGGCTGCGCTTCGCGCATCGCTCGCGGCGCATCGCCCTCCTGGGGCTACAGCCCAACGGGCAATTACGCCGGCTGGTGAACAGCCGGATGGAGATCGTGGAACTGCCCCCGGAGGGCGTGGTGCTCTCCGCGAAACTGGCCCAGATCCTGGGGGTCGTGCCGGGGGATGCCGTCACCGTGGAGGTGCTGGAAGGCGAGCGCGTGGTGCAGCGCGTCAGCGTCAGCGCGACCGTGGATGAACTCATCGGCATGGCCGCCTACATGGACATCCGCGCGCTGCACGCGCTGCTGCGCGAGAGCGGCACGATTTCCGGCGCTTTCCTGGCGGTGGATCCGCGGGCCTCCCCGCGGCTTTACTCGCTCTTGAAAAGCACTCCCGCGGTCAGTGGAGTGGCCGTGCGCGAGGCCATGCTCCAGGGGTTTTACCAGACCATCGCGCGGAGCCTGCGTATCACCACGGGCGCACTGGTCATCTTTGCCTCCATCATTGCCGCCGGGATGGTTTACAATGGCGCTCGGATTTCGCTTTCCGAAAGAGGCCAGGAACTGGGCTCCTTGCGGGTGCTGGGCTTCACCCAGCGGGAGATCGGCTGGATGCTGCTTGGCGAGCAGGGGATGCTGGCCGCGCTTTCCGTCCCGGCAGGGTTCGGGCTGGGCTACGCCATTTGCAAGCTGCTGACCGCGGTGATGCAGACCGAGCTCTACCGCATGCCCCTGGTCATCACCGGAAGAACTTATGTTTTGGCCTTTGTCGTGGTGGCGGTGGCGTCGGCCATCACCGGAATCTTGATATTTCGCCGCATGCGGCGCATGGACTTGATTGCCGTGCTGAAAACGAGGGAATAAAAGACGTGCCTCCCTTTCCGAAAAAGAAGCGGCGTTTACCCCAGCTGCCCTACGGCTGGATCGCCCTGCTGTTGGCCGCCTCGTGGATCCTCTACGCGCTCTGGCCCTCCCCCGTGCCCGTGGAAATCGCGCTGGCCCAGCGCGGCTTGATGTTCGAGACCATTTCGGAGAAGGGTGAAACGCGCGCCCATGAACGCTACATCGTGGCCGCGCCGGTGCCGGGGCGGTTGCTGCGCATCGAACTGGAAGAGGGCACGGCGGTCAAGCAGGAGGAGGTGGTCGCTTCCATCGAGCCTTCGCCCCTGGGCGAACGCGAGCACCAGGAAGCGCTGGCGCGTATCGCCGCCGCGGAGGCCGCCAACCGCCAGGCCGAAGCTCGTCTGGCGCATGCCCGCGCCGACTTCGCAATGGCCAAGAGCGACCGCGAGCGCGCCGAGCAACTGGAGCGCAGCCGGGTCATCTCCAAGCAGACCTTCGAGCAAGTGCAGAACGCCGAGGCCGCGGGAGCGGCGGAATTGGAGGCCGCCAAGTTCGGCGTGCTGGTGGCGGCTTCCGAAGTCAAATTGGCCCGCGCCTCCCTGACCGGGCTCGAAGCCCAGGGAAGCTCGGGCAAGCCTGTACCCGTCCGCTCGCCCGTTGGCGGGCGGGTTCTGCGCGTGCTGGAAAAAAGCGAGCGGGTGGTGCCGGCGGGGCTGCCGCTGCTTCTGCTGGGCGATCCCACCAAACTCGAGGTGGTGGTGGATGCGCTCTCCACCGACGCGGTCAAGATCCGCCCCGGAGCACAAGCCTGGCTGGAAGGATGGGGTGGCAACCAGCCATTGCGCGCCCGGGTGCGCCTGGTCGAGCCCTCGGGCTTCACCAAGGTTTCCGCGCTGGGCGTCGAGGAAAAGCGCGTCAACGTTATTCTGGATTTCGTGGACCCTCCGGGGCCGCTTAGCGACGGCTACCGTGTCGAAGCCCGCATCGTCGTCTGGGTCGGCGAAAATATTCTGAAGGTGCCCGCCAGCGCCGTCTTCCGCCGGGAGAAGGACTGGTACGTATTCGTGCTGGAAGGAGGCCGGGCGCGCCTCCGCGCGGTGCAGACCGGCCATCGCAACGAAGACGAAGTGCAAATTCTGGGGGGCATCGAGGAGGGCGCGGCGGTGCTCACCCATCCTCCGCGAGACGTTCGCGACGGCCGCCGCGTCCTGCCCATCGCTCCCCCGCCGCAGACTTCTCCCTGAGTTCGCCGGGGCGAATGCAGCGATCGCTCGCATAACGTTGCCGCGAAATACAGGGAAATGCGGGCTAGGGCCGGGGCGGGCAATCTGGTAGGATTTTGCTGATGCGTTCCTCACTCGCGGCAGCTTCGTTCTTCTTCCTGGCTTTGCTGGCGGAGTTTATTCCCGCCGCTCGCGCGCAGGCTCCCGCCGCGCCGGGCGAGCCCTCCCGCACCGGCGTCCTCGAGTTCACCGCGCGGATTACCCCCACCTCCGGCCGGCCCGAGCCGGTGCGCCAGTTCACCTTCTATCTGCTCACGCGGGACTACGCTGAAATCGTGCGCGAGGCCGATGCCGCCTCCGCGCTTCCCCCGCGCGAGGAGTTCATCGATTCGCTGAAGGTTTCCCCGGAGCTGAAGGCCTGGATGAAGGCGCACAACACCGTCAACATCGCCACACAGGAAATTGAACTGGGCCTGACCGCCGGTGAGGTCATCTCCATTCCCGAATTTCTGGCGGCCTACTTGCAAGCCAACAGCGGCATCACCCAGGGCCTGCCGCGCGAGAAATACAAGGAGAGCGACAAGACCGAGCGCCCGGAGCGCTACCGGAAACTTCGCCAGGAATACCTTGCGGCGCTCAAGAAGTTCATCGAGGCCAACAAGCAGACCCTGGCCAGCATCAGCGTCTATCTCGACCCCGTCAATCCCGGCCGCCTGTGGAATCAGCTCAGCGTGGAGCACGCCCGCAAGGTCGCGCGGCAGGCGCCCGAATACGCCCAGACTAAATACCTGGCCGGAAAAACGGACACCGACCTGGACGGCCGCGGAATCTTCCTGGCCATCCCCGCCGGCGCCTACTGGCTCAGCACGCTGGGGCAGGATGCCGCCGCCGGCGACATGCGCGTCCGCTGGAACGTTCCGGTGGCGATCGAGGGCGGCAAGGTCGCGCGAATTGAGTTGAGCATCTTGAACGCCGCCGAAGCGCGCTCCTCCATGCCGTAGCGTCAAAAAGAAACTCCATGACCAGCGCGGCAACGGTTACGAGCGTGGGCACCCTCTGGCACTGGGCCGCCTTTCTCCTTTTTGTGCTTCTCGCCGTTACCCTGGACCTCGGCGTATTTCACCGCTCGGCGCACCGCGTGGGTCCGCGCGAGGCGGCCATCTGGAGCGCGGTGTGGGTGTCCCTCTCGGTCCTGTTCGGCCTGGGCATCCTGCACTGGTACGGCTCGCGCCTGGCCCTGGAATTTTTCACCGGCTACGTCATCGAAAAATCCCTCAGCGTGGACAATCTCTTCGTCTTTCTGATCGTCTTCCGCACCTTCCGCACCGAAGAGCGCTACCAGCACCGCATCCTGGCCTGGGGCATCCTGGGCGCCCTGCTGATGCGCGGGGCCATGATCGCCGCGGGAGCCGCGTTGCTGGCGCGCTTTTCCTGGATCACCTACGTGTTCGGCGCGTTCCTGCTCTATGCCGGCCTGCACATGCTGCTGGCGCGCAGCCAGGAAGCGCACCCGGAGCAGAACCCGATCTTCAAATTCGCCAGCACGCATCTGCGCGTGGCCCGCGGGGACCACGGCCCAAACTTTTTTATCCGCCAGGGCACCCGCTGGTTCGCCACCTCCCTCTTCCTCGTCCTCCTGGTCATTGAGATTACCGACGTCACCTTCGCGCTGGACTCCATCCCGGCCATTTTCGGCATCACCCATGACGCCTTCATCGTCTTCACCTCGAACGTTTTCGCCATCCTCGGCCTGCGCGCGCTTTATTTTCTTCTCGCCGGAGTGCTCGGTTATTTCCGCTATCTCAGCACTGGCCTGGCCGTCGTCCTGCTCTTCGTCGGCGGAAAAATGCTGGCCGAGCCCTGGTTGCACATCCCCGTGCATATCTCCCTGGCCATCGTCGGAGCAATCCTTCTGGCCGCGCTGCTGCCTTCGCTGCTCAGCGGCAGAAAACCGGCTCCTCCGGCCTAGTCCGGCGGTAAAATGTCCGCCTAACCCATGACCAACGCGCTCTCCGCATTCATCGCCGCACTCAGCTCCCCGGACGCCGCCGCGCGCACGGAAGCTGCGGCGGCGCTCTATCGCGCCGGCGGCGCGCTGGCCGAGCCGGAAGCGGCGCGCTGGCGCGGCAATGCCGAGCTGGCCGCGCTGCTCGGTGGAAACACCCCGCACATCACCGTGGGCGTGGCCGTCGCCCCGGAAACCTTCGCGCGAATCCGCGCCGCCAACGGTGCGCCGCGCCTGGCGGAGGTTCCGCCCGAGCAGGACGCCGCCGAATTCGAATTGCATTTTCCGCAAAACGTGGCATTGGACATTCTGACCACGCGCGACCCGGCGGGAAGCGGGGCCATCGCCCGCTATCTGGCGAAACTCGGTGAAGGCATCCAGCAGGTGGAATACCGCGTCACGAGCGTGGAGCGGGCCACGCAACTGCTGAAAGAGAAATTCGGCGTGGCCCCGGTCTATCCGCAGACCCGGCCCGGCGCCGACGGCACCCGCGTAAACTTTTTTCTCGCGCCCGCTCCCGGCGGCTCGAAAGTGCTGATCGAATTTTACCAGCGTGCGTGATGGGCTGCGCCAATCGACGCCCGCGCGAGGATTTCAAGGAGGCAACGATGCTGCGTTCCCGATGGTTTCGCTTTCTGACCGTTCTGCTTTTCTGCGCCAGCGCGGAAATTTCCGCTGCGGCGCAAACTCCGCCGGCCGCGGAGCCGTCTCACGCTCGCGGCAAGTCTCTTACCGTCGAGCGCATCTGGGGCCAGCCCAGCCTCAGCGGGCAGCTCCTCAACGGCCTGGCCTGGAGCCCGGACGGCAAGCGGCTCGTCTATTTTCAGAAGAGCGGCGCGGGCCAGCAGGCCGGCACGGAATTTTGGGTGATCGAAGCCGCGAGCGGCGAGCGCAGCCTGCTGCTCTCCGCCGAAAAACTGGCCGCGCTGCTGCCGCCGGACTCCTCGCAGCCCACCCAATCCACCGGACTGGGACGGCGCGCACCGGCGCGCTGCCAGTGGTCGCCGAATGGCGATGCCCTGCTGTTTGACGGGCCCACTTCAATCATTTGGTACGACCTGAAAACGCAGAGCGCGCGCCCGTTGGTCTCCGGCAAGGAACCGCTGGCCGATCCGAAAATTTCCCCGGACGGGCGCTGGGTCAGCTTCGTGCGCGATCACAATCTGTGGCTGGTGAGCGCGGCGGGAGGGGAAGCGCGCGCCTTCACCACGGGCGGCAGCGAGGAAGTGCGCAAGGGCGAACTCGACTGGGTCTATCCGGAAGAACTCGACAGCAAGACGGCCTACTGGTGGTCGCCGGACTCCTCGGCCATCGCCTATCTGGAGATGGACGAACGCGCGGTCGCCCGCTACCCCACGCAGGATTTCAGTTCCATACCCGCTGAACTCGAATGGGCGCGATACCCGCAGGCGGGCGGGGCCAATCCCGTCGTTCACGTCTACGCCGCCGCTCTCGCGGGCGGCGCCGCGCGCCTCATGGACACCGGCGCGGAAACCGACATCTACGTGCCGCGGGTCGAATGGCTCCCCGATGGCAAGCGCCTGGCCATCCAGCGCCTGAACCGCGCGCAGAACGCGATCGAACTTTTGTTTGCGGATGCGGCCAGCGGGGCGAGCCGCGTGATCCTGAAAGAAACCGATCCCTACTGGATCAACCTCGGCGACGATCTCTATTTTTTTTCGGACGGCAAGCGTTTCCTGTGGTCCAGCGAGCGCAGCGGCTTCCGCCACCTCTATCTCTACAACTTGGACGGCACGGAGGCGGCGCAGCTTACGCGCGGGGATTGGGCGGTGCTGGGCGTAACCTCCGTGGATGAAGCGGGCAAAACGATCTATTTCACGGCCACGGAAAAAAGCCCGACCGAACGGCATCTTTATCGCGTGAAGCTGGACGGCACGGGCTTTGCGCGCATCACCCGCGAGGACGGTACGCACTCCGTCAATTTCGCGCCCGCCGGAAACGCCTTCGTGGACACGTTTTCCAGCACCGCCGCGCCGCCGCGCCAGGACCTGCTGCGCGCCGACGGCACGCGCATCGCCGCACTCAACGAAAACAAGGTGGCCGAGCTGGCCGAATACAAACTCTCGCCCGTTGAATTCACCTCGATCACCGCGCAGGACGGCACAAAACTCATCGCCATGCTCATCAAGCCGCCGGACTTCGACCCCGCCCGCAAATATCCCGTCCTCGTCTATACCTACGGCGGGCCCGGCGCGCAGGTGGTCGTCAACGCCTGGGGCAACACCAATTTCCTGTGGCACCAGTTGATGGCCCAGAAGGGTTACGTCATCTTCGCCGTGGATAATCGCGGCTCCACCGGGCGCGGCCACGCGTTCGAAACTCCCATTCATCTGCGCCTGGGCCGGCAGGAACTGGCCGACCAGCGCGACGGCGTGGCCTGGCTGCGCGCGCAGCCCTGGGTGGATCCCGCCCGCATCGGCATCTGGGGATGGAGCTACGGCGGACACATGACCCTGCACCTCATGTTCGAAGCCGGCGACCTTTTCAAGGCCGGCTTTTCCGGAGCTCCCGTCACCGACTGGCGCCAATACGACACGATTTACACCGAGCGCTACATGTCCCGGCCGCAGGATAACGCCGCGGGCTATCTTGACTCTTCGCCCATCACCCACGCCGAGGGCCTGCGCGGCAAGCTGCTGATCGCCCACGGCACCGGCGACGACAACGTGCACTTCGCCAATACGATGGCGCTAATCAACGAACTCATCGCCAAAGGCAAGTACGCCGAGGTGTCCTTCTTCCCCGGCCGCGGCCATCCCATCAGCGACCCTCCGGCGCGCACCGTGCTCTTCCGCCGGATCACGCAGTTTTTTCTCGACAATCTGTGAGTTCGGCCAAACCGCGCGGGAGTGATATCCTAAGCGTTCGCGCAAGGGCAACCATCGGACGGAGGCAAGCGGAATGACGACGAACGCGGCGGGAAAAGGCATGAGCGGCGAGGAGATGATCGCCCTCACTAAAAAGCACACGCTCTTCGAATGGTCGGCGCAGTCCAAGGTGGACCCCATCCCCGTGGCCGGGGCCAAGGGCTGCTATTTCTGGACGCCCGAAGGCAAGCGCTATCTCGACTTCAACAGCCAGTTGATGAGCGTGAACATCGGCCACGGCGACCCGCGCGTCATCCAGGCCATCAGCGAACAGGCCGCCACGCTGGCCTACGCCAATCCCTATATGGCCACCGAAGCGCGCGCGCGCCTGGGCGCCAAGCTCGCGGAGATCGCTCCCGGCGACATTGACGTTTTCTTTTTCACCAACGGCGGCTCCGATGCCAACGAAAACGCGGTCAAGCTGGCGCGCTTCTACACCGGCCGCCACAAGATTCTGGCGCGCTACCGCTCCTATCACGGCGGCACCGCCGGCAGCATCACGCTCACCGGCGACCCGCGCCGCTGGGCCGCCGAGCCGGGCATTCCCGGCGTGGTGCACGTCCTCGATCCCTATCACGGCATCGCCCGCGGATGGGACACCGCCGAACAGGCCCTGGCGCTGCTCGAGGAAACCATTCAACTGGAAGGCCCCGCGACCATCGCCGCCTTCATCCTCGAAACCGTCACCGGCACCAACGGTATCCTCATTCCGCCGGACGGTTATCTGCAGGGCGTGCGCGCGCTCTGCGACAAATACGGCATCCTGCTGATCGCCGACGAAGTGATGGCCGGCTTCGGGCGCACCGGGGAATGGTTCGCCGTCAATCACTGGAACGTCGTGCCGGACCTGCTGACCATGGCCAAGGGGCTGACCAGCAGCTACATTCCGCTCGGCGCGGTGGGCATGCGCCGGCGCATCGCCGAACATTTCACCGACAAGGTTTTCTACGGCGGGCTGACCTACAACAGCCATCCGCTGGGCTGCGCCACGGCCCTGGCCACCATCCGCGTCTACGAGGAAGACCGCTTGCTCGAAAACACGCGCAAGATGGGCGCGCTGATGAAAGAACTGATGACCGAAATGGAAAAGAAGCATCCCTCCGTCGGCGCCACGCGCGCCATCGGCCTCTTCGGGATTTTCGAACTGGTGCGCAGCCGCAAAACCCGCGAGCCCATGGCCCCCTTCAACGGCGCTTCCGAGGAAATGCTGGCTCTGGGAAAATTCTTCCGCCAGGAGGGGCTGTACACTTTCGTGCGCTGGAACACCTTCTTCACCAACCCCCCGCTGTGCATCAACGAAAAGGAGCTGCGCGAGGGCTTCGCCATCATTGACCGCGCGCTGGCCATCACCGACAAAGCGGTGAAGGACTGAAGATTATTTTTTTCGGAAAGGCGCTACTCGCGTCCGCTGTAGGTGCGGAAGCGCTTGATGACGGCCAGGTCCCGCCGCGCATCGCCTGAATATTGAAATGCGCGGTCGTCCCAGTACACGTCGGCGACCGGCTTCACTCCCAATGTTTCGTAGTCCGAATTGCGGTTGACCTCGTGGTGCGGTATCCCGTGCTTTTCGAGGTACGGCCCGACCTCCTCCACGCCCCGCGTGGTGTGGATGACGATCTTCCACCCTTCCTCATGCAACTCGCGCAGCGCCGCCAGCACATCCCCGCGGGGATTGCCTAGAACTCCCCGCCCCTTCCACCCGTCGTATTCGGCGATGACACCGTCGAAATCCACGGCAATGGTGCGCAGAAATCCCTTGGGATTTTTGGGAGGAGCGGAGCGCCGCGGCGGCGTTCGCCGCGCGCGCTTCTTGCTGATTTTCTTTCGCGTAGCCATTATTTTTTACAGGAAAATTCTAGCACCCCGCCCCCGCCTCGCGCGATTATTCCCGCGCAGCCGGCCAGACCTTCCCGTCCATGTGCCCCGGAACCTTCAAGCCGAAAAGATCCAGCAAGGTCGGCGCCACGTCGGTGATGGCGTGTTTTTCGCCGGCGATTTTCCAGTTGGAAAAGAGCACCCCCGGCACCAGTTCGGGGTCAATGCAGTGGTCCCCGCTCCACGCTTTCGAATTCACTTCGAACACATCCTTGGTCACGCGCCCCTGGGCCGAATCCCACGACGCCCGGTAGCCCGCGCCGAATCCGATCACCACGTCCGGCGCGTTCTCGCGGTACGGCCCGGTAAAGGCCTGCATCGAGTTGAACGTCCTGCGGATGGCCTCCTGCGATGTCGCGGGATCGGTCAGCCCTTCCAGCTTGGCGCACAGCTCCGCGCGCAAGCGTTTTTCTTCTTCGCCGGGCTCGACCGTTCCGCTGCTCTCGCGTCCCCGCAAATTCAGGTAAATGCCGTTGAGCCCCAGCGCGTAGGCCCGCGTGCGCGCCCAATCCACGTCCGCAAACCAGTCGCCCGAAGGCGCGCCTTCCTTCAGCGCCAGGTAACCGTTCTGGTGCAGCCAGGAGTTCAGGTTCACGCCGCGTTCGAACGACTTGAATCCGTGGTCGGAGACGATCAGCAGCAGCGAATCCTTTTCCATCTTCTCCACCGTCCGCCCGATCAGCGCGTCCATGCGCTGGTACAGCTTTTCGATCACCAGTTCCGACTCCTGGCCTTCCCCGGCCGCGGCCGCCTGCACATAGCCGTGGCTGTGCACATGCCCGCCGTCGCTGCCCTCGCCATCCTTCAGGTAGCGCCAGAACATGTGCTGCACGCGGTCGGTGATGTCGAAGACGCACACGCACACGCCCTGCCGCGTCTTTTCTAGCGCGTCGAAAAACATCCGCTCGCGCTCGTCGTGAATCAGGTAGCACTGCTCCAGAAACGCATTGTCGTCCAGAAATCCGTCGTTCAGCGCCCAGGTGTCCTCGGCCAGCCCCAGCGTGGCGTAAAGCCCCTGCAGCTTGGCCAGATACACCGAATACGAAATCGGATGCGAAATCGGCAGCGCCGGATTCATGGGATTGATGTTCACCGGCGTGGCGTACAGCTCCAGCTCCGGCTGCACCGATTTCAGGTAGAACCGGCAGATGCCTTTCACCGTCACGCCCAGCCCCGCGCTGAATTCCACCTCCGCCCATTCCGAATATTCGCCTTCGGCGAGTTCGATCTTCTTGCCGTTCATCTGCAACTGCGCCTTGCGCTTCCCCGCCAGCGGCTTCACCGCGAAGTGCGCGCGCAACTCTTCCTTCGCGTCCGCGCGCAGCGTGTCCGGCGGGCCGGGAATGTAGGAATGAAAGGCCTTGCCATTTTTCACGAAGGGGACGACCACGCGGTTGCTGGCGGTTTCCCGGTTCGCGCGCCGCGTCGTGTGGTAGGAAAACGTTCCCTGCGTTCCCTGAATATCCGGGACGCACATTCCCGAGAGCAGCACACCGGAAAATTTCTCCGGCGGAAACGTGATGGGCACGCGAATCACCGAGCAGAACACGCCCGCGTCGCCCAGATAGTGCCAGAACGGCTTGCCCCGCCGCAGCGGCTTGATGGACGGCTTGCCCAGCGGAATGGCGTAGCGTCCGATGCGCAGCACGCGCTTGGAGCCGCGAATCCGCGCCGAAGACAGCTCCGGAAGATAGCGCTGCCGGTCCGGCGCCAGAAAATCGTAAATGTTGTGCTTGCCGGGATTCACCCCGGTCAGAAACGAGGACCAGGCCACCGGGGAAATCGGCGGAATCGTGGTGGCCAGCGGGCGAAAGGTTCCCTGCTCGCGCAGTTTGGCCAGGTTGGGCAGCTTCCCTTCCCGGATATACCGCTCGGTCAGCTCCGGGTCCATCCCGTCAAACCCCAGGATGACCACGCGGTCGGTTCGCGCCCGGCGGTAGGCGCGGCGGCGCCGCCGCGCCCGGAAGATCTGGCGCACCGGCCAGGTCAGCAGCGCGAAAAAGGCCTGCACGGAAGCCAGCAGCAGCGTCAGGAACGAGGAGAGCACGGCGAATCCCGCGCCCGGCCCCACATAGGCGTGGGCCGCCGGAGGCATGGCCAGCAGCAGAAGCAGCGCCAGCGCGGCGCAGCCCAGCCAGCGCGGCCGGCGCCGCTTGCCCGCGAAGTTCTTATTCCGCATACAACTCATAGCTCCGTCCCAAAGACGCCCTTGAGCAGCAGCGCGCCGAGCAGCGTCAGCGCCAGATAGGGCACCAGCCAGTCCATTGCCCAGCCCCACAGAGGAAACACCCGCGCCGGATATTCGATTTCAATTTTTTCCACCGCGCCTCCCGCGGGCAAGTTCGCTTCCCCCGGATTGATCATGCGCGTCCATAACCCGCCGCTCTCCCGCACGGGGGTGATGCGCGTGAATTCGTTCCCCGCGACGATCCGCTTGGTCGCTTCGCTGTCTCCCGCGCGCAATTCGATTTCGCTCACTCCGGGTTGTTCCGCCCGCAGCCGCCAATCCACTTCCCTCTCGGCGGCAATGCGCACCGCCGGCGCCTGCTGCGTCAGTCCGGGCGGCAAGCGCAGGGAAACCTCCGGCAGCGCATCGGCCTGGCGCAGAGTCACGCGCAGGAGGAAATCGCGGTCCACGGGCGCCCCCGAGCGCCCGAAATACCCTTCCAATTGCACGAAGAGCAGCAGCAGCGGCAGGGTCATGAACAGCAGCGGGCGCAGGGAATAGCGCAGATAGAGCAGGGTATGGCCAAACAGGGAGAGGTAAGCGCGCAGGACCACGCGCAATTGGTCGGGAAACAGGCGCACTTCCAGGACGTGCGCTCCGATGCGGTCCTTCACCCGGCGGATGGCCTGCTGGTCCGAAGTCCAGCGCACCACCACCAGCGCAAACACCGCCGTCGCCGCCGAAAATACGGCCAGAACCGCAAAGGGCGGCAGCACGCGCAGCAGCCGGAACAGAACATCAAACGCCTTGTCCATCCAGGAGAGCAGCGCCGTCATTCGTTTGGACCTGCCGCCGGCCGGCCTTCCGCGCGGCCCGCGGAATCGGGCCGGGCGCGCCTATTCGATATAGCCAAGGCCCTGCAGCCGCTTTTTGATTTCTTCGGGGGTATCCCCTTCGCCCGAATCCGATCCCATGATCTTGTTGATCTCTTTTTCCACCACGTGCTGGATAAACTCCTCGGCGGAAGAGTATCCGGCCAGCTCGGCGCACTTCTTCGCCCGCGCGTACAACTCATCTTCGATCCTGACTTTGTTCCCAAACACGGCCACTCCCCTTCCCCGATTTTATTCCAATTCGGAGCCTTTTCCCGCCGCGCGGCTTTCTCCTGCGCTGCGCGGATTATAACGCATCCGCGCAACCCCGCGCGTCCCAATTGCCCCCTTTTGCCGGATTTTTTCGCGTCTTTCCCGCTGCGCCAGACCGCGCCGTTGACGTATAATTTTACCGCGGCAATGCGCGCATCTCTTTCCGAGGCCAGCGAACTCATGCGATTCCCATTTCTTTCCCGGCTCCTTGTCCTGGCGGCAACCGCCCTCTGCGCTCCGCTCTTGGCCGCCGCCGCGCCTCCGCAGGAGGGCGGCCCGCCCAACGTCGTCCTCATCACCATCGACACCGTGCGCGCCGACCATCTCGGCTGCTATGGCTACAAACTCATCCAGACGCCGCACATGGACGCTCTGGCCGCGGACGGGGTGCGCTTCGCCAACGCCTATACCGCCGTGCCCGTGACCCTGCCCTCGCACAGCGTCATGCTGACCGGGACCTACCCGATGCGCACCGGAATGCACGACTTCAGCGGCAACCGCCTGAATTCTTCGCAGCCCACCCTGGCCACCCTGCTGCGGGACAGGGGCTACGCCACCGGGGCGTCGCTGGGCTCGGCCGTGCTGGACTCGCGCTTCGGGCTCAACCGCGGCTTTGATTTTTACTACGACCACTTCGATTTCAGCCGCCTGGACGAGAAAAATCTCGATGCCATGCTGCGCCCCGGCAATCAGGTGGTGGATCACGCCCTCGGCTGGCTCGCGGGCCACGCGCGGAAACCCTTCCTGCTGTGGGTGCATCTCTATGACGCCCATGAGCCCTACAACCCGCCCGCTCCCTATCGCCAGCGCTATCGCACGCGGCCCTATGACGGGGGAATCGCCTTTGTGGATGCGCAGGTGGGGCGCGTGGTGGCTTACTTGAAAGCCCGCGGCCTCTATGATCGCACGCTGATCGTCCTGGCCGCGGACCACGGCGAGGGCCTGGGCGACCATGGTGAAAAAACCCACGGCTTCTTCATCTACGACAGCACGCTGCACGTGCCGCTGATCTTCAAGCTGCCCGCCGGTTCGCAGCCGCACAAACCCGTGGTCAATGAACCCGTCAGTCTGGCGGACCTCCTGCCGACCATCCTGGATCTGACCGCGTCGAGCCGCCCGAAAGAACTGCAGGGACGCAGCCTGGCCGCGGCCATGTCCGCGAAAGTTGGCGGGGATCCGGCGGAAATCTACGCGGAAACTTATATGCCGCGGCTGCACTTTAACTGGAGCGAACTGCGCGGCATCCGCTTCCGCCAGTACCATTTCATTGACGCCCCCCGGCCCGAACTCTACGACCTTTCGAGCGACCCCCGTGAACTGAAAAATCTCTATGCGGCGCGGCGCGCCGTGGCCAACGAGATGCGCAAGCGCCTCGGCCAGTTCATCGCCCAGAACTCGCCGTCAGCAGGCGAAAAAACCGCGGAAACAACCGGCCTCGACCCGGTGCTGATGGAGCGCCTGAAATCGCTCGGCTACGTGGCCGTCTCCGGCGGCGGCGACGAGATCTTGAGCGACCGCCGGCTTGCCGATCCCAAGGATCGCATCGAAGTCTACGACCTCGTTTCCGACGCGCTGACCGACAGCCAGCACGGGCGCTACGCGGAATCGCTGGCGAAACTGCGCCAAGCGGAAAAAGCCGAGCCCAATTCCCTGCCCGTGCATTACCTGCTGGCCCTGAATTATTACCACCAGAATGATTTTCCCGCCTCCATCGCGGAGTTCCAGGTTGTCCTCAAGCTGAGCCCCGCCTACTCCCTGGCCACCTACTATCTGGGGCTGGCCTACGCCCAAAGCGGAGACTGGGAGAACGCTGTGGCCACGCTGCGCCGCACTCTGGAATTGGATGGGACGAACTTTTCGGCGGCCTACAATCTCGGCGCGGCCTACGTGCGCATGGGTAAAATGGACGAGGCCGAAGACGCCCTGCGCCAGGCTCTGAAGATCAATCCGGACTACGCCCAGGCCCATGAAGCCCTCGGCGAACTTCTGCTCTTCCAGGGAAAGCTCGATGACGCCATCGCCTCGTTGCGCTCTGCCTTGGAAATCGAGCCGCGCTTGGCCAAGGCCCGTGCCGCCCTCGTCAAAGCCCTGCGCGCCAAGGGATTGGACAGCGAGGCTGACGAAGAGCTGCGTAAAACCCAGGGCGGAGGCGAAAAGCCCTAAATGCCCTCCGTGCGCACGCTCCTTCGCTCCGTTTTCCTCCTGCTCTGCGCAATCGGCCTCTCCTCCGCCGGCTGCCGCAAGAGCCCTCCCCCGCATCCCAACGTCATCCTCATCACCGTGGACACCCTGCGCGCCGACCGCCTGGGCGCTTACGGCTACGCGGGCGGCCTCACGCCCAGCGTGGACGCCCTGGCCCGCGACGGCGTGGTCTTCGAGCGCGGCGTCTCCCAGGTGCCCCTTACCTGGCCCTCCCACGCCGCCATCTTCACCGGCACCTATCCCTTCCACAACGGCGTGCAGGACTTTACCGGACAGCCCCTCAGCCCGCGCTTTCGCACGCTTGCGGAAACTTTTCGCTCCAACGGCTACTCCACCGCCGCCATTGTCAGCTCCTTTGTGCTCGACCGTGGATGGGGCCTGGCCCGCGGCTTTGACAGCTACGACGACGCCTTTGCCGGGCAGGAGTTTCTCCAGAAAAATATCTCCCTGGTCGAGCGCCCCGCCGGCGAAAGCGTGGACCACGCCATCGCCTGGTTAAACGAACACACCGGCTCCAACTCCGCCCAGCCTTTCTTCCTCTGGCTGCATCTCTACGACCCGCACAGCCCCTACAATCCCCCCGAACCGTTCCACACGCAATATGCTGGAAAACCTTACGACGGCGAAATCGCCTACGCCGATAGCCAGCTCGCCCGCCTCTTCGCCTGGCTCAAGCAGCAGCCTCACGACCTTTACGGCGGCGCCGTCATCGTTTTCCTGAGCGACCACGGCGAATCCCTGGGCGAGCACGGCGAGCGCGAACACGGCTTTTTTGTTTACGACTCCACCGTGCACGTCCCGCTCATCATCAAGCCCGCGCTCTCCACTCCCCGCGCCGTACTGCGCGTCTCCGACGCCGTGGAGACCATTCAGGTCGGCCCCACCCTCCTCGATCTCGCCGGCATCACCGACCCCATCCAAAAACAGTTCCAGGCCGCCAGCTTACTTCCCTTCCTCACCGGCCAGCCGCACGCGCCGCAACGAGCCGCCTACTCGGAAACGATGTATCCAGCTAACTCGTTTGGTTGGAGCGCATTACGGAGCCTTCAGACCTTGCGCTATCACTATATTGACGCCCCTCGCCAGGAGCTTTACGAGCATCCCACCGACACCGCCGAAAAATCCAACATCGTGGAAAAAGAAGCGGCTGTCGCTTCCCGCATGCGCGAGCAGATTTCTCAACTGCTGGCCACCTACGCCGCTCCTGCCGCACCCTCTGGCGGCACAGCCACCGGCGCCAGCCCCGAAGTCCTGGAAAAACTGCGCTCGCTCGGCTATGTCGCCTATAAAGCTCCCGCCGCGTCCGGCTCCAAACTCGCCGATCCCAAGGACAAGCTTTCCACTTACGAGGACGTCCTGCGCGCCACCGATCTCATCTCCGCGGGAAATTTTCCCGCTGCCCGCGCCCTACTGGCCCGCCTCGAACATGCCGAGCCCAATCTCTACCTGCTTCCCTTCCTTCTCGGCGAAGCCGCTTCCCACAACGCCCAATGGAAAGAAGCGGAAAAGCAGTTTGGCCGCGCCGCCGCGCTCAATCCCGGCTTCGACCAGGCCCGCATGGGACTCGCCCGCGCCCTCGGTCTGCAAGGCAAAGCCGCGCCCGCGCGCGATCTTATCAGCACGCTGCTTGCCGAAAATCCCGGCAACTTCCGCGCCTGGTACCTGCTCGCACAAATCGAAGCCGCCCAGCGCGACGCCCGCGCCAGCCGCGCCGCGCTCGATAAAGTCCTCGCCCTTCAGCCCAATTTCGCTCCCGCCTTCCGCGACCGCGGCCTGCTCTCCGTCGCCGAAGCCACCTACGTCAGCGCCTCCGAGGACCTCTCCCGCGCCGCCGCACTCGGCCTGCGCGACCCTGTCACCTTCAACAGCCTGGGCATCTGCTACAGCCGCATGAACCGCCTCGACGACGCCGCCGAAAACTACCGCCACGCCATCGAAGCCGACCCCTCCTTCGCGCAGGCACACCTCAATCTCGGCTTCGTCTACGAACGCATGAACCAGCCCGCCCTGGCCAAGCAGGAATACTCCTCCGCCTGCCGCCTCGACCAGCGCCTCTGCAAACTCATCGCCAACCGCAAGTAATCCGCCGCGCGTTTATAGGGGGGCCACGCTGTCATTCCGAGGAGCCGCAGGCGACAGGGGGGCAGGCTGTCATTCCGAGGAGCCGCAGGCGACGAGGAATCTGCTTTTTCTTTGTTTTCAGCAATAAGCAGATCCCTCGCCGTGCTCGTGATGACAGCAAGAGGACTTTTTCAGCAGCCTGCTACGGCTTGGCCGCCTGCTTCAACCGCGCCAGCGCCTCGCGCACTTTTGGCGCGGCGGGATCCTTCGGAAATGTTTTCAGAAACTCCTCGAACACGGCCAAGGCCTCGCTCTGCCGCCCCGTCTGCAAATAGAAAGTCCCCAGCGCCATCGCCGCCTGCGGCATCCGCGGATCAAACTCCCGCGCCGCTTTCAATTCCCGCTCCGCCAGCGCCTTCTCCCCCAGCCGCGCCAGCACCTCCCCGTTCAGGTAATGCCCCAGCGCCGAAAACGGCGCCAGCCGCAGCCCCTCATCAAGCGCCTTGCGCGCCTCGGCATCCCGATGCGTCAGATACAGCACGTTGCCCAGAAAGATGGACGCCTCCGCGTTCCTCCCGCTCGTCTCCAGCACCCGCCGGAACTCCTCCTCCGCCCCCGCCAAATTCCCTTGCTGCATCTTGCGGTAGCCCAAACTCGTCCGCGCCGGATAAAACTCCGGCGCCAGCCGCAGCGCCTCCTCGTAGTGCCCCATCGCCGCCGCATTCTCCCCGCGAGCTTCGGCCTTCTGCCCCGCCTCGTACTCCTTCCTTACCTCCGGCGGATATTTTTTTGCCAGTTCGGCCACGTCCACCGCGCCGCCCGGCCCCTCGCCTGGATTGCGCTCCACCGCCTTCCGGCGCAACACCACACGCACAAAGCTCGTCGGCATCACCGTCGGATTCACCGCCACCGCCACCCGCACCGGCTGGTAACCCTCCGCCTCTACCACCACGTAATACGTATTCGCCGGCAATTGCAAAAACTCGAACTTCCCTTCGTTATCGTTGACCGTCCGGCTCACAATCGACCCGCGCCCTTCCAGCACCACCTCCATGCGCACATCCGCCATCTGCGCGTTTTCCAGAACAATCTGCCCCGCGATATTGCCCTCTTCCTGCGCCCGTACGCCTCCCGCGCACAGCAGCAGAAGCGCCAGCAGCCGCAATCCACTCCAAGCCGAAATCCCGCCCCATCGTCCTGCGTCGCCTGTCATGCCCACACCTGTTTCACGATTCGTCATCCTGAGCGAAGCGAAGGATTTCAACCGTCAATTCCGGCAGTATCCCAGATCTCAGCAATATTCCCGCACCGCCACCCGGCTAAATGAAAAAGGGCCCGGCAACTTCGCCGGGCCCCGACTCCTGTTTGTTTAACCGATTACCAGAGCAGCTTCAACCCGAACTGCATCAGGCGCGGCGAGAACGTGCCCGCGGACTGACCGAAGTTGCCGCTGTTGATGCGGTTGGCGAAGTTGGCCCCCGTCGAGCTGCTGGGCAGCTTGAAGTTGGCGCGGTTCATGGCGTTGAACACTTCGAAGCGGAATTGCAGGTTGAACCGCTCCGTCAGCTTCGTGTTCTTCAGCAGCGATTCGTCCGTGGTCCACTGCCCCGGTCCGGTGAATGTATTCCGGCCCAGGTTGCCGTCGCAGCCTACGCACGGCGTCTGGAAGAACGACGTCGCCGCGTTGCAGGCGCCAGGAACGGCGTTACTGCTGCTGCTGGAAGTATATGTTGTTCCGCACCATGCCGACATCCCCGTTCCGGCGAACCACCCATTGGCCCACTGGTCACGGCTTGGATTGTATGAATTTCCCACAAGTACATCGGGCCGGTCATTGCGCTCACCATCATAGTTGAAGTCGCAGCGGTTGGCGTTGCGGCCGCAATAGGGTGTAAAGTGCGCGCCTGTCTGGAACGACCAGATACCGTTCCATTGCCAGCCGCCCAACACTTTGTGCATAAGCCCTTTCTGGTCTTTCCCATAGGGGATCTCGTAGATGTAGTTGAAGGTCAGCCGGTGCCGGACGTCAAACGTGGAGTTGCCCCGGTCCAACTCAGGCATCGTTGGGTCGAGCGAGTAGCCGTCGCCCGCCGCTGCGCCGTTGGCCGAGGTCGCGCCGCTGTGCCAGTCCGAGCCAGTGTCAATCGAATGGCTCCATGTGTAGCTCATGTTGGCTGCTAGCCCATGGCTCATCTGGTGCTTCAAGGACGCCTGCAAGCTGTTGTACCAGGACTTGCTGACGTTCTCCCACACGCGAAGACGTCCATAGTTGGGATTCAGGAAACGGGTGCCGAAACCGGTTAGAACCCGGCCAAACGCGTCCGTCACCTGTACCCCAGCACCCAGGCGATTCCCCGGCAGGCGGTTGGCCTGCTCCGCACGGAACAGATCCCGCCCCTGCGTTCCCACGTAGTTCACTTCGACCGTGGTCTTGGGCATGATCTCCCGCTGGAAACCGAAATAATAGTTAAAAACATGCGGGTCGCGTACCCCTTCCGGGAAGACGATACCCGTCAGGTTGGCGAAGTTGCTGTTCCATGAGTTGTAGCCCATGATGTTCCCCACGGACTGACTTCCCACGCCGATTCCCGGATTGGCTCCTGCGCCTGTATATGTCGGCGCCACTCCGCTGGGTGTGCAAGCTGTCGTGACCACACTGCAGTCAGCCACGCCACCAACACTAGCCGTCGGGCCGTAGACGATTGCATTCACATCGCCTGCCAACGCATTGTTAACCCCGTTGAAGGAGTAGAACGGCGGATTCCAGCGCGAGTTCGAGAGCGGGTTGTAGAGAGTTCCCTCATAAGAAACTCCAAATCCTCCGCGAATCGATGTCTTGCCGTTCCCCCACGGGTCATACGCAAATCCCGCGCGTGGGCCAAAGTTCTTGTGGTTGCCCTTGCCCAGGCTACTGGCCGTCGAGAAGCCGCCCGGCCCGCAGACTCCCGCAAGAACATTCTGCGCCAACTGAGTTGGTGAATCGCAACTGCCGACGGTTCCAGCCGGAACGTTTGCCGTTATGATTCCGTCCGCGCAGTACCCGTTACCCTGGTTCACGCAGGCTCCACCGGAGCCGAGGCCTGGCCCAAGAATGAACGTCGTGACCATGCCCATCTTCTCCGTGTGACGGCTGTAGAGATCGTAGCGGATGCCCAGGTTGAGCGTCAGCTTTCGGCTCACTTTCCAGTCATCCTGGAAGAAAGCGCCCATCTCCAGGTTGCGCCAGTGCCGCACGTTGCTGGAGAGTTCCGCCGGTTTGCCGGTCGCGAAGCCAGGGTCCACGCCCGCAGCCATGCCATACGGCGCATCCGCAGCAAAGAAGATCTGGTCGGAGAAGTAGTAGGACGGGCGAGCCACGTTGAATTCGCTGTTTTCGAGGTTGCGCCGGAAGTCCACGCCCACCTTCAGCGCGTGCTTGCCCTTCTGGAATGACATCATATCCCCATAGGTATAGATGTTCTCGTGGAACGTCTGCGGATATCCGTTGTAGGAGCCGAATCCCGCCGTGCCGGTGTCAAAACCGACGGCCGGAACGCCCGGAGTCGCCGTAATGATGTCCACGCGGCCCAGCGAATAGCCTGCCTTGGCTTCGTTGACCCAGTTCGGGCTGAACGTATGCACCCAACTCGTCTGCAAGTTGGGGGAGGCAGTTTTCACCGGATTGGTGAAACCGTGAATGCTGCTGCTGGCGTTGAACGGTCCGTAGGAGTCCGAAGAATGCTGCCAGTAGTATTCACCGAAGACGCGGTCATTCTTGTGCACCCAGTCAATGCGTGAGGACCACTCATTGCCGTTGAACAGATTGCCCTGCACCTGCGCCCCGAAAATCACCACGTTGTCGTTCATGAACGGCATGTTCCGCGCCGCCGTTCCCGCCTGAAGACCCGGCGTGACCGAGCAACCGGTGAAATCATCCGATGCCAGCACGCCAAAAAGCGACTGAAGCTTTGTGGCGATTCCAGTAAAACCCGCCGGGTAATTGTCTGGGCACATCATGGCCGCGAAGGAACTCCCTCCCCAGCCCGACACGTCCGTCGCATTCCCGCAGTTGATATAGTTATCGAGCGTAGCGTCCACTGGCAATTGGGTCGATACGCACTTAATCGTCGAAAGAGTCCCCGCGCTGCTCGTGGGGAAATTCTGGTAAATCAGCGCCGCGACTGAATTCG
>JBGQNE010000012.1:0-85342 GCA_041500985.1 Terriglobia bacterium | reverse complement strand
GGCGCGAGGCCGGCGATCCGCCCGGCGCGTGCATCATGCTGAATTACAAGGCTGACCGGAAAGGGCCGGCCATGCTCCGTGTGAAAAGACTGGCGGGCGCCACGAGCGGCACGCTGATGCGAGTGAATGCCTATGGGCAGATCTATGACAACCAGATGTCCGACTTTAACGGTTTGCAGACGGCGCTGGCCTATGAGTTCCGCGAAAATCCGTTCGTGATCTTCGTGGGGGCGTTCGGCAAGACCAGCGACGGCAAATTTGCGCCCTCGGA
This sequence comes from Terriglobia bacterium, assembly GCA_041500985.1. Taxonomy (GTDB): domain Bacteria; phylum Acidobacteriota; class Terriglobia; order Acidiferrales; family UBA7541; genus Acidiferrum. The sequence goes on along the minus strand of JBGQNE010000012.1, from coordinate 85,071 downwards.
TTTTTCCGACGTCGGCCGAACCGAGGAGGGCAGACTGGTGCCTGACGTGATGGGGCCGGGGCAATTGCTTATTGATGGCCACGAGGAGAACGGAACTTCGTTCGCGTCGCCGTTCATCACCGCGCTCTATGCCACGCGGGTGGGGTACAACCTCAAGAACCTGGTGGAGCGCACGGCGGGGTTCGACCGCTTTGCGGCGGGAGTGGCGCGGTTTGAGAGGTCGCGGCTGGGGATTCCCGACCCGCAAAAGGTGACGCAGGCGCTTGCCGCGATCACCGGGCCGACCAAGGTGGAGAACGTGACGCACAAGGTTGAAGGCGCGGACCTGGTGCTGCGCTATACGATTTCGCGCTGCTGCATGCAGAGCATGGTCTGGTATCCGGCAATCGTCTTGCTCGATGCGGCGACGCACACTCCGCTGAAGGATGCGCAGGGCAAGGGCATCATCGCGTACAAGGAGCTGCGCACGGAAGAGTCCGGGCGGGTAAGTTATCCCGTGGAATTGCGCGTTCCGCTGAGCGCGCTGGAACCCTACAAGGGCAAAACGATTGAAGTATATTTTGCCGCGAAAGTGCGGGCCTGGCCGGCGCCGCCGCCGGGGTCGCTGAAAGTGGATGAGGCGCCGGTTTACCGATTCACCTTTTAATTGAAGATGTTCCGGGAGAATGGACCGCTTTCGGGCGCGTGGGTGGAGGTGTGCGCCGCCTTGTGTCTGGGCCGGGCGGGGATCAGCGCGCGATCAATGCAGCGAGGCGGTGCATGATCGCGGAGAGAGAGATAAAGAGCCGGGTTAAAACCCGGCCTCTACAAAAACCTCGGAGCGCGATGGCGCGATTCGTGGCGGGCGAAGGTCAGGGAAGGAGGATGGGGCGCGTGCGGCCGTGGAGGCGATAGATGGAAAAATCGCGGCGGTCAACGGTGAAGATTTTGCGGAGGCTTTCGCGTTCGGCGACGCGGAGGAGAGCGGCATCGGCGAGGTCCATGGGGCGGTTGGCGTATTTGCGCATGAGTTCGCGGATGCGGGGAGCGTCGCTGGAGTCGAGCGGGAGAAGTTGCAGGGCGCCACGGGCCAGCATCTCCCACAATGCCTCCTGGGCCTGGGGCAGATCGGCCAGGAGGTACATGGCTTCGGTGAGCGGAGGCCAGACGGTGGCCATCGGCTCGCGAAAATCCTTGAGAGCCGCGACACACTTGGCGTGATGCTGGTCATCGGCGTCCACCAGGGCGACGAGGGGACCGGCGTCCACGAGGATCAAGAAAGGCTCCGGCGGATCTTCAGGAGCTTGGTGAAACGGCGGCCCGTGCGGGCGGAGCGGCGCGGGTTTCCGCCGTGAACGACGCCGAGCAGGTCGGCGACGGCGTCATAGGGGGAAGTGACGGGTTCGTGGCGGTCGGCCCATGCGGCGAGGGCCTGGCGCACGACTTCGGAGGTGGAGACGCGGTTGCGGCGGGCGATGCGGGCGATGCGCTGGCGGGTTTTTTGGTCGAGGCGCAGTGTGAGAGGGGATGCCATGGGGCCTCCTGGGTAGAAGTATAGTGTATTACAAGGCGTAATACAAATTGAGATGCGTAGGGGGCCCGTAGGGGCACGGCATGCCGTGCCCCTACGGGAGATACGTCAGTTGCGCGGCGCGTACTACGGCCGGGCGTTAGGGGAGAGGAAGCCGATGGGCAGGTCGCGGGAGGTGCGCAGGCCGGCGGGGGCGTCGAGGATGGCGGGGATGGAGTTGACGACGACGGAGGCGGTGGTGATGTCGCCGGGGGAGCCGCCGGGGATGACCAGTTTGACGTGGGGATGGCCGAGCAGTTCGATGGTGTCGGAAGGTTCTTCGGCGCCGACGTACATTTGCAGTTCGAGGTAGACGAGTTCCTTGCCGGTGGCGTCGGTGCCGCGGGCGATCTGGTGGACGCCGGCGGCCTGGCCCTTTTCCACGGTGAGAAAATCGGTTTTAACTTTTTTCTTGCAGACGACGGGCTCGATGGTTTCGGCGATGTTGACGACGGGAAGGTTGAGGCTGTCGGCGATCATGGCCACGGATTCCGGGAGGCCGACGTGCTTGATGACGCCCGCGGCAACCTGGGCGCGGAAGTCTTCGACGGTCATGCCGGCGCCGACTTTTTTCTGGAGAGGGAGGCGGCGCTGGCCGGCGTCCACGATGCGCACGGCTTTGGCGTGCTCAATGCGCTGGGATTCGGCGGCCAGGGTGATGACCAGCTTGTCCATGACGAAGCCGGGGTTGATGCCGGTGCCCACGAGGGCCACGCCCCAGTCCTTGGCGGCGGCGTCGAGCTGCGCGGCGAGTTCGGGATGCGTGCGGTAGGGATAGGAAAGCTCCTCGCAGGTGGAAACGATGCAGGATTCGGCTTCGAGGCAGGCCAGAAGCTGGTCCATGACGGCGGGAAGCGAAGACGAAGTGGAGTGAATGACCACGTCGGCGGAGAGGCCCAGGATTTCCTTGGCGTCGGCGGAGACTTTTACGCCCCAGGGAGCATCGGGCGCGCCGACGACTTCGCCGAGGTCGCGGCCGGCCTTGGCGGGGTCGGTGTCAATGGCGCCGACGATTTCGATGGCCTGCTTTTCGCGCATGAGGCGGGCGATGGAAGCGCCGATGGGGCCGATGCCGAACTGGATGGCGCGAATTTTCTTTTTCACGATGAGCTCCCCCGGTTTACCGCAGCGCACAGAGCGATTTCGGCGCGGACTGGAACATAAGAGAGTAGCGGAATTACTGCGCGGAGGCAATCGGAGAGTCGGGGTGTTGTCGGGGTGAGTGGATGGAAAGGCCCGCCCTCTCCGGCTGCTGCCCGGAGTCTTGCGACTAAAGAGGGCGGCTATAGGGTGGGCGTGGATGGCGGCGGGTGCATGCGCTACACTGGCGCGGGAAGAGAGGTGCGCGATGGCACGGCTGGAAAAATTGAGCGAAGGGGAGATTCAAGAGCGGGTGGGGAAGCTGGCGGGGTGGAACCTCGTGGGAGGAAAACTGCGCCGGGAATTCGCGTGCAAGGATTTTTCGGAGGCGTTTGGGAAAATGGCGCGGGTGGCGCTGGCGGCGGAGAGCATGAACCATCATCCGGACTGGTCGAACTGCTGGAACCGGGTGACGGTGGAGCTTTCGACCCACAGTGCGGGGGGATTGACGGAACTGGATTTCGCGCTGGCGGCGAAGATCAGCGGGATTTTCGAATCGTGAGCGGGCCGGCGCGGAGAAGTTTTCACGGGAGAAAAGGGACATGATCGGAGCGCATCACAGCGCGGCGGCGCTGCGCGGCCGGACGCTGATGATTGTGCGCTGGGTGGCGGGGATCGCGCTGCTGGCGGTGCTGGCGCATTTCTTGCGCATGGAAGCGCTGCGTGCGGCGCTGGGGCGCGTGCCGGGGACGCGCTTTCTGGTGGTGCTGACCGGTTACCTGCTGGCGTACGCGCTGGGCATGCTGAAGTGGCGCATGGTGGTGAACGCGGCGGGAGCGGGGTTGTCGGTGACCAGCAGCGCGCAATGTTATTTCGGAGGACTCTTCGGCGATCTCTTTCTGCCGTCGATAATCGGCGGAGACGTGGTGCGGCTGTCGGTGGGGTTGCGCAAGAGCGAGCGGCCGGCGGCGGTGCTGGCGGGAAATTTCGCGGACCGGCTGCTGGACCTGGCGGCGGACGTCACGCTAATCGTGGCGGGGCTGGTGCTGCTGCCGGGGAGGTCGGGACTAAACTGGAAATTGATCGGCAGCCGCGCGGTGTTTTTGCTGGGAGTGGCGGCGATTGCGGCCAGCGTGCTGAGCTTTGGGCTGTACAAGCCGCTGCTGCGGGGGCGGTCGGTGCGCTTCCGAAGGTGGGTGGGAAAATTCCGGCACGCGTTCCGGAGCGTATCGCGGCGGCCGGGAGTGCTGGTGGCGGGATGGCTGGGTGGAATGTGCGTGCAAGGGGGGTTTCTGCTGATGACGGCGCTGCTGGGAGTGTCTTGCGGGCTGGTGCTGCCGCTGGAAGTGTGGATGTTCGCCTGGCCGCTGGCGAAGATTGCCGCGCTGGTACCGCTGACGCAGGGCGGGATAGGCGTGCGCGAGGGAGCTCTGGTGGCGCTACTGACGCCGTTTGGCGCGGCCGCTTCGCTGGTGCTGGCCACGGGTCTGGTGGCCGAGGGAATCATCATTTGCGCGGGACTGCTTTCGGGATTGCTGGCGCTGCTGCTGCGGGAGACGGAAGAAGCGGCGGACGAGGGCAAGCTTAGAGGGCAAGCTTAACCGATACGATACAGCCCGCCGGTGAAACTTGACTCTTTCGCGGGTTGATTTAAGATGGTGGTTACCCCCTTCCAGCAGAATTTTTTTTGTGTGTGCGGCGGCGTTCCATTTTCAATCGCCGTTGCACTGAGCGCTATCCCCTCCAGGCACATACACGGAAATCAGGCGGATGCGTACGCGTGCCGGGAGAAGAGTCCCGGGAGCCCATCATGAACACAGCACTCGATGAAGGAATGTTGGGGCGGATTCTGGCCGCGGCCTTTGAGCGGCCCGTGGGGGGCATCTCCCCGGAAATTCTGAAGGACCCGCTCACGGGAGTCTATAACCAGCGGGGGTTTGAGATCCTGGCGGCGCACGCCATCCGCAAGACCATCCGCAGGGCCGGGCGCATGATTCTTCTGCGGGTGCGCGAGGAACGCCTGGATGCGATTCGCCGGGAGAACGGAGTGGACGCGGCCAACGCCCATCTCTGCACGCTCGGCGCGGTGCTCCAGAACAGCTTCCGCGGAAGCGACCTGGTAGCCCGGCTGGACAATGACGAATTCTGCGTACTGGCAGTGGATGCCGCCGTGGAGAGCGCGGGAATGCTGCGCCAGCGCATCGTCAGGCGCGCCGAACTGGCCCGGGAATCGGCGGCGTGGCGCCAGCCGCTCCGCTTGCAGATCGAGGACCGCTTCTGGTCGGCGAACGGCGAAGCGCCGATCGAGGAACTGTTTTGAAGCCGGGAGAATGGGCGCCGCTGCTGGCCGCGCCGCCGGCCGCGCCGTTTTTCCGAGGGATGGCGCTATATCTTTTGGCGAATTGTTTCGCCGCTTGCTAAGACGGTGCCGACTTCCTAAATCGGGCAAAGAAGAGACGGATCGGGCTGTTGGCTAGCAATTGTTTCTCGTGAGCAATTTTGATTTGGTCCAGGGCGGTTTCAAATGCGCTGATAGGGAACTGCTCTGGAAGTTGCACTCCAACGGACGCAGCGTACCGAAGCAAGGCAAGACGAAGCTGGTCAGGATCAGATCCTTGGGCTGAAGGCACAAGGAATATCCAGACGGGTTCCTGCAGTTTCATATCCACGGCACATCCGTCTTTATCCCACGCCTGATACTCCTCGTTTTCTATGTCAATCTTTTCGAAACGAAATTGCATTTCATGGACGGTATTGCACCTGATAATTTCGCCGCAGTCTTTTAAAAGAACGAAGAGTGGAAAGTTTATTTGCATGCTTCAGAGCCCCCAATCTCAGCGAAGATGCTTGCCTGCCCTTGGACGCCGGCGCCAGTGTGCAGCGCTGAGCATGTAGTTTTCCCAAATACGCGGTGATGGCGTAAAATGGATGATTCGTTGCTGGTGTTTATTTTAGCGAGGAGAATTCATGGCACAGGTCTATCCCTTTCGCGCGGTTCGTTATAATCCGGCCAAGGCCGATTTCAGCCGCGTGCTCACGCAGCCCTACGACAAAATTACCCCGGCCATGCAGGAGAAATACTACGCGGCCGATCCGCACAATTTGATCACGGTGGAAAAGGGGCGTGTACATGCCACGGATACGCCGCAGGGCAATGTGTACACGAGGGCGGCGGCGGCGCTGAAGGGGTGGATGGCGGGGGATGTGCTCGTGGCGGATGCTGCGCCGTGTTTTTATGCGTATCTGCAGGAGTACACGATTCCGGGGACGCAGGAGAAGCGCACGCGGGTGAGTTTTATCGGCGCGGGAAAGCTGGAGGAGTACGAGGCGGGAGTGGTCTTCCGGCACGAGCGGACGCTGACGGGGCCGAAGGCGGACCGGCTGGAGCTGCTGCGGCACACGCGGACGCATACGGGGCAGATTTTCATGATTTATTCGGATGCGTCGTGCCGCGTGGATGCGATTCTGCGCGAAGTGGCCGCGGCGGGAGCGCCGGCGACGGACGTGCGCGATGAGTATGGAGTGGCCAACCGGCTGTGGCCGGTGTCCGACGCGGCGAAGATCGCGGAAATTCAGAAGGTGCTGGCCGGGCAGAAGCTGGTGATCGCCGACGGGCATCACCGCTACGAGACGGCCATCAATTACCGCAACGAGCGCCGGGCCAAGGCCGGAGCGGGCGCCCCCGCGGATGCGCCCTATGAGCGCACGATGATGACGTTCGTGAATACGTGTTCGAAAGAGCTGACGATTCTGCCGACGCATCGCGTGGTGGCCAATGTGAAGGATTTTACGTGGGAAGGGTTGCGCGCGAAGCTGGCGCCGTGGTTCGAGATCAAGACGCTTCCGGGAACAAACGCGGAAGAGCGCGCCGCCTTCATGCGCAAGCTGGTGGCGGAACGCGCCAAGCGGGCGCTGGGCGTCTATGCCGGCGGGGGGAAGATTCATCTGCTGAAGTTGAAGGCAGGGACGGATATGGCGGCGCTGCTGCCGGGAGAAGAGGCCATGCAGCGCGGGCTGGACGTGGTGCTGCTGCACCGGGGAATTCTGGAGCAGATGCTGGGGATTACGCAGCAGGCGGTGACCGCCGAGGCCAACCTGACGTATGAGAGGGAAGCGGCGACGGCGATGGAAGCGGTGGACCGCGGAGCGGCGCAGGCGGCGTTTCTGCTGAATGCGGTGGATGCGGACGAGGTGATGCGCATCGCCACGGCGGGCGGAGTGATGCCGCAGAAGTCCACGGACTTCTTTCCGAAGATGCTGAGCGGGATTGCGCTGTACCGCGTGGAGGGGTGAGCGGGGAGTAGCGGGTAGGGTTGGCCGTAGGGGCACGGCATGCCGTGCCCCTACGGTGCCCCCACCGAAAAGCGGTTAGAAGCTGGCGATGGCGGCGGCTTCGTTATCGTTGACGTCGAAGACGGTCAGCAACTTGGTGATTTGCAGGACTTCCTGGAACTTCTGGCCCAGGTTGCAGAGCTTCATGGTGGCTCCCTGCGTCTTGGCGCTGTGATGCGTGGCCACCAGCGTGCCCAGGCCGGCGCTGTCAATGAAGGTCACGTTGCTCATGTTCAGGACGATCTTTTTCTTGCCTTCGGCCAGCAGGGCTTTCACCTTCTCGCGCAGCGCATTGCTTTCCTCGCCCAGCACGATCCTGCCGTCCATCGCCACCACAGTCACGCCACTCACTTCATGGCTGGTCATTTTCAGTGCCACGTTCTTATCCTCCTGGTTCGATTGATGCGCTGGCCAGGGCCCCACTGCGCGCCGCGGCCGGTTCCGATTCAGTAGTAGTCCGAGCAGGACATGTAATACCCGCAGACCCGGCAAATCAGCTTACAGCGCCGAGATTCCAGCCTTTGCGAGCAGAGCGGACAGTACCGGGAAGGGTCTTCCCGGGGCGGCTCGGATGCCTGTTGCGGGGCAGCCGGAACCGTCTCCGAATCCGTCCTTACCATGTCTCCCACAGCTTGGGTTATAGCACAACCACAGCGGATGGGAAAGGTCACAAGGGGGAAGTGGCTTAGTTGCGGTGGGGCGGCAGGGGAGCGGGCATGACGTAGGTGGACTGGGCGGGGAGGCCGGCGCGTTCGAATTGCACGGTGCTGTGATGGATGGAGAATTGCTGGTGGAGGGCGTCCTGAATGCCGTGGAGGATGCGCTCGCTTTCGTCCATGTGCATGTCCGGGATGCGCACATGGCAACTGAGCAGGGTGTGGTCCGCGCCAAGCGTCCAGATATGAATGTCGTGCACTTCCTGCACGCCGGGGACGGCCAGGATGGCCTGGGCCACGCCGGCGACTTCCGTTCCGTAAGGGCGTCCTTCGAGAAGGATGTGGGCGGATTCGCGAAGGATGCCGAGGCTGGACCAGAGAACCAGAGCGCCGATGGCCAGGCCCAGGAGCGGGTCGATCCACTGGGCGCCGGTGCGGTGAATAAGGAAAGCGGCGGCCAGGATGGCGAGATTGGAGAGGGCGTCTCCGAAATTGTGCACGAGGAGGCTGCGCAGATTGAGGTCGTGGCGTCCGCGAACGAGCGAGAGGGTGATGCCGGCGTTGACGGCCAGGGCGGCGAGCGAGGTCCACGCCATCCAGGATTCGACGACCTGCACGGGGGCGCGCAGCCGTTCGAAGGCTTCGTAGGCCAGCCAGAGGGAGAGAAGAATGAGCAGGACGGCGTTGGTGAAGGCCGCAAGGATTCCGGCGCGGTGATAGCCGTAGGTTTTCTCCTCGTCGGCGGGGCGCTGGGCCCAGCGCATGGCCAGCCAGGAAATGCCCAGGGCGGGAACATCGGAAAGATTGTGCACCGCGTCATTGAGCAGGGCGACGGAATGGCCGAGGAAGCCTCCGAGGAATTCGGCGGCGACCAGGGCCACAGTGGCCAGCATGGCCCAGGCGAGAGTGGCGGGGCCGAGCGAGTGGGAGTGATCGTGGTGGTGATGATCGTGCACGATTTCATTTTACTCAAAATAAGGAGAAGAGAGCGGGGAGTTTTGCGATGGCGCTGGAGGCTTATTGGAGATTTTGACACTTTGCATACGGGATGTAATTGACGCTGGGAGGCGGGACTGCGACTATCAAAACAGGCCGCGGGAGACGTTGGACCCGCGGGGTGAAGGGGAGAAAAAGCCGGGCCGGGGGATGGACAAGGCCGGGCGGTCCCGCCAATGAAGGAAGCACAGGCAAAACTGACGTTCTGGGGCGTGCGCGGGTCGACGCCGACGGTGGATCCGGCGACGTGGCGCTATGGCGGGAATACGCCGTGCCTGGATTTCGTGGCGCCGGACGGAACGCAGTTTATTTTCGATTGCGGGACGGGACTGCGCATGCTGGGCAGCCGCTTGCAGGAGCAGGCGGGCTCGTTCGTGCCGGAGACGCACATCCTGGTGACGCACTATCACTGGGACCACATTCAGGGGCTGCCGTTTTTTTCGCCGTTCTACGAGGACCGCAACACGTTTCACTTCTACAGTTTCCAGTCAAAATTTTTGGGACGGGACAGTCTGAAACAGGTGTTCGAGGCGCAGATGGCCCTGCCGTATTTTCCGGTGGATCTATCGGCGATGAGCGCGAAGCGCACGTTCCGGGAAGTGACCGGCGGAGAAAGCTTTCTGGTGGGGACGACGAAAATCACCGCGCGCTGGCTGAATCATCCGCAGGGAGCAATGGGCTACCGGCTGGAAACGCCGGCGGGGATCATCGTGTACGCCACGGACAACGAGCCGGGCGATCCGGCGCTGGACTGCAGCCTGCGGGAACTGGCCGAGGGCGCGGACGTTTTTATCAATGACGCGCAGTTCACGCCGGAGCAACTGGCGGGCTCGCGGCGCGGATGGGGACATTCGACGTGGCAGGAAGGCGTGAAGGTGGCGAAGGAAGTGGGAGCGAAAAGGCTGGTGCTGTTTCATCACGACCCGGATTCCACGGACCGAATCGTGGACGGTCTGCTGCGGCAGGCGCGCGGGGAATTTGAAAGCGTGTTCGCGGCGACCGAGGGAATGGTGATTACCCTGGGAGGGGCGGAATCGGCGAATATTCACATACCGGGGTCGCGGTCCTCGCTGCGGCGGGAAGCGCAGTTTCGCGCGACGGTAAGCGGAACGCGGGAGGACGGACAGAGCTTCGAGGAAGAGACGGTGGTGCGGGACGTGTCGCTGCAAGGGGCGCTGATCCCGCTGAGCAATTGCCCGCGGCTGCAATCGGAATTGCTGGTGGATATCGAAGCGCCGGGGGCCGAGGGTGTGCAGCAGAAAATGCAGCTGCGCGGGTACGTGGTGCGCGTGGAGCCGGACCGGGAAAAAGGCAGCGCGGCCGTGGGCGTGGTGTTCACGGACTGAACGGCGCGCGGGCCCGGGAGCGAACAAAAGAAATTATTTTGCCTGCAGCGATTCGATGTAATCCGACAAATTCTTGATGCGCAGCTGAACGATGGCCGGCGTGCTGCGGTGCGTATGCAGCGAGCCGAGCAAGCGGCCCCAGACGGGCATTTCGGCGGAGCCGTGGGCGGGGGCGCTGGAGCCGAAATTCAGAATCGCGACGACGTGGGCTGCCGGGTATTTTCCGCCGTTGTTTTTGGCCAGCTGGGACAAATCGGGCGGCGGAGTTTTCAGCGCGGAAGCCGCGGGGCCGCCGCCCTGGCCATCGAGGCCGTGGCAGACGGCGCAGTATTCCTTGTACATCTCTTCCCCGGAGGAAGCCGAAGTGGGCTTGATGGGGACTTTTTCGATCGCTTTCTTTGGGGATGTTTCGGGCGCCTGCGGGCGGGGCCAGGCGGCCAGGGCGGGGAGCAGAAGGAGAGAAAATCCCAACAATCCGAATCGTTTCATCACGCACCTCGAGGTGTGCTTTCGCCGCGGCAAGCGGTTCAACGCACGATTTTTGCAAACGGCATCTCCTTGCCAGTGAATACCGCACAGGCGCAGGCGTCTGTGACCGGCATCACTTGTGGATGGAGCACGGGCGCTGCGCGGAAATGGGGCAGCGGGTCAGCGGAGAGAGGAGATTTGTTTATCGAGATGCTTGAGGGCGGCTTCGAGGGTGGTCTTGTAGCGCGGATTGGTGGTGGCTTCCATGTCGGCCAGAACCTTTTTGCGGGAGAGTTCGAGGACGTCGCGCTGGCGTTTGCGGTCCAATTGCTCGGCGTTGGCGGCGCTGGCGGCTGCGGCCGCGGCGCCTTTCTTTGCGTTATCCACGGATTCCTTCTGTGCCTCGACGGATTTGCTTTCCCATCCCCTGGCCATGAACCTATTTTGACACAAATCGGGTCCGCGTGGGGGACGGAGAGAGAAACAAATGATGCGGCTGTGGAAACAGCAAGGGCAGGTAACGCGGAAGGGACATGGCGCGGATGCAGCGCAGCCGCGGAAGAAAATTCAGAACAGGTATTGCGCCTCAGGGTTTCAGGGCGGCGATTTCGCGCATGCGCGCGAAGGCGCGGCGGACGTGAGGGATGGTGATGGAGCCGCCGACGATGAGCGAGACGTTGAGTGCATCGATGAGTTCGGCGCGGGTCCAGCCCTCTTCGGCGCAGCGCACGAGGTGGTAGGTGATGCAATCGTCGCAGCGAAGAACCATGGAGGCGGTGAGGCCGAGGAGTTCCTTGGTTTTGGTGGAAAGGGCGCCGGGTTCGTAGGCCTGGTGGTCAAGAGCGAAAAAGCGTTTGATGCCGAGATGGCCGCAGCCGAGGATTTCCTCGTTGAGGTCGGCGCGGATTTTCTGAAAGTCGGCGAGGCTGTCGGGCATGGCTCCTCCGGGGAGATGGGAAGCGGCGAAGGCCGCCTGGCCATACTGTAGCAGAGATTTCCCGCGCTTCCGGCGGTTCAGAAGCGATAGGAGAGGCCCATGGAGAAGCCCGGGTATTGGGCGCGGGTTCCGCGGGGACGCGGGTGGCTTGCCAGGAGACGACTTGCCAGCGGTTGTTGCGTTTGAGGAAGGTGGCGGTGTTGCGGAAATAGGCGAGTTCGGTTTTGCCGGCGTTTTCGGTGCGCTGGATGAGGCGGAAGTTGAGGATGGCCATGTCGCTGTAGGGATGGATGGTGATGTCGTCGGCGTCGTAGGTGGCGGGGGGTTCGCTGGGGGCGGGAGCGCCGAGGCTTTTCATGATGTCGGATTTGCGGATGGTGACGCCGGCGGAGCGGGTGTAGAGGACGTCGTTGGCGAAGAAATTATCGAAGACGCGGGGGTCGGAGCGGGGGACGGCGGCGAGAAAATCGCGGAGGAGAGCGGTGATCTGGGCGGGAGCGTCCGGTTGGGCGGGCGGCGCGGATTGCGGCGAAACACCGGCGAAAAGGAGAGGGATACTGGCGAGTACGAAGCACAGAAGCATGCCTGCGGTTCTGAGTGACTTCATTTTCAAATCCCTCCTGTTCAACTTTTCTGTCCAGCCTTTTTGAAGTGCCGGAAATATCCGCAGTTGAGATCCTTCGGCCCCGATAAAACCATTCGGGGTCTCAGGATGACAGCTTACAATTGGTTGAGCTTTCGTGCTTCAACATTCCTATTTTCCATTTCAATCATTCTGTTTCATTCATGCGCGAATCATTTGGCGATGATTTTGCCGGGGCGCGCGCCGGTGGGTTTGCCGGAGGACCAGACGAGTTCGCCGGAGACGAAGACTTTTTCGATGCCGGCGGGGAGCGCGAAGGGATTGGCGAATGTGGCGCGGTCCATGACGGTGGCGGGGTTGAAGAGGACCAGATCGGCGACGGCGTTCTGGCGGAGGACGCCGCGGTCTTTCCAGCCGAGGCGCTGGGCGGGGAGGGAGGTCATTTTGCGGACGGCTTCGGGGAGAGTGAGCCAGCCTTTTTCGCGGACGAAGAGGCCGAGGACGCGGGGGAAGGTGCCGGCGCCGCGGGGATGGCGCATGGCGATGCCGCCGTCGCTGGCGACCATGACCCAGGGCTGCTGGTAGAAGGCTTTGATGTCGCTCTCGAGCATGGACTGGCCGATGATGCCGGCTTCGGTTTTGGAGGCGGCGCCTTCGCGGTAGAGGCGGATATACATTTCGACGGGGGAGATGCCGGCTTGTTTGGCGAGGTCTTCGATGGTGTGATTTTCGTAGGCGGTGTTGGGGGCGAAATTGGTGATGGTGACGTGGGAGGCGCCGCCCACGTCGGCGAAGGCTTTTTCGACGCTTTGGGGATTTTCGTACTGTTTATCGGGGACCAGGACGTTGAGGCCGGAGTGCCAGGCATCGTAGGGATAGCAATCGGCGAGGAAGTCCACGCCGCTCTTGCGGGCGTCTTCGATGATGCGGATATATTCGGCGGATTTGCCGAGGACGGCGGTGGTGCCGAGCTTGATGTGGGAATGTTCGACGGGAATATGGGCGCGTTCGGCGATGGAGATTTCTTCCTGGAGGGCGTCGAAGGCCTTATCGGCTTCGTCGCGGATGTGAGTTTCATAGAAGCCGCCGTGTTTGGCGGCTGCGGCGGCGAGGGCGACAACTTCGTCGCTGGAGCTGTAGCTGCCGACTTCGTATTCGAGGCCGGAGGAAAAGCCGATGGCGCCTTCGCTCATGGACTGTTCGACCAGGGCGGCCATTTTGGAGATTTCCTCGGGGGTGGCAATGCGCTTGTAGTCGTTACCCATGACCGCGAGGCGCACGGCTTCGTGGCCGATGAGCGTGGCGAGATTGAGAGCGGGGGGATCCTTGCGGCGGCCCTCGAGCCAGGGGCCCACGGGCCAGACAGAGCCGCCATCGGGGCCGAGGACGACGGTGGTGATGCCCTGGGCGAGCTGGGTTTCGGCGAGGGGGTCGGCGGCGATGCCTTCGGCGGAGTGATTGTGAATATCAATGAAGCCGGGAGCGAGGACCAGGCCGCGGGCGTCGATAACGCGCTCGGCTTTGGCGGGGCGGAAATTGCCGACCTTGACGATTTTACCGGCCTGGACGCGGACGCTGGCGAGACGCAGAGGAGCGCCGGTGCCGTCGGCGAGCTGTGCGCCGGTGATGACGAAGGAAGAGGGTGAGTTTTCCTGGGCATGGAGGGCGGGAGGGGCGGCAGCCAGGAGCAGAAGAGTGAGAGGTGCAGCGAGCCGGGATATAAAAGACATTCGATCTCCAGTCGAGCGGGTTAGCGATGCAAAGCGCAGCATGGTGCGTTGTGGAAGCGAATTACAAATCCACAAGAGATTACCGCAAGGAAGGAGGGAGGGCTATTCCAATTTAGGGGCGAGGGTGCGTGTGCGCAGGCGATGCCAGATGAGGATCAGGACAACGGAGGCGGCGAAGATGAGGGCGGTACCGTGGCCGAGGAGGACGGTAGCGAGGCTGAGGGTGACTTCTTTTTGGCGGCAGGCGACGAGGGAGATGGAGAGAGAATTGCGGCGAGGAGGGCGAAGCGTTTCATGAGCGCTCCTGAAGGGGCGGCGGAATTACGGCGGAAAAAAATCATTGGGCCTCCGCCTGATAGACAACCGCGCCGTTGACCATGGTGAGAAGAACTTTGGTGGCAGCGATTTTGTGGGGGTCCATCTCGAAAAGATTTTGCGAGACGATGATGAGATCGGCGAGTTTGCCGGGTTCGAGCGAGCCTTCGGAATTTTCGCGGCGCGCGGCATAGGCGGCGCCGAGGGTATAGCCCTGAATGGCTTCGGGAAGGGAGAGTCGTTGGGCGGGGCCAAAGCCGCCGGGGGGAGTGCCTTCCAGTGTTTGGCGAGTGACGGCGGTTTGCAGGCCGATCCAGGGGTCGAGAGTGACGACGGGCCAGTCGCTGCCGAAAGTGTAGCGGCCGCCGGCGAGAGAGATGCTGTGCCAGGACCAGGCGCGGGAGGCGCGCTCGGGGCCGGCGTTGCGGGCCCAGACGGCGTTGAGGTTTTCGTTGGGGTAGGAGTGCAGGGGCTGCATGCTGGCGATGACGCCGAGCTGGCCGAAGCGGGGAATGTCGGCGGGGCTGACGGTTTCGATGTGCTCGATGCGCGGGCGGCGGCCGGAGGTGTGATTTACTTTGGCGGCGTTTTCGTAAGCGTCGAGCGCGGTGCGCACGGCGAGTTCGCCGATGGAGTGGGTGAAGAGTTGCAGGCCGCGCTTATCGAGTTCGGCGACGGCGGCGTTGTATTTGGCGGGGGTCCAGAAAAGTTTTCCTTTGGTGGAGGGGTCGTCGGAGTAGGGATCAAGCATGGCGGCGGTGTGGGATTCGATGACGCCATCGAGCATGAACTTGACGGCGCTGGCGTCGAGCCAATCGTCATGGAAAATTTTGCGGGCGGATTCGATGGCCTCGAGGTCCTGGGGACGGAGTTCGGGAGGATTTAGAAAGTAGGAGATGGTGAAGCGGAGGGTGAGATCGCCGGAGCGGCGGAGCTGGTCGTAGAGAGCGAGTTCCTCGAAATCGCCGCTGCAGCTGTGCACGCGGGTGAGGCCGTTGCGATTGGCCCAGCGGATGCCGTCGCGCAGGGCGGCGAGTTTCTCTTCGCGGGTGGGTTTGGGAATGACGGCGGCGACCAAAGACTGGGCTTCTTCTTTCAGGGCGCCGGTGGCTTCTCCGGTTTGCGGGTCGCGGACGATGATGCCGTTGGGCGGGTCGGGGGTTTCGCGGGTGATTTTGGCGAGGGCCAGGGCCTTGGAATTGGCCCAGTAGGTGTGGCCGTCGTAGCCTTCGAGGAAGACGGGGCGCTCGGGGAAAAGTTCATCGAGATATTTTTTGTGGGGGAGGGCGGCGGCGCCGAACATGGCGTAGTCCCAGCCGCGGCCGAGGATCCAGGAGTTGCCGGGATGGGCGGCGGCGTAGGCGCGGAGGCGCTGCTGGATATCGGCGGGGTCTTTGGCGCCTTCGAGATTGACGCGGCCAAGGCTGAAGGAACCGTCGAGGAAATGGATATGGGAATCGGTGAAGCCGGGGAGGACGAGATGGTTGTGGGCGTCGAGAGTTTTGGTTTGGGCGCCGCGGAGTTTTTCAATTTCGGCGGGGGAGCCGACGGCGACGATTTTGCCTGTGCGGATGGCCAGGGCTTCGGCCCAGGGCTGCCGGGGGGAAAGGGTATAGATTTTGGCGTGAAGAAGGATGGTGTCGGCTGGAGCCGAAGGAGCGGACTGGGCGAGGGAAGCAGCGGCGGCGACAGACAGAAGCGCCGCGGCGGAAAGCATGCGGAAGAAACGGGCGGAGTTCATGGGACACCTCATTGGGATGGAGAGCCGGCTGACACCGGAATGATAGCTGTTTGCCGGATGATTTTCACAGGGAGAAATTGAGGGCGGGCGTGAATCGAAGAAATGATTGCCGGTTGCGGAGACATATCAGAAGGAGGGCGGGGTGTTGATCCACAGGAGGCAGGTTTCGGCGCGGCCGGAATTTTTCCAGCGGTGAGGGACGGAGCTTTGGAAGCAGAAGCTGTCGCCGGGGCCAAGGAGATAGTGTTCGGTTTCATTGAGCCAGAGATCGAGGTTTCCCTTGAGGATGTGCAGGAACTCTTCGCCGACGTGGGTGTAGGATTCGCCGCTGCCGCCGCCGGGCTGGATGCGGAAGAGATGAGGTTCGAGGGAGGTATTGCCCCAGGCGAGGAGCTCCATGCGCACACCGGGAGTGGTTTCGAGGACTTTTCTCTGCGCGGGGGAGACGAGCAGCTGATTCTGGGCGGACGGCTCGAAGAAGGAGAGGATGTTGGTTTTGTAGAAGCGGGCGATGCGTTTGAGCGTGGCGATGGAGGCGCGCATCTGGCCGCGTTCGAGGGCGCTGAGGAAGCCGGTGGAGACGCCGGTGGAGCGGGCCACCTGAGCGAGGGAAAGGCCGCGGGCGATGCGCAGGCGGCGGAAGCGGTGGCCGGGGTGCGCGGCGCTTTCGGAGGCCGCGGGAGGAGCGCCGCGTTTGAGGATATGGACGACAGCGGCGGGATTGAGGCCGCGGGAGCGGCGAAGAAAGATGGCGCGCTGGAGGAGGCGGACGTCGGCGGCGGTGTAGAGACGATATTTGCCGCGCGAGCGGCGCGGGGAGAGCAGGCCGAGAGCTTCCCAGGCGCGGAGAGCGGAGGAGGAGATGCCCACGCGCTTGGCGACGGCGCTGATGCGCAGGTGCGGGGAGGGGTGCGCGAGGCGGCGGGGCGGCGAATTCTTTTTGCTTGACAGAGGCATGGCCATTTACTAACCTTGCGGGATTATAGTAAGGTTCGGGATGCAGAGCAAGGTGGAAATCTTCAAATCGCGGGGGTGCGAAATGAAACGGAATGACAAGCAGTTCGGTTTTCTTGGGATGCTGGCGGCGCTGCTGCTGGCCGCGCTGATGATTGCGCCGATGGGCATGGCGCAGAGCACGGGCGGGCGCATTCGCGGAACGGTGATGGATTCGAGCGGCGGCGCGGTGGGAGCGGCAAAGGTGACGCTGACCAACGAAGCCAACGGCGCCAAACGCGATGTGCAGAGCAGCGGAGACGGCGAATACATGTTCCTGGAAGTGCCGGTGGGAACCTATCAGGTGGAAGTGCAGATGGCGGGGTTCAAGAAGTATCTGCGCAAGGGGATCGAACTGCGCCTGAACGAAGTGCTTGGGCTGGACATTACGCTGCAAGTGGGCGGAGCAACGGAGACGGTGGAAGTGACCGGAGCGCCGCCGCTGGTGGACACGACCTCGACGCAATTGGGCGCGGTGGTCAATGAGCGCTCGGTGACGGAACTGCCGCTGGCGCAGCGGGACACGTATCAGTTGCTGTCCTTGCAGCCGGGCGTGCAGTCCACGCTGGGCGTGGACAACGTGTTCGGCAGCGACAAAGCCGGCGTGGTGAGCGTGAACGGCGGACGCGGGCGGGACAACAATTTCAGCGTGAACGGCGGGGACGGCAACGACCAGTTCGCCAACCTGCCGATCGTGCAGCCTTCTCCGGACACGATCGCGGAATTCCGCATGCTGACCAATACGTTTGACGCGGAATACGGGCGCAACTCGGGCGCGGTGATCAACGTGGTGACCAAGTCGGGGACCAACAACTGGCACGGGAACCTCTACGACTACTTCCGCAATAAGAACCTGAATGCCAAAGGATTTTTCGACATCTCGAAACTGGATTACCTGCAGAACCAGTTCGGAGCGACGTTTGGCGGCCCGCTGCGGAAGGATAAGACCTTCTTCTTTGCGTCGTTTGAGGGCGACCGGATCCGCAAGGGCACTTCCTCGGACACAGTGACGATGCCCACGGCGGCGGAACGTGGCGGCAATTTTTCCGCCGGCTCGCCGTTTGCCGGTGTGCTGACCGACGCCGCTCTTGCGAGCGTGCTGGCTGGCAGATCGACTTGCCAGGCGGACATCAATGCGCAGCATGGCGGCGTATTTCCCATCGCAGCGGGTGTGAATTATGCCGGAACGTACGATCCAATCACCAACGCGCTGATCGCTCCGGGGTTGTTCACCGATACGGTGACGGCAGGCGGGAGAGATAACATCATTCCCACGTCTTGCATGGACCCGCTGGCACGGGATTTGATGACGCTGGTGCCCGATGCCAACCGTCCGGACGGAACCTGGCAGGGAGTGCCGCTGGGGCACGAGCGCGGCAATCAGTTCACGGTGAAGCTGGACCATGAGTTGACCAGCAAGCAGCACCTGACGGGGTACTATTTCTTCACGCAGCACTATCTGGCTAAGCCGTTCGCGAAATTCCAGGCGGGCGGAGCGAACATTCCCGGTTTCGGCGACCTGACGGATGAGCGCATCCAGCAGGTCAACATCAGCCACACCTGGCAACTGGGAAGCAACGGGGTGAACGAGGCGCGGTTTACGATGCTCCGCGAGGGCCAGGGGACGTATCTGCACCCGCAGCACACCAGCCTGGTGGCCGATTCCTGTCCGCAGGTGGTAGCCAATAACTGCTTTATTGACCCGGCCAATCCGAACAACACGAACAATGCGGGGCTGGGCGTTTATCCCGGGCTGGGGGCCACGCGGGAAGGTCTGCCGTTTATATCGATCTCCGGCGGATTCTCGATGGGCAATAACTTCGAAGGGGAACTGCCGCAGAAGGGGAATAGCTACCAGTTTACGGACAGCTACGGGAAAGTGATGGGGAAGCACAGCTTGAAGTTCGGCGCGGACTTCCGCATCCAGCAGTTCGACCAGAGACTCTATTTTGACGTCAACGGCGCGTTCTACATTTATGGAGGCGGGCCGAACGATCCGATGTACCAGAACCTCTACCCCAACTTCCTGCTGGGGCTGAATGACAACTACATTCAGGGTTCGGCGCAGGATGAACTGGTGCGCAGCAAGGCGGCCTACCTGTTCGCGCAGGACAGCTGGACCATCACTCCGAATTTGACGCTGAATTACGGAATTCGTTGGGAGTTGAATACCCCGCTCACGGACAAGGGACAGAAGGTGCAGACGTTCCATCCGGGGCAGACCTCGACGATTTATCCTTGCAAGCTGAACACGACGAATCCGTACTACGATCCCAGCCAGGCGGACGGAGGGTGCAGCCAGGCAGGCTTTGCGCCTACGGGTGTGGTGGTGCCGGGGGATCCGGGAGTGCCCGCGGGGCTGACCAATCCCTATTACCATGCCTTTGCACCGCGCATCGGATTGGCATGGAGTCCCGGTGGCGACGGCGCGCTGGGGAAGCTGTTTGGGAAGAAGGGACAGACCAGCGTGCGCGCGGGCTTCGGCATGTTCTATAACCCGATCGAGCAGTTGGTGCTGGAGCAGTTCAGCGCGGAGCCGCCATTCGGGGGCAGTTCGAGCATCTACAACACCATGCTCAGCCTGCCGTTCCAGTATCAGAATGGCACGGATGCTCCCAACCCGTTCAACGGAATCCTGAATCCGCCGCGGGGCACAGCCGTGGACTGGTCGGTTTTCCGTCCCATGCTGTTCTACGGGCAGTGGCCGGCGAACATGAAGTCGCAGTACGCTGAACAGTATAACTTCACGATTCAGCGGGAGATCGTGAAGGACCTGGTCTTCCAAATCGGGTACGTGGGCCGTCAGGGGCATCGCCTGCTGGCAACGATTGACCGCAACCCCGGTAACGCGCAGACTTGCCTGGACTTGAACGCGACTCTGGGCGCGGACACCTGCGCGCAGTGGAGCGAGGACAACTCCTATTTCATTCCAAGCGGAACGACCATTGCCCCACAGGGGCTGCATCTGCCCTACAACAATGCTCCTGGAGGCGTTCTTTTTATTCCCGGGAACACGGTTGTGGGCGCAGCGGGCATCACGCTGGTGGGTATCCGGCCGTATTCTTCGCCGAATTGCCAGCCGCTGACCGGTATTGGCTGCCCGGTGGACGGCACCCCGGTGATCACCAGCATTTTCTCGCAGGATACGATCGCCAACTCGTCCTACAACTCACTGCAGGCCAGCCTGGAAAAGCGCTTCTCGCACGGTATCCAGTTCCAGGGATCGTACACGCTGGGCAAGTCGCTGGACTATGCGTCCACGTTCGAAAGCCTGGTGGACCCCTACAACATGAAGCGGAACCGCTCGCTTTCGATCTTTGACGCGAAGCACCGGTTTGTCTTCAGTTTCAACTGGGAGCTTCCCGTGGCAAAGCGCGAAGGCTTTGCAGGCAAGGTTGTGAACGGGTGGTCGTTGTCCGGGATTACCCAGTTCCAGACCGGATTCCCGGTGCGCATCACCTCGCAGGATGACATGGAGCTGCAAGGGAGCTTCGACTTCGAGATGCCGGGGCAGCCGAACTTTGCGACGGGAGCCGTCTTCCATGCGACAGACCCGCGCATTAACGGTTACGGGTTTGATCCCGCTACATTCACGAACGACACGGTTGCGCTGGGCACAATTGGCAACGCGCCGCGGACGATTTGCTGCGGTCCGAGTTCGTTCAACACGGACATGGGGTTCCAGAAACAGATCCCGGTGAATGAACGTGTGCATTTCGAATTCCACGGGCAATTCATGAACGTGTTCAACCACACGCAATTCAAGCAGCCGGATGGCAACATCACCGACGGCGGGGATTTCGGGCGGGTAAAGGCCGCGCGCGAACCGCGGCTGGTGCAGTTCGCTTTGAAGCTGTACTTCTAGGAACGGAACAGCACGGAGGCGAGGCGGGCCTTTTCCGGCTCGCCTCGCTCTTTCATCTGCGCGAGCCTCCGGCCCGGACGAACCGGAGCATGCCGGAGGGAAAAGCAGACCACGGAACGGGAGCCGCACGAGAAGGCTCCGCCCCGCCTTCCCGGGAAGAGCGCGCCGCGCAACCAATTTTGAAAACTGACCGCAGGGAAGAGACCTGCAAGAATCAGGGAGCAATCAAATGCACGACGCACTGAAAAATGAAATCAGCACCTACGAGAAGCGCACGCCGAAATCGGCGGCGTCGCACACGCGGGCGCTGAAGAGGATTCCGCTGGGAGTGGCCAGCAACTACCGGGCCTACGATCCCTATCCGCTGTTCGTGAAGGAAGCGCAGGGCAGCAAGATCCGGGACATTGACGGCAACGAGTACATTGACCACAACCTGTGCTTCGGGACGCTGATGGCGGGGCATTCGCATCCGGAAGTGGTGAAGGCGGTGGAGGCGCAGTTGCACCACGGGACGGCCTACGGCATGCCGCACGACATGGAGTGGGAGCTGGCCGAGGAGATTTGCGGGCGGTATCCGGTGGAAATGGTGCGCTTCGGCTCGAGCGGGACGGAAGCGACGATGCACGCGTGCCGCATCGCGCGGGCGGCCGCCGGGCGGGACAAGATCATGAAGTTCGAGGGCTCCTACCACGGACTGCATGACACCGCGCTGATCAGCGTGAAGCCCAAGCCGGAAGAATACGGCGACGCGGATGCGCCGAATTCGGTGGCAGGCGGATTGGGAGTTCCCCAGTCCAGCGTGGCCAACGTGGTGGTGGCCGCCTTCAATAATTTGAAAAGCGTGGAGCGGCGCTTCAAGGGGAATCCGGGGCAGATTGCCGCGGTGATTCTCGAGCCCATTCTGATGAACGTGGGGCTGTGCATGCCGCAGCCGGGGTTCCTCGAGGGACTGCGCAAGCTGTGCACGGAAAACGGGGCGCTGCTGATCTTCGACGAAGTGAAGACGGGAGCGAAGCTGGGCTGGGGCGGAGCGAGCGAAAAGTACGGCGTGAAGCCGGACATTACCTGCCTGGCGAAATCCATCGGCGGAGGATTCCCGCTGGCGGCGTTCGGAACCAGCCGCAAGGTGATGGAGCTGATCTCCGACCACAAGGTATTTCACGGCGGAACGTACAACACCAATCCGATTTCGATGGCGGCGGGGCTGGCGACGTTCCGCTCGGTGCTGACGCGCGAGAATTATGCGCACGTGGAGAAGCTGAGCAAGAAGCTGGCGGAAGGATACCGCAAGACCATCGCCAAGGTGGGCTTGAAGGCCTACGTGGCCAGCGCGGGTGTGAACGGGGCGCTGATGCTGTACCCGAAGGAAATCCAGAACTATCGCGACTGGACGCTGGTGGACATCGACCTGTGGAGGCAGTACTGGTTCGGGATGGTCAACCGTGGAGTGCTGGCGCAGCCCTACTGGTGGGACGAGCAGTGGACGATTTCCGTGCAGCACACGGAAGCGGACATTGACAAGCACCTGGCGGCGTTCGCGGACGTGGCGCCGGGGCTGGCCAAGGCGCAGCAGGAGCGCGGGCCGGTGACGGCCGCGGCGGGACACTAAGGTAAATCAAAAGCAGCGGGAGAACGCCATTGGCGAACGAGGTCCTGACGGAACAGGCGGGAGCGCAGGCGGAGCCGCATCTCAAGCGGGTGCTGGGCCGTTGGGATCTCGTGCTGCTATTTGTCGTGGCGGTATTCAACTTAAACGTGGTGCCCAGCATCGCGGCCAACGGAGGCGTGACCGTCTGGCTGTGGGTGGTGGCGCTGATCCTCTTTTTCGTGCCGCAGGGAATCGCGGTGATCGAACTCTCCCATCGCTATCCGGGCGAAGGGGGAGTTTACCTGTGGGCGAAAAAGGAATTTGGAGATTTTCACGGGTTTCTTTCCGGCTGGTGCTACTGGACGAATAACATGATGTACGTGCCCACGGTGATGCTGTATTTCGTGGGCGTATCGGTGTTCGTGCTGGGGCCCAGCCATGCGCAACTGGCGGACAACCGCATGTTTGCGCTGGGAGCCTCGGTGGTGCTGCTGGGACTGCTGGTGGTGCTGAACGTGGTTGGCCTGGGCGTGGGCAAGTGGGTGAATAACGCCGGAGCGGTGGGGACGGGAATTGCCGCGGCGATACTGATTGGGCTGGGGCTGCTGGTGTGGATGCGGTTTGGAACGACGGTGACGGCCGGCGATTTCCGGATTCCGGCGAATCCGCGGTTTCTGATTAATTCGTTCGGGGTGATCTGCTTCGGGCTGGTGGGGCTGGAACTGGCTTCGGTGATGGGCGACGAGATCCAGGACCCGCGCAAGACGCTGCCGGGAGCGGTGGCCTGGGGCGGGCTGCTTTCCGGGGCGCTCTATATCGGAGCGACGCTGACGCTGCTGACGGGAGTGAAGCAGAGCGACATCAGCGTGCTGCAGGGAATCGTGCAGGCGGTCGAGCACATGGCGGCGCGGGTCGGCGGGGGATGGATCGTGGCGCCGTTCGCGCTGATGCTGAGCATCTCGATTGCGGGAATCGGCTCGGCGTGGCTGGGCGGCTCGGCGCGCATTCCGTTCGTGGCCGGGCTGGATTCCTACATGCCGTCGTGGCTGGGGAAGGTGCATCCGAAATACGGGACGCCGTATGCGGCGCTGATCGTGCACGCGGCGATTTCGCTGATCCTGGTGATTGTGAATTTCACGGTGACGGATTCCGGGGTGCAGGAGACGTTCCAGAAACTGCTGTCGCTGGCGGTGGTGCTGCAGCTGATTCCGTTCATCTATCTGTTCGCGGCGCTGCTGAAGATCGCGCGGGATAAGACGAGGGAAGCGGGATATTACCAGCCGTGGGTGCTTTATGCGGCGGGAGGCAGCGGGCTGCTGACCACGATTTTGGGGATTCTCGTGGTGTTTTCGCCGGCGGCGCAGATCAAGTCCATCCTGTCCTATGAAATCTGGATGGTGGGCGGAACCGCGGGGTTCATCGGTTTGGCGGCGTTCTTTTTCTATGTGTACGGCGGGCGGAAGGCGGCGCGATAGGCGCGCCTGACGATTCAAGGAAAGCGCGGAGGGGACAATGTCCGGCACGGCAAAGCAGAGCGTTCGCAGCTATCAGAATTACATCAACGGAAAATTTGTGAGCAGCGCGGCGGGGGAGACCTTCGCGGTCTATGACCCTTCGACGGAAGAAGTGATCGCGCAGGTGGCGGCGGGCGGCGCGGCGGACGTGGACAGCGCGGTGAAGGCGGCGCGCGCCGCGTTTGATTTTGGCGACTGGGGAAAGACTTCGGCGCAGGACCGCGGGCGCATTTTGTTCAAGCTGGCGGAAAAGATTCGTGCCAACGCGGGGATGCTGGCGGAGCTGGAATGCCGCAACACGGGCAAGCCCCTGGTGGAGGCGGAATACGACATCGCGGACGCGGCGACCTGTTACGAATACTACGGCGGGCTGGCCAATAAGGTGATGGGGCAGACCATGCCGGTGCCGGCCAACGGGCTGAGCTTCACGCTGAAGGAGCCGGTGGGCGTGGCCGGGCAGATTATTCCGTGGAACTATCCGCTGGTGATGGCGGCATGGAAGCTGGGGCCGGCGATTGCGGCGGGGTGCACGATCGTGCTGAAGCCGGCGGAGCAGACGCCCTGCACGATGATGGAAGTGGCGCGGTGGTTCGAGGAAGCGGGGCTGCCGCCGGGCGTGGTGAACATCGTCAACGGCATGGGCGAGACGGCGGGCGCGGCGCTGGTGGCCCACCCCGGCGTGGACAAGATCGCCTTCACGGGCAGCGCGGCGGTTGGAAAGATCATCGTGAAGAGCGCGGCGGACACGCTGAAGCGGGTGACGCTGGAGCTGGGCGGAAAATCGCCGAACATTTTTTTCGCGGAAGCGGATTGGGAAGCGGCGGTGGACGGCGCGCTGTTCGGCGTGTTCATCAACCAGGGGGAAGTGTGCTCGGCGGGGAGCCGCATCCTGGTGGAGAAGAAGATCTATTCGAAATTCGTGGAGGCCATGACGGAGAAGGCCAAAAAGATCAAGCTGGGGCCGCCGATGGACCGGGAAACGAAGATGGGGCCGCTGGTCAGCCGGGAGCAGTACGACCGGGTGACGTCGTATCTGGAACTGGGGAAGAAGGAAGCGCGAGTGGCCAGCGGAGGCGGGCGGCCGAAGGAGTTTGCCAAGGGCTATTACGTGCAGCCGACGATTTTCTGCGACGTGGACAACAACGCGCGCATCGCCCGCGAGGAGATTTTCGGGCCGGTGGCCACGGTGATTCCGTTCGAAAACGAAGCGGATGCCATCCGCATCGCCAACGACACGCCGTACGGGCTGGCGGCGGCGGTGTGGACGCGGGATATTTTCAAGGCGTTCCGCGTGGTGAAGGCGGTGCGCGCGGGGATCGTGTGGATCAACCACATGCAGCCGACGTACGTGGAAGCGCCGTGGGGCGGCTATAAACAGTCGGGATTCGGCCGCGAGCTGGGCCCGTGGGGACTGGAAGAATATCTTGAAACCAAGCAGGTGTTCGTGAATCTGGACGAGACACCGATCGGGTGGTACTGATGAGCACCATACAGATTCGCACGGCAATTCCCGGGCCCCAATCGAAGGCCCTGATGGAGCGGCGCGCGGCGGCGGTTCCGCGCGGGCCGTTTCACGCGATACCGGTGTTCGCGGCGTTGGCGGAGGGCGCGGTCATCGAGGACGTGGACGGCAACCGCTTTCTGGATTTTGCCGGCGGCATCGGCTGCCTGAACATGGGCCACCGCGCGCCGGGGGTGCTGGCGGCGGTGCGCGGGCAGATGGAGAAGTTTCTGCACGTGTGCTTCAGCATGACGCCGTATGAAAGCTATATCGCCGTGGCGGAAAAGCTGAACGCGCTGGCGCCGGGAAAGTTCGCGAAGAAAACATTTTTGGCGAACAGCGGAGCGGAAGCGGTGGAGAACGCCATCAAGATCGCGCGGGCGTACACCAAGCGGCCGGCGGTGATCGCGTTCGAAGACGCTTTTCATGGGCGAACGTACATGTCCATGGCCCTTACCAGCAAGACGCATCCGTACAAGGCGGGGTTCGAGCCGTTTCCGGGGGAGATTTACCGGATTCCGTACGCCTATTGCTACCGCTGCTCCTACGGATTGAAATATCCTTCGTGCGGGACGGCCTGCGCGAGCCAGCTGGAGAACGCGTTCAAGAAGGTGGTGGCGGCGGAGACGGTGGCAGCGGTGATTGCCGAGCCAGTGCTGGGAGAAGGCGGGTTCGTGGCGCCGCCGCGGGAATTTTTCACGATAATTCAGGAGATCTGCCGCAAGAACGGCATCCTGTTCATCGCCGATGAGGTGCAGAGCGGCATCGGGCGCACGGGAAAATATTTTGCGATCGAGCACTACGGCGTCGAGCCGGACATCATCACCACGGCGAAGTCGCTGGGCGGAGGGCTGCCGCTGGCGGCGGTGACCGGGCGCGCGCAGGTAATGGACGCGCCGGGTGTGGGCGGGATCGGCGGAACGTTCGGAGGGAATCCGGCGGCGTGCGCGGCGGCGCTGGCGGCGCTGGAGATCCTAGAGAAGGAAGGTTTGCTGGCACGCTCGACGGCGATCGGCAAGAGGTTCCAGGAGCGCGCGCGGGGATGGCAGAAGAAGTGGCCGCTGGTGGGGGATGTGCGCGGACTGGGAGCCATGTGCGCGATGGAACTGGTGCGCGACGCGGAAACACGCGAGCCGGCCGAGGCGGAGATGAAGGAAGTGGCGCAATACTGCACGGAGCACGGCGTGATAACGATCACGGCGGGCACGTATGGAAATGTGCTGCGAATCCTGGTGCCGCTGGTGGTCACGGATGCGCAATTGGACGAAGGCCTGGACGTGATCGAGCAGGCGCTGGCGGGCGTGGCCGAGCGTTCGCGCACCGCGCTTTCGCATGCCTAGAGCGGGCGGCGGCAAAGCGCTGGTTTCTAGCGGAGTTCTTTTTCGCCGAAGAGTTCCTTCAGATTGGCGTAGAGGCGCCGTGCGGCGCGGAAGAGGGCTTCAATGCCCTCGGTTTCGGCCTTGATTTCGTGCTCGGCGAGGCCGGAGTTTACGGCTTCGCAGAGTTGGGCGGCGCGGCGGACGCGTTCGGTGAAGAGCAAGGGAAGGACGGTGGCCGTGTCGCGATGCTGGCGCTGGCGCTCCTGCCATTCCTGGACGGCCCAGGCGGTCTTGCGCACATAATCCACGGCGTCGCGGAATTCTCGGAGGACGCGGGGGTCCACGTTGCCCGCGGTGATCTCCTGATCCAGGCGCTTGAGTTCGATGGTCGTTTTTTTCACCCAGAAAGTGAGTCCCCAGAAGGTTTCGTTGGGCCGCAGAAGCTCGACGGCGATGCCGAGCAAGGCGCCGTCCTTGGCGCGGCGGATGGCGCCGGCGCGCGCGCGGATTTCCTCGCCGGAGAGGAGATTGCGCAGGACCAGTTCCGCGCCGGTTCTGGGATAGCTTGCGGTGTTCAGAAATTGCAGCAAGCCTCCGTGAATGCTGACATCTTTGGCGTGAGCTTCGGCCTTCTGCGAGGAATTTTCGGAATTGGTCCAGGCTACCTGGATGGGAGCAAAGAGGGGGTAGCGGGTACTGCGACGGCGGGCGGCGCCCTGCGCGGACTGGTCTTGAATGGTCACCGAGCACCTCCTTTTTGGATTGCCTTAACTCTAGTGGAAGCGCGCGCGATCCGGGCAGAAGTTGCTATATTGGTTATCAATCAAGGGAATGAATTGGAAGGATGAACCTGAGCGCGAAAATCGCCGCCGGCCGGCAAGACGGAAAGAAAGCCGATAGCCGTTGCCGCTATGCGGAGAATGCACTACACTGAAAACCAGCCGCGATGAATTCCATGGAAGGGCCCGTAGCTCAGCGGTTAGAGCAGCGGACTCATAATCCGTTGGTCCCAGGTTCAAATCCTGGCGGGCCCACCAGAACTCACGAGTCCTCAGTGCCTTACAAGACTTTGTCAGGCGTTTTCTGTACCTTAGACCGCGGATCGTAATCCGCTGGTCTTGCGCTCCCATTCCGGCGAAGACGCTAAATCTTTTATCTTGTCAATAACTTGCCGGGGTTGTGTTTGGCGCTTTCCGCGTTGGGGGACATCCGGGAACAACTGGCCGGTCGCTGGCAACGCGCTTTGCGTTGCCGGCGACTATGTTCTCCTCAGGTCGAAGATCGACTGCTTCGCTATGGCTGAACAGTGACGGACAGCTCCGCTGGCTTCTCCAGAGAAAAGTCACGTCCATGCTTGTCGCGCACGGGTGTAACGGTCAAAGTGTAGGCGCCCGCCGCGGGCCAGGCCAAGTCCACGGAAATATCTTTCAGCGGATCGCTCCAGCAATCGCCCTGGCCGGGCTGTATCGTGCACGCGGTGGGAGCGCTGCTCGTCGCCGGGGAGGACTTTTTCCCGGAGAGCGTAATTGCCGCGATAGCGAGCGGTTTGCCGCCCGTTCCAGCATTGCTGGCGGAGTTGCTGGTGGCCATCGCGCCGCCGGTCCAATTGACGCGGTATTCCACGGGGTCCGCGTAGGGATAGCAGTCCGGCATCTTCGTCTTGTAGGACGCCGGCTGACCGGCGGCGGGCTGCAGGGTGCCCGCCTGGCGCTTGCCCTCGAACAGCAAGGCAAATTCGAAGCAGCGCTTCAGGAGATTCTGGCGGCTCGGACTCTGGGGGATTCCCCTTGGATATCCAGCGAGCAGGGAATCATTCTGGCCCGGATGGGCCGCGCGGCTGAAGCACGGGAAATCCTGAACGAAAAGCTGCGCTCTACAAAGCTCGTCGCGCAGGACAGCGCAGGGATCGCTGAAATACAGCTCTATTTGGGAGAACGCGAGGAAGCCATCCAGACGCTGCTGCGCGCGTTTCGGGAGCGGAACTGGCAACTGACCGGTCTGCAGGCCGATCCCCGGCTTCGGCCGCTGTTGAGCGACCCGCGCATTCAGCAAATCTTGCGCGACCTCGGCTTCCCGCCTTAAACAAGAAAGAGGAAGTCTCCTCGCAGGAGTGCCGAGAATTTGATGGCCGGCATCCTTTATCCGGCCCAGCGCTTTCCTGTGCCGGCTATTCTGCACTGTCGAGCGCTTGGATCCTGCCCCTTCCCAAAACCCCTGGGAGATGCAAAACCCTTTTAGAAAACGGGCTGTGCCCAAACAAAATTGTGCCACCTTAAGGGGTTCAAGCCAAAATGGGCTGAACCTTTGAAATGGAAGCGAAAGACCTTTTGATGATCATCATGCCTCAGCCTGCATCCTCGTCCACATTATCCTGGCCTTGGACTGCCATTTTGCTTCCATTGAGGCAGCGGAGGAGGAAGTGAGGTGCGTGAAATTACCAAAACTGTGTCATTTAACGCAGTCAGATGGTGCAATTTTACACTTCCAGATTGCAATCTAAACTACAAGTCATGTATTATCAGTTACATGAGAATGGGCTAGGTTTTGATCCTAATGGTGGTAAAAATGCATAATTCGGAATAGATACTCCGAATTGGAGAAATAACTTGAACGAGCTGCCCGTTACAATTCGTTACGCAATCAAGATCCTCATATTCATAGCGTTGTCTCCTTGCCATCCGGTTTCGGCGGCTGCGGTCGCCAAGGGTACTCGTGTTCCTCTTTCGCAAGCGGCAAAAATTCTGCACACTCTGCGCTGGGGAGGATTGACGCGGTCCCGCCGCGGCGCGAGCGGGGGTTATGAGCTTCATCAAAAGCCCGAGGAGATTCGGGTGGAACAGGTGGTGAACCTCTTCGTGCTTCCTCCGGATGAGGAGGATTCCAATGCGGCGGATGAACCTTTGCAGCAGATCTGGAAGAAGGCCGAAACGCAGTCGCAGCGGGAATTGATGCAGCTCACGATCGCGGAACTCTGCCGGCGTATGCCCGTGCAAGCGGGGGAGCAAAGTATCCACGGGACCACTCTTTAAGCTTTAGACCGCAACTTGGATTCAGGGCCGGTATTTTTAGGAACCACAGTCGAAGGAAAGAAAAAGGAGGCGAAAATGTTGAACAAAAAAGGTGGTGGTGTTCTGTTGACGGCGGCGGTGATGACAGGGGCGTTCGTCTATATGCTGCTCATGTCGGCGCCGCGCGTGTCGGCGATCCCCGCGTTTGCGCGCAAGTATCAAACCTCATGTACGACGTGCCACAGCAATTACCCGGAACTGAACGACTTTGGCGAGGCTTTTAAGAAGAACGGCTTTAAGTTCCCGAAGGACGATGAAACGTTCGTCAAGGAACCGCCGGTCATGCTCGGCGCGAAGGCCCAGAAGGAAGCTTTTCCCGGCGCGGTCTATCCGGGAGAGATGCCGGGCTCGATTCCCATCGGCTTCCGCTATTCGGGATTTTTCACGATGAACAATAAGCGCCCGCTCGGTCTGGGGTATGTCCCGCGAACCGATGCGTTCACCCCCAACACCTTCACGATCATCAGCGCCGGCAGCTTTGGCCAGAACATCTCGTTCTGGATTGACGACGACGTCTCCACCGGCGGCTCCGGCGCGGACGGCGGGCTGGGCGACGGCTATCTGAAGTTCAACGACCTGGGCCACTACCTCAAGCTGCCCAAGGATACGCTGAACGTGCGCTTCGGGCAGTTCGAGCTGGACCTGCCGTTTTCCGAGGCGCGCTCGGTCTATCCCTCCGGTTACGATATCTTTGATCAGGTGAGTGTCGCGGGCGGCTATCCGCCGACCGGTCTTCTGCCGACGACCAACAACCCCTTCACGCTGGGAGCGCCGCAGCGGGGCATCGAAATCGGCGGCTATCCTAATGACGGCAATTTCTCCTGGTCCATTGCGGTGGTCAACGGCAGCAATGACGGCCTCGCGGCGCGCAATTCGAAGGATGTGTATGCGCGTATCTCCCAGAAATTCAATCTGGAACGCGATTCCGCCTCGCGCAAGGAAGTCCAGGCCGCCGGTCCCACCGGACCGCGCGACCATACCTCGATTCGCGTCGGGGCTTTCTACTACTACGGCCGCAACGTCCAGAACGTCGGGAGTCAGGACTTTTCCTACCTGGGCGCCATTCGCGAGCCGTTCTACCGGGTTGGCACGGACCTCCGTTTCAAGTATCGTCATGCGGAGCTGTTCGGAGTGCTGATGTACGCCCACGACAGGAATCACCTGATCGATACGGAAGCGGGAACGATCGCCTCGGGCCTTCCCGTAACCTACAGCGGCGGATTCGCCGGGTTGAATTACTGGCTCTATCCGTGGATGATTGCCAGCCTGCGCTATGATGCGGTAAATTCGCCGGCGGACTTTTTCAACGGCATGTCCAGGAATGCGACGCGCAACCGGATCACTCCTGGATTGCAGATTCTGGTCCGCAGCAACATCAAGGTGGTGACGGAATATCAGCGCGGCTGGGAGCAACCGAATCCAGCCGGCCCGAATCCATTCTTCCGTGCAAACACTTTCGTCACTGGAATCGACTACTCGTTCTAAGGGAATGGCCGGGGCCGCAAGGCCCCGGCCAGCAACAAAGCTTAATTCACAGAATCAACGAGGAGAGGAATGAAAATGAAAACGATGAGCAGAATGGCATTAGCGGTGGCAGCATTCGTGGCGCTGGCCGGAATGGCGTTCACGGCGCAAGCGGGCGAGATCAAGGGCAACGTAAGCGTGCAGGGGCTGAAGTCCGCGGCAAACATCGCGGTCTATGTGGATGCGATCGCGGGCAAGACCTTTCCGGCGCCGGCCGAGCATGTGGTGATCGATCAGATCAAGATGTCCTTCCTCCCCCATGTGGTTGTTGTGCTCAAGGGCACCACCGTGGATTTCCTGAACAGCGACCCCGTCGGCCACAACGTCTATTGGCCTTCGGTCAGCGGCAACAAGAAGCTTTCACACAACCTGGGAACCTGGCCCAAGGGCCAAAAGAAGCCGTTCCAGTTCAACGACCTGGGCGTGGCTTCGCTGCTCTGCAACGTGCACCCGGAGATGTCCGGCTACGTCGTCGTCGTGGCCACTCCCTATTTCGCGGTGACCGGCAAGGACGGCTCCTTTGAAATCAAGGGCGTTCCCGCGGGCACCTACACCCTGAAGACCTGGAGCGAAGACGGCAAGCCCACGACTCAGAGCATCACGGTGGGCGAAAGCGTGGCGACGGCTGAAATCACGGTCAAGAAGTAAGTCAGCGGAACTGCGCGCGTATCCCGGGAGGCATGCCATTACGACTCGAAGCAAACTCGTTGATCTGGACTGGCTGGAATCCAACTTTCCCTGCATGCAGGCCTGCCCCGTCCACACCCAAGCGGGACGCTACGTCTCCTTGATCGGCGAAGGGCGCTACGAGGAAGCCTACCGCTACGCGCGCACTCCCAATCCTTTTGCCTCCGTCTGCGGGCGGGTTTGCGGGCACCCCTGCGAACCCGCCTGCCGGCGAGGGTCTTTTGACGCGCCCATCTCCATCCGCGCGCTCAAGCGTTTTCTCACCGAACGCCACGGCCCGGAATCACGCAATCCGGTCGAACTGTTCTCCGAAAAACCAAAAGTAGTCCATTCCGAAAAAATCGCCGTCATCGGTTCGGGGCCGGCGGGACTTTCGGCGGCCCACGATCTGGCCCTGCTGGGCTATGCGGTCACCGTTTTTGAAGGAGCGGCGGTTCCCGGCGGCATGATGCACCTGGGCATTCCGGAGTACCGTCTGCCGCGGGACGTTTTGCAGGCGCAGATCCGGGAAATCCTGGATCTTGGTCCGGAACTGAAATTGAACTCGCGGCTGGGCCGCGATTTTTCTTTGGCGGACCTGAAGCAGCAGGGCTACAAAGCCGTGCTGATGGCTTTCGGGCTGCACCGCAGCCGCGACCTCAATCTGCCCGGCAATGATCTCGACGGCGTGGTCAAGGGCATCGATTTTCTTCTCAACGTCAATCTCGGCTATCGCTTTTCCATCGGCAAGCAGGTTGTGGTCATCGGCGGCGGCAACGTGGCCATTGACGTCGCCCGTTCCGCCATGCGCGCGCAGCAGAAAATGGCCCAGGCGGGGTCCGGCGAAGCGCTGCCCGACGAACTGACCTCCAGCGAGCAGGATGTGGCCATGAAGGAGTTCATGGACGTCTCCCGCGCCGCGCTGCGCATGGGCGCCCGCGAAGTCCATCTGGTTTGTCTGGAATCCCGCGCGGAGATGCCCGCCTCCGAAGAAGAAATCACCGAAGGTCTCGAGGAGGGCATTCGCATGCATCCCTCGCTCGGCCCCCGTCAGTTCGTCGGAAAAAACGGTAAGCTCACCGGCCTCGAAGTGATTCGCTGCGTTTCGGTCTTCGATGAGCAGCGCCGCTTCAGCCCCAAGTTCGCCGAGGGCACCGAGCACGTGATTCCCTGCGATACGGTCATCCTGGCCATCGGGCAGTCCTCCGATATTTCTTTCCTGACGCCCGCCGACGGCATCGAGACGACCCGCCAGGGCACGCTGAAAATCGACAATGAAACGCTGATGACTTCCGCGCCGGGCATCTTCGCCGCCGGGGACATTGCTTTCGGCCCGCGCCTGATCATCAACGCGGTGGCCGACGGCAAAAAAGCCGCCGAGCAGATTGACAAATATTTGCGCGGCTCGGAGTGGAGGCCCAAATCCAAGTTCGTCCGCGTGACCGTGCTCGATCATCACGAGATGGCCGGACACTACGACGAGTATTCGCGGCTTGCCGTGCCGGTGATTCCGCTCGAACGCCGCACGGGCGTCGCCGAAGTGGAAGTGGGCTTCAGCGAAGCGCAGGCCCGCGAGGAGGCCTCGCGCTGCCTGAAATGCTGGATCAACACGATTTTCGAAGGCACCGAAGTCAACGGGACGGAATGCATTCTCTGCGGCGGCTGCGTGGACGTCTGCCCGGAGAACTGCCTCAGCCTGGTCCCGCTCAGCCGCTTCGATTTCGCCGAAGCCACGAAAACGCAGTTGGCCGGGGAAGCCGGCTGCCGCGCGTTCGACCTGCAGCACCTCACGGCGGAGGAACTTCCCGCCGCGGAGGGCTCGGTGATGGTGAAGGACGAATCGGTGTGCATTCGCTGCGGGCTGTGCGCGGAGCGCTGCCCGGTGCGCACCATCACCATGGAAGCGTTTGAAGTCTTTGACCACGATCCGGATCTGGTAAATATCGAGGAGATTGTGCTTCGGCCATGAGCGACACAAAACAGCAGCCCCCCGCCAACGAACCAGAAAAAGGCCACCCCTCCGGCGCCGGCAAGACGCGCCGCGACTTCCTGAACGAAATCACTCTGGGCGCGCTGGGCGTCGCCGGCCTGGGTTCGGTGGCGGTCACCTACCAGTTCTTTTCGCCCAACGTGCTCTTCGAGCCGCCCACGGCGTTCCGCGCGGGCACGCCGGACCTTTATCCCACGAATTCCGTCTCCTTCCTCCAGGATCAACAGGTTTACATTGTGCGCACGGCGGATGGTTTTTACGCGGTCTCCGCGGTGTGCACGCACCTGGGCTGCATCACGCAGTGGAAGCCGGAGGCGGACATGATCGCCTGCCCGTGCCACGGCAGCAAATTCCACAAGGACGGGGTCAAGATCGAAGGCCCCGCGCCGCGCCCGCTGCCGCATTTTTCGGTGACCCTGACGCCCGACGGGGAATTGCTCGTTGATAAACTGCAGACCGTGAAATCCACGCAAGTGCTGAAAGCCTGAGGAGCCTCATGGCCACGACGTTACATTCATTGCTCGAACAGCTTCGCGAGACCCGCGCCTGGAAATCCGTCTTCCGCCGCGGCCCCGCGCTGACCAACCGCACGCGCAGCCAGGCCGTCTTCGGCAACCTCTTCCTGCACTGGATGCCGGTGAAGGTCCGCGAAAAATCTCTCGCCGTCCGCGCCTCCTATTATCTGGGTTCGATCTCTTTCCTGCTCTTCCTCGCGCTGACCATCACCGGCATTCTGCTGATGTTCTATTACCATCCCGCGGTGCCGCAGGCTTACCGGGACATGAAGGACCTGCGCTTCGTGGTCTCCAACGGCGTGTTTCTGCGCAACGCCCACCGCCTGGCCGCGCAATTGATGGTCCTGCTCGTCTTCTTGCACATGTTCCACGTCTTTTATCGCGGAGGCTACAAACCGCCGCATGAGTTCAACTGGGTCGTCGGCGTAATTCTCCTGCTGGTGACGCTCTTCCTGAGCTATACCGGCTATCTGCTGCCCTGGGACCAACTGGCCTTCTGGGCCATCACCGTGGGCACCAACATCATGTCGGCCATGCCCATCATCGGCGGCAAGCTTCGCTTCACGCTTCTGGGCGGCAATCTCGTGGGAGAAAACGCCCTGCTGCGTTTTTACGTGCTGCATGTGGTGGTGCTTCCGCTGATCGCATTATTCTTCATCGGAGTTCATTTCTGGCGGGTGCAGAAGGACGGCGGCCTGACCGTACGGAGTAAAGATGACGGAAAAGAATAAAATCGAAACAGGATTCGGCTCCGACGCGAAGAAGAATCCGCAGCGCATCGTCTTCGTCACGCGGAAAACGTCGGCGAAAGTAACCGACGACCGCGGCCCGCTGCTGATGACCTACCCGCACCTGCTGCTGCGCGAGGCCATCGCGGCGCAGATTCTCACCGTGGCGGTGGTGCTGGTGGCGCTCTTCTGGGACGCCCCGCTTGAGCAGTTGGCCAATCCGCTGCTCACCCCCAACCCCGCCAAGGCCCCCTGGTATTTCCTGGGCTTGCAGGAGTTGCTGCACTATTTCCCGCCCTTCGTCGCCGGGATCATCCTTCCCGGGCTGGTGGTCCTGGCGCTCATCGTGATCCCTTACTTCAACGTGAACATCGAGGGAGCGCCCATTTGGGAGCGCAATCCCGCGCGGCATTTCCGCATCTACGTGGCGGTGATTGTCGCCGTGACCGTGCTGCTGGCGCTCTTCGAGGCCTGGACGGTTCTGGCGCCGACTCTGCTCATCGCCGCGGTCCTGATCTGGTCCTACTTTGCAAAATCGGAAGCCGGCCGGGCCGCGCGCTATTTCCGCAGCCGTCCGCTTTCCTGGTGGCTGATGACCTGGTTCGTCTTTGTTGCGGTAATTCTCACCCTGGTCGGCACGTTTTTCCGTGGTCCGGGCTGGTCCTGGGTATGGCCGTGGAGAGCTTATGGCGCCTGAAGAAATGGGCAAAGTATCGTATCGAATGCGGCTGCTGTTTGCCGTATGCAGCTTGCTGTTCGTGGCCACCCTGGCGGTTTCTCCGGTCAAGGATCTGCTCCGCGAATGGAAGCACTACAAGCGCGGCTATCTGGATCTGGCGCGGTCGCGGCCGGACACCAAGCGGCTCCTCGCCGATTTCCATCCGGACCTCGATCAGATCTGGATTCCGGAGATGAACGTGGTGGACCGCTGCACCTCCTGCCATCTGGGAATCACGCAGGCGACGCTGGCCGACCCCAATGTTCCGCAGCCTTACCGCGCGCATCCGCCCATCCCTCATCGCGTCAAGGAGTGGGGCTGCACGCCCTGCCATCGCGGTCAGGGCGCGGCGACGGAAGTTGCCGAAGCGCACGAAACCACGCTCGCCTGGGAGCAACCGATACTGCCGGGACGCTACCTCGAAGGCGCTTGCGGCTCCTGCCATCGCGACGCCCGCCCGGAAACGCCCAAGCTCAACCGCGGGCGCCAGCTTCTCGAGAGCCACAACTGCGCCGGCTGCCATCACCTCCAGGACATCCAGCGCGCCGCGATGCCCGGCCCCGACCTGACCAACGTGGGCACCAAGGTCAGCCGCGCGTGGATTTACAAGTGGCTGAAAGAGCCGCGCACCGTTCTGGACGATACGGGAAGCGTCAAGGTTAACGGGTATGAGATGGAAGAGTCTCCGCGCATGCCGCAATTCCGCCTGAGCGAAAAAGAGTTGACCAATCTGTCCGCGTATCTCAGCTCGCTGCGCAACCATCCGGTTGCTCCGTACAAGTTCAGCCCCGCCGTCCTGGCCCAGTGGTCCAAGCGGCCCGACGTGGTGGACCAGGGCGAACTGCGCTTCCGGCAGATGTTCTGCTCGACCTGCCATTCCTTTGCGGTCACCCGCGCCGGCGAAACCAAGATGATCGGCGGCGAAATCGGCCCGGAGCTGACCAAAGTGGCCAGCAAGGTGAATCCGGACTGGCTGGTGGCCTGGCTGCTCAATCCCCAGGCTTATCTGCCGCACAGCAAAATGCCCCGCTATGAATGGAGCGAAGCGGACCTGTATCAGGTCACCCGCTACATCCAGGCCAAGCTCACCGATTCGGATCTTCTCAGCACCGTGCCGCAGCTGGGCGCGCCGGCCAAGGACGAAATCGCGGAGGGCAAGAAAACATTCCTGGAAAAGGGCTGTTCCAGTTGCCACGCCATCGAAGGGATGCCCCCGCAGAAGGATTTCGGCCCGGACCTCTCCGCGCTGGGCAGCAAGAACGTCTCGCAACTGGAATTCGGGAAGTCCAC
Source organism: Terriglobia bacterium (assembly GCA_041500985.1). Taxonomy (GTDB): domain Bacteria; phylum Acidobacteriota; class Terriglobia; order Acidiferrales; family UBA7541; genus Acidiferrum. The sequence continues at coordinate 48,059 of JBGQNE010000012.1, read as the reverse complement.
GATTCCGCGGAACCTGGTCTCCTACATTCAGTCCAAGATCACCGACCCTTCCTCCGTGAACCAGGCCGCGCGCATGCCGCAATATAATTTCAACGCGGCGGACCTGGACGCCATCACCACCGCCCTGCTGGCCATGACCGGGCCTCCCCCGACCAGCGCCCTGCAGAAGCTGGCGGTGCCCCGTCCCAATCCGCAATTCCGCCCGGCCGGGGAGTTCGCCCAGGTCTATGAGCGCTATAAGTGCGCCGACTGCCACAAGTTCAACGGCTTCGGCGGCGATCTCGCTCCCGAGCTCACCTACGAAGGCAGCCGCGCGCAGCGCCAATGGATCGTGAGCTTCCTCAAAAGCCCGCAAACGCTGCGGCCGACGCTCATCTTCCGCATGCCCCAATTTAACATGACCGATCGCGAAGCCGCCGTCCTCGCCGATTACCTGAGCATGGTCATGCAGAGCCCGGAGGTACGGCCGGGATCGCTTAATGTGAAAGACCTGACTCCCGCGCAGGCCGCTATGGGCAAGCAGCTTTATGAAGTGAAATATCAGTGCCAGTCCTGCCACACCATCGGCTCGGCCGGCGGCTATGTCGGACCCAACCTGAACAACGCCGGCAACTGGCTCAAGCCGGAATGGGTCGCGGCCTGGCTCGCCAATCCGCAGGCGCTGGTTCCCGGAACAATCGAGCCGCAACGCTCGATGACCCCCGAAGAAATCAAGGCCATCACCGCCTACCTGATGACGCTGCGCCAGGGCGGCGGCAAGGTGGGGCAGAAAAAAGCCGCGGTGCAGGGAATGAGCCGCGGAGGAAATGGAGTGGCCGGACAATGAAGCTGCGAACCTTGCTCTTGATCTCCGCGGTCCCGGTGTTTCTGCTCGCTTCCGGAGGATGCCGCAAGCCCGCCGCGCCGGCCAAGGCGGATGCGCTGCGCAACGCCTATGACGTTGAAGTGGACTCCAACGACGCCACGCACATGATCCCTCTCGGCTACCAGCAGGCCCAGGGCAAGCGCATCTTCTACGCCGATTGCGTCTGGTGCCATGCCGACGCCACCCCCGCCGGCCCCTCCAACCGCAGCAACCTCACGCCCGTTCCCCCGCTGCTCAACGACGGCACGGTATTGAACGGCGTGAGCGACGACTACATGAAGAACGTCATCACGCTGGGTGGGAGCGCCATGGGCAAGTCTGCTATGATGCCCCCCTGGGGACGCACGCTGTCTCCCGAAGACGTCAAAGCGGTGATCGCCTATGTCCGCGCGGTTGCGCAGCCTCCCTATCAGGCGCCGCCGCTGGCAGGGTCGCCATACACGCGGGAAGGAACGGCGGGCAGCCCCTCGAAATGAATCTGAAAATGAATATCTTCCGGTGCGCAGGCGCCCTTCCGGCTATCGTTCTGTTGGGTGCATTCTTTCCGCTGGCGGCCCCTCCCGCCGCCGCGCAGGTGCACCCGGCGGAAATCGTCAATCCGCAGCTGAAAACTCTCGAGGAAACCTATTTTCAGCAACTGATCGCGCTCAACCGTAAAATCGCCGCCGGCAAATTCCCCCTGGAATTTAGATTGAGCCGCTACGTTGGCCTCAGTCCCAAGCAGCAGGAAGGCGCGGACAGCCGCGGCCTCGAGTTCGTCAAATTCAAGGACCGCTTCATCCTGAAGGTCACGGGCAACTACAACGCCGCCTACAACGCCGGCCTGCTGACCCAGAACCAGCGCGCCAGCCGCACCTTTATGGACGTATTCCTTCCTGTTCTGCGCATTCTGACGCAGGATTTGCCCCCGGATATCGCCTGCGACGGAATCGGCTTCGAGGTTTCCTATCATGTGCGCCGCCGCACCAAAGCCTCCGACTTTGAGGGCAAGGAAATCCTTGTCGTTGTCTTTGACCGCGATAAAGCCTTCCACTTCGCGGAAATGTCCGCCGAACAGCAGCAGGATGTCGTGAGCCATTCCCTGGTCTATGTGAATGGAAAAGAGTTCGGCCTCGCGCTGAATCAAGCCGACCCCATTGACGTTCAGGCGCTCAATCCCTCCTTTGCCTCCGCGGCAACTTCCGCTGTGGTTGCCGCTGCCCCGCCCGCTTCGCATACGCTGCCCTCGTACGCCGCGGCTTCTTCGGAAAAACTCACGCTTCATCCCGCGGCTCCCGCGCCGGGAACGCCCGAAGCCGGCCCCGCAGCCCCGGGCCAGCCCGCCAAAAGCGAAGCGGAGGAAAAGCCCGCCGCCCCGGCCACGCAGGAGTCCGTTGACCGCACGCAGGCAAAATACCAGGCGCAACTCGACAGCTTCGCCAAGGAGGGCGCGAGCAAATTTCACCTCGTGGACTATGCTCCCCCGGCCTTCGCCCTGTTTCGCAAGCAGATCGCCCTGCAAATCACCCTGCGCAATCCCAAACCATTCGATCCCGAGGCCACTTCCATCTATAAGCGCGCCGCCCGCAGCTTCGATCTCTTCCTGGCCCCGCAGTTGAAGGGCATGCTGGAAAAACTCCCCGCCGGCTTGGAATGCGACGCCCTGGATATCACCGTGCTCAACCAGCTGGGCCCCAAAACCTCCTCCTCCGAGGCGCTCGAGTTCGTCTTCCCGCTGGCCCTGCTGGGCCAGTTCACCGACGCCGAAATCACCAATCAGGAATTGATCAACCGCAGCGTCGTCCTGGTCAACGGGGTGCGCGTGGCCATCAATCTTCAGCAGGTCGAATAACGTCTCGCCGGTCTGCCAGCGGGAAATAGCTTGCTTTGCGAGAGTCTTATCGTGATGCCGGCGCCTGCCGCGCCCGCCATTTGCCGGTTGGCTTTATTCCCCTGACTGGCCTGCGAAGAAAAGCTGGTCCCCCGGTGCTTCCTCGGCCCCCCTTCGAGGAAAGGTTGCCTATGCAAGCTTCCCCAGATACAATTTCGCTACCGTGTCACTTTACGAGAGTTCATCGTCGAGGTGTTTCTGATGCGCCGTACCAAACGATCCCATGCCGCATCGCCGCAGGAGAATGGCTCCCGCACGTCCTCCATGGCGCTTGATTTCAAGGACTACGTCCCCGCGCACCTGACCTTTCTTGCCAACAAAATATCCAGCGGGGCTTCGGCGGTCTACCGCCCGCGCTTTGGCGTGGGCATCACCGAATGGCGCATCATGGCGCTGCTGGCGCGGGAAGCGTGGGTCAGTCCACGGTGGGTTTCCGAGGCCACCGGCCTGGACAAGGGAGCGGTCAGCCGCAGTATTCAATCGTTGCGCGAGGCCGGTCACGTCGAGGTTCGCCCGGACCAGTATGACCGCCGGAGCCAGATTCTGGCGCTGACTCCCAAAGGGCTTGCGCTGCATGATCGCATCGTGCAGCTTGCGCGCAAACGGGAACAAAAGCTGTTGAGCGGATTTTCCAGCGAGGAACGCGCTCTTCTGACGCAGTTTCTCGCCCGCATGGAATCCCAAGTGCCCGCCGCCAACGCCCTCGCCGAGGAGCCCGAATCCGGCCAGTAAGACTTGCTCTCGCCGCACCGTGACCCCGGCTTTTGCTTTTCGTTGATTTCGCGGTCCTTGTTCTGCCGGGTCCGCAAGAAACTGCAAAGGAAGGTGGCGCGAGGAGCGGAAGAACCGCGCCTGAGAGAGGGAATACATGACCGGCTACAAGAAATACAGTTTCTGGCTGGACACGCTCGGCGAGGATCTCGCCCCGCGCCCGGCTCTGCAGCGTTCCGCGGAAGTGGACGTGGCTATCCTGGGGGCCGGTTTTTCCGGCCTGTGGACCGCCTACTACCTGCTGCGCGAGAACCCCGGACTGCGCGTAGCCGTGGTGGAAAAGGAAATCGCCGGCTACGGCGCTTCGGGGCGCAACGGCGGATGGTGCTCATCGAAATTTCCGGTGACTCCGGCGGAGCTCGAGCGCCGCTACGGGCCCGACGCCGCGCGGGCGCTGATGCTGGCCATGTACGATACCGTGGACGAAGTGGCCCGCGTGTGCGAAGCCGAGCGCATTGACGCGCAGTTTCGGATGGGCGGCATTCTCACCCTGGCGCGCGGCGTGCACCAGACTCCGCGCCTGCGCGCCGCGCAAGCCGCCTACGAACGCCTGGGCCTGGGCGACCGCCACGTGCTGCTCAGTGCCGCCGAGGCCGCCGAGCGCGTTCGGGTGACCAACGTGCAGGGCGCGCTCTTCGCCGCTCACAACGCCAGCGTGAATCCCGGCCGCCTGGTCCGCGGCCTGGCCCGCGCCGTCGAACGCCGCGGCGGGGTCATCTACGAGCAGACCGAAGTCACCCAGTTCGCCGGAGGCCCCGCGCCGCGGCTGGTCACGCCGGGCGGCGAACTCCGCGCAAGAATGGCCATCGTTCTGGCGGGTGAAGCCTACCTCTCCCGCTTGCCCGCGCTGCACCGCGCGATTCTGCCCATGTACTCGCTCATCGCCGTCACCGAGCCGCTTTCCTCCGCGCAGCGGGCGCAAATCGGCTGGGAGCGCCACGAGAGCCTGGCCTCCTTCCGCCACACGGTGGACTACCTGACGCGCACCGCCGACGGCCGCATCCTTTTCGGCAGCCGCGGCGCGCCCTATCTTTTCGGCTCGCAGATCACCGACGAGCAGGACCGCCACGCCGCCACGCACGGAAAAATTTATCAGTACGTCGCCGAATGGTTTCCCGCGCTCGGCGATGTGAAATTCACGCACGCCTGGGGCGGCCCGGTGGGCATGCCCCGCGACTGGATGCCCATGGCCTCCTTCGACGCCGCTTCGCGCATCGCCACCGCGCGCGGCTATACCGGCCAGGGCGTTTCCACCACGAATCTGCTGGGGAGAATCCTTGCGGAACTGATTTCCGGAAAACGCACGGGCCTCGCTGCGCTGCCCGTGGCGCAGCGCCATTCGCCCCCTTGGGAGCCGGAACCGCTGCGCTGGCTGGCCGTGCGCTACGCCCAGAATACGTTTCTGCGCATGGATGAAGCCGAGGAAAGCGGCCGGGGCCGGCCGTGGCACTCTTTTATCGCGGACCAGCTCGGCAGGCACTGACGCTTCTTGACCGCCAGCCGAACTGCGAATCGCTAGCGCTTCTGCGCCTTCGCCGGTTTTAGCACCGGCTCGCTGCGCGCCTGCAGCTCTTCGTAGGTGCCCTTGAAGTCCTCGACGTGCCCGCCCTGAATGTGCCAGATGCGCGTGGCCACTTCGTCGAGGACGTCCTCGTCGTGGGTCACCAGCAGCAGCGTGCCTTCGAACTTCTGCAGCGCGATATTCAGCGCGTTGATGGCTTCGAGGTCCAGGTTGTTGGTGGGCTCGTCCAGCACCAGAACATTGGGCTTCTGCATCATCAGCTTGCAGAATAGCAGCCGCGCCGTCTCTCCGCCGGAGAGCGCCTTGGTGGCCTTCAGCGAGTCATCGCCGCTGAAGAGCATCTGCCCCAGCAGGCCGCGCAGCTCTTCCTGCGACGCCGTGGGATTGAACTGCCAGAGCCACTCGATCGCGGTCATGCCCTTGGACTTATCCACGGTGGTGTCGCCGAAGTCCTGCGGGAAATAGCCCACGGTCACTTCATGTCCCCACACCACGTTCCCGCCGTCGATCGGAAACTTACGGTCGGCGTCCGGAACGAAATCGCCGGCGTTGTGAATCAGCGATTTCAGCAGGGTGGTTTTGCCCGCGCCGTTGCGCCCGATGATCGCGATCTTTTCCCCGCGCGTCACGTTGGCCGAAAACGACTGGATCACTTTCAGCGGCTCATACGATTTCGCCAGGCGCTTGGCCTCCAGCGGCAGCCGCCCGGACTGCTTTTCGATGGCGAAGCGGATGTAGGGGCGCTGGATGTTGGAGCGGGCCAGTTCGGTCGTCTGCAGGCGCTCGACTTCCTTCTTGCGCGAGGTGGCCTGCGCGGAGCGCGTGCCCGCGGAAAACCGCGCGATAAAATCGTTCAGCTGGGCGATCTTCTTTTCACGCACGGCGTTGTCCTTCTCGATGCGCGTGCGAATCTGCGTCTTGGCCAGCACCATGTCGTCGTAGCCGCCGTTGTACATGATGATGGTTTCGTAGTCGATGTCGGCGATGTGCGTGCACACGCTGTTGAGAAAATGCCGGTCGTGCGAAATCACCAGCAGCACGCCTTCGTACTCGAGCAGATAGTCCTTCAGCCAGTGCAGCGAATCGAGGTCCAGGTTGTTGGTGGGCTCGTCCAGCAGCAGCGCCGGAGGATTGCCAAAGAGCGCCTGGGCCAGCAGCACGCGCACCTTCTGCCCGCCCTGCAATTCCTTCATCTTGCGCTCGTGCAGCGTGGAGTCCACGCCCAGCCCGTCCAGCAGCACGGCGGCATCGGCCTCGGCCGTGTAGCCGCCTTCTTCGCCCACGATGCCCTCGAGTTCGCCCAGACGCATGCCGTCGGCGTCGGAGAGTTGCTCGTGCGGCTTGGCGTAAAGTGCGTCGCGCTCGGCCAGCGCTTTCCACAGCGGCGCGTTGCCCATGATCACCGCGTCAATCACGCGGTATTCGTCGAAGGCGAACTGGTCCTGCCGCAGGATGCCCATTTTTCTGGGGCGCCCGATGGTGCCCTTGGTGGGCTCGAGTTCGCCCGCCAGAATCTTCATGAACGTGGATTTGCCCGCTCCGTTGGGCCCCGTGATCGCGTAGCGCCGCCCCGCCAGGAACGAGCAGGTGACCTCCTCGAACAGGATTCTTCCGCCGAAGCGCATGGTGATGTCGTTGACCGTAAGCATAACCTTACAATTGTAGCAAGGATTGGCCCGCGCTGCTTGCGATTGCCGCCTGCAACCGCTCTGCGCCCCGGGAAAGATGCCCTGTTTTGCTTGCTTCTATGCCAGAATCGGCACAACAGCGGTGGTTGGGAGGGACTCTTGCACGACGACCTTTTCCGCGCCATGCGCGATTCCATCGTGAATGGTGACCCCGAAGTAGCCGCTCGCCTGAGCCGCGATTCCATCGCGCTGGGCGTCCCGCCGCTGGAGGCCATCAACCGCGGCTTTGTCGCGGGCCTGACGCACGTGGGCGAGCAATTTGCCGCGGGGGAGTTCTTTCTGCCCGACCTGGTCCTGGCCGGGGAAGCCATGAAAGCCGCGGTGGCCATTCTCGAACCGGAAATGAAAAAAACCGGCGCGCAGCGCGAAGTGCTGGGCACGGTCGTGCTCGGCACGGTCCAGGGCGACATTCACGAAATCGGCAAGACGCTGGTGGGCACGATGCTTACCGCCAGCGGCTTCGCGGTTCACGACCTCGGCGTGAACGTTCCTTTCGAAGCGTTTGCCGCAAAAGCCCGCGAATTCGGCGCGGACATCGTCGGCGTCTCCGCCCTGCTCACCACCACCATGACCGGGCAGAAGGACGTTGCCGCGGCGCTCGAGAGGCACGGGTTGCGGCCCCAGGTGAAACTGATCGTCGGAGGCGCTCCCGTGACGCGCGACTGGGCGCAAGAAATCGGCGCCGACGGATACGGAGAGGATGCGCTGGCGGCGCTCTCCCTGGCGAAAACTTTGCTGGGAAAATAGCCGGAGCCTGACCATGCAGCCCAAGCTGGAACTGCTCGACGGTGAGCTGATCGAAAGAATCCTCGGCGAAGCGTTCACGCTGCTCGCCGAGCCGGGCATCCGCGTTCAGGCGCCTGACGCCGTCGAGTTACTGGCCGGCTCCGGCGCCCGCGTGGAAAACGGCGTTGCGCGCATCCCCGAATCGCTGGCGCGCCGCGCGCTATCCTCCGCTCCGCGCGAATTCTTCCTGCATAATCGCGCCGGGGAGCCTGCCGTCCGCTACGGCGGTGATGCCGTGCATTTCGATCCCGGCTCTTCCTGCGTGCATATCCTCGACCCGCAAACCATGCGGCACCGCATGACCCAAACGGCGGACCTCGAACGCCTGGTGCAGGTGGCCGAAATGCTTCCGCAGTACGCCGCGCAATCCACCGCCGTCGTCTGCAATGACGCGCCGCAGGAGATCGGCGACCTCTGGCGGCTTTACGTGGTCCTGCGGCATTCGAATAAGCCGGTCGTGACCGGAGCATTTTCCGCGCACACCGCTCCGGCCATGATCGATCTGCTGGCCGCCGACTGCGGCGGCCGCGCCGCGCTGAAAGCCAAGCCGCGAGCCATCTTCGACGTCTGCCCCTCTCCGCCGCTTCACTATTCCGATTTCGCCGCGCAGAATCTGGTGGACCTGGCCCGCGCGGGGGTTCCCGCCGAAATTATTTCCGTGCCCATGGCCGGAGCCACCGCTCCGGTGACGCTCGCGGGCGCCGTCGTGCAGCACGCCGCCGAATGCCTTGCGGGCATCACCATTCACCAACTGGCCCAGCCCGGCGCTCCCGTCGTCTGGGGCGGCGCTCCGGCCATTTTCGATATGCGCACGGGCATCACGCCCATGGGCGCGATTGAAACGGCCATGCTCAACGCGGCTTGCTCGCAAATCGGCAAACATTTCGGCCTGCCCACGCACGGCTATCTCGGCGGCAGCGACGCGAAAATCCTCGACGCTCAGGCCGGCATGGAAACCGCCTCCGCCATCCTGCTCGGCGCGCTCGCCGGCATCAACATGATTTCCGGCGCGGGCATGCTCGATTCGCTGGCCTGTCACAGCGCGGAAAAACTGGCGCTGGACGCCGAAGCGATTGCCGCCGCGCAGCGCGTCCTCGCGGGCATCCGCCCGCGCGGCGATTCCCTGGCCGTGGCCATGTTCGCGCAGGCCGGCTTCGCCGGTGAATTTCTCAAGTTGCCCGAAACCCGCCGCCTCTTCCGCGCCGAGCAGCATCTTCCTTCGGCGCTGATTGACCGCGGCACGCTGCATTCCTGGGAGCAAGGCGGCTCGCAGGATCTCTTTACCCGCGCGCGCGCCCGCGTGGACGAACTCGTCGCCGCCTACAAACGTCCGGAACTGCCCGAACGACTGGAAAGCGAATGGAAAGCCATTCTTCAGGAGCAGGGGCGGCGCGCGGGCTTGCAGCAGGTTATTTCAGGAAAATGAAGCGATGAAGCAAAATTCGGAAACGCCGGGCGAGGAGCGGGAGCTAAGCGGCCTGCCCATCGAAGTGGACGTGGACCAGGTCCTGCGCGCGCAGGGCGCCAATCCCGCCAAGCTTCGGGCGCGACAGCCCCGCGCCGTGGATATGGCGGAGCGCGCCTTGCGGGAAGGGAAGCGGGCTATCAATCCGCGCGTCCTATGCCGCACGCTCACCGTGCAGTCCGTCCTGCATGAGCGCATCCGTTTCAGCGGCGGCGGCGAGTTGCGCGGCGGCCTCGTCGCCCAGCAATTGGGCGCCGCCGAGCGCATCCTGGTGATCGTAGCCACGCTCGGTGAAAAACTGGATGCGCTCATCACCGAAATGCAAACCCATGACATCTCCTTCGCCCTGGCGCTCGACGGCTTTGGCACCGCCGCCATCGAAGCCCTCTCCATGTCCATCTGCAGGCATTTCGGGGAGGTGGCCGAGCGCGAATCGCTGCACAGCTCGCTGCCGTTCAGTCCGGGCATGGCCGGATGGGACCTGCAAACCGGCCAGCGGGGAATTTTCGGCCTGCTCGACGCCGCTTCCATCGGCCTGCGGCTGAGTCCGTCGTTCCTGATGATTCCGCAGAAATCCCTCTCGCTGGCCATCGGCATTGGCAGGGAAGTGCGCGAAGGCGGCTCGCTTTGCGAATTCTGCAATTTGCGGGAAACCTGCCGTCACAGAAGTTTGTAAGCGCCGCTCGCGGCCATCGCCCGGATAAATTCCGGGCTCGTCCCGCAGCACCCGCCGATGAATGTGGCTCCGGCGGCGGCCAATTCGCGCGCGTCCGCGGCAAACTCTTCCGGCGTGGTGCGGTAAACGGCCTTGCCTCCAATCATCTCCGGCATTCCCGCGTTGGGCTTGATCCACACCGGCAGCGCCGTCGCCGCGCACAGCCGCCGGCATATCGCAATGTAGGCGCGGATGCCGCTGCCGCAGTTGGCGCCGATGGCCTGCACGCCGGCGGCGGCGAGCGCCGCGGCGGCCTGCTCCGGCGTCGTGCCCATGATGGTGCGGTCGCGGTTTTTTCCTGAATCGAAGACCATCGAGACGATCACCGGCAGGCCCGTTTCGAGCGCCGCCTCCGCCGCGATGCGCGCCTCGGTCAAATCCGTCATCGTCTCCAGCACAAGCGCGTCGGGGCCTTCCTCGGCCAGCGCGCGCGCCTGCGCGGCGAAGGCCTCCTTCATCTGCCGCTCGGTGATCTCTTTGGTCACCAGCATTTTTCCCGTGGGGCCCATCGAGGCGAAGACCAGCGCGCGCGTTCCCGCCGCCTCGCGCGAAATGCGCACTCCGGCGCGGTTGATTGCCGCGGTCTGCTCCGCAAGGCCGTTGAGAGCCAGGCTCACCGGATTGGCGCGGAATGTATTCGTGAGAATTACGCGGCTGCCCGCCTGCACATAGGATTCGGCGACTTCCCGCACGCACTCCCGATGCGCAAGATTCCAGCCGTCCGGGTCGGCGCCCGGCGGCAGCCCGCGCTTTTGCAGTTCCGTTCCCCACGCGCCGTCGGCCAGCAGCGGCGCTTCCTTGATCCATTCGTTCCAGGGCATGGCCATGAGTCTCCGCGTCTTGCTGATTCTACAACGTACCGCTGCTGGAAGGCAGCGGAGCATTCGGTGTACAATGCGTGAGTTCAAATATTCTTCAGGAGAAAACCATGGCCAAGAAACCCACCGCAGCCGACGCCGAATTGATCCTCCGCCTCTATGATCTCCGCCGCGAAGCCGAACTGCGCAAGGCGCGCAGCTGGGCCCTCGTGCAATTCTGGCCGGAAAACGCCGACGATTATATGAAGATTGGCACGGCCCTGGGCACCCAGGAAAACGCTTGGCTGCGCCAGGTGGTCAGCTATTGGGAACTGGCCACATCGTTTGTCCTGCGTGGCGCGCTCAACGCCGATCTCTTCCTCGAAGGCGCTTCCAGCGGTGAGATGTTCTTCCTCTTCTGCAAGATTCAGCCCTTCCTGAAGGAATTGCGCGAGAAGATGCAGAATCCGAAGATGATGGCCAATATAGAGAAAGCGATCCATCTGACCAAGGAAAGCCGCGAACGCTTCGAGATGCTCAAGAAGCTCGTGGCCGGCCGCCGTCAGGCGATGAAGGCAGCGGCCGCCAAAACCAGCTAACCCGGCCGGTTCAGGCGGAAGCCGATTCCGCGCGAATCGCCGCCAGGAGTTCTCCCACCGCGCGCCGCAATTTGTCCGCGAACGCGGCGTAGTGTGATTCCGCCTCCGCTTGGCTTGCCTGCGCTCCCTTCACGGGGTCGGGAGCCAGCGCCGGGCCGAAGCGCACCCGCAGCCGCATGCCGCTCCAGGGCAGGAAGGCGCGCCAGGAAAGCGCCCGGTTGCGCGGCCACAGTTCATAGAACCCTTCGAGCGCCGCGGGAATCACCGGCGCCTGCAAATGCGAAGCGAGAATCGCCGCGCCCTTGCGGAATTTCTTCAGCTCCCCGTCAATCGAGCGCTCTCCCTCCGGAAACAGCACCAGCACTTTCCCGTGGCGCAGGCCGCAGGCCCCCGCCTGCATCGCCTGCATCAGGTTCGCGTCCGGGTCCACCGGAGCGACGTGCAGCGCCCGCGCCGCCCGCGCCCGCAGCGGCGTGGCGAAGTATTCGCTCGCGCCCACGAAAAACAGCCGCCGGAACAAGCCGTAGGGCATCGCGCCCACCAGAAGGAACACATCCAGGTAGCTCTGGTGATTGGGGCACAGCAGAAACGCGCCGTCCTTCGGCAGGTGCTCCATCCCGCGCACCTGCAATCCCAGCAACAGCCGCGCCGCCAGATGCACGCAGCGCAGCGCCACAAAGCTCGCCAGCGTCACCGCCGTGTGCGGCTTCAGGATTTCCTTCAGCAGCGGCTGCTCTTCCGGCAGATCGCTCAGCAGCTTGTCCCAGGCGTTCACCCGCCGCCCCGCCGCGCCTTTTCCGGCGTGTGCGCGCACCGCTTCCACCAGTTGCCGCACGGTGTAAGCCGCCTCGCCCGCTTCCGGGGTAATCGCCGTTTCGAAAAGCTGTTCGAGGTTGGTTAGCAGCTCGACCCGCTCGATCGAATCGAGCCCCAGGTCCAGCTCCAGGCTGGCGTCCGGATGCACCGCGGACTTGTCATGCGCGGCCTCGCGCACCAGTTCCAGCGCGCGCGCCAGATCCGCGTCGGCCGCCCAGGCCGCGTCCGCCGGCCGCGCGGCTTTAGGCTCGCCGGCTTCTTTCGCCGCTCTCTGCGCTTGCTCGCGCGTTTCCCGCTCGATCTCGAAGCGCTTCAGCTTGCGCGTGGCCGTGCGCGGCAGCGGCTCCATGCGGATTTCGTAGCTCAAAATGCGCTTGTGCGCCGGCAGATTCACGGAAATGTTCTCGATGTCGAAGCGCAGCGCCTCCTTGATGTTGACGATCTTGCGCTCCCGCAGAATTTCCAGGTTGGGCACGATCACCGCGTGCAGCCGCTCCGCCGCCGGCTCTCCCGGCGCCGCCAGCCCCATCACGCACAGCTCCGCGATGTACGGCGTTTGCAGGTAATACCCTTCGATCTCCTCCGGATAAATATTTTTCCCGGAACTCAGCACGATCACTTCTTTCTTTCTTCCGGTGATGGAGACGCGCCCCTGCTCGTCGATCGTTCCCAGGTCGCCCGTCAGGAACCACCCGTCCTGCAGCACCGCCGCCGTGGCGTCCGCGCGGTGAAAATATCCCTGCATCACGATCGGCCCGCGGACGGCGATTTCTCCCCGCGCGTCGCCCTCCTCCGCTCCCGCCGCCGGAGGAATGATCTTCACTTGCACGCCGGGCACCGCCCGCCCCGCGAATCCCAGCCCGCCCTCGCCCAGGCGCGTCAGCGTGGCCGCTCCCGACGTCTCCGTCAGGCCATACGCCTCCATCAGGCTGAAGCCCAATCGGTAGAAATCTCGCCCCACCGCGGGATCGAAGCGCGCCCCGCCCGTCACCAGGTAGCGCATCTCCCGCCCGATCACCTCATGCACCGCGCGGAAGACGGTGGGGCCGATATTCACGCCCGGAAAACGCCGCAGCGCCGCCGTCGTGGCCAGCAGCGCCTGAAAAATCTTTTTCTTCAGCCAGCCGCCTTCGGCCACCCGGGCCAGAACTTTCTGGTGAATCAGATAATAAAATTGCGGCACGCAGCAGAACAGCGTCGGCCGGTGCTGCCGCAGCGCCTTCAGCAGTTCGCTCGAACTGATCTCCTCGAGAAAAATCACCCGCGCCCCCGCGGCGAAGGGCAGCAGCAAGTTGGCCAGTTGCGCCAGCGCGTGATAGAGCGGCATCACCCCCAGAATCGTGTCTTTCTCGCTGATCTGGAGCACCCCGAAGACCGCTTCCGCTTCCGCCAGCAGATTCCCGTGGGTCAGCACCACGCCCTTGGGGTCGCTGGTGGTTCCGGAGGTGTAGAGGATGGCCGCGGGATCTTCCCTCCGCGCCGGGCAGTCCGGCAGCGCCGGCCATTTTCTCTCCCGCAGCTCTTCAAAGCTGGCCAGCCCTTCGTGCGTTCCCCGCAGCAGCGCCACTTCCGCCGCCGACCCGCTCAGCTTGCGGGCCTGCTCGACGTCCGCGAGAAATCGCTCCGTCGTAAAAATGATCCTGGCCCCGCTGTCCCGCAGCAGCGTGGCAATCTGCTGCGCGGAATAATGCGTATCGAGCGGCACAGCCAGCGCCCCGGCGCGCAGCGCTCCCAGATACACGGCGCACCAGGCGATGTCGTTGTCCGCCAGGATCGCGCAGGTCTCCCCCGCGCCCAGCCCGCGCGAGAGCAGAAACGCCGCGGCCGCTTCCGCTTGCCGCCGCAGTTCCGCGTAGCTCACCGTCTCCATGCTTTCCCGGTGTTGCAGCTCGATGGCCGTGCGCGCGGCGTGCCGCGCGGCCACGTCCGCGAACTTCTCGTAAAAATTGTTCCAGTTTTCCGCCATGGGAAAGTTTTCGCTCCGCCTCTGTGCTTTTATCACGTTTCCGCCTCCGCCGGAAACCTCTTGCCCATTGTTTCACGTGGAACTTATCATTGACGCCTCAATACTCTTCTTTTGTCTTCCCTAAACGCAGCGTTTACGCAATGATAGGCGCTCCAATACCGGCCCGGTCCATTCCCAGGCCAGCGAAAGGACAGTTTCCTTCCTCCCCGATGAATCCGCCACGGAATAGCGAACGCTACGAATTTTCTCTCGTCGTCCTCATGTTTTTCGCCTGGGGCACCGTCTTTCTCGACCGCATGAGCCTCTTCTATCTCGCCCCCTATTTCACAAAAGATTTGCACCTCTCGAACGCCCAGGTGGGCATGCTGGCTTCGGCCCTGGCCATCACCTGGGCCGTCTCCGGTCTTTTCTTCGGCGCCGTCTCCGACCGGATTGGGCGCCGCCCGGTGCTTATTCCGGCGGTTTTTGTGTTCTCCGCTCTCTCCTGGCTTTCCGGAGTGGCGCGTTCGTTCGGCCAGCTTTTTATCGTGCGCGGGCTGATGGGCGTGGCCGAAGGGCCTTCCTGGTCCACCATGACCGCCACCATCGAGGAGTCCTCCGCCCCGCAGCGCCGCGGCAGAAACATCGGCGTGGTGGTTAGCGCCGGCGCGCTCGTGGGCATGGCCCTCGCGCCGGTCATGACCACGCAGATCGCTTCCCGTTTCGGTTGGCGCGCCGGCTTTTTTGCCTCGGGGATCCCCGGACTTTTTCTGGGCCTCCTGCTCTGGAAATTTCTGCGCGAATCCGCGCGCAACGTCGTCGGCGACCGCGACGGCTCCGCCGCCGTCGTGCATCCCCGGGCCTCCTGGCGCGATTACGTGAACCTGCTGCGCTACCGCAATGTCTGGCTGTGCGCCATCGCCGCCACCGGCTTCATGACCTGGCTCTTCGTCATGCACGCCTTCGCTCCGCTCTATATCACCGAAGTCTCCAAGCGCACTCCCACGCTCGCCGGCTTCGTCATCGGCGCCAGCGGCCTGGGCGCTTTCGTCTGGGGCTGGCTCTACCCCTGGTTTTCCGACCGTTTCGGACGCAAGCCCATGCTCCTGCTCATCGCCTTGATCTCGGCTTTCACTCCGCTGGCCTACCAGGTCCCTTTTCTCGTCCTGCATCCCTGGCTGATGGCCGGGGCCGCCTTCATCGCCAACGGCGGCCAGGCCATTTCCGCGCTGGTGCTCGTCCTGATTCCCACCGAATCCGTTCCGGCGCGCTTTTCCGCCACGGCCATAGGCCTCGTCACGCTCATCGGGGAAATTTTCGGCGGCACGCTGGCTCCTTCCCTTGCCGGAAAGATTGCCGACCAGCACGGCCTGGCCTCCGCTCTGTGGATCGCCGCCGCCGGCGCCGTCATGGTTTTTCTCGCCGCCGCGTTTATGACGGAGACCGCTCCGGCCAAAACCGCCTCGCCGCAGTCTTAGCCGGCGTTCGTTGCAAAAAAAGATTTCCATGGCCGACGCAAAAATTGCCCCGCGCACTCCGCTCACCCGCAACCAGATCCGCGGCTTCTGGGCCTCCTGGGGCGGCTGGACCCTCGACGGCATGGACTCCTTCATCTACGCACTCGTGCTGGTCCCTTCCTTGCGCGACCTTCTTCCTCGTTCCGGCATTGCGGCCACCAAAGGCAATCTCGGATTCTACGGTGGGCTGCTCTTCGCCCTGTTTCTCGTTGGCTGGGGACTGGCCTTTCTCTGGGGCCCCATTGGCGACAAATTCGGCCGCGTGCGCACGCTCATGCTCACCGTCGCCTGGTACTCCCTCTTCACGCTTCTGAGCGCCTTCGTCAACAATGTCTGGCAGCTGGCCATTCTCCGCCTTCTGGCCGGCATCGGCATCGGCGGGGAATGGGCCATGGGCGGCACCTTCGTGGCCGAGGAATGGCCGGAGGACCGGCGCCGCGCCGGCGCCGGCTACATGCACACCGGTTACTACGTGGGGATCTTCCTGGCGGCGCTCATCAACTTCGCCGTCGGCAGCCGCTACGGCTGGCGCGCCATGTTCATCCTGGGCGGCCTGCCCGCGCTGCTGCTGGCCGGGGTCCGCCACGGCGTCGCCGAACCCGAACGCTGGCAGCAAAAGAAAAACGTTGTGATGTCGTGGAATGTTCTGCGCCCCCTCGCCGTGCTCTTTTCGCCCGCCTGGCGCCGTCGCACCATTCTCAATTCGCTCTTCATGCTCATTTCCATCTGCGGACTCTGGGCCGGCACGGTCTATGTTCCCGCCGCCGTCACCGCCCTCGCCGAAGCCTCCGGCCGCGTGGGACCCGCCGCCGCGCAGCTGGCCTCCCGCGCCGTCATGCTGGTCGCCTTCGCCACCATCCTCGGCTGCCTGGCCATGCCCTGGCTCGCCGAACGCCTCGGCCGCCGCGGCGCCCTGGGCCTCTATTTCGCGCTGATGATGGTTTTTATCGCCGTCACCTTCGGCAAAGTTTTTTATCTCGGCGCCGCCGGGCTGCCCTGGTTCTTCGTCTGCCTCTTTTTCCTGGGCTTCGGCGGAGCAAACTTCGCCGTCTACACCCTCTGGCTTCCCGAGCAGTACCCCACCGAATGCCGCGCCAGCGCCTTCGCTTTCGCCACCTCCTTCGCGCGCTTCGGCGGCGCCGGCATCACGTTTCTCGTCGGCGCAGGAGTTCAGCACTTCGGTTCGCTCGGCACGCCCGTGGCTCTCACCGCTCTGGCCTTCGCCTTCGGCCTGCTCATCCTCCCCTTCGGCGCGGAAACCCGCGGACACATCCTGCCTGCGTAGCGCGCATTTCGCACAAGACCCATGTTGTAGGGGCGGGGCTTGCCCCGCCCTCGGCGGTTCATAAGAAGCAACAAACGCCAGAATGCTGCCTGATGATCAAGAAGGAACTCCGCTTCCAGAAGAAGCCGAATTGGAATGTTCAATCTTGTGCGGTAACAGAGTTTCCGCGGGAAGTTCTGCCGGAGTAGCCTTGCGCTACTCAGACTTCGACCGTGATGGGTTCACGTTTTGTGGTGCTCGAACGCTTCTTTGCGGCCAATCGGCGATTCTCTTTCAAAATCAACTGCAACGCTTCTTTGAGGTTTTCTCGTGCTTCGGCGAGTGTCCTGCCCTGGGTGTTAACGCCGGGAATCTCCTCCAGGTGCGCGATGTACCAGCGGCCGTGCTTCTCGAATACAGCTGTAAATTCGCGGTTCATCGCATTTTCCACGTCGGAGTGGCCCTACAGCGGAATATTCCCATGCTTCTTCCGCGGATTCGTATCCTTCTTGTTCTCCAGCGAGCGCAGAGAAATGATCAGCTTGGCGCGCGTCTCCGCCGGTTCGATCACGGCGTCAATATAGCCGCGCTCGGCGGCCACGAAAGGATTGGCGAAGCGCTCCCGGAACTCTTCGATTTTTTCCTGGCGCAGGGCTTCACGGTCTTTCTCGGGAGTCTTGTCCAGCTCGCGCTTGTAAACGATATTGACCGCGCCTTCCGGCCCCATCACCGCAATCTCCGCCATGGGCCAGGCATAATTCACGTCGGTACGGATGTGCTTGGAGGCCATGACGCAATAGGCGCCGCCGTAGGCTTTGCGCGTGATCACCGTGATCTTGGGCACGGTCGCTTCGGCGTAGGCATAGAGCAGCTTGGCTCCGTGGCGGATGATGCCGCCGAACTCCTGCTGCGTCCCGGGCAGAAATCCCGGCACATCCTCGAACGTAATCAGCGGAATGTTAAACGCATCGCAGAAGCGCACGAACCGCGCCGCCTTCACCGACGCGTTGATGTCCAGCACTCCCGCAAGAAACGCCGGCTGATTGGCCACAATGCCCACGGGCTTCCCGTCCAGCCGCGCGAAACCCACCACGATGTTTTTGGCGAAGTGTTCGTGCACCTCGAAGAAATACCCGTCGTCCATGATCGCGTGAATGGCGTCCTTGATGTCGTAGGGTTTCTGCGCGTCGTCGGGCACCAGCGTATTGAGCGACTCCTCGCGGCGCGTGGGCGAATCGGCCGTCGCCCGCCGCGGCGGATCTTCCATGTTGTTCGAAGGCAGAAAGCCCAGCAGTTCGCGGATCATCGCGCAGCAATCGGCGTCGTCCTGCGCCACGAAATGCGCCACGCCGCTCGTCGCGTTGTGGGTCATGGCCCCGCCCAGCTCCTGCTTGGTCACGTCCTCGTGCGTCACCGTCTTGATCACGTCCGGCCCGGTCACGAACATGTACGACGTCTCGCGCGTCATCAGAATGAAATCGGTGATGGCCGGGGAATAGACCGCCCCGCCCGCGCAGGGCCCCAGAATCGCGCTGATCTGCGGCACCACCCCGCTGGCCAGTGTGTTGCGCAGGAAAATATCGGCGTAGCCCGCCAGCGACATCACCCCTTCCTGGATGCGCGCGCCGCCGGAATCGTTCAGTCCAATCAGCGGAGCGCCGTTGCGCATGGCCAGGTCCATCACCTTGCAGATTTTCAGCGCGTTGGTTTCCGAGAGCGACCCGCCGAACACCGTAAAATCCTGCGCGAAAACATAAACGGCTCGCCCGTCCACCCGCCCGAATCCCGTTACGAATCCGTCTCCCGGCGGACGCTGCTCCTCCATCCCGAAATCCACGCAGCGGTGGCGCACAAACTTGTCCAGCTCCTCGAACGACCCTTCATCCAGCAGCAGGTTGATGCGCTCCCGCGCGGTCAGTTTCCCGGCCTTGTGCTCGCGTTCGCGGCGCTCGGCGCCGCCGCCGGCTTCGGCTTCCGCGGAAAGCCGCCGCAGCTCCTCGATCCGGTCGTGCTGTTTCCCCTTGGCGCTCATGCGATGGATCCTCCCGCGAAGTAGGCGAAGGCGGTCAGTTCACTGGCCCGTCTGGAGTGGATTGCGGCTTGGGACTCTTCGGACCAAAGATGCGCACCGCCAGATGCGTCCCCACCCACACCGTGCCCAGCAGCACCACCACGCCCAGCACGATCTCCGCTCCCACGGCCGCGGTTCGCAGCGGCACGGATTCGATGGCAGTCACATATTCGGTGGCGGCAATCAGGATGTACAGCGCGGCCAGGGTGAGCGCGCAAATCAGCACGGTGGTCAGTACGGCAGCGATTATCTTACCCATGGCTCATGGAAGAATAGCGCAGCGAACCCCGAAACGGAAATGCCGCCGGCCCGAATCCGCGAATCTTACCGCAGCCCGGACCAGTCGTCCGCCACCAGAATCGAATTCGTCGGATTGGCCGCATCGTATTTCACGCTGGCGGGATGGCCCGGCACCAGCCGGTCGTGCTGCACCTGGCTGTCCAGCCCGGTGATGTCCTGCGCCGTCTGATAGGTCACGCCGGAAATGGAATAGCTGTACCAGACGTGCTTGCGCTTGAGCGCCGCCTTTCCCGCGGCCGGGTTCGAGCGGAACAGTCCCCCTCGCGGGGCGGGAACCTCATCGGGCTGCTCCACCAGATCCACAATCTGCCCTTCGGCGATGCGCCCGATGCGGTTCAGATGCAGCCGCCGCCTCCGCTCGGTCTCCTCGCTGTCTTCCGGGGAACGAAACAGCGCATAGACCACGCTGCCGAAAATCAGCAGCGCCGCGCCGGCCGCCAGGGCCGCGATCCGCCAGTCCTCCAGCAATCGTTTCAAGAGTTCCACAATCAATCCTCGCCGCGCTCCGCGCTCAACGCGATCCCGTTTTCGCCGGAGCCAGAATATCCCCCAGCGATTCCCGGGCCTTCTCCCAATCCTTCAGGAAGGCCTCGAGTCCGCGGTCGGTCAGCGGATGCTTGAAGAGTTGCTCGAAAACCTTGTAGGGCATCGTGCCGATATGCGCGCCCATGCGCGCCGATTCCACCACGTGCAGCGGTCCGCGCAGGCTGGCCGCCAGCACCTCCGTCTTGAAATTGTAGTTGCGGTAGATTTCCACGATCTGCCGCACCATGGCCAGCCCGTCCTCGGAAATATCGTCCAGCCGCCCGATGAACGGGCTCACGAAATGCGCCCCGGCCTTGGCCACCAGCAGCGCCTGCGACGGCGTGAAGACCAGAGTCATGTTCACCTTGATGCCTTCGCGCGATAGCACGCTGCACGCCCGCACGCCCTCCGCCGTCGTCGGGCATTTCACCACGATGAACTTGTGCCACTTGGCCAGCTCGCGCCCCTCGCGCACCATTCCTTCGCTGTCCGTGGAAACCACTTCGGCGCTGACCGCCGCGGCGATCTTCTGCTCCTCGAATATCCGGCAGATTTCCAGCACGTGCTCGCGGAACGGCTTGCGCTCCTTGGCCACCAGCGACGGATTGGTGGTCACCCCGTCCACGACTCCCAGCGATACGCCCTGGCGGATTTCCTCCAGATTGGCGGTGTCCAGAAAGATCTTCATCGAGCGGCGCCCCCCGTGGCGGCTATTCTACCGGATGGCGCGCAAAAGCGGTAACTCACTCCCGCGGCGCCTGCACCGGATTCCCCAGCGTTCCGATGCCCTCCACCGAAACCTCCACCGTGTCTCCGGGCTTCAGCGGCCCCACTCCCGCGGGCGTGCCCGTGGCGATGATGTCGCCCGGATTCAGCGTCATCATCCGCGAAATCCAGCGCACCAGGTAGAGCACCGGATAGAGCATCAGCGAAGTCCGCCCGGATTGCCGCACCGCTCCGTTCACCCGCGTTTCCACCAGCACGTCCGCGGGGTCCAGCTCCGTTTCGATGTGCGGCCCCAGCGGGCAAAACGTGTCGAAACCCTTGGCCCGGTCAAAGAGCGTTTCCGCCTTCTGAATGTCCCGCGCGGTCACGTCGTTCAGGCAGGTGTAGCCCAGAATGTACGGGCGCACATCCTCCTCGTCCTTGATGTGCGCGCAGCGCCGCCCCATCACCACGGTCAGCTCGCCTTCGTGCTCCACCTGTTTCGAAAACCGCGTCAGCACGATGGATTCTCCCGGCCCGATGATCGCCGAGGGCGGCTTCAGAAATATCAGCGGCTCCTTGGGCGTTTCGTGGCCCAGTTCGGCGATGTGCGCCGCATAGTTGCGCCCCACGCAGACCACCTTGCTGGGCTCGGCCGGCGCCAGCAGGCGAATCTCCCCCAGCGCCCAGCTGCGCGTCCCGTGCGTCCATTGGCCCCAGGGCGTTCCGTTGATCTCCTGGACCTCCGCGCCGGCCAGCAGGCCGTAGCGCGCCTGCGCCGAAGACGAATGTTCACGTTGCAACGGTTCAAAGCGGCAGAATTTCATCGGTTTTCAGCTCGTGTGATGACGTGTTTGCGCAGCATGCTCGACCCGGATGCTCCACAGAATCGTCCCGATCCAGGCGATGGTGGCCGCGAACAGATACAGCACCCCGCCCAGCATGAACAAATGGAACGCTCCCATGCGCCCGGCCAGGCTGGTAAAATAAAAACAGTACAAGCGGTAGAACAGACTGAAAATTCCCCACGCCGTGATCCCGCTCAAAAACAGCTGCGAAGGAAACCGCAGGAATCGCACCAGCGGCACCAGCGCGAGTATCGCCACCGCCGCCGCACCGGCGACATTGCGCTCCCAGGCAAACCGCTCCAGCCACGGCGCGCGATTGGCCAGGATCAGCCAGAGCAGCATCGCCGCGGAAAGCATCACGCCGGTGTAGATCCCCGTGCGCAGCGCCGCGCTCTTCAGCCGCGTCAGCAGCCGGTAGCCGGTCAGATGTGCCCGCAAGGCCATTTCGAATTCTCTCCGCTCGCTGCGCCCTTACGGCTGCGCCTCGGCAACTTCCATATCCGCCGCGCCGCTCGCAGCGCTTTCGTTTCCGCTGCGATCCACGGCCGTCACCGTATACCGGTAATGATGTCCCGCTTCTATTGAATTATCACGGAAGGCCGGGGTGGGCAACAATTCCGGCGTCAAAACTGTCCCCGCTGTGCCCTCTTTTTCACTCCGGTAGGCGCGGTACCCCGCCAGGTCGCTCTCCGTGTTCATCGTCCAGCTCAGCTCCGCTTGCCCCGCCGGCCGTTCTCCGCCCGGCACGTACACGGCCACCAGCCCCTGCGGCGCGCCCGGCGGAAAAATGTCCCGCGCTTCCACCACCACCGCCGAATCCGGCGATTCCAGGCTGTTGGCTTCGTCCCCCGCGGGCGCACTCACCGCGCGCACCGTATAAAGATAGGTCGCGCCGAAAACAAACTGCGTGTCCGCAAACTCTCCGCCCGCGGCCGGCCCCAGCAGCGCCGGCGGCGATTTCCATTTTGCCTTGCTCGCATCCGCCGCGGCCTCCTGCGCGGAGCCCGGCTCCAGCTCGCCGCGGTAGACGCGGTAGCCGCTGACCGCCGCGCCGCCGCCCGTCGCTGCCACGTTCCAGGCAAGCCGAATGGCCGATTCCGTCAGGCGCGCCGCCAGGCCGCTTACACGCTCCGGCGGCGGATAGAGCCGCACAATCGCCGTATTGGAATCGCCCGAAGCCCGCTTTTTCGAAACGCGCGAACGCACCCGATAGGCATAGCCCGCTCCGGGATGCGCGCGCAGTTCCTCGGCGGAAATCACGTCGCGAAAGCGCACTTGGCCCCCGGCGCTCAGCGTCGCCAGCATCGCTCCCGGCGCCGTATACACCATGCGGAAGGAGTCCGGGTCGGCCGTGCCGTCGGCGTGCAGCCTCCCCCGGTAAATCTCGATCTCCGGCGGCTCCGGCAGCGCTTCTCCGTCCGCGCCCGCCTGCGGTGCGGCGAAGCTCAGCGCCACTCCCTCGCCCTGCTGCCGCGCGGACAGATCCACGATCGCCGCCGGCACAACCTTCCGCGGCGGACGCGGATCGCCCGGCGCTCCGCATCCCGCCAGCAAAAAAATAACGAAAATCGAAATTCGAAGTTCGAAATTCGGGCGGGCGGCGGCGCAGGGCTGCATCTCTCGGATGTTCACCGGATCGCTCTCCGTATTTCGAATTTCGTATTTCGAATTTCCGCTTCTATAGAATGTAGCGGCTCAGATCCTGGTTCTTGACGATCTCCGTCAGCTGCTTGGCTACGTACTCTTCGTCAATCTTGACCGTCTTCTTCTTCAGCTCGGGCGCCTCGAAGGAGATCTCGTCCAGCACTTTTTCCAGGATCGTGTGCAGACGCCGCGCCCCGATATTTTCCGTCTGCTCGTTCACGCTCGTGGCGAACCGCGCAATCGCCGCCACCGCTCCCTCCGTGAAGCTCAGCTTGACGCCTTCGGTCTCCAGCAGCAGCGTGTACTGCTTGATCAGCGCGTTCTTCGGCTCCGTCAGAATCCGGATGAAATCCTCCTCGCGCAGCGACTGCAGCTCCACGCGAATCGGCAGCCGCCCCTGCAGCTCCGGGATCAGGTCCGAGGGCTTGCTCACGTGAAAGGCCCCCGCGGCCACGAACAAAATGTGATCGGTGCGGATCATTCCGTAGCGCGAATTTACCGTCGTCCCTTCGATGATCGGCAGGATGTCCCGCTGCACTCCTTCGCGCGACACATCCGGCCCGTGCCCGCTCTCCCGCCCCGCTACCTTGTCGATCTCGTCGATGAAGATAATCCCCATCTGCTCGGCCCGTTCCACCGCCAGCCGCGTCACTTGCTCCATGTCGATCAGCTTGCTCTCTTCTTCCTGGATCAGGTACTCGAACGCGTCCGCCACGCTCATCTTCCGCTTTTTCTTCTGCTGCCCGAAAAAGCCCGAGAGCATGTCCTTGACGTTGACGTCCATCTCCTCCACGCCCTGGTTCGAAACGATCTCGAACGACGGCATGGAGCGCTCGCGCACCTCCACCTCCACCATGCGCTGGTCCAGCTTGCCCTCTCTCAATTGCGCGCGCAGCTTCTCCCGAGTCCGCTGCGCCTGCTCGCGCTGCGCCGCGTCCGCCGCCGCCGCTTCCTGGGGCGCGAGGCCGGGCGTCACGGGCGGGGGTGAAGGCGGCAGCAGCAGGTCCAGCACGCGCTCTTCGGCCGCCTGCTCCGCGCGCTCCGCTACTTCATCCAGCTTCTCCTCGCGCACCATGTCAATCGAGGTTTCCACCAGGTCGCGCACCATCGATTCCACGTCCCGCCCCACGTAACCCACTTCCGTGTACTTGGAGGCTTCCACTTTCACGAACGGGCATCCCGCCAGCCGCGCCAGCCTCCGCGCGATTTCTGTCTTGCCCACTCCCGTCGGCCCGATCATCAATATGTTCTTGGGAAGGATGTCTTCGGCGATTTCCGGCGCCAGCTTCTGCCGCCGCACGCGGTTGCGCAGGGCCACGGCGATGGCCCGCTTGGCCGCCGCCTGCCCCACGATGTACTTGTCCAGCTCCAGTACGATTTCCCGCGGCGTCAGGTCGTCCAGCGCGGGCAGTTCGCCCATCTCTCCCGCCGCGGGCTCGCCGTTGCCGCTGGAAAGCAGGGTGATCTCTTTATCGGACTTGCCGGGCATAGGCTGGAATCTCTTCCTCTCGCAAACCGCGCAATGGCTCGCTCAATTTCCTTGCGGCTACAGCTCTTCCACCGTGTAATTCGTGTTCGTGAAGATGCAGATCTCGCTGGCGATCCTCATGGACTCCTGCGCCACTTCCTTCGCGCTCATCTTCGTGTTCTTCAGCAGCGCACGTCCCGCCGCCAGCGCGTACGTCCCTCCGGACCCGATCGCGCAGATCCCGTCGTCCGGCTCGATCACGTCCCCGTTGCCGGACAGCAGAAACGTCCCCTTGCCGTCCGCCACGATCAGCAGCGCCTCCAGGTGCCGCAGCGCGCGGTCCTTGCGCCATTCCTTGGCCAGCTCCACCGCCGCCTTGGCCAGATTCCCCGAATACTCCTGCAGCTTTCCCTCGAACCGCTCGAAAAGCGACAGCGCATCCGCCGTCGACCCCGCGAATCCCGCCAGCACCTTGTCGTTGAACAGCCGCCTCGTCTTTCGCGCCGTGTGCTTCATCACGTGATCGCCCATGGTCACCTGCCCATCCGCGATCAGCACCACTTTCCCTTCCTTGCGCACGCACAGCACCGTCGTGCCATGCATCTCGCCGGACTTTGCTCCGCTGGACATTCCGGCATTATACAGCGCGCCGCTGGCCCGCGCCATTCCGCCCTTCCCGCGGCCTTCCTCGCCTAGTACCCGAATGGCCACCGCGGTACCTCGGTCCTATTGTCACCGGCCCGGGTCTGTCCGACACTGGGTGTAAGACGGATCTTCCGGTATCTTCCTGCAAGCCGGGGAAAAAGTATTTTCAGTCGAAAAAGTTTTGCTTCACCAGCCGGGAGAATGTGATGAGCGAGGAAGCCACCAAAGCTCCAGCCGATTGCAGGCGCCGCTATGAGCGCATCGATTTGCCCAAGGGCCCCCAGGTCGCCTGGCAGGGCGGCGGCAAGCGCGTGGTTTCCCGGGTTCACAGCCTTTCCATGGGCGGCCTGTTTATCATTACGGAGAAACCCCTGGATCTCGGAACCACGCTGAAACTGATGTTCGATGTCCCCGACGGCAACGTCGAGGCCATGGCCATCGTCCGCACCTCCAATCCCGGCGAAGGCATGGGCGTTCAATTCAGCAAGATGAACCAGGAAGACCGCGCGCGTCTGGATAAGCTGCTGCGCCGCCTGCTGCGCTGACGGTCTCGCGGCCGTTTTCTTCCCGGTGACCAAACGGGGAACACCCTCCGGTTTTATTCATTGCTTCCGCGAGGGCGGGGATGAAAGACTGTGTCCGAGTCACAACCTTTGCGCAGTCTCTTTGTCCGGCCCGAACCTCTGGCTGGATCGTGAACGGGAAGGCACGCGGCATGGCAGGGCTGAAAATCCGATGACTACTTCTCCCCGCCTCTATCGCCGCCGCTACCGGCGTGTCCCCGTCCCCACTCTCTACTGGGTCACCTGGGAAACCTCCGGCAGGCGCCAGGTCTCCCGCGTCCTCACCGCGGGCCTCGGCGGAATGTTTCTCTCCACCACGGATCCCCCGCCCCCGGGTAGCTACCTCACGCTCACTTTCGAATGTCCCGCCAGGGAAGTGCAGACCCAGGCCATCGTGCGGACCTCCATCTTCGGCTCCGGCATGGGCGTCGAGTTCAAAAGCATGAAGGATGAAGACCGCAACCAAGTCAGCGCTTTGCTGAAGCAGTGGAACCACTGAGCGGGGAAGCGCGCCCGGCGCGTACTCAGGGCTTGTCCTTTTCTGTTTCCTTGTCCCAGGACTTTTCGGACCCGTGCTTGCCCTTCTTTTTCTTGGCCATGGACGCCCACTGCTTGTCCAGCGACGCCCGCGTGAATAGCTCGTCCGCGATTTTCGGATTGTAGCTGCAATCGAAATAGAACGCCTGAAAGATCCGCCGCCCGTCCCGCTCCCGCGCCAATTGCTTGGGCGACTGCACCCCGCCAATCACGTGAAAATTCGAATACGTGGTCAGCTCCTCGGTGCGCTCCCGCGTCATGTCGTTCCGCGTGATCACCACGCTGCGCATCGGCAGGTGCGTCGCCCGGTTGATGGCGATGCGGAACGTGCGCCGCTCCAGGTCCACGATCTCCACCCAGTCCGCTTCCGTCAGGTCCACGATGTCGCTTCCGCCGTAGCGGAACACCATGCCGTCTTCCTTCAGCCGCATCCGCAGCAGCGTGTCCATGTCCCGCTTCACCTGCTCCTGGAAGTCGGTCACCGCCGTTGCCGGCTGCTCGCTTACCCCGCCCTTATCGAGCGACCACCCCGCGTCCCCGGCAAACAGCTCCACGAAATTTCCCTTCTTGGTGTACTCGGTGCGGTTCTTGTCCGGATAACGCCAGTAATCCTTGAACGTCGCGTAGCCCGTCAGTTCGCCGTTGTGGTCGAACTGCGCCAGGCGCCCGTCGCACACGCTTTCCCGCACGCCCAGATACGCCGGCCCTCCCAGCGCCGCGATCATCTGCTGCAACAGCTCGTGCGCTTTGGCTGCGCTGGCCTCCGGCATCATGGTGTCCGGATTCTGCGCCGCCGCACGCGGCGCCGCGCCCGCTCCCAGCATCGTTGCCAGCACTACGGCCAGCACCGCCCCTCCCAGCGTTTTTAGCCGCACAAGACCGATCCCCCGTTTACATTGATGATCTCCCCGGTCATAAAGTTGGCCAGGTCCGACGCCAAAAACAGGATTGGCCCGGCAATCTCTTCCGCCGTCGCCGCCCGTCCCAGCGGAATCACCGTCGCCGCCATCTTGGCCCCTGCCTTCGTCTCCAGCACCGGGTTGGACATGTCCGTCGCCACCCAGCCCGGCGCCACGCTGTTCACCAGGATGTTGTGCCGCGCCAGTTCCGTCGCCAGCCCCTTGGTCAGGCTGATGATCCCTCCCTTGGACGCCCCGTAATGCGTGTGGAACGCTTCTCCGCGCTGCCCCGCCGTCGAGCTGATGGGAATGATCTTCCCTCCCTTCTGCTTGATCATGTGCGGCACGCAAAAATGAATGATGGAATAGACGCTCTTCAAGTTCACCCGCATCATCTCGTCCCACTGCGCTTCGCTCATCTTCTCGATCGGCAGGTCTTCCAGGTTCCACACTCCCGCGTTGGCCACCACGATATCCACCCGCCCCAGCCGCGCCACGCACTGTTCCACCAGCTTCTTGTTGTCCGCCATCTTCCCGCAATCCGCCTTGAACGCTTCCACCCGCGTCCCGTGTTTGCGCGCATCCGCTTCGATCTGCGCCGCCGCTTCCTTGTTCCGGTGGTAGTTGAACACCACGTCCGCTCCCGCCTGCGCGAAGAGCTTTACCGCCGCCGCTCCGATGCCCCGCGACCCGCCGGTGATAAGTGCCGCCTTGCCTGCCAGTGAAATCATGAAGTCTCCCCGAATTTGAAAATGCAAAAATTGTTGTTGCGCCTGCCAAATCCAGCCGCCGCCCGCCTGCTCAGTTGCGCGCCGCGCAAGTTCGCTGCGCCGCCGCGGCCACAAACTCTTCAAATAACCGCCGCGACAGCGCGTCCCCGGCGGGCATTTTTTCCGGATGCCACTGCACCCCCGCCACCCAATTCCCCCCGCCCGTCCATTCCACCGCTTCCACCACGCCGTCTGCCGCCCGCGCCGTCACTCGCAACCCCTTCCCGGGCCTCGCCACCGCCTGGTGATGCGAACTGTTGACCTGCGCCCTCGCGCCGCCCGCCAACCCCGCCAGCACGCTCCCTGCCTCCAGGACGGCCTCGTGCAGCGGATCCCCGGCCGCCGCGGGCCCTGCATCTTCCTTGCGGTGCGCGATCTTTGTCGCCATTTCGCTGCCGATATCCTGAATCAGCGTCCCGCCCAGATAGACGTTCAATATCTGGCAGCCGTAGCAGATGGCCAGCACCGGCTTTCCTTCCGCGAAGGCGTGCCGCAGGATTTCCATGTCCGCCGCGTCGCGTAACCCATCCGCGTCCGCCGACTTGCCCCCGTTCACCGCGCCATACAGCCCCGGCGCCACATCCGCAGGGCTTCCCGGCAGCACGAATCCGTCCAGCCCAGCCAACTCCCTCTCCCGTCCTCTGGCATCC
Organism: Terriglobia bacterium; assembly: GCA_041500985.1. Lineage (GTDB taxonomy): Bacteria > Acidobacteriota > Terriglobia > Acidiferrales > UBA7541 > Acidiferrum. The sequence continues at coordinate 19,814 of JBGQNE010000012.1, read as the reverse complement.
AGCAACGAGAGCAGCACCGCCTCGCCTCCCGCCCGCCGCACCGCTTCCCGATACGGCTCGATCTTGGCCAGCTTGCCGTCCTTCTCTTCCTGGCTGGTCCTCCACGGAATGCCGATGCGCAGGCTCTTCTTATCCGAGCCGGGTCCAATATGCGTTTGCGCAGCCATGAGGGACTTCAAATCCTAACATCCAGCCAGCGGGCGGGCAACCGGCCTGTAGAGAACTCGCAATCCACAGCTTTTCCTCATCCAGAAGCATCTCCCCTGGATAATCCGAAAGTCTAATGTTTATTTAACTTCAGTGTTTACAATAACTTCAGAAGGACTTGCCGGATCGCCTGCCCGCCCTGCTTCCAGGCAATACTCCGCCCGATGAAAAAACGTCGGCAAAGCCTTTATCCGCTCGGAAAGCTCCTCCGCGCTGGACGCCCGCAGCGTCAGATGCCCCACCTTGCGCCCCGCCCGCGGCGTCTTGCCGTAAAGATGCAAATGCGCGTCCGGCACCGCCAGCACTTCCGCCGTTTCCGGCAGTTCCCCCACCAGGTTCACCATTGCGGACACCCCGGTCACCGCGGTCGAGCCCAGCGGCAGCCCCAGCACCGCGCGCAGATGATTTTCAAACTGGCTGGTCACCGCGCCCTCGATCGTCCAGTGGCCGGAGTTGTGCACCCGCGGAGCGATTTCGCTGGCCAGCAGCGTGCCCTCGCACTCGAAAAATTCGATGGCCAGCACTCCCGCGTAGCCCAGCGCCTCCAATATCCGCAGCGCGTGCTCCTCCGCGGACTTCTGCATCGCGCGCTCCAATCCCGGCGCCGGCGCCAGCGACAGCCGCAGAATCCCTCCGCGATGATGATTTTCCACCAGCGGATAAAAAGCCGTCTGCCCCGCGGTCGAACGCACCGCCAGCAGCGAAACCTCCCGCTTGAACGGAGTGAATTTCTCCAGCAGCATCGGCTCGCGCGGCATTTCCCCCCGCGCCCGTTCCACGTCCTCCGCCGTGCGCAGCACCCACTGCCCTTTGCCGTCGTACCCCATCCGCCGCGTCTTCAGCACCGCCGGAAGTCCGATTCGCCGAACCGCCGTATCCAATCCTTCCGGGCGATCCACCGCGGCGAATTCCACCGTGGGAATCCCCAGCGTCTGAAAGAGCCGCTTTTCCAGCAGGCGGTCCTGCGTCGTCTGCAAAGCGCCCGGCGGCGGATACACCGGAACGTGCCCGGCCAGAAACTGCGCCGTCTCCACCGGCACGTTTTCAAATTCATACGTCACCAGCGTCAGCCCGTGCGCGAATTTCACCAGCGCCCGCCGGTCCGTATACTCCGCCGTCACCCGCGGCGCGATGCGGCCCACCGGCGCTTCCGGCGAAGGGTCCAGAAAGCGAAACCGCAGCCCCAGCGGATACCCCGCCAGCGCCAGCATGTAGCCCAGCTGTCCGCCTCCCAGAATCCCTATGGTCACCGGGTCTTCCTCTTTTTCTTTTTCCCGGTGCGCGCCCGCCCCCCGGTTTTCCCCGGCCCCGCCGCGATGGGTACCGGCTGCGCCAGCACCCGCCCCGTCTGCGCCAGCCGGAACTCCCGCAGCGCTTCCCGGATGCGCGGATGCTTCCCTCCCAGGATCGCCGCCGCCAGCAGCGCCGCGTTGATCGCTCCCGGTTTGCCGATCGCCAGCGTCCCCACCGGAATTCCTCCGGGCATCTGCGCAATCGAGAGCAGCGAATCCAGCCCCTTCAGCGCCTTCGACTCCACCGGCACTCCCAGCACCGGCAGCACCGTCTTCGCCGCCGTCATCCCCGGCAGGTGCGCCGAGCCGCCCGCCCCCGCGATGATCACTTCGATCCCCCGCGCTTCCGCCGCCACCGCGTATTCAAAGAGCAGGTCCGGCGTGCGGTGCGCAGAAACCACCCGCGTCTCATGCGCCACGCCCAGTTCCTCGAGCGTTTTCGCCGCGTGCTCCATCGTCTCCCAATCCGATTGGGAGCCCATGATGATCCCCACCAGTGGCTTCTCTTCTCCGCTCATGTGCCCCTTCTGTCTCCCGCCTCCAGCCCTAAACCCACCCAAAAATCACCAAAACAAAAAACTCACCCAAAACAAAAGCCCGTCATCCTGAGGCCCCGATGCTTTTTATCGGGGCCGAAGGATCTCAACTGTCCGTGTCTGCAATACCTTCCGTTTTTCCCGTTGCCCGCCACAGGCACCATATCCCGCGCCCTCGCCAATGGCAACTCCGTCCTCACCGTACCGCCGTCCCCGCCCGGCTCTTCCAATACTTCCTCACCTGCCCCACCAGATACAGCGATCCCGTGATGAAGACCGCATCTCCCGGCCCCGCCGCGGCCAGCGCCCGCTCCACCGCCTCTTCCGGCTCCGCCACCACCGCGCAGCGCTCCGCGTGATGCCCGGCCATCTCCGCAAGCAGCCGCGCCGAAAGCGCCCGCGGCGTGCTCGGCTCGGTCAGGATCACCTCCGCGGCCCGCGGGAAAAGCACCCCTGCGATTTCGTCCACGGCCTTGTCCCGCAGCGCTCCGTACACCAGCCACAGCCGCCGCCCCGCGTAATTCTGCTCCCAGAACTCCGCCAGTTCCCGCGCCGCCCCCGGATTGTGCGCCCCATCCAGAAATACGTCCGGACCCGCCTGCAATTGCTCCAGCCGCCCAGCCCATTCCGCCCCGGCGATCCCCGCTTCGATCGCTTCCTCCGTAATGCCCGCTCCGTCCGCCGCCAGAATCCGCGCCGCCGCCACCGCGTTCAGCGCATTCTGCAGTTGAAACCGCCCCGCTAGCCGCGGCGCAATTTTATACGCCCGCCCCGTGGCCGTCTCCACCACCCGCGCCCGCACGCGCCCCTTGTCAAACGTCTCTTCTTCCACGCGAAACATTCTCTCCGTTTCGCTCACCGCGCATCCCAGCTCCCGCGCCCGCGCCAAAATCACTTCCCGCGCTTCCGCCATCTGCGGCGCCAGCGCCACCGGCACGCCCCGCTTCAGTATCCCGGCCTTTTCCCCGGCAATCTCCCGCAGCGAATGTCCCAGATAATTCTCGTGATCGAAATCGATGCGCGTAATCACCGTAACCACCGGCTGCACCACGTTCGTCGCGTCCAGCCTCCCGCCCAGCCCCGTCTCGAAGACCGCCCACCCCACGCGGCCCCGCGCGAACGCGTCAAAGGCCATCGCCGTCAAACTTTCGAAATACGTCGGATGCGCGTGCAACTCTCCCGCCGCCAGCAGCTCCTCGGTCAGCTGATGCAGCCGCGTGAACGTCTCCGCAAACACTTCGTCGGAAATTTCTTCCCCCGCGATGCGTATGCGCTCGTTGATTTTTTCCAGATGCGGAGAAGTGTACAGCCCCGTGCGTCGTCCCGCGCTGCGCAGAATCGCTTCCAGAAACGCCGCGGTCGACCCTTTTCCGTTGGTCCCCGCGATATGCACCGCGGCAATGCCGCCCCCGGCGCCGCCCGCGCGCTCTTCGAGCCGCGCTTTCAGAAGCGTAATATTTTTCAGATTGAAGTGCGCGGTGGACGCCTGCGTCGGCGCGGCCAGCTCTCGCCCCAGGGAAAGCAGATAGCGGACGCTGGCGGCGTAATCCATGAAAAATGTCCGCCTAATCCATCAGCAGCGCGAAGGTATTGCTGATATACGCCTTGAGATCCTTGCGGTGCACCACCGCGTCCAGAAATCCGTGCTCCAGTAGAAATTCCGAACGCTGAAATCCGTCCGGCAGCTTCTGCCGGATGGTCTGCTCGATCACCCGCGGCCCCGCGAATCCGATCAGCGCCCCCGGCTCCGCGATGTTCAGGTCTCCCAGCATCGCAAAACTCGCCGTCACTCCCCCCGTCGTCGGGTCGGTCAGCAGCGAAATGAAGGGCAGCCGCGCCTCGTCCAGCCGCCCCAGCGCCGCCGCCACCTTGGCCAGCTGCATCAGGCTGATCGTTCCTTCCATCATCCGCGCCCCGCCCGAACACGATACGATGATCAGCGGCTGCCTCGTCTCGATGGCCAGCTCGATCCCCCGCGCCGCCTTCTCTCCCACCACCGCGCCCATGGACCCGCCGATGAACCCGAACTCCATCGCGCAGCACACCACCCCGCGCCCGTCCAGCCGCCCCTCCGCCGTGATCAGCGCGTCGTTCATCCCCAGCTTCTTCTTCGCGTCCTTCAGCCTCGTCGCATACGCCTTGGTATCCACGAACTTCAGCGGGTCCGTCGAGGTCATCCCCGCGTCGTGCTCCGTCCACCGCCCGTCAAAGAGCATCTCCAGCCGCTTCTTCGCGCTCATCTTGAAATGATGCTGGCATTTCGGGCAGACGTGCAGATTCTCCTCGAGGTCCTTCCGGAACACGATCCCCCGGCACGACTCGCACTTTACCCACAACCCCTCCGTGCGCACTCGCCGCTCCTCCGGAGGCGTCGTCTGATCAAAGGAACTCTTCTCTCGTTTGAACCAGGCCATAAGTAGTCGTCAGTCCACTCCAACTCGCTGCTGAAACGCTCTTCTTCCCCGCTTTTGTAGGGGCCGGGCTTTAGCCCGGCGTTTTTGCCTTCTCTTTCCCTCGTCCCGCCACGCTCGGAACGACCACGGGCCCCACCCTAATAGTCTATCCCCCGCTGCGCCAGTATACCCTTGGTGTAAGGATGTTTCACCTCGCGCATCTCCGTCACCAGGTCCGCCGCCTCCACCAGCAGCGGATGCGCATTCCTCCCCGTACAAATCACGTGCACCTGCTCCGGCCTGCCCTTCAGCGCCTCCACGATCTTCCCCGCATCCAGCATCTTATAGCTGATCACGTAATTGATCTCGTCCAGCACCACCAAATCGTACTTCCCGCTGTAGATCGCCTCCCGCCCCGCTTCCCAGCACTCCTCCGCCAGCCGGATGTCCTCCGGGTCGGTCTCCGCCCCGCCAATCTTCACGAATCCCCGCCCCATCGGCCGGATCTCGAACTTGTCGTCCCCCAGCATCTTGGCCGCGTCCAACTCCCCGTAATGCCACGACCCCTTGATGAATTGCACCATCAGCACCCGCAAACCCTGCCCCACCGCGCGGAACGCCGTCCCCATCGCGCAAGTCGTCTTCCCCTTGCCCGGCCCCGTATAAACAATCAGCAATCCCTTCTTTTCCGGCATCTTTCACCCGCTCCGCTTGCCTAGCCCGCTTTGCCCGCCCCGGAGAAATCCAGCACGTGCACGTATTCCCATTTAGGTGTCATCCTGAGGCCCCGATGGTTTTATCGGGGCCGAAGGATCTCAACGGTAAGTGGCGGCAATACCTTCCGTTGAGATTCTTCTTCCCGGTGAAAACCACGGAGACTCAGAATGACAAATTCCGCTTCTTCCAGAACCTTGGAGAGTTTGGCCGCGCCCAACAAAAACGTCAAGCGCCACCATCCCTCGCACCCGCCCACAAAAAAGGGCCGGCTCCCGACGCCGGCCCTCCTGCAGTAGATTACGCTGAATTTCCCGCCGCCTTTATTTCGGCGCAGGCACATGGAAAATCAGCGAACGCGTGACCTCGCCACGCGCCGCATCGGCATCCGTCAGACTCGCGAACAACTCCGTGATCGCGTCCTGTTCCTCCTGGCTGCGCCGGCTGCGGTCGGCCATAAAAGCGGCGCGCACCTTATCCACCGAGGCCAGGTCCTTGGTGTCAATCCACGTGTAGTGAGTGAACTCTCCTTCGGTCCGTATCTCTTCCACCGACAGCCCGTAAGCCAGGATCACCCCATCGGCCAGCAGTCTCTCCAGCACCGGCTTGTTGTACTTCTCCCACGCCTTGCGGTACTCGCCTCCCTTGCCCGGCTTCACCTTCGTGAACGCGTGCCGGCTGAAGGGCAGCACTCCCTCGGGCACCTTCTGCGCCACTCCAATCACCAGATCCCGCGTGAGATAGTCATGCGTCTTGCTCAGGTCCGTAATCTCCCGCAGCCGGTCCATGGGCGCCGCCGCCGCTTTCCCGCCTTTCTTCCCAGCCGAAGATTTGGCCGCTTCCTCCGTCAGTTTGGCGATCTGCGCGCGCATCGCGTTGTCCACCTTCTCGATGCCGGACCAGTCCGCCACCGCGTACCAGATCGCGTGGCTGTTTCCTCCCGGAACGCGAATCATCAGTGCCGAGACGCCCCACGCCAAAACCACTCCCTCCGCCATCAGCTTGTCCCGCACCGGCTGCCCCACCGTCTTCACGATGTCCAGGAACTCTCCTTCCTTGCCCGGATTCACCGAATATTCGTACCAGAACGTAAGCGGCTGCAAGGCCGCCTGCTGCGCCCAACTGGGCACGCAAAACAACACGATCATCAGAAAACTGAACAACACGCGTTTTTTCATTTTGATTTCCTTCCTCTTTCGGCTTTCGCCTGCACCGGTGTAACTGCCAAACGGGGAAAAGCCCGGACGCAGCGAGCAGGCGCGCATTGCCCGGACTGCAAGGGATCCTGGGGAACTACGACCGGCCTCTTTTAGCACCGCCGCCCAAAGCCTGTCAACCAATTCACCGCTTCCATTCCGGACGAAAACTTCCGGAAAGTCCCGCGAAAATGCGGAGGATCCCCTCCGGCCGCGTATTCACAATTACAAAAATGGCGGATGGCCCGCTTCTCGCTCCTGTCCGTTTTCTTCTTGACGGCAGCACGCGATAAGCCGGTACCATTTCTTTAAATTAGTGAGCGGCAGATAAGCAGCGGAGGCACCCCCGGGAACGCCGAACTCCCGTCCGGCTTCTTGTTCTTGCCCCTGGCTATCACACGGATCGCGGGGAGAGTGATATATCTGCTCCCGCTCCGGGAAAAACCGCCAGTTGCCAAGAAGGACTGCGTGCCGTCAAATAGTGTTGCCTTCTTAAACGAAATTCTATACAAAGATGGAGTGGTAGCTCTCGCAGGGCATTGGGGGGGCAGCCTACAATAATGGAATCACAAACGCAAACGCCAGCAAGTCTTTTAATTTCTAGAGAATAGCGATGAGGGGCAACCATTCCATATGAGTTCCGCTCGTCATCTAATCACGCTCCTCAAGACCCACGTACGCGGTGATGAACAAGAATTTCTGTCGGTAGCCATGGAGCTTGCCGCCCGCGAAGCTCGGCAAGGCCACATGAAAGTGGCGGAACAAATTCGTGAACTGGTCGATCAGGCACGCACTAAGGCAACACTGCTAGAAAAACGGCGCGGCTCGGTCGTTGTCCTCCAGTCCAGAGGTGAAATGGCCAGCCTCCTGTCGGTCTGTCAGCCGACGACAAGGTTGTCCAGCATGGTGTTGCCGGAAACACTCGAGAAGCGACTGCGCCGCGTGTTGTTAGAACAACGGCAAAAGAGCAAGTTGCGCAAACACAATCTAGGGACAAGGCGTAAGCTGCTCTTCCTGGGTCCCCCAGGCACAGGCAAAACCATGACTGCGGCAGCCCTAGCAGGGGAGCTGCATCTCCCGCTCTTTTCCATCTTGCTTGAAGGTGTAATTACGAAGTTCATGGGAGAGACGGCAGCCAAGCTCAAATTAATCTTCGACGCTATGCTGGTAGAAAAGGGCGTCTATTTTTTTGATGAATTTGATGCCATCGGCGCACGACGCACACAGATAAACGACGTCGGTGAAATAAGGCGCGTCTTGAACTCCTTCCTACAGTTGCTTGAAAAGGATGATTCGGACAGCCTGATTATTGCAGCCACGAATCACCCGAATCTCTTGGATAGGGCCCTTTTTCGCAGGTTTGATGATGTCATCGAGTATGCGTTGCCGGACGAAGAAACTGCCGCTAAAGTGGTTGAGGCGCGCCTCGCCCGGTTTAATATCGATAATTTGGATTGGAAACGTGTGGGCACCGAACTGCAGGGGCTTAGCCAAGCTGAACTCGTGCGAGCCAGTGACGACTCTGCAAAAAATGCGATTCTGCAAGGCACAGACCAGATCAGTACCAATGATTTGATCACAGCACTCCATGAAAGAAGCCATGCATCCAGCTCAGCTGACCGTTAAGGCCGTGTGCCATGCCTGAGCAGCCGCGCAATCGTCCCCATTTTTACCTCCAGAACGTGGGCCAGTCAGAGCAATACACCACAAGACAGCGCCCAAGAACGCCCCCTCCTCCTTGAGAAACCCACGCGAGAACTCTTGAAGCTGCCCTCAATCGTGCCCTTGGTGATGCCCATGCCAGAGCAGAAGTTCGCGCCCCAGACGAAGCGGCCTCTGGCGGGTTTTACCTGGAATTTCAACTGCCGGCCGGAAATGCAGAATTCGTACAGAATTTGGAAAATCGTACTAAGGGAATTGAACTCGTCTCTGTCAGGCAGAGTGACGACACCTCTCCGGCGTTCGCGACAGTCTTTGTCCCCTTCAGGTCAGCGAGTCATTTTCAACGCATCCTCGAAGAATACCGAACACTGCTCACCCGGGGATCGGAGCGTCCACGTCGAGAAGCCATTGTTAATCGCATAGACTCAATTGCTCTTGCTGCGATTCGCTCGTTCTTTACCGATGACCAGGAACTTCTTCCAAATCAGAACGCTCAAATCTGGTGGGAGATTTGGTTAAGGAGCGGCTTCGTAGAGCAATTCCAGGCCATCGCGAGGGCTTTGAACGTAACCATAGCCGAAGGCCAAATCCTCGATTTTCCAGAAAGAGAAGTCTTCCTCGCCCTCTCCGATTTGGAGACATTGGGGAGACTGATGGCGAGAACTGACGCGATGGCCGAGATTCGCCTCGCACGAGACACGCCCGCTTCCTTCATCGAGATGGGTAACAGAGAACAGGCGGAGTGGGCTCGGGATCTGCGAGCTAGGGTTGTCGCACCCAATGAGAACTCGCCGGCAGTATGCATTCTCGACAGCGGGATAACGCATACCCATGCCCTCCTCCGTGTAGCGATTGCACCGGGGGATGTCCATACGTATAACCCAACCTGGGGAACGGGTGACAGTGCAGCATGGCAAGGCCATGGCACTTCCATGGGCGGAATCGCACTGTACGGCGATCTACAGTCCGCGCTGATCGCAAACGGACCGATCCCTCTCGTTCATCGCCTCGAATCCGTCAAGATGCTCGATCCAAACCGCGTTCAACATGACCCCAAACTTTACGGTGTTGTCACCAGTGAGTGTGTTTCGCGAGCCGAAGTGGCTGCTCCAGAGCGCCCACGGGCAATTTGTATGGCAGTCACAGCTGACCTTGATGTAAGACAAGGAAAGCCATCTTCATGGTCATCAGCGGTCGATAAAATCTGTTTTGGAGACGAAGCAACGCGGCGACTGTTTTTTGTGTCTGCGGGCAATGTAGAACCGGAGATGATTCCGGTTGTTGGTTACCTTAATCGGAATGATCTCGAACCGATTCATAATCCCGCACAAGCATGGAACGCGGTAACAGTGGGTGCATATACGGAAAAAACCACAATCAGCGATCCAACATTCGAAGGATGGACACCGCTCGCGCCGAGTGGTGAACTGGCTCCAACAAGCCGAACCTCCTTGACGTGGGAGAGACAGTGGCCGAATAAACCCGACATTGTTTGCGAGGGAGGTAATTGGGCAACGGACGGGCAACAAGTTGACTGTCCCGATGACTTGGCACTCCTAACAACCCATCATCAGCCCGAGATCTCGCAGTTCTCTGTCCTAGGTAATACCAGCGCAGCGACGGCAATGGCGGCGAATCTCGCCGGACAAGTTCTGGCTTCCCGTCCTCAATCGCGGCCGGAGACAGTCCGCGGCATAATTGTCCACTCCGCCGAATGGACTGGAAGAATGAAACAGCATCTTTCCCAACAGCCAACGCGCAATGAAAAACGCACATTGCTCCGGCGGTACGGATACGGAGTTCCAAATCTTCAACGCGCAATCTCCAGCAGCTTAAATGACGCAACCTTGGTAGTCGAAGATTCGCTTCAACCGTTCTGGCGTGCTCCCGACGGGGCCATAAAAACCCGCCACATGCATTTACATAGATTGCCGTGGCCGCAGGCTGAACTAGAACTCTTGGCAGAGACCGAAGTAGAACTACGGATAACACTTTCTTACTTTATTGAACCTAACCCTGGGGACCGCGGTTGGGCCAGAAGGCATCGATACGCCTCACACGGATTGCGTTTTGAAGTGAAGAGAAGCACGGAATCAATCGACGAATTTCGCGCTCGAATAAATCGCGCCGTGGCACTCGAAGAGCAAGGTGCCCAAGTTGATCAGGGCCCTGACGGGTGGCTCTTAAGTACGCTTCGCAACGCAGGGTCAATTCACTCTGACTACTGGCAAGGAACAGGTGCTGAATTGGGCCGACGGGACGCAATCATAATTTACCCCGTTGGTGGCTGGTGGAAGGAAAACAAGTCGCTACTGCGATACGATAGGTCGGCTCGGTATAGTTTGATCGTTTCTCTCCGAGCAGTTGCCGGTGCCATTGATATCTATACCCCCATTCAGACCGCCATCGCGACAATAATTCAAATCGAACCCTGAGCAGTTTACTCCACCTGTGCCCCGCCCATTCGAAACATACTACTCAATAACACACTTTCCTATTGACATTCAGTAACATCCATGCTACTCTTCCCCGTGGTCAGTCGCACTCCACGGCCCCGCGCCGCCAACTCTCCCGATTCCCACTCATTACCTCTGTACCTCACCACCTCGTTACCTCTCTTTTCAGGAGCAACTCTATGAAAACAAAGCATCTCGCCAGCAATCGTCCCGCCCCCAACTCCACCCCCCGCTGCCTCTTCTCCACCTCCGACGGCCGCCAATGCTCCATGCTCCGCCACGACTCCCACCCCTCCCTCTGCCCCTTCCACGCCCGCCAGGAGCAGCAACTCCTCGACTCTCCCGCCGTCGCCGCCGAACTCGCCGCCTTCGCTGGCCAATTCTCCACCGCCACCGACCTCTCCCGCGTCCTCGGAAAACTCTTCCTTCTCCTCGCCCAGGACCGCATCCCCCGCTCCAAAGCTGCCACCCTCGCCTACATCACCCAGCTCCTCCTCCATAACCACCACTCCGCCCAGCGCGAATTCCAGGAAACCTATGGCTACTCCGCCTGGGAGGAAACCCTCCGCCACAGCCTAACTCCGAACAGAAGTCAGATCCTCCCCCCAATCCCCAACGAGCCCTGATTCCTCATGCCCGCCCCTTCTCGCGCTTTTCCCCTCCGCGCTCATGTAGCGCCAGCTTTTAAGCTGGCATCTTGCTTTTCCTCCCCGCTTGGGTCCTTGCTTTCAACTGTCCACTGTAAACTGTTAACTGCTAACTTCTTTATAATCTGCACTTCCAAAAAACACGTCTGTAACCCCTGTAGAATCTGCACTTCCAAAACAAAGAACTTAAAACCCTTTGGAATCTGCACTTACAAAAAACACCGGGGGGTGGGAGTCTTATTGTCAACCAGATACCCGACGAAGGGTATCTGTCCTGAGCGACCAACGGGAGCGAAGGACCTCACCTGTTCCAACAAGCCCACTGATCCTGCAGCCACCCACCAGCGACCAACGGGAGCGAAGGATCTCACCTGTTCCAACAAGCCCACTGATCCTGCAGCCACCCACCAGCGACCAACGGGAGCGAAGGACCTCACCCACACCAACAAGACCCCCTATCCCGTAACCCCGCACCAGCGACCAACGGGAGCGAAGGACCTCACCTACTCCAACAAGACCCCCTATCCCGTAACCCCGCGCCAGCGACCAACGGGAGCGAAGGACCTCACCTACTCCAACAAGCCCGCCTATCCCGTCACCCCGCGCCAGCGACCAACGGGAGCGAAGGATCTCTCTTCCTATCCCCGCCCACCCATCTTCCCCCGGTTCCCGTCCCGCCTCATTACCTCCTTACCTCGTCGCCTTATCACCCCCTCTTCCCCTACTCATCCCGCCGCATCTCTGATAGACTATCTCCCTTGCACCTCGCTAGCGCGGGTGCCGACGGAAGCCCCTGCCCGGCAGGGATACCCCGCGAGCCAGAAAAGAAGAAAGAAACGGTGAGTCATGGCAATGATGTGTGAACTTTGCGAAAAGAAGCCCTCCTACGGGAACGTGGTCAGCCACGCCAATAACACCCGGCGTCGCCGCTGGAATCCCAATCTCCGCCGCGTCCATGCCCAGATCGGCGGCACGCGCAAGCATATCCGCGTGTGCACCGCCTGCATCCGCGCCGGCCGCGTAAAGAAAGCCGCCTGAGCCGCCCTTGCTTACCCTGCCCCAGTTCTTCTCCGGGAAAAACGCCGCGCGCCTGGCCGCGCTGGCGCCGTTCGCGGCGCTGCTCTTCTTCGCCGGCTGCGGCCAGAAATCCCAGCCGGAAGCCGGCGTGTGGGCCACGGTCAACGGCAAGGAAATCAAGCGCGAGGAAGTGGACAAGTATTACCGCACGCGCGTCAATCCGGAAGGGCAGGAACCCTCGCAGGAAGAAGTTCTCACGCTGAAGCTCAACGTCCTCGACGAGCTGGTCAATAACGAAATTCTGCTGCAGCGCGCCAAGAAGCTGAACATGGAAGCCAGCGACGGCGAAGTGGAAGACAAGTTCACGGAGATGAAAAGCCCCTTCACCGAGGACGAATTTCAGCGCAAGCTGAAAGAGGGCGGGCTGACCGTGGACGACCTCAAGCGCGACCTGCGCCGCCAGCTTTCCATTCAGAAGCTGCTCAACCGCGAAGTGGTCGCCAAAATCTCCATTTCCGATCAGGACGTCACCGATTTCTATAACGCCAACCGCCAGCAGTTCAATCTCCCGGAAACCCAGTTCCGCATCGCCCAGATCGTGGTCACTCCGCGCCGCGAAGAGCAGGTGCACAACCGCAAGAACGACGACGCCGTGGGCGAAGCCGATGCCCGCCGCAAGGTGCAGATGCTTTCGGAAAAAATCGCCGCGGGCGTGGATTTTTCCACCCTGGCCATGGACTATTCCGAGGACCCCAATTCCTCGGCCACCGGCGGAGATCTCGGCTATATCCAGGAATCCGCCCTGAACAAGTCCGACGCTGCCCTGAAAAAGCTGGTGCTGGGAATGAAGCCCGGGCAGATGAGCGGGCCGATTGTCACCAAGGAAGGCTATCGCTTTCTGAAGCTCATTGCCCGCGAAGCGCCGGGCCAGCGCAATCTGTCCGATCCCCCGGTGCAGCAGACCATCCGCGAAACCTTGCGCACCCGCAAGGAACAGCTTCTGCGCGCCGCCTACCTGGCCAACGCCCGCGACGAATCGCGCGTCACCAACTATCTCGCCCAGCAGGTTCTGGAGGCCGCCGGCAAACTTCCCGGCGCGGCCAAGAGCAACGCTCCCGCGAAATAAATAATCAGCCGACCACCGCAAGCACGTCTCCCGCGTTGACCGCCTGACCCTCTTTCACCGCCAACCGCTCCACCACTCCCCCCTTGGGCGAGCGTATCTCGTTCTGCATTTTCATCGCTTCCACCACGAGCAGGCCCTGGCCGGCTTCCACCCGCTCCCCCGCCTGCGCCAGCACGCGCACAACTTTTCCCGGCATGGGGGCGAGGATCTGCTGGCGGCCTTCGGTTTCGAAAGCGCCGTGGCGGCGGCCGCGCCAGGCGCGGGGGTCGGAAACTTCGGCGGAGAATTCGTGCGCGCCGCTCTGGAGTTTGAGTCCGCCGCCGGGAGCGGGAGAAACGCGAACTTCGTGCGAGCGGCCATCGAGAAGGATGGAATAGACGCCGGGAGAAAGTTCGAGGGCGTCGGCGGCGAGTGGTTTTCCGTCGAGGGTGAAAACGGGGCCGGCGGGAGAGTTTTCGAATTCGACGGCGTGGAGTTTTCCCTGGAGGAGGATTTCGAATTTCATGGGCGAGGCTCCGCGGAGGGAGGGGAATTGCGCGTGGAAGAAGGCGATTTTTCGAAAGTGTCGTTTTGCATTTTCCAGAGGGCGCAGATTTTGCGGCGGGGGCAGGGTTTCCTGCCGCCGCAGAGTTTCCGGGGCGTGTAGGAGCCGCAGAGATTGAGCATGGCGCAGGTCATGAGTTGCGGTCCAGGAGGCGGCGGCGTCCTTCGAGTTTCCATTGCGAGAAGGTGGATTCCCGCGGCGAAGCGGGAGCGGCGTTTTGCGCTGCGTGCCAGAGAATGGCGGCGATGAGGGCGGCTTGTTCGGCGCCGGAATCGGACGCAGCGGCGGCGGTGGAAACGGGCCGGGCGAGAAGTTCGTCGAGCCAGCGGGTATGAATTTCTCCGCGGAGGAAATCGGGTTCGGTGAGGATGCGGCGGAAGAGGCCGGCGTTGGTTTTGATGCCGGTGACGGCGAATTCATCGAGGGCGCGGCGGAGGCGGGCAATGGTTTCCTCGCGGCTGTTGCCCCAGGCGATGAGTTTGCTGAGCAGCGGGTCGTAGTCGTTGGGAACGGTCCAGCCGGGATAGACGCCGTCGTCCATGCGAATGCCGGGGCCGGCGGGCATGCGGCGGGAGAGGATTTTTCCGGGCGAAGGAAAGAAGTTGTTGTCGGGGTCTTCGGCGTAAAGGCGGACTTCCATGGCGTGCCCGCGCGGGGTGATGTCTTCCCAGGCGAAGGGGAGGCGGTGGCCGGCGGCGATGGCGATCTGCAGCTTGACGAGGTCGAGGCCGGTGACCTGCTCGGTGACGGGATGTTCGACCTGCAGGCGGGTGTTCACTTCCAGGAAATAGTAATCGAGATTGGCGTCCACGAGGAATTCGACGGTGCCGGCGTTGGTATAGCCGCCGGCGCGGGCCAGGCGCACGGCGGATTCGCTCATTTTGCGGCGCAGTTCCGGAGTGACGATGGGGGAAGGCGCTTCCTCGATCACTTTCTGGTGGCGCCGCTGCACGGAACATTCGCGTTCGCCGAGCGAGACGACGCGACCGTGCGCGTCGGCGAGAATCTGGATTTCGATGTGCCGGGGATGGATGAGATATTTTTCGAGGTAAAGCTGCGCGTCGCCGAAAGCGTTGAGTGCTTCGGAGCTGGCATCGCGCCAGGCGGCGGGGAATTCGGAATCGGCGCTGACCAGACGCATGCCCTTGCCGCCGCCGCCGGCGACGGCTTTGAGCAGGACGGGATAGCCCATGCCCTGGGCGAAGATCTGCGCTTCGTCCGGTTTTTCGATGGGCTCGAGTGTGCCGGGAACGGTGGGGACTTCGGCGCGCTGGGCCAGTTGGCGGCCGGAGGTCTTGGAGCCGAGCGTTTCCATGGCTTCGGGCGGAGGGCCGATGAAGACGATGCCGGAATCGGCGCAGGCGCGGGCGAAGGCCGCGTTTTCGGCCAGAAAGCCGTAGCCGGGATGAATGGCGTCGCAGTGGGAGCGCTTGGCGGCGTCAATGATCTTATCAATGCGCAGATAGCTTTCGCGGGAGGGAGCGGGGCCGATGGGATAGGCTTCGTCGGCGAGGCGCACGTGCAGGGCGGGGCGATCCACGTCGCTGAAGACAGCCACGGAGCGGATACCCAGTTCGCGGCAGGCGCGCAGGATGCGGACGGCGATCTCTCCGCGATTGGCGATGAGTATTTTTCGAAACATGGGCTGTTGGCGAGAGCGATTCTAACATGATGCGCCGGGGAAAACTCTCCGGCGAAAGACCGGTGCGTTCCTATGAGTTCACGGGAAAGGCGGGTGCGCGCGGCCGCATTGTTTTTGGAAATTGCTTTGACAGTTCCCCAGCGCGTCTCTAGACTGACTATTATGGTTGTGCACCTCAAGCCTGAAACCGAATCCCGCCTGCGAGAGCTTGCCGCGACGACCGGCCGCGCGCCGGATGACCTCGTCGAGGATGCCATGACTGGATACCTCGCTGAGTTGACCCAAGTGCGCAGCACGCTCGATGGCCGCTATGATGAGATCAAGAGCGGCCGAGTTCAGCCCATCGACGGCGAAAAGGCATTTGCCCAGTTGCGCCAAGAGAGCCAAGACCGCCGCCGTTCATGAGCGGATTTGTTCTCCATCCGGATGCGCTCACAGACCTAACCGAAATTTGGGAATACATCGCCGCCGACAGTCCCAGTGCCGCCGACCGTGTGCTTTCGGAAATCCAGGAAGCAATTCGCGCCCTCGTCCCATTCCCTCGAGTGGGCCACATCCGTTCTGATCTGACTTCGCGTCCGCTGCGTTTTCAGCTCGTGCGGGATCTTCTGATTGCGTACGCCCCGGATGAAAAACCCCTCCTTGTCGTGGCTGTGCTCCACGGTCGCCGCAATCCCCGGGTTATCGCAGCCCTTTTGCGTACAAGAGAGTAAGCTGCAGAATTGAGGGTTGGACGGCTGCGGTGGCGGGGTAAACGCCGCCCGCGCGGATGGGGGAACCCGCGGGATTTTTATCGCCGCTCTAGGTCTAAGAAGACGGACAGAGCTTGGGCGTGTTTGGTTTGTCTTTTTGCCTCGTCCGGCCAGGCCGAAGCCAGCACTCCTAGGGAAAAAAGTCCTAAAGTTAGCTGTCCTGACAAGATCGCACCAGCACCGCTTGCGCCAGCGACGGCAATTTTGCCCACAACAGTTTTTCTAATCTCTGCAAATTCATTTTTGAACTGTTGGTACTGAGCACCTAAGTTGTCCTGGAATTCCTGAATAGTTGCTAACCGCTGCTCTTCGGTTTGACCTTCACGACAGATTTTGTTCCAAAAATCTCTCAGATATGTCCTGAACCCAACGAGCCTGTTTTCCTTTCTTATTTGTAAGGCAAAGTCCAGCGGCACGTCGTTCAGGAAATAGAATTCAAGCTTTTGGAATGCTTCCGCCAAGGCACTCATCGGTTCCTTTAGTTTCTCCGATTGCTCCTTCTTCTGCTCTGGTTCGTCGGCCAAGATTTCATTCCAGACGGTTCGTCTGTCTGTAACGAGATGAGACCCAGTTATTTCGGCGAACCACTTCGCATCTAACAGATTCATTCCACTGCCGAAGACATTCATGCGAGGTTCGAATTGTCTCTGAAGCGCCCATTCGTAGCGACGTGGTTCTTGCTGGAGCCGGGCGATCGTCCTGTTTATCTCTTCTTTACGACGTTTCATGCTCTTCAATGTGTCGACCACTTTTTCTCTGGTTACCTCCGGCATTTGTGTCCTGATACGGTCCCACCATTTATCGTCCTCGGCCAATCGCCGAATCAATTCCATATCAGCTTTCGCTGGTTCCATTGTCGAAAGTTCAGCCGGTGTGAACTCTGAATAGAATTGGGCTTCAATCGTGTCGCGAACGATCTCATCCCATTTATCAAGTGACATTTGGTCGAACTTCGCCTTCATCTCCGCAACATGTTTTTGCTTTAGAGGGTCGTGAAATGACAATGGAAAAGCCGTTGCAAAAATGAGGTCATTCCTGATCCATTCCTCTAAAGACGACAAATAGACACCGTTGCGAACGATTTCTCGAACCCAGGCTTGAGGCTCCTGAAATGGTGAGTGTCTAAATGTCCTGCTCATCCCGTGGAATATGGATAACGGGTCTATGACAATGATTTGATCACAATACAGGGAATAACGGGCAAGCAGGTTGACCGTGCTAAGAATATCGGGGTTCCCAAAATACAAAGCACGGAATCTTAGATCCGCTTTGGTAGGCATCCGTGAGAGCAGGTCCGCTTTACTGCCCCATAGATTTCTCACCCGCTCAACAAATAGAAGAACATCGGAGTCGGCTATATAATTGAATACATCAAGCTCGTCATCGGTCAGCTTTACGCCGAAAATTTCTTTGAAACTTCGAATCTCTTCCAGGACTGTATCTTTTATGGAAAGGTGTTCATAGTGCCGGGGACCGCGCCGGCGTTCGTCTTCTACACGTTCGCAGCACTTCTTGTATTTGCGGTCAGCCCCACAGTAGCACGGGTCATTGCGGTCGGGTTTCTCTGATTGTCTTTCGTTCATATGGAAGAAGTATAGACACTTCCCGTGAATAGTGCACAATCAGTTCGGGAATGCCTTTGGCGGGTGCCACAGAATTGCCCCGACCAGATCCCGGAGATGCTCGGCGCAGGTGGGGTAAACGCCGCCCGCGCGGATAGGGTACCCGGCTGCACGCTGGAGACTCTTGGTTTGTAGTTGAGGAAGGTCTGAGTTCATGAAATCGATTAAGCCGCGACCATGTCGTGCAAGGCTCGCCAAATTGCGTACATCGCGTAAGAATCCATCCCGCAGTAGTTCTTAAGGGCTTCGCATAACTGATTGCATTCTTGCTCGCTGAGCCGACCCGAAACGATCTTGCTCCAAGTGACTGCAGCTGTGCCTCCCTCTTGAATGTCTAACGACGAATAGTTAAGGTGGGGCGCAAGGACTGGGAGGACATTCTTTATGGAAACCTTGCCCCAGAGATTCTTATGAACGTAGTACTGCTTGGAAAAGATTTCTTTCAGATCGTAGATTCGGTCATTGAGATCGGCAATAAATCCTTGGACGTTGGGAAGTCTGCGAGCTAAATCTTTATTGATCCCTGACTCAAACGATTTGTTCCATACGATGATGCTTCCGATTGAACCAATATCCTCCTGTAGTGACCTAACGAGCAATTCGCTCGGATCTTCCAGCGCAACCTGCAAGAACTCCTTGTGGATAAGTTCTTCGCCAGGAGCTGTTGCGATATGGAGAGAATATTGAAAAGGAATGTGGTGATACGGCGAATAGTGTTCAAAGAGAGGTATCGCCGAAGGATAGGTCTCGTAATCGATGAAATAGAGTGGAAACTTTAGTTTTTTCAGCTCGTCAGCTATTGCCTCTTTCTTGATTACAATTTCTCCCGAGTTGTACGCACGAATCTGCGCCCGCTGAATATCGCTAAGGTCGATATGGGTGGGTATATTTTCTAGGGCGAATACGCTTGCATCTACCATCTCCTTGAGCTTTTTCGGGCTGTTACCGATACGCGAGATATCGTGAACGCTGTACTCTGGTACATGAGGGTTGGAATAACGGAACGTGCTGCAATGTCTTGAACGCCCCTTATAAATGCATGAGCAAGAACCACTTGGTTCCGCGTCATTCAGGAGATAAGCACGCGCCTCTTCGATTTCGCGAGCCACGGTCCCTGCGATTTCATCGACCTTTGCGGTCATATCGGCAGTCGCAAACAGGCTTGCGAGATCAAGTCCGCGTAAGCGCACATATCCAGGATTCAAATGAACTACGAAGACCCGTTCAATCTTCAGTCCGCATCGACGGAGAAGTAATGTTTGAAACGCTACATCATATAGATGCTCTTCCTTGGGCTTTGTTGAAGACTTTATTTCGCGAATACTGTACCCGTTCGTCGCACTGTTTAAATCCAGTACGTCGACCAGTGCTAGAAAACCATCCCGTTCGAAGATCGGCTGAAAAAGGGTTGGCGTTCTTGCGGCAAGATGTTTTTGTGTCGCTTGTCGTATTTCCTCGCTACGGCCTGTTATGAGAATACCGGCGGGAAAAAGGCCGCGGGCTACCTCCTCAACTTCTAAGCCATTGTCGATAATGGATTTCTCAAACTCCGTCAGTTCCGAGGCGTAATAGATGTTTGGCTTATGGACCTTAAGCCATGCGTTTTTTGGACATTCTCGCCAGAGCATATAGTCAGTTTTTGAAATTTTAGCCATAGCAATATACAAACAAGTAATAGAGTTAGAGTCAAGAGATTTTGGCGGGTGGGCCAGCCTCCCTACAGCCAAAGGTATTCCCGGAAGACTTTCTCTGTGCCGCCTGCCCTAGCTCGTAGAAGCTAACAGCGCCGATCAGTTGAGATCCTTTCCGACCGGGTCGGAATCTTCGATCTGCCCCGATGGAGGCCATGGGGGCCTCAGGATGACAGTGTATTGCACCCCTCTAAAACTGGACACCTCAATTAGGTAGAATCAGGGCCTCCAAACAGGAGGCAACATGAGTAGGAAACCGCGTGTGGATCGATCCCCGGAAGAGAAGTGGCAGATCGTGCAGGAAGGCATCAAGAGCG
>JBGQNE010000011.1:0-87466 GCA_041500985.1 Terriglobia bacterium | reverse complement strand
GGCCGCGTTCGATGAGCTCCTTCATGTGGCGGAAGAAGAAGGTGAGCAGCAGGGTGCGGATGTGGCTGCCGTCCACATCGGCGTCGGTCATCAGGATAATTTTGTGGTAGCGGAGCTTGCCGGCGTCGAAATCGTCCTTGCCGATGCCGGTGCCCAGGGCGGTGATGATGCAGCGGATTTCCTCGTGGCCGAGCATCTTGTCGTAGCGGGCTTTTTCGACGTTGAGGATTTTGCCCTTGAGCGGGAGGATGGCCTGGAATTTGCGGTCGCGGCCCATTTTGGCGGAGCCGCCGGCGGATTCTCCCTCGACGACGAAAAGTTCGCAGTGGGCGGGATCGCGTTCCTGGCAATCGGCGAGTTTGCCGGGCAGGCCGCTGGAATCCATGGCGGACTTGCGGCGGGTGAGGTCGCGGGCCTTGCGGGCGGCGTCGCGAGCGCGGGCCGCTTCGATGCACTTGCCGATGATGCGGCGGGCCACGGTGGAATGTTTATCGAACCAGTCGCCGAGTTTTTCGTTGACCAACTGCTCGACGTCGCCCTTGATGTCGCTGTTGAGCTTGCCCTTGGTCTGCCCTTCGAATTGCGGCTGAGGCAGGCGCACGCTGACCACGGCGACCAGGCCCTCGCGGACGTCGTCGCCGGTGATGGTGACTTCGTCTTTCTGCTCCTTGAGCATGCCGGCGCTGGAAGCGAAGTTGTTGATGGTGCGGGTGAGCGAGGAGCGGAAACCGGAGAGGTGCGTGCCGCCGTCCACGGTGTTGATGGTGTTGGCGAAGGCGAAGACGTTTTCGCCGTAAGTGTCGTTGTACTGCAGGGCGATTTCGATTTCGACGTTGCCGCGCTTGCCTTCGATATAGATGGGCGAGTCGTGCAGGGTGGTCTTTCCGCGGTTGAGGTGCTTGACGAACTCGCCGATGCCGCCGGTGAAGCGGAATTCCGCGCTCTTCTCGGTGCGCTCGTCGGTAAGGGTGATCTTCAGGCCCTTGTTCAGGAAGGCCAGCTCGCGCAGGCGCTGCGAAAGCGTGTCGAAGCTGTAGACGCTCTTGTCGAAAATGGAAGGGTCGGGGTGGAAGGTGATTTTGGTTCCGGTCTTGCGGGTCTTGCCGGTCTGCTTCAGTTTGGTGGTGGGCTTGCCTTTTTCGTAGGACTGTTCCCAGACGGCGCCGTCGCGGGAGATTTCCAGTTCCAGATGGTCGGCCAGGGCGTTGACCACGGAGACGCCGACGCCGTGGAGGCCGCCGGAAACTTTGTAGGTGTCGCTGTCGAATTTACCGCCGGCGTGGAGGACGGTGAGGACGACTTCGGCGGCGGGGCGCTTTTCCGTGGCGTGCATGTCCACGGGAATGCCGCGGCCGTTGTCCACGACGGTGACGGACTCATCGGCGTGCACGGTGACGTTGATTTCGTCGGCGTAGCCGGCCATGGCTTCGTCCACCGAGTTGTCCACGACTTCCCAGACCAGGTGGTGCAGCCCCATCTCGCCGGTCGAGCCGATATACATGGCCGGGCGCAGGCGCACGGCCTCGAGGCCGCCCAGCACCTTGATGGATTTCGCATCGTACTGGTGGCCGGGGGCTTTTCCGGTCACGGTTTCTTTCTCGGCCATGTGTTCTCCTGGCAAACGAACCGCAAAAAATTCGTGATGGAAAATTCCTACGAGGAATCGTTCGCGAACTGCAAGGGAAGGCGTGCCAGCGGACTGCTCTCTACGTCGCCTGCCCTTTGATTCCGGCCGCAGACGGCCGGAACTCGTAGGGTTCCATGCTCCATCCCGTTCCGCACACCGGAACGTGGCGAAGACTTATTTTTTTCCGGGTTTTTTCTTCCTGCGCGGATCGCGCGAGAAGTAAATTCACCCGGCCGACGTCCCCCGAAAGCTTCGGAGGGAGCCGCACAGAGGTACCATACAGCGAAAATAACTACTCTCAAAGTATACCGGAAACGGGGTGGTTTCTCAAGGCGCAGGGGCGAAATGGAATCACGCTAACCATTGAATTATCAACTATTTATGGCGTTTGACAGGGAAGCGGAATGGCGTGAAACGCGATCCGTTTTTTTTCGAATGGTATCGTTGGCCACCACGGCCATTTTTTGAGATTTCCGATCGGAATCTCAAAGGCAAAATCAGATGCGCATGGGCATGATGATGTAGCGGTAGTTGTAATTTTCATCGGCCAGGGGACGCAACTGGCCGGCGGACTGTTCGTCCTTGAGTTCGATGGAGATGGGGCCTTCGGCGGAGGCGGCCAGGAAATCGAGCATGTACTGGGCGTTGAAGCCGATGGCCAGGGGTTCGCCTTTGTATTCCTTCTCGATGATCTCCCTGGCTTCGCCGTATTCGGGGCTTTGCGCGGAAATTTCCACGCCTTCGCTGGAGACGGCGAACTTCACCGCGCGGGAGCGCTGGTCGGCCAGTTGCGAGACGCGGCGCACGGCGTCGCCCAGCTCGGTGCGGCCGAGCACGACGGTGCGGTTATTTTCCTTGGGCAGGACGGCTTCGTAATTGGGAAACTGTCCGGTAAGGATGCGGGAGATGAGCAGGCGGTGGCCAGCCTGGAAAAAGATGTGGCTCTCGTCCTTGGCGAAATCCATTTTCGAATCTTCCGCGGAAGCGCCCGCCAGCTTTTCCACTTCGTCCATGGCTTTCTTGGGGATGAGCACGCGCATTTCGCCATTGAGGCCGGCAAGAGTCTGTTTGGTTTCGGCGAGGGCCAGGCGGTGGCCGTCGGTGGCCACCATGGCCAGGGTGTCCGGCTTGAGGATCATCAGCCCGCCATTGAGGGTGTAGCGGGACTCCTCCATGGAAATGGCGAACTTGGTGCGGGCGATGAGGCCGGCAAGAACTTCGGCGGGAATCTGCACGAGGGTGTGGGGCATGGCGGGGATGGCGGGGAAGTTTTCCTTGGCCATGCCGACCATTTTGTATTTCTTTTTGTCGCTGACGATTTCCACCCAGTGGTTATCGAGCAGCTTGATCTTGATTTCACCCTCGGGCAATAGGCGCACCAAATCCAGTAGTTTCTTGGCGGGGATGGTTCCGGCGCCCTCTTTCTTAATTTTGGCTTCGCAGGAGGTGCGCACGCTCAGTTCGAGGTCGGTCGCCGTGATGGTCAGGCGCGAGCCGTGGGCCTCGACGAGAAGATTGGAGAGGATGGGAATGGTGGTCTTGCGCTCAACAACGCCCTGCGTGGTGTTGAGTTCGTTCAGTAGCGCGGATTTAGATACGCTGAATTCCATCGCTTGATTGTCCTCGCGTGCGGTTCCAGGTGCGGCCATCGGCTGCGCTCCTCCATGAAACTCCGCAGCCGTACTGTACTCGTTTTTGGGGAAAGTATAAAGAGTCTTGGTGGATTGGCTCCTGTGGAAATGGGCGGTGGCCGGCAGTAGTGGGTATAAGCAGATTCAGGAGCGAGGTTTTCCACTACAGAGAAAGACTTTCATCAAAGCAGTCAGGATTTAAAAGATAAAAAGGGCTGATTGTTGTGATGATGGCTGTGGACACGTGGAAAAGACGGGAAGGAATTGAAAGCGGTGATGTTACGGGAGAGTTGTCCTGTGGGGTGAATGTTAGAAGGGTGGATAAAGAGGGCAGCCGCGCTTAGGGACCGTGAGTAGAGGGAGATTTTGAAATTTTTCCCTACGCGATTCCACCGCTTATCCAACGCATCCGCACACGTTCTACACAAAGTCTTTAGCGCGGAAACACGCAATAGTGGACGCGGGGTAGGGGCACGGCATGCCGTGCCCCTACGGAAAACAGAGGACGGGCATCGCGGCGAGAGATGGGAACGCGCGCAGGCGCACCTGGAGCGTTTTCAATGCGAAATTAGGTAAGGCTACTGGAGAGAGTCCAGCAGGCGGGTGATGGTGCGGTTGAGGTCTTTGTCGTTTTTACGCTGCTCTTCGATTTTGTTGATCGAGTGCAGCACGGTGGTGTGATGCTTGCCACCGAACTGGCGGCCAATTTCGGGCAGCGAGGCGGTGGTGAGCTGCTTGACCAGATACATGGCCACCTGGCGGGGGAAGGCGATGGCGCGGGTGTTGCTGCGGATCTTGAGGTCCTGCTCGCGCAGGTTGTAATGCTCGGAAACGCGCTTCTGAATGACTTCGATGGTGACGCGCTTTTCCTGGGTGGCGATGATGTTTTTCAGCACCTGCTGAGCGGTGGTCAGCGAGACGATGGTGCCGGTGAGCGAAGCGTAGGCGATCAGGCGGGTCAGGGCGCCTTCCAGCTCGCGAATATTGGATTTGATGGCCCGGGCGATGAATTCAGCCACGTCATTGGGGAGAACGAAGCGGTCGTTTTCGGCTTTCTTCTGGAGAATGGCGATTTTGGTTTCGAGATCGGGCGGAGCGATGTCCGCGATGAGACCCCATTCGAAACGCGAGCGCAGGCGCTCTTCGATGGAGTTGATGTCCTTGGGCAGGCAGTCGGAGCTGATGACGATCTGCTTCTGCTGCTCGTAGAGGGCGTTGAAGGTATGGAAGAACTCTTCCTGGGTGCGTTCCTTGCCGGCGATGAACTGGATATCGTCCACCAGGAGGACGTCCACGGTATGGAAGCGGTCGCGGAAGCTGATCATGCGGTCGAAGCGCAGGGAGTTGATGACTTCGATGGTGAATTTTTCCGCGCTGATGTAGGTGAGGCGGGCGGCCGGGTTGCGCTTCTTGATGGTGTGCCCGATGGCGTGCATCAGGTGGGTCTTGCCCATGCCCACGCCGCCGTAGAGGAATAGCGGGTTGTAGGCCTTGGAGGGCTGCTCGGCGACGGCGCGAGCGGCGGCGTGGGCGAAGGCATTGGAGCCGCCGACCACGAAAGTGTCAAAGGTGTAGCGCGTATTGAGCTGGTATTCGGCGTTGTCAAAATCCAGCTTGGCCTGCTTCACCGCCGCGGGGGCCGCATGCACCACCGGAGCCGGCTCTTCTTCCGCGCAGACATACTGCACTTGCGCGGTGGGCATGCCGATCTGGTGAAAGACGGCCTTGACGATCTCGCCGTAGGTCTGCGTGAGCACCCGGCGGAAGACCACCTTGGGAACCTGGACGAAAAAAGTGCCGTTCTCGAAGCGGTCCAGGCGAGTCGGCTGGAACCAGGTCGAGTAAGTGTTGGAATTCACCCGTGGTTTCAGGTGTTCGAGGAACTTGTCCCAAGTCATTGCGCTATTAGCCATTAGAATCCTGAAATCGCCTTTTCGGGAACGCAGAGCACAGGGGCTGTCCAGCACTTATTTCCACATCTGTGGAAATCTTGTGCACAATCGCCACTGTCTCAAATTCGTTCAGCTGTTATGTTCCCACCAGTACCAGACCGGACCGTCTTACCCCTTAACACCGAGCGCTTTTTATCTCCTGCCATGATCCCTGGGAGCCTTATTTTTTCTGCGGGCCGGATTGTCGCCGATTGGACCCCGTGGAGCAAGGGAAAAATGCGGCGAAGAATTCACCGGGGTCCACACACCATTCACAGTTTTTCAACAAGCACCAAAACAGTGCAATAACGGAGAATAACCTGTATTCACGGGCGAAAAACGGTACTTGCTCCGGGAGTGTCAAGGAGTTTTTGTGGATTTCTCCGAAGCCTTGGATGAGGTTTTTGCGTTCCCGGAAGAATCCTGCTTGTCCGGGCGGGCGAATTCGTAGACGCCGCCGGGATCGGCCCCGATGAGCAGGCGCGCGGGTTCCACGAGGATGGCGGTGGCGTCCAGGCGGACCCCGTCGGGAGAAAAGAGGCGGTAGGACATAGCCAGATTGCCGTCGCGGTTGAAGCGAAACAGGACGTTTTCCAACGCAATCCACACCTCGGCGGTTTCCGGGTCCACCCCCACGGCGGTGATGACCCGCTTGGGGCGGAAAGTTTCGCCGTGGTTTTCCAGGCGCTCGATTTCGCGGCGGGTGGCCTGGGCGCGGGGCAGAATCTCGATGGTGGCAAGCTCGATCTGGGTGCGCGAGTAGCCGTTGCTGTCAAATTGGCGTACGGTCGGCTCGGGAAGATAGTCGAAGGCGAAATAAAGAAAATCGTGGGCGTCGCGAACCAGATGGCCGGAGTTGAGCATGCGGTTGAGTTCGGGGCGCGAGGAGATGTCTTCACTGGAGCCGAATTCCCGGGCCTCCCGGCCACTGGAATTGAAGACGGTCACCAGATGCGGCCCGCGGGAGGTGGAGACGGCCACTTCGCCGGCGGGAAGAAGAGCCAGGGAGAGCAGGGCGGGAGCCGGAATGGTCCGCACGAGCTGGCCCTGGGGAGAAAAAATCTTTACGGCGCTTGCTCCGCGGTCGGAGACGTAGATGCGCCCTTCGGCGTCCACGTCGCAATCCTCGCCGAAGAGAATGGGAGGCTTGGGCTTGGCCGGATCGGCGGAAGGCTGGCCGCTGGGAATCTGCAGGAGAGTTTTTCCATCCGGGGCAAAGACGGTCAAGCCTGGGCCGGGCGAAGCCAGGACATAATAACGGCCCGCGGAATCGCGCTTGATGGCGCGCAGGCCCGGGCCGACGGCAGGGAAAAGCCTGCTCTTGGCGGTCAGCTCGAGATCGTCCTGGGCCAAACAGCCGGCCGCCGCGCCTGACAGCAGGCACACCGCCGCAAAACATCGAAGAATGGGACCCGCACCCTGTCGCATGGTTCTTTGGATTATAAACCACCCGGTGGGGTTGCCCAAATTTCCGAGTTTCCGGGTGTCCAGAGACAAAACATTTGGAAAATACCTTCTGTGGCCGCGCAATAACATAGAGAAAAAACCTTTAAGCCCGGTCGCGCCAGCAGGCAGTATGAGGGGAGGGGAAAGCGCGCTCTATTTAATTGATGCCCGGGTGGAGGAAACGGATAGCAAAGAAAGCTGCTCAGGCTCGCTGGAAGTTGCAGAAGGCCGGGTAAGTTGTTCCTCCTTGATCAGGCCGTCCGCAAGTCCACGCAGTATTACATAGGGCTCCATGAGCGGCTTTCGGAAGCGATACTTGCGGCCCTCTTGCTCTAAAATCGGTCCGCGTTTTTCAGAAAAATCTTTCAAGTGCCTCGCAAATGCCGGAATTTTGTACGGCTTTCCAGTAATGGCTTGCAATGGTTGAGTCACGTTCGTTGCATAGAAAAACCCTTTCTCATCTTTCTTGGCGAGCGCACACGCCAGCAGTACTGGCTTAAAATTGATTCCGCGCGGGGCAGACACTGCGTCCATATACGCCGTCAAATGCGTTCCGAGTTGACTATTCACAGCCTCTCTTACAGCGCGGTCAAGATCCTGCAGGCTGATAATCGTTCGATCTTCCTTAACCGCAGATAGCGCAGCTTCCCTGGCGAGCAGATGGGTGTAGGAAGGCAGTCCCTGTGAGTAGTCGGCAAGTCTTTCTCTTACCACTGAATCCACAGTCAATCCGCATTTAGCCAGGCCTTTATCAACGATTTCCAGAAGTTCATTCTTGGACATTCGAGGCATCCGAACTTGAACTAGAGCGCGATCTATTGACGCGTGGTCTTTGATCAATTGATCCAGTGAATCGGCAACTCCCACCATAATTAGAGTCGTGTTCACCGAGTTGTCGGACAGTGTTTTGACGGTGTCCGCGAGCGCTTTTTGTGTTTCGCGGTCGCTGATCTGATCAATCTCATCAATGACAATGATCGAAGGATTCGACAGTATTGATATCGTCTCGCGGACATTCTCGGCATGCGGGCTTGTGTCGAGCCATGCATCAAGGGTTGTTTCTCGATCCTCGTATTGAATGGCAAGCTGACGAAAAATGATCTTCCAAATTGCTTCAAAGTTCATGCGTCCCGAGCACGTCACACGGGCCATTGCATAATCCGACTTGCCAACGACTACCAGAAAATCAAAAATTGTGTTGGCGAGCGATGTTTTCCCTACTCCCCGCTCGCCAAAAAGAACCGCATGCGCTCCACGCTGGAAAACCGTGTTCATCACCTTGTCGCGCTCCCTGCGCCTTCCAGCGAACAAGTCACTGCTATTGATTGGCGCTTCGGGGGTGAACGCCATGTTGATTTCCGCAAAATATTGGTACCTGAGTTTGTCTTCCATTCGCGCCTCTCAAGTGATAATTACACGCAGTATAGCGCTAATATGAATGCGAACGCATGCGTAGTATATGCTAACGCACAGCGAATGCAAGTATTTAATTACCAAGAATTTGGGCAGTTGCAGTTAGAGGCACTCTAATCTTAGCCTGATTTTCAAAATTTTGTCCCTTCCGAAAATGTTATGTTATTTATTTACAGTGATTTAGAATGCGATAATTCAGTTTCACCTCAGAGTGCCTGGATGATTTTTCCAAAACTGAGTGACGAAAGTGCGCTGGGTGATTGACATTGGCCGTGGCCTGGGGATAAGTAGAGGCGAAAGAGAGGTGTTCGATGAAAACAAAGATAATTTTTGCGGTGGTTTTGGCCCTGGCGGGAGCGGTTTGGGCCGGGCAAACCGCGGATACGACGGGCGCGGTGGAGAAGGAGATTGCCGCGCTGGAAAAAACCTTCAACGCGCTCTATGCCGCCAACGACCTGACGCCCTATTTCGCATTTTACGCCAAGGACTTGACGCAGTTCCTGCCGGAGGGGCGCACGGACCTGGCCACGTACCAGAAGGATTGGACCGCCTACATCGCCGCGGGCAACCGCACGGAAGCGGCGGAGATCTCCGACCTGCACGTGCAGGTGGGGCCCAGCGGGGATACGGCGGTGGCCAGTTACCTGCTGCACGTGAAATCGCGGACGGCCAAGGGCGAAGAAAGCGATGAATATTTCCAGGAGTCCGACGTCTTCTTCAAGCGCGAAGGCGCGTGGAAGATTGTGCATCTGCATTATTCCCCCGCGCCCAAACAGAAATAGGGACATTTGTCATTCTGAGTCCCGGTGGTTTTTACCGGGCCGAAGGATCTCAACTGAACGTGCTGCAAATACGTACGGTTGAGATCCTTCGGCCCCGATAAAAGGCATCGGGGCCTCGGGATGACCGTGCTGGGGGTGTGAGTTCGCTGATCGCTAGAGCAGGGGCTCGCCGGCGTGGCGGGCGATGGCTTCGCGGCAGGCGTCGCGCAGGCGGATGAGTTCGTGCCAATCGTCGGAGTCGGCGGCGCCGGCGGCGCGGGGCGCGATGGGCGGGGAAAGCGTGATGGTGACGCTCGAGGGGCGCGGCAGAATCGTTTCATCGCGCAGGAATTTCCGCGTGCCATGCAGCGAGACCGGCAGGATGGGCGCGCCGGTGGCCACCGCGGCCTTGAAGGCGCCCAGTTGGAACGGGCGGATGCCGTCCTCGCGGGTAAAAGTTCCCTCGGGAAAGACAAAGACCGATTCGCCCCGGCGCAGCAGCTCTTCGATCTCCTGCTGCTGGCGCAGGCGCGCTTCGGGATCGCTGCGGTCGAAGGCCAGATGATTCATCTTGCGCAGGAAGGTGCCGATGAAGGGCATGTGATGAACTTCCCATTTGGAAACGAAGCGGTAGGGAACGCCCAGGCCGGCCATGGCCGCCAGAACGTCGAAGAAGCTGGTGTGGTTGGAGACGAAAATTTTCGCTCCGGGATGCTCCATGTGTTCGCGGCCCACGACGCGCAGGCGGCAGCCCACCAGGGCGAGAAACAGGCGCAGAGCGCGGGAGGTGTAGCGGCCGGCGGCGCGGTGGTCGCGGAAGAGATGCACGATGGACCAGGTGGGAACGATCCAGAGGAAAAAAACCACCGTGGTATAGACGCCGTAGAGAGTGAGCAGAGCGCGGTTCAGTCCCGCGGAGACGCCGCGGAGGGAATTGCGCGCGGCGCCGGCGGCGCCCAGGCGGGCGATTTGCAGCCAGGCGGGCGGCTTGCGGCGGGAGAGTTCGCCGTCCACGTAGAGCTGGCGGGTTTCGTCGCGGCGCAGCTTGCCGCTGGAGGTTTTGGGGATGCTGCCGGGGGGAACAAGTTCGATGCGGTCGGGAGGCAGGCCCAGGCCGGCGCTGACGCATTCGTTGATGGCGGCGGCGATTTTGACGCGGCGCGCGGGATCGGCTTCGCGGGATTCGGCGACGACCACGAGTTTTTCCGTGGCGCTTTCTTCCTCGCGCAGGCCGAAGGCCACCACGCAGCCCTTGCGCACTCCGTCGGCGCGCGCGGCCAGCTCCTCGACTTCGTGCGGATAGATGTTGCGCCCGCCCTTGATGATGATGTCCTTGACGCGGCCGGTGATGAAAAGTTCGCCGCCGGCGAGGTAGGCGCGGTCGCCGGAATTCACCCAGGCAAATTCGCCTTCGGCCGCCGCCGGTCCGGCCGGAAATAGTTTTTCCGTGGCCGCGGCGTTGCCATAGTAGCCGCAGGTGGACGAAGGACCGCGGAACCACAAAGCCCCTTCGGTGCGCTCCGGCAATTCCCTGCCCTGCTCATCCGCGATGCGAACTTCATGGCGCGGCACGGGCCAGCCCGCGGAGACGAAAACAATGGCGGAGGGATCTTCGGCGGAAACGGGGACGGCGCGGCCTTGAGATGCGAAGGTTTCGCGCTGGATGCGGTCCACGTGCGGCAAGCGCCCCAGCGGGGGCATGGCCACGGCCAGCGAGGCTTCGGCCAGGCCGTAAACCGGGAGCATGGACTCGGCGCGGAAGCCGAAGGGCTCGAAGCGCTCGGCGAAGCGGGTGAGCGTTTCGGGATGAACAGGTTCGGCGCCGTTGAGGGCCGCGCGCCAGCGACTGAGATCAATTCCGGCGATGTCCCGGTCGGCGATTTTGCGCACGCAGAGTTCGTAGGCGAAATTCGGCGCGGCGGCGATGGTGCCGCGGTGGCGGTGCAGGGCCAGCAGCCAGCGCTCGGGGCGGCTGAGAAAGGCCAGCGGGGACATCACCACGAGAGGCAGGCCGAAATAGAGCGGTGTGAGCCAGGCGCCGATGAGCCCCATGTCGTGATAAAGCGGCAGCCAACTGATCACCGAATCGGCGGGCTGGAGGCGCACGGATTCGCCGATGGCGCGCATGTTGGCGAGCAGATTGGCGTGGGTGAGGGTGACGCCTTTGGGGTCGCCGGTCGAGCCGGAGGTGTATTGCAGCAGCGCAATGTCGCCGGCCTTGCGCAGGCGCGTTCCGCTCAAGTGCGTGGGGCGCGAGCCGGGAGCGTCAGGCTTGGCGGCATCGGCGGCTTCGATCAATTTGCGCGCATCGGCCACGCCGCGCAGCGAAGGCACGCGGGGCTGCACCAGGCGGGCCACGGCTTCGGCGCGGCGAAAGGTGAGCAGGAGGCAGGCTTCGGCGTTGCGCAGGATGGCGGACTGGCGCGAGGCGTATTCCTCGATGCGGTCGGCGCGGAAGGGCGGATAGATGGGCACGGGAATGGCGCCGGCGAGAAGAATGCCGGCGTAGGAAATGAAGAATTCGCGCGAGGTGGGCAGCATCAGCGCCACGCGGCCGCCGGCGGGGACGCCGCGGCGGGCGAGTTCGGCGGCGCAGCGCTCCGCGGCGGCGTGGAGTTCGCCGAAGGTGAGCGTAGTCTCGCGCTCGCCCTCGGGGCCTTCTTCGATAATTTTCAAGTGGACGCGGGCGCTGTCATGCACGGCGCGGTGGCGCAGGACGTCAATCAGCGTCTCCGCGCCTTCCACCAGGCGGCCGGCGCCGCCCGCCGCTTCCCGGTGCAGGACCTGCGCGGTGACCGCGGCGCGCAGAGCCGAGCCCGCCGGGGAGTCGGCGGGCTCGGCTTCCCGGGCGCGCAGCAAAGCCTGGGAAATTTCTCCCGGCGTATCGGAATTGGCGATGACGCTGTCCGGGAGGCGCACGCCGAATTGGCGTTCGATGCGGGCCATGAGCTCGACGCGTTCGAGGCTGCCCAGACCGAGATCGCGGTCGAGATGGGAATCCGGGCGGAGCATGCCCAGGGCGCCCAGGCTGCCCAATTCCTCGAGCAGTTCGCGGACGATAGCCAGGACGCGCTCCTGCGCGCTGTTCAGTTCGGCTGGCGAAATGGAGCTTGGAGCGGCCACGGTTCTCCCGGCGGAATCTTTCCCGTAGCCGGAGAGGCTATCACGCAGAAGAGGGGCTTGTCACCGCCGGAGGGGTTAGCGGGCCAGGGTGGCCGCGCGGATGCGCTCGATTTGCATGACGTGGCGATCCATATGCAGGCGGATCAAGTCGAGCCGCTGCCGGGCGTCCAGCGGGCCGGACAGATGATGAGGAAAAATCATGGATTCAAGGTCCAGCCCTTCGAGGCAGTTTCCCAGGACATCGAGGATGGACTGGGAGCAGATCAGACATTCTTTCCAGTAGGCCAGGGGTCCGCCGATGCGCGGCATGGCGTAAGGGGGAGCCTGCTCCCGCGGTTTCCAGGTGAGTGCAACCACTTCTTCAATGCTCAATCCGCGGTGAATGTACTTGCCGCTCCACTGCTTTCCGTTGCGCGCGTCTTCCATGGTCTGCCAGAGCTTATTGAGTTCGTAGTGCTCGGAAAGGACCAGGTGCTCGACAATGTTGGAGATGGACCACTGCTCGTGCCCCGGCTTGAGGGCGGCTTCTTCTTCGGTCAGCTGGGCGGTGGTGGCCAGAAGGCGAACGCGCGCGGAAGCGGCCTGGTGAATAAGATTGGATACAGTACTGTTCATACTACCCCCTAGTGGGCAGCATTGTATATTGAAGTCGAGAACGGGCCTCTG
Source organism: Terriglobia bacterium (assembly GCA_041500985.1). GTDB lineage: Bacteria > Acidobacteriota > Terriglobia > Acidiferrales > UBA7541 > Acidiferrum. Next base: position 74,868 of record JBGQNE010000011.1, on the reverse strand, counting down.
GATATCCTGTGAATAACTTATAAAATCCATAGGCTGGAATCCGATACTAGACCGGCGTTTTTCCTGGCGCAACGGAAAATCCCGGAGGCAGCAGGGCGCCGGAAAGGTCCGCGCCGGAGAGATCCGCGGCGCTGAGATCGGTTTCGCGAAAGATGGCCACGCCGAGATCGGCCTTGGAAAAGCGCGCTCCGGTCACAATGGCGTCGCGGAAATTGGTGTTGCGCAGCAGGGCGCCTTGGAAATTCACGTGGCTGAGATTGCAGCGAAAAAATTCCACGCCGCTGGCCTGCGCTTCGCTCAAGTCCGCGCCCTCCAGGACGGATTCGGTCATGTCCGTATTGCGCAGATCGGACTTGCGCAGGCGCGCTCCGGAGAAGTCCGCGCCGGGCAGGCGGGCCTTGCGCAGGTCGGCCTCTTCGAGATTGGCCGAGCGCAGAATGGCGCCGCTCAAATTGACTTCACGCAGGTCGGCGCGGGAAAGGTCCGCGCCCTCGAGATCGGCGCGCGCGCCGCCTTCCTGCCCGCGGAAAAATTTATCGTGCTGCGCGATGATTTCCGAAACGCGGCGTCCCTTGTGCTGAATGCTGCTGAGTTTTCGAAGGCCCATGATGTTGATCTCCCGGCGATAACCGAAGTATCTATTCTAACCAAGCCGCGCGCGAAGTTGAATAGCCCTCCCGGAGCACGCCCGTTCGCGCCGGCTCTATGGTAGGGTGAGGGGGAATCCGGAAGCTTCCGGGAAGCGGGGATGGATGAAAGCGGCCGCCGCTATTTTGCTGCTGGTAATTGCGGGCGTGGGTGCGCCGCGGGCCGCGGGCCAGGAGCGCGACGAGGAGGTCGTCGCCAATATTGCCGCGGGCCGCGTGATCATCCATGCCACGGGAGAAGGCATCGCCTTCGCCGTGATCGAGCAGCCGGCCGAAGGCGGTTCCCTGCCCCCGCGCGTCATCTCCATCAACTCCACGCACATCGGCGTTTTGTTTGGCGCGATCGAATGGCAGATTCCCGCCGGTTCGAAACCGCTGCGCGTGGAACAAGGACTGCCGCAAATCCCCGGCACGCGGCGCGAGTCCGAGGAAAGCAGCGACCTGGAATTTATCGGGGTGGAGTTTCTGGAAAGGCTGCGCGAACTGGCCGGGCAGCTGCATCACAAAATCGAACTCGGGCCGGAGGAGCCCATCCTGCAGGTCATGGTGATCGGCTACGGCCCCGAAGGCTACGGACCGGAAGTGTGGCTCTACGACTACCGCGTGAAGCAGGAAGCCCTGCGCGGCGACTATTTTCAAACAAAAGTGCTGCGCCCGCGCACCACTCAGCTCTACCCGCCGGAAAAAGGCGCTCCGCGCACGCTTGTCGAGGTTGCTTATCCTCCGGGGGCGGTGGCGCCCGGACTGCTCGAGCGCATCGAGCGCAATGATCCGGCCGTGGCACGCATCGCCGGCTCGGAGAAGAAATTCGATCGCGTGGCCGAGAAAATCCGCGCGGGCAAGGCGCAGTCCGCCAACCCGGATGACGCCGCGGAATTTCTGCGCATCATGGTGGTGCCCATGGCCGGCAAAGGGAGATTCGCCGTGGGCACATTCAAGCAAAACCGCGGATTTGACTGGCTGCTGCCGCCGGAAGAACCCGTCGAGAAATCCGCGGAAGACAAGAAGCGGCCGCCCGAGGCGCCCTCGCTGCGCCGCAAGCCGCAGCCCTGAGCTTCAGGAAAGCCGTTCGATTCCGTCGCCCTGGCGCAGCGTCCCTCCGTGCAGCGCCCGGCAGAGCGCCCCGCGCCGCCCGCGCAACTCCTGGCGCAGACCGGCGCGAATTCCTTCCATTCGGGCGCACGGCGTACAGGCCATGGTGACCTCCAGCAGCGCTTCGCCGATGCGCAGTTTTTCGCCGGGCTCGAGCTCGTTCACCGGCAAACCTTCCGTGGTGATGTTCTCGCGCAGAATTCCCGCCGCCAGTCCCAGTTCGTCGAGCGTTTCGCGGTCCATCAGCAGCACCTGGCGCTTTCCGCCCGGCCGGGCGTGGGCGCAGCCTTCGAGTCCGCTGTTGGCAATGGCACGAACTTCCTGAGCTTCCCGCATGGGCTGGCGCTTTGCCGGAGCCGTATAAAGGTGAAGAATTCTGGCCACGCCGCTTAGTCCCCTGACGCGCCCTGGCGGCCCGCGGAGGCGCCAATGTCCTTGCGGTAATGCTTCCCCTCAAAGTGGATTTTGGAGACGCCCTGATAGGCGGCGCGCAGCGCGGCTGACATATCCGGGGCAGCGGCGGTGACGCCTAGGACGCGGCCGCCGGAGGTGACGATGTCGGTGCCGGATAGTTTGGTTCCAGCGTGGAAAGCGACCACACCGGCATTATCAGTTATGGAGGTTAGTCCTTCGATGCGCTTCCCCGTCTCGTACTTCCCCGGATAGCCTCCCGCGGTCAGCACCACGCACACGCTGGCTCCTGGTTTCCAGCGCATCTTCTTGGCGTCGAGCCTTCCTGCGGCCACATCGGCGAGAACTTCGGCCAGGTCGAAATCCATGCGGGCGACGATGGCTTGCGTTTCGGGGTCTCCCAGGCGGCAGTTGAACTCCAGAACTTTGGGGCCGTCGGCGGTGAGCATCAAGCCGAAGTAGAGGAAGCCCTGATAGCGGATGCCATCGGCGGCGAATCCGCGAAGAGTGCGTTCGACGATGGTGGAGAGGATGGTCTGACGCAAAGCGGGGGGGAGGAGTTCGTCTGAGGAATAGGCGCCCATGCCGCCGGTGTTAGGGCCGCGGTTATCGTCGAAGACGCGCTTGTGATCGCGCGAGGGGACGAGCGGAGCGAAGCGCGTTCCATCGGTCAAAATAATGAAGGAGAGTTCGTCGCCGGCGAGGCCCTGTTCGAGAATGACGCGGTGGCCGCCTTCGCCGAGTTCGTTTTTTTCCATCAGGCGGGTAATAAAATCTTCGGCTTCCTCGCGGTTCTGCGCGACGAGGACTCCCTTGCCGGCGCACAGCCCGTCGGCCTTGATGACCACCGGCCATTCCACGCGGCCGAGGGCCTCGCGGGCCGCGGCGGCGGAATCAAAGCAGCCGTAGAGCTTCGCCGTGGGAATTTTGTGGCGGTCGAGAAAAAGTTTGGTAAAAACCTTGCTGCCTTCGAGCTGCGCGGCATTTTTATTGGGGCCGACCACCGCCCATTTGCGCCGCGCCAATTCATCGCACAGCCCGGCTACCAGGGGAGCTTCCGGCCCGACCACGGTGAGGTCCGGGGCGAGGCGCTCGGCCAGCGCCACGAGAGCGGAAACGTCGCCGGCGTCCACGGCGGGAAAGCATTCGGCGATTGCGGCGATGCCGCCGTTGCCGGGGGCGCACCAGATTTTTTCGACGCGCGCGCTTTGCTTCAGTTTCCAGACCAGGGCGTGTTCGCGCCCGCCTCCGCCAATCACCAGAATCTTCATTCTTGGAGCGCCATCCTCGTTGGCGAGCCTTCCCTGTTCCCTGCCGCGGCTCGTGGCTTGAAACGATAGACGGGCGGCGGCGGAGAGTCAACCATGAGCAGGTGCGCAGACGCGCGGGCGCGGTCCCATTGCGCGCCGGGCGAAATATTTTTTTTATTCCGATCGAAATGACGGCGCAGCGAAATTACTGCGCGGAGGCGCGGATGGGAACGGTCACGCCCGTGCCGGTAGAGTCCGCGGCGCCCAGCATGTGGCAGCGGCCGTCGAAGATGCCTCCCGGATCAATCACCAGGCAGGGCGAATGAATCTCACCGGTGACCACGCCCTTGGGCTGAATTTCCACGCGTCCCTTGGCAAAAATGATTCCGTCGAAGTGGCCGGAAATGACCACCTTATTTCCTTCGATTTGCCCTTCCACTTTGGCGTTATCGCCGAGCACCAGGGTCTGATCGGAAACGATGTTGCCCTTGATCTTGCCGTCCACGCGGAAGGTGCCGTTGATTTGCAGCGTGCCCTCCAGGGAAACGCCCTGATCAATGAACCCGGTCCATTCCTCGCCCGCGCCGCCTTTTGTGTCCTGTCCGAACTTCCAAGCCATGGCTCACCTCGTATGAGTATTCTTCGACTTTAACGGCTGGGACGGCGCAGTCAAGCGGGGACACAACGCTTGTGTCGAATGAAGCGATGCTTGCGCGGTACCGCGCGGTGCGCGTGGAAAAATTCCGGCGCGGGCAGCGGCTACTTGATCAGGCGGTCGTAGATGCCCAACAACTGGGCGTCGTCATAATATTCGAGGATGAGCTGGCCCGGGCGGATGCGCGATTTGGGGCGCAGATGCACTTTCGTGCCCAGATGCCGCTGCAGCTCCTCGAGCGCCGCGCGGATGTTGGCGTCGGGATGCGCCGTGGCCGGGGCGGCAGAGGAGGAAGCGCGCGAACGGCGCGAGGCCAGGCGTTCGATTTGCCGGACGGTCAGGCCGCCGCGCGCGGCCCGCTGCGCAAAGCGCAGGCGCAAGCCGGGATCGCTCACGGCCAGGAGAGCGCGGCCGTGTCCGGCGGAAAGGCGGCCTTCTTCGATGAGATCCAGAATGACCGGTTCGAGCTTGAGCAGACGCACGGCATTGGCCACCGTGGCGCGCTCCTTGCCGGTGCGCTCGGAGACGGCTTCCTGCGTTAGATCGAAATCATCCATCAAGCGGGCGAAGGCGCGGGCTTCTTCGACGGCGTTGAGGTCTTCGCGCTGGATGTTTTCCACCAAGGTCATCTCGAGCGCCTGTTCATCCGGCACGTCGCGCAAGATGGCTGGGACTTTCGCCATGCTGGCGCGCTGCGCCGCGCGCCAGCGGCGCTCGCCGGCGATCAACTGGAATCGCCCGCCCACCGGACGCAGCACCAGCGGCTGAATGATTCCGCTGGCGCGAATCGAGCGCGTCAATTCATCGAGCGCTTCTTCGCGGAAATTTGTGCGCGGCTGAAAGGGACTGGGATCGATCAGATCCGTATCAATCATGCGCGGGCCGCCGGCTTCGCGCGCCGGCGCGGCCGCTGCCGCGCTTCCGCTTGGATTGGAAATAACTTGCGGCTCAGGCTCCCGAATGAGCGCTCCGAGCCCCCGTCCCAGTGCGTTTCGCGGCATTGGACACTACCTCCTGTGCAAGTTGCGTGTAACATTCCGCGCCCTTGCTGTGTATGTCATAGAAAATAATAGGTTTACCAAAACTAGGCGCTTCCGCCAGGCGCACATTGCGCGGGATCACGCTTTCAAATACTTGCGTTCCGAAGAAACTGCGCAGGTCCGTCGCCACCTGCTTCGAGAGCGAGGTGCGATCGTCGTACATGGTGAGGAGAATGCCTTCGATTTCGAGCGCGGGATTGAGAGTGCGGCGAATGCGCATGAGCGTATCGAGAAGTTCGGAGACGCCTTCGAGAGCGAGGTATTCGCACTGAATGGGAACGAGGACGGCGTCGGCGGCAACGAGGGCGTTGAGGGTGAGGAGATCGAGAGCGGGAGGACAATCGAGAATGATGAAGGCGTATTTTTCGCGCAGCGGATCGAGAATGGCCTTGAGGCGGTATTCGCGATTTTCGGTAGTGACCAGTTCGATGGCCGCGCCGGAAAGATTTTTGTCCGCGGGAAGAACGTCGAGGCCATCCACTTGGGATTTCTGGATCAGCCTTTCGACGGGTTCATTGAGAATGAGGGCGTGATAAAGCGTGCGGCGCGAAGGGTCCTTGGCGAAGCCGATGGAGGAGGTGGCATTGCCCTGGGAATCGCAGTCTACCAGCAGAGTGGGCTGTTCGGCGGCAGCGAGGCATGCGGCGAGGTTCACCGCACTGGTGGTCTTGGCAACGCCGCCTTTTTGGTTCGCAAGGGCTATGATTCTGGCCAGATACAATCCCCCTGGGCGAAAATTTAACAAAGCGAGAATGGATATGCAAGATGTTTCACGTGGAACAATTTGGGGAGACGTTTGAGGTGGAGAAATGAGGCCTTGAAGGGGCCGGTGTGGGGTCTGCCAATTGTTCCACGTGGAACAATTGGGCCAGGAACCTTATCAGCATCACGGGCCACAGACGGAAAGTGTAAAGGATGTTCTGGCACAAGGTGTAAAGCATGTCGTGGCACTCGACAGACAGAGAGAGTCCTTGCGGGTTTGCGGAGCGGAGAGCGATGCTTTCTAAGCTCAAATGCAGGAGGAACCGGCTCTTTCTAATTGTTCCACGTGGAACAATTCCCTGCCCAGTTCACCAATTCCGAGTGCAATTGTCGGCGCGTCGAATTTTTCACTCTTTCGATTTGCTATTTCGGGTGGCTTTTACAGCCGATCAGGCGCCAATGCGTGTGGTAATTGCACGAGTCACAAGTCGCGAACCACGATTCACGCTTATTTCTTCTTGCGCTCACCGACCAGCAGATATCGCTGCGTGGAATGGGGTATGAGAATGGGCCTCTTCCAGTCCCATTCGGGGCGCTTCCGCAGGGCTTCCATGTCTTTGCCGCCGACCCACAGAGCCAACTTCGGTGTTCCCAGTTCTTCGGAGGCAGCCCATTTCAAGAACGGATCGAAATCGCCCAGAGCCCGGCTGCAAACATAATCGAGCGGGTGCAGCTCCTTGCCCATCTCCTCAAAGCGGCCGATGGCTACTTTCACCTGGCTGAGATTAAGCTCGCGAATGACTTCGAGAAGAAACGTGGCCTTCTTCATGTTTGCTTCGATAAGAACAACTTGCAATTCCGGGCGGAAGATTTTCAGCGGCAAGCCGGGAAATCCGGCCCCGGAGCCTACGTCGGCCAGCCGACCGGAATTGATCGAAAGGGCATTGGCGGCGAACATGGACTCGCAGAAGTGTCGATAGACGATTTCCTTGGGATCGGAAACCGAAGTCAGGCTAATTTTTGCGTTCCAACGCAACAGAATCGTAAGATAAGAAAGGAGTTGTTCAAGCTGTACGGGAGTCGCCAGAATATTGAAATCCATCAAGGCGCTGGCGATGCGCTCTTTGGTCATGAAGGGCTGGGCAGTGGCAGTCATATTCTGTTTTTATGTTATGTTAACTAGAAAGTGGTTCCTGTTCTCTGGGCAGTAGATACCTGCGTCCGGCAATTCCCGCGATCACGTCCACCACTGCGTGCCAGACCATCACCGGAATAAGACTACCATAGGCGATTCGCACCCAACCAAAAGCCACACCCAGCAGGCAGGTGCTCATTACGCCGCCGCGTCCCTGGTAGAGATGCGCCAGTCCGAACATGGCCGCCGAGGCCGCCACAATGATCCAGAGGGGCCATCCTAGGCGGTCCAGCGCGGCCATGACAAACCCGCGATAGAGAAACTCCTCGCAAGAGGCCGCCGTGAGCGAGAGGGCAAAATAGAGCAGCATCTCGACGCTGGTGCGCGGCAAGACGCGTTTGGAGAACTCATGCAGGCGCCCGTGCAGCTCCGGGGAGAGATGGCCGATCCGGCGCAGATTGAACCAGTGCAGAATACCCAAGAAAACGGTTCCGGCGAGGGAGAGCAGCAGGATACGCCTGCCGTCAAAAGGGCCCAGGCCCAGTTGCGTGGCGCTCAATCCACGGGCCCAGCAGCGCCAGGCGGTGACGGCGACCAGCAGCCATTGAAAAATGATCGTGGCGGCATAGAGAGCGAGGCGCTCGGCGGAGCTGACCTGGGGCTTGGCCAGAAGCTGGCGAATGCGCAGGCGGCCGCGCCAGGGAAGCACGACGGTCAGGAACAGAAAAAGCAGCAGAAAGTCCCACGGGGGCATGCAGCGATGAAAACACGTTCTGGGCGGTACTGCAACTGAAGCGCGGGCGGACTGCGCGGCGCGGGAGGAAAAATTGGAAAAAGGGAACTGCGGTGCGAGCCAAGCGGCGGATGTATGGCTATAATCAGTATGCATTGCAAGGAGGTTGGTTTGACCGAGCCCGTGAAATTGACGGCCATGGTCAAGGCAGCGGGTTGAGCGGCAAAGCTGAGTCCCGGGACGCTGGACTCAATTTTGCGGCGCTTGCCGCGGCCTGTTGATCCGAACGTGCTCGTTGGGTTTCACACCAACGACGACGCCGGGGTGTATCTGCTCGCGGACGATCTGGCGCTGGTGCAAACCGTGGATTTTTTCACGCCCATCGTGGACGACCCGCACACCTTCGGGCAGATCGCCGCGGCCAATGCGCTGAGCGACATTTACGCCATGGGCGGGCGGCCGGTTTCGGCGCTGTCCATCGTGGGCTATCCGGACAAAGGCGATCCGGCCATCCTCGAAGCGATTTTGCGCGGGGGAATGGCCAAGATGGAGGAGGCGCGCTGCAGCGTGGTGGGGGGGCATTCCATCCGCAATGACGATATTCAGTTCGGCTACGCGGTCAGCGGCGTGATCCACCCGAAAGCGATCTGGCGCAACGTGGGAGCGCGGCCGGGCGACGCGCTGCTGCTCACCAAGGCCATCGGAACGGGAATCCTGGCCACGGCGCTCAAGAAGAATGAACTGGCGCAGGAGGCGCTGGACGCCTCGGTCGCTTCCATGACGCAACTGAATCGCGCCGCCGCCGAAGCGCTGCACCAGCTCGAATCCCGGCCTGGAGCCTCCCGCGTGGTGCATGCGGTCACCGACGTTACGGGATTTGGACTGCTGGGCCATGCGCGGGAGATGGCCCTGGGAGACGCCGCCGCGGGGATCGAGGCGGTCTCGTTCGAAATCGATCACACCGCCGTGCCGTATCTGCCGGGAGCGGTGGAAGCCGCCGACCTGGGCCATCTGCCGGGGGGACTGAAGAACAACCGGGATTTTGTGCGCTCCTGCGTGGGGTTTGACGCCGCCGTTCCGCAGCCCTATCGCGACCTGGCCTTTGACCCGCAGACTTCTGGAGGGCTGCTCATCGCCATTGCTCCCGATGCTGCAGAAGCCGCGCTGGCGGCGCTGAGCGAATCTGGAGTTCGTGCGCAACGGATTGGCACGGTCACGGAAAAGCGTTCGCCGATGCTGCTGGTGCGCTAGTTTCGAAAGGTTTTTCCAGCCACCCAAACATGGACACCATCACACACGGCATCGCGGGGGCGCTGATCAGCAAGGCGCTTTTTCACGGAGATGATCTGGTCAGCAAGCGCGCGATGTCCGCGGCGCGGCTGGTGACCTGGGCCACCATGCTGGGCGCGATCTTTCCGGACGCGGACGTTTTCGCGGCGCTTTTTCCCCACAACGACATGCTCATGATTTCCTGGCATCGCAGCGTGACCCATTCGCTGCTGTGCCTGCCGGCGTTTGCCCTGGGGCTGGCGCTGCTGACGCAGTGGTTCGCCGGGCGGCGGCAATGGGCCTGCCCGCCGCTGCCCCTGCTGACGCTGGCCTATGCCGTGGGAATCGCCAGCCATATCGGACTGGATTACCTGAACAGTTTCGGGATCATGCTGTGGTCGCCGCTGGACTGGTCGCGCCCCGCCGGCGACCTGCTTTTCATTCTGGATTTCACGCTCAGCGCGATAGTGCTGCTGCCGCAGGCGCTGGCGTGGATTTATGAGCGCGAAGAGGTTTCCGTGCGCCGTGCGCTACGGACCTGGCTGGGCTGCGTGCTGGCCGTGCTGGTGATCACCAGCGTCTCGCAGCGGCTTTATGTGCGCGTTACGACGGTGACGGCCCTGATGGTTGCGGTCTTCCTGGCCGTGCTGATCTATGGGCCGATGCTGCGGGGCAGGGGACTGCGAATTTCGCGCGCGGCGTGGTGCCGCGCCGGGTTGGTGGTCCTGGCGGCGTATCTGGGCGGCGCGGTGATGGCCCACCGCGCGGCGCTCGAGCGCGTCAGGCAATTCGTAGCGATGGAGCGGATCGAAGCGCAGTCCTTCGCCGCCATGCCCTATCCTCCCTCGCTGTGGCATTGGGACGGACTTGTGCGCACGCCCCGCGGCGTTTACGTCCTCCGCCTGGACCTGGACCAGCCGGAGCCGGGCCGGGCCGAGAGCGCCGGCGCTCTCGAATACAGCTATTATCCGGATGCTCCAGACAGCCAGTTGATCGAGGAGGCCAAGGCCCTCCCTGAAATACAAAAGTTGCTGGCCTTCATGCGCTTTCCGGTGACCCGCTTCCACAAAGAGGGAAACGTCTCCGTGGTGGATTTTCTGGATTTGCGTTTTCATTCGGCGGTTCCCGGACGGCCCATGCCGTTTACCTACCGGGTGCGGCTGGATGCCGGCGGGCGCGTGGTTGCCAAGGGGTGGCTGACGCGCTAGCCGGGCATTTGTAGCCGCCCTCTGAAGAGGGTGGGCCGTTTGCCTGTTCAGTGCAAATTCCCGCGGTCTAAAGACCGCGGCTACAGCAAGAAACCAAGAAGAATCCAACTTCTAAACAGGTTTGAAATTCATATGGAAAACTACTGCGCGGCCTTGGCCTCGGCGGGGAGGATCACCACCTGGCGCTCTTCGCCCGCGCCTTCGCTCTCCGTGCGGATGCCGGGCATGTCCTTGAGGGCCAGGTGCACGATGCGGCGTTCGCGCGGGGACATGGGATTGAGGCGGAAGGGCTGCTTGGAGGTTTTTACGCGCTCGGCGGCGACGCGCGCGGTCATGCGCAGTTCTTCCAGGCGCATCGCGCGATAGCCGCAGCAATCCAGGTGAATGCGCTCCTGAAAAATAGTGTCCAGGCGGAGGGCCTTCAGCGAGAGGTGCTCGAGCGCCTTGAGCACTTCCGCGCCGCGTTCGAGAAGCAGTTCCTTGTCCGCGCCGTCGAAATCGGCCAGCACCTCGGCCGTTTCCGCGCTCTCGCCGGCCGCGGCGGGGTCCACGGTCTTCACCGTCACCTTCAAGTCCCAGCGCGCGGCGCGCAGGAAGCCTTCGAGAAAACCGCGCAGCGCCTCCGCCGTGGCGCTGCGGTCCAGCTGACCATCCTTGACGAGTATCGGAGGCATGTCGTTCATCTCCTGCTGCTGCTCTTGCTGACGGCGGAGGGGCGCCTCAGGATTTTTTACTTTTTGCCGCGCGCGGGCTTGGCCGGCTCGGGATGGGTCTTGTTCAGATACCACTGCTGGCCGATGCCCACCACGCTGCTGGTGAGAATATACAGCGCCAGGCCGCTGGAGAAGGGAAAAAAGAGAAACGAGGCGGCCATCATGATGGGCATGAACTTCATCATGGTTTCCTGGCTGGGATCGGAGGTGGCCATCGGCGTCATTTTCGAAACCAGATACATGGAGATGCCCACGGCTACCGGCAGGATGAAATGGGGGTCCTTGGCGGAAAGGTCGCTGACCCACAGCCAGTTGGCGTGGCGCAACTCGATGGAATAGCGCAGCGCCGTGTTCAGCCCGAACCAGATGGGCATCTGCACCAGCATCTGGAAGCAGCCGCCCAGGGGGTTGATTCCCTCGCGCTTGTAGAGGGCCATGATTTCCTTGTTCTCTTCGGCCTTTTTGGGGTCGTTGAGCTTGTATTTCTTGTAGCGCTCCTTGATCGCGCTCACTTCCGGAGCGACGCGGCGCATCTTGAGCATGGTGCGGTAGCTCGATATGCGCATGGGGAAGAGCACCATGTTAATGACCAGGGTCAGGGCGATGATGGCCCAGCCCCAGTTGGGGACGTAGCGCTGGGTCCATTTCAGCGCGTGGAAGAGCGGCTCGGCGATGAATTCCATCCAGCCGAACTGCACCAGAGCGTGCAGCGGCGGATTCATCTTTTTTAGCTGCTCGTAATCCTTGGGTCCGGCGTAGACGCGCAGAGAGACGGGATCGGCCGTGCCGTTGCCCGCGGCCATTTCCGCCACCGGCTCCTGCACGGTCTTTTCCGCGGTTTTCACCTCGCGCATCAGCTTCCAATAGCGCGTGGCCACTTTGGCTCCGGAATCCGCGTCGGGCAGGAACACCGCCACGAAATAGCGGTCCTCGATTCCGGCGTAGTCCATTCCGCCGTACCAGAAGGTGCGCGGGGTCTCCCCCGGCCCGTTCAGTTTTTTGTACGGCAGGTTGTTCAATTTTCCGGCGGCGTTGAAGAGCACACTGACCTGTTCGACCGGAGCGGGGTCGGCCACGGTCAGGTCGCCAAATCCGCCGCGCCACGCCAGACCCGCCACCACGGGCTTTCCCTCGTGCTTCACCGTGGTCTGCACGTGCGCGGTGTAGGTTCCGTCGAAGCGGAACTCCTTGGTCACTTGCAGATGCCCGTCGCTCCAGGCGAAGCGCACCTGGGATACGCCGTGTTCGCCGGCCGGCCCGGCTTCGATCGTGTAAAGCGCCTTGTTGGCGGCGGCTTCATCGCTGGCGTCATCGAGCGAAAGCGAAAACGGCCATCCGTCGGTCTGCTCGGCCGCTTCGGGGTGCACCAGATCCAGAATGCGCTGCGGCTTGGCGTCGTCCTTGTATTTCTTCAACTGCCAGCTTTTCACCACCGCGCCGCGATTGGAAAATTCCACGCGGTAGAGATCGCTCTCGACCACGAACGTGCGTTCCTGAGTATCGGTGATCACCGGAACCGCAACGGGCGCGGGCTGCGTCGCCTTACCGCTGGCCTTGGCGCCGGTCTTTTCGCCGGGCCTGGTTCCCGCTGGAGCGGAAGCAGCAGGGGAAGCGTCAGCTGGCGCAGCAGTCGCTGCCGGAGTTCCTGGCGTTGCCGTGGCCGACGCGGCAATTTCGGGCTTCTGGACAGGAGGCTTGGGGCCGAAATACTTGATCCACAGCGACATCACCAGGAAAGAAAGGGCAAAGGCCAGCAGCAGCCTCAGTTCGTGCGAATAACCCTTCTTATTGGGATCGGAACCGTTCACGGGCGCACCTCGTTGCGGACGTTTGAAGCAGGCGCGAGGCCGGCCGCGGTCGTCAGGGATGGAAGATCGTTCTGTGTTTCTTCAATTTCCGGCACGGGATCAATGCCGAAAGATTTGGAAAAAGGATGGCAGCGCAGCAGGCGGCGCAGAGCCAGCCACGAACCGCGCGCCAGGCCGAAGCGCTCGATGGCTTCATAAGCGTAGCGCGAACACGATGGTTCGAAGCGGCAACTACCCGCGAATAAAATGGAAAAATAAGCCTTGTAGATGCGCAGCGCCAGCAAAGCGGCGCGCACGCCCGGCGTGGCGACGGAGCGCGACGCTACGCCCTGGGAATCAGGCGCACAAAGTCCGCCGCCAGCGCGCTGAACTCCGCCCTGGCCACGGCGCTCTTCGGATGCACAACGATGTCCCATCCCGCTGGTATCTCCCCCCGGTGCAGGCGCACGATTTCGCGCAGGCGTCGCCGGATACGATTGCGCACCACCGCTCCGCCCAGCGCTTTTTTGATGCTGAAGCCGAAACGGCTGTGCGGCAGCGAATTGGAGCGCAGAAATACGGTGAAGTAAGCGCTCGAACGGCGCTTGCCGGCGCGATAAACGGCGTCGAATTCGCCGCGGCGCACGATGCGCGCTTCGCGCGGATAATTCAAGCGGCCCGGCTCAATCGGGCGTGAGGCGATGGCGGCCCTTCTTGCGGCGCGCGGCGATTACCTTGCGCCCGCCCTTGGTCTTCATTCGTACCCGGAACCCGTGCGTCTTGCTCCGGCGGCGCCTGCGCGGCTGAAATGTACGCTTTGGCAAAGCATTCCCCCTTGGCCTTTCTCGGCCGCTCTCAAAACAACTAGTTTAGACGGCCTGAGAGGCAGGGTCAAGGTAAGGCGGTGGCTGGGTAAAGTGGGCTATTCTGGGGCGCATGAGCAGGGAAAGAAAGAATGAGGAAAGCAAGGTGAAGCGCACCGGTCTGTGCGCCGATTGCGCGCACGCGCGGCGCGTGGAATCTTCGCGCGGATCGGTGTTTGTGCTCTGCGAGCGCTCGGCCAGCGACCCCGCCTACGCGAAATATCCCCGCCTGCCCATGCGTGACTGTCCCGGCTACGCGCCCTCAAAAAGGTAACTGAAATAGCGAAGTCTGTCATTCTGAGTCCCGGGGTTTTTTACCGGGGCGAAGAATCGCAACTTCACGTATTGCAAACACTCATCGTTGCGATCCTTTCCGACCCTGTCGGAATCTTCGATCGGCCCCGATAAAGAGCATCGGGGCCTCAGGATGACCGCTCTAAATAAATTAATCCGTAGCCCGCTACGCCCGAGGAATGAAAGGGAAGTACTGCTCGTTGAAAAGATTGGCGTGATGCTGCGCGTGGCCCGCGGTCATGTAGGCCAGCGCGCGAACGCTGACTTCTTTTTCGCTGGCGGTGCCGCGGCGGAGCCAGGCGGCTTCGTCGAAGCTGCGAAACAGGGCCACGCTGGCGCGGCGTACGTGGGAGAACTCCTCGGCCAGATCGGCCAGACGGCGTGCGGCGAATCCGCCGTTGCGCACGTAGTCGTCCTGTTCGAAACCGGCCAGCGGGGTCTGGTCGCTGCGAGCGATGCGCAGCGCGCGATAGGCGAAAATCCGCTCGGTGTCGCTGACGTGCCCCAGCGCTTCCTTTACCGTCCATTTTCCAGGCGCGTAGCGAAACTCGCCGTCGCGCTCGCCGCGTCCGGCGAAGAGGCGCAGGTAGAGAGTGGCCTGATCCTCCAAAAAACGCACAATGTCGTTGCCGGGAACCAGCGCGATATATTTTTCGTAGTAGGCGTTGTACTCGCCAGACTCGGGCCGGGCCACGGCGATCTTCTTGGGTGCGGGATTCATGCGAAAAAGTATACCCCCATCGCCTGTGCGCTTCACGACATTCCGGAAAGTTTCCCGCCCAGCCCGCGCAGTTTTCCCCGCGCGGCCATGGTTCCGTACTGCTTCATCATCGTGCGCATCTGCATGTATTGCTTGATGACCTGATTGACGTCCTGCACGGTGGTTCCGCTGCCGCGGGCGATGCGTTTGCGGCGTTTGCCGTCGATGACGTTGTGATCGCCACGCTCTTCGTTGGTCATGGAATTGATGATGGCTTCGACCTGCTTCAGTTTTTTCTCGTCCACGTGCGCTTCGCGCGGCATATTGGCCAGCGGGCCCATCTTGGGCAGCATGTCCATGATCTGCTCGAGCGGGCCCATCTTGCGTATCTGCTTCAATTGGTCGCGGAAGTCCTCGAGGGTGAACTCGTTGTGGCGCATCTTGCGTTCGAGTTCCGCGGCCATCTTCCGGTCCACGGTCTGCTCGGCGCGTTCGATCAGCGACAGAATATCGCCCATGCCCAGGATGCGCGAGACAATGCGCTCCGGATAAAACGCCTCGAGCGCGTCATATTTCTCGCCCAGGCCCACGAACTTCACCGGCGCTCCAGTCACTTTCCCGATGGAAAGAGCCGCGCCGCCGCGCGCGTCGCCGTCCAGCTTGGTCAGCACGACGCCCGTCAGCCCCAGGCGCTTGTGAAACTCTCCCGCCGAGCGCACCGCGTCCTTCCCGGTCATGGAATCGGCCACGAACAAAATTTCGCTGGGCTGCAGCTCCTTCTTGAGCATGCCCAGCTCGTTCATCAGCGCGTCGTCAATGTGCAGACGTCCCGCGGTGTCCACCACGATCACGTCGGAGGCGGACAGCTTGGCCTCCTTGATCGCCCCGCGCACGATTTCCAGCGGCTTGTCCGTGCCCGCGCCGGGCCATAGCGTGGTGCCCACGGCCTTGGCCACCTGCGCCAGTTGTTCCCGCGCGGCCGGGCGGTAGACGTCGGTGGAAACCACGATGGGCCGGTGGCCGTTCTGCGTCAGCCATTTGGCTAGTTTGCCCGTGGTGGTCGTTTTGCCCGAGCCTTGCAGCCCCACGAGCATCCACACGGAAGGAGGCCGCGAAGCGAAGAGCGGCTTGGCGTGTTTTCCCAGCAGCGTGGTCAGCTCGTCGCGGACGATTTTCAGCACCTGCTGGTCGGGCGAGAGCTGCAGCATCACTTCGCTGCCCAGGGCCTTAGCGCGGATCGCGGCGAGCAGATCGTCAGCCACGCCCACGTTCACGTCGCCTTCGACCAGCGCCTCGCGGATCTCCCCCAGCGCGGCGTCAATGTGCTCTTCGCTGAGCTTGCCCTGCCCGCGCAAGTTCTTGAATGTGCGCTGCAGTTTTTCTGTCAGGTTCTCAAACATGGTGTATGGCTCGCGACTCGCGCTTCGTAACTGGTGACTCGTGAAAAACCAGCCCGCTCTTCATTGTAGAAGGCGCTGCCGGAGGGGTCAAACGACCAAAGGAACGCCTTTGCCTTGACGCCCCAAAACACACCCGCGTAAAATGCCCATTCTCGGCTGTTCGCTATAATAGATGCTCCGACGAGGAAGCCACTATGTCACTGCGCATCAATGACGTTGCACCCGATTTCACCGCGGAAACCACCCACGGCACCATCCAATTTCACGAATGGATCGGCGAAGGCTGGGCCATCCTCTTCTCCCACCCCAAGGATTTTACGCCGGTCTGCACCACCGAACTCGGCTACATGGCCCGGCTCGAGCCCGAATTCAAAAAGCGCAATTGCAAAATCATCGGCCTGAGCATTGACCCCGCCAGCAGCCACGGCAAATGGGCCGCGGACATCGAGGAGACCCAGGGCTACAAAGTGAATTTTCCGATGATCGGCGACCCGCAGTTGAAAGTCGCCAAGCTCTATGACATGCTGCCCGCCGAAGCCGGGGAAACCTGCGAAGGGCGCACCGCCGCGGACAACGCCACCGTGCGCACCGTCTTCGTCGTCGGCCCGGACAAGAAAATCAAGCTCATGCTCATCTATCCCATGAGCAGCGGACGCAATTTCGATGAAGTCCTGCGCGTGCTCGATTCCATCCAGCTTACGACCAAGCATTCGGTGGCCACTCCGGTCAATTGGAAGCCGGGCGATGACGTCATCATTCCGCCCTCGGTTTCCGACGCGGAAGCCAAGCAGAAATTTCCCGCCGGCTGGAAGACCCTCAAGCCCTATCTGCGCATCGTCAAGCAGCCCAAGTAACGCGCCCTCAGCTCTAAACGGGGTGGCCCGCCCTCGGTTTTCGAGGGCGGATCTTCGCTTTTGCTTTTCTCTTCAGCTCTTCGGTTGGAAAGCCCCGGTGATCAATTCCTGCGAAAACGCCGCGGGAACGTCCTTGAAGCAGGCGTAGCGGTACAGCGCGGCGTTAAAAATTCCCTGCACGGTGGAGCTGACCACGGAGAGCAGTAGGAGATAAAGGAACATCACCGCGAGGCCGGCCACCATGGCGTAGGCGTTGCCAAAAATCATCGTGGCGATGTACAAACCAATTCCCGGCAGCGCCAGCAGGAAAAAAATCAGCCCGATGCTGACCCCGCCCGCAACTTTCTCGCCCCAGGTCTCGCGGAAAAGTTTTGCCGAGCGCTTGACCGCGTCAATCGGCGTCAGATCCTCGAACGCCAGCACGGGGATGACAAAGTAACACGCCAGCACCCAGGCCACGCCGATGAAGCGGATGACGAGGCGCCCGAGCAGCCCAAAGCGCTCTTCCAGATTGCGCAGGATCATGCCCACCGTCGCGGCCACCACGGCCCACTGCAAAATCGTGAACTTGCGCTCCCAGGCCAGGGCGATGCCATCGCGAAACGTCCAGGTCCCGCCCATCAGGCGGCTATTGGCCACGCCCACCAGGGCCACGTTGAAAAACACCATGACGAAATAGTTGGCTACGTACAGCGTGAACATTCCCACCAGGAACAGCGGCGATTGCCGCGGGTCCCAGTGCTGGCCGGAAGCCACCGCCTCCTTCACCGCCGGAAACAGCACCAGCGCCCCGCTTCCGGCGATCAGCGCCGTGACCAGCAGGCAGGCCAGCGACGACAGAATGGGAAACAACATCAACTCTTTATCGGCGCGCAACAGAGCGAAACTCTGCTTCAGCAGTTCCCAACTGCGCGAAATTTTTCCCATGTCGCCCTCCCGGGCAAAAAAGCAGCGCTATCCTCTTCAGTCTATGCCGCTTTGCACAATCGTCAATAGAACGCGGCGTTTCATGACGCGCAAACGCTAACGCGGACAGCGGGGGGGAAGTTCGTGATGGGGCTAAAAGGTGATCTTGACGCCGATTTGCATCGCGAAGGGAATCCCCACGGTTGTTCCCGGACCAAAAAAATCGCCCAGCGCGCCGGCGGGAACGCGCAACTGGCCGAGGCTGGTGATGGGCTGCGTCTGCACGCAGGCCGGGCCGTCCAGGCACAGCGCCGTGGCGTTGGACAAATTATTGACGGGCGTAGGCAGCCCGGCGATATCCCCGACGTAGTTGTTGCCCGGATTCATACGATTGGTTAGGTTAAAAAATTCCGCGAAGGGGCGCAGCTCGACGCGCTCGCCCAGCGTGATATTGCGGCTGACGCGCACGTCCACTTGCGCAAAGGGTGTCCCGCGAAACTGATCCAGACTTGTTTGTACGCCGTTGACCACCGCGCGGTCGTTGCTCCCGCTTCCGTCGCTGTTGATATCTACCGGCGTGCCCAGCGTGAAGGGGCGCGCCGATTCGAATTGCGAAAGCGTGGACAGTTCGAATTTCCAGGGCAACTGCAGCACTCCCGCCAGCACCAGCCGATGGCGAATATCCTCGCCGGACGGGCCGTGATCGCCCGGACCGAACGGATTGCGCACGTCGGCCACGCCATTCACGTAGTCGAACAGCTCGCCCACCACCGCGCCCCACGTCGTGGCCTGGCCCAGAACATAATTGGCGGTCAGCTCGAAGCGCCGCGCGAAGCGGTGCTGCGCCTGCACGGCCAGCCCGTCGTAGCGCGAGCGGTTGTCCGTGCGAAACAGGGAAAGATTCGGCGCCGCCGCCGGCAGGGTCACGCCGGAAATATATTCGTAGCGCCGGTATTGGTGAACGCCTTGCTGGTGCTCGTAGCTCACGCTGAGGCGCCAGTTGCCGCCAAAAAGATGCTCGAAGCCCGCGCTGGCTTGCAGCGAATACGGCGCGTGGTAGTTGGGGTCAATCAGCGCGCCCTGCTCGCCCGCGCCCAGCGTTTTTCCCGCGTTGGCGTTGTTCACCGCGGTAAAAGCGTCCTGCCAGCCGCTCTGCGCCAGGTCGTTGAAGTAAAGTCCCACGCCCGCGCGCAGGACCGTCGTGGAAGAGCCGCGCGGCGCGTAGGCCATTCCCAGGCGGGGTGCGAAGGCCTTGCGGTCATCGCGCGGTATGCCGGGCGCAATCCCCAGCGCACCGGCCAGCCCCAGCGCGTTCACCGCCGTCACCGCGGGATTCTCCGTCTGCGCGCGTCCCGAGGCGCGCAACAGCCCAAACGTCGTGTCGTAGCGCAGCCCGGCGTTGACCGTCAGCCCGGGCCGCGCGCGCCAGGACTCTTCCGCGTAAAAACCGAGCCGCCGCAGGTTTTGCGCAAACGTTCCGTCGCCGCCGGGAAAATACGTCGCGTTCGCACAGGCCGTAACCGCCGGGTCGCAGGCGAAAATCGCTGCCAGCGCCGCGGGATTGGCCGCGTAGTAACTGGGATTGAAATCGAAGCTGTAAAGCCGCTCGGCGTCCCCGGCCAGCGCCCCGCGCAGCACCGGTTCGTGAATGAGATTCACGCCGAATCGCGTGGAATGGTTTCCCGCCGAGCGCGTCGCGTCATAGCGCAGCTGGTATTTCTGCTGATCGCGGGCCACGGGAAACGCGGTGATCTCCGTGGCGAACTGATTGTCTCCAAAGGTTTCAAACCCGGACGTGGTGTGAAAGCTGGCGCTCATCGGAAACGCCAGCGCAAATCCCAGATGCGAGTTGCGCTCCTTCACGTGATGCAGCCCGCTGGCCTGCATGGTCAGCACGCCCAGCCATTGTGCGCTGAATTGCCGCTGGTTGCTGAGTAAAACGCTGTAGTAATTGGAAGTGGTGCTCGCGCCCGTCGAAGGGAGCGTGGCCTGCTGCACCAGATCGTTATCGGCGTGGTTGCGGTCCAGCGCCGCGCGCAAAAACCATTGCGAATTGGCGGACTGCGCCCAATCCATCCGCGCGGTAAAGAGCGTGTCGCGAAACGGCGCCACCACGGACGTGGGGGCGGTAATGGACGTCATTCCCGGTATCGCTCCGCTGCTCGCAAGCTGCGCCAGCGCGGCAAACTCCGCCTGCGTCGCCGCGCTGTAGGCTACGCTGGCGTTTTCGCGCACGCTTTCGAACGACGAAAAAAACCACAGTTTTCCGCGCACCAGCGGCCCGCCCAGGGTGAACACTCCGTTCTGCCGCGAAAACGGCTGCTTGGGGTCCGGCTCCGGATTGTCCAGCGCGTTGCGTGCGTTCAGGTTTTTCCCGCGATAAAAATAAGACGCTCCGCCGTGCCAGTCGTCCGTCCCGCGGCGCGTCGAAAGAATCACGCTCCCGCCATTGGTGCGCGAAGTGTCCGCGCCAAACTGCGCCGTGCGTACCACGAACTCCTGCATGGCTTCCGGCGAATAGTTCTGCAGGAACCCGCCGATGTAGTCGTCGTTGTTGTCCCCGCCGTCCACCGAAAGATCCACGTTCAGCCCGGAGCTGCCGCCGAAAGAAACCGCCGTGATGCGCGCCTTGGTGGGGTCGGAAGGTTCGACCGGCGCGGTGAAGGGCGAAAGCAGCGCGATATTGGCGAAGCTGCGCGCGAAAAGAGGAATCTCGGCCAAATCCTCGGCGGTGATGATCGTTTTCTGCGCGCTGCTGGTCGTTTCCAGCGGCTGGCTGGCCAGCGACGGCCCGCGGTCGACTACTTTTACGGCTTGGCGCAATCCGCGCGGATCGAGCGTCACCGCCAGCGTCGGCTGCGCCCCCACGCCCACGATCGCCTCGCTCGCGCGCGCTG
The DNA here is from genome assembly GCA_041500985.1 of Terriglobia bacterium. Taxonomy (GTDB): domain Bacteria; phylum Acidobacteriota; class Terriglobia; order Acidiferrales; family UBA7541; genus Acidiferrum. The sequence continues at coordinate 54,312 of JBGQNE010000011.1, read as the reverse complement.
CAAAACCATCGGCCTCAATCTCGACGCGGTATGTTCCCGGCGCCAGGCCCTCCAGGCGCATCTCGCCCCGCGCGTCCGTCCGCCCGCCGCGCGCAAACCCGGCCGCGGTCCGCGCCACGCTCACCCGCGCCCCCGCGATCCGCCCCCCGCTCGCGTCCTGCACCACCACCAGCAGCGCCCCGCGCACTTCTTGTCCGCGCGCAGGCGCGCCCATACCCAGGCTGAGCACGAAACCAAGCGCCCCTAAAATCCCAAACCGAAGAACAGGAAATCTCATCCGCGAAAAGCGCCTCCAAACACGCCAGAAGCACACAATTATGACGTTATAACACGGCTGGAGGGTTTCGGATGATCCGCTCCAGCTTCATCGCAGATCGAAAATGCGGTTATTTCAGGTGTGCATTAAACCACTCGAAGCTGCGCAGGATGAGGTCGCGCTGGTGCTCCGGCTTAGCGAAGGCGTGGCCTTCGTGTTCGTAGACGACCAGTTTGGTTTCGACGCCCAGCGTTTTCAGGGCGTGCCAGAATTCCCACGACTGCGGCGCTGGCACTTCGCCGTCGCTGTCGCCCACCAGCAGCAGCGTGGGCGTCTTGACGTTCTTGATGAAATTCATGGGCGAGCTCTTGGCGTAGACCGCGGAATCGTCATAAACAGAAGCGCCAAAAAACGGAATCATCCACTGGTCAATCAGGTTTTCACCGTAATAGCTCTGCCAGTTGGAAAGTCCCGCGCCGGAAACGGCGGCCTTGAAGCGGTTGGTCTGCGTCACGGCCCACATGGTCATGTAGCCGCCGTAGCTCCATCCGGTGATGCCCAGGCGCTGCGGGTCGATGGGCGCGATGCGCAGGGCTTCATCCACGCCGGCCATGATGTCGCGGAAATCGCCGTAGCCGAAATCCTTCACGTTGGCGCGCGTGAACGCTTCGCCCTGCCCGAAGCTGCCGCGCGGATTGGGCTCCAGCACGAAATAGCCCGCGCCCGCGAGGGCCACCGGAAAATCGTGCCAGCCGGGCCAGTGCGAATGCACCGCCGCGCCGGGGCCGCCATGCACATGCACGACCATCGGATATTTCTTCGCCGGGTCGAAATTGCGCGGATAAATCAGCCAGCCCTGCACGTCGTAGCCGTCGCTCTTCCAGTGGATGCTTTGCGCCTCGCCCCAGGCGGGATGAACCGTGGCGTTGCGCTCGGTCAGCGGCTTCCAGGCGCCGATCGGGCCCACGTAAACTTCCGGCGCGGAGGCATAGGAATGGCGCAGGACCGCCGATGTTTTTCCGTCGGCGGAAAGCGCAAGCGAAGTGCTCCAGTCGCCGGCGGTGACCGTTCCGGCGCCGCTCCAGATCGTTTCGATTTTTCCGCTGGCGGGGTCCACCGTGGCAAAGCCCGCATCGCCGCCCACGGTCTCTCCGAAGAGTATTTTTCCTTCGGGGGTCCAGCGCAGCCAGCTGGCCGAAGCCTTCATCTCCGGAGTGACGTTCCTGGCTTCGCCGCCTTCGGCGGAAATCGTGAAAATATCGCCGCCCACGGAGCTTTCATCGCTCATCAGCCCGGCAATGAAGGCGATGTGCTTACCGTCGGGCGACCAGGCGGGATTGGCGATTTGCAGGGGCGGCTGATAGATGGATTTCATCGCGCCGGTATTGGCGTCGAGGGTATAGAGCCGCGCGACGTACCAGTTGTTGTCGCCGTTGCCGTGCGCCGCGGTGACCACGAAGCGCTGGCCGTCGGGCGACCAGTCAAATTCATAGACGTACATATCGGCGGGGGAAATCTGCCGCAGGTTGCCCGTCGCGGCGTCCACCAGTGCCAGGCGCTGCTCCGTGACTGCTTCCTTGATCTCTCCGGTCTGCGGCGTTTCCGCCACCAGGGGCCCGGCGGCGCGCGTGGCGTTTTCGGTGAAGAGCAAGGCGATGGTCTTTCCATCCGGGGACCACGCCGGGGACGAGAGAAATCCGGTGACGCTGGTCAGGCGGCGGGGCCGCTTATCGGGCGCTTCGCGAAGATAAAGTTCCAGTTGCCCCTTTTTCGCGGCGTCGGAGAGAAACACCAGGCGTTTGCTGTCCGGGGCCCAGGCTACCGAGCCGTCCGCGGCGGAAAAAGGCAATTCCCGCCCGCCTACGATTTTCCCCGTCTTGACGCCGGAATCCACGCGCACCGCCGGCTTATTCAGGCTGAGCACGCGGAGATAGATGGCGGTGTCGCCGGTGGGCGCGCCGTCGGCGCCGGTCAGATCTTCGACCCAGGTGATCTTGCTGGCATCGGGCGCAATGGCCACCTGCTGAAACGTATGCGCCGCGGAAAACGATTCCATGACCTCGCGCAGAGGCGCGGGAACCGCCGCGGCGGGCTTGGATGCGGAGGGATGCGCGGTGCTGGAGCGAGGCTTCTGCGCCGTGGCCGGCAGGGCCGCGAGGCCCAGCAGCGCGGCCGCGGCAAGGAATACTTTTCCCTGTTCCCAAACAGTGTTTTTCATGACGTGGCGTCTCCCGCGCTGGTGCTTTGGTACGTTAGTCCAGCCCGCGGGACGCCGCAAGCTCGTTATATGGAAGATATGTTGTAGCGGTAACGCGAAAACGATAGACTCGCCCCCGAACGGAATGGAGGGAGGCCGCCATGATGGATCGCCGCAATTTTCTTGGTTCGATCGCCGGAGCCGCCGGCGCGTTCAGCCTGCGCAACGAACTATTCGAACAAATCGAACGCGCCCCGGCGCGACTGCCCGACGCGGCGCTCTTCGATGCCGGCGAAGAAGCCTACTGGACCGAACTGCGCAAGCAGTTCCTGATTCCCGCGGACGAGGTTTATCTCAATAATGGCACGGTGGGTTCCTCGCCCGCGCCGGTGCTGCGCGCGATTTTCGACGGCTACAACGAAACGGAAAGGCTGGCGCAGGTTGAGCCCGAGGACTATCCGATCTGGGGCTATGCCGCGTGGAACGAGTTTCGCGATCCGCTGGCGGCGTTTGTGGGCTGCAAGCGGGATGAAATCGCGCTGGTGCGCAACGCCACGGAAGCCAACAGCTACATCGCCAACGGACTGGATCTCCAAGCCGGCGACGAAGTGCTGACGACCGATCAGGAGCATCCCGGCGGCGAGCACCCGTGGAATCTGCGCGCCAAACGGCACGGAATCGTGGTGAAGAAGGTGACGCTGCCCAAGCCCGTGCCCAACGCCGCGGCGGTGCTCAATCTCTTCAGCGACGCGATTACGCCGAAGACGCGGGTGATTTTTTTCAGCCACATCACCACGGTGACCGGCGTGGTGCTGCCGGCGAAGGAACTGTGCGCTCTGGCGCGTTCCAAAGGCATTCTTTCGGCGGTGGATGGCGCACACGTCACCGGCATGATGAAGCTCGACGTGCACGAAATCGGCTGCGACATGTACAGTTCCAGCCCCCACAAATGGCTGCAAGCTCCCAAGGGCAGCGGATTTCTCTACGTGCGCGACGAAGTCATCGACCGCCTCTGGAACACCATCGCCACCGAAGGGTGGGACGACAAGAAGATTCGCGCCGAACGCTTCCAGCGCATCGGCAGCTCCAACGTGCCGTCGCTGATGGGCTTGCGCGCGGCGGTGGAATTCGCCAATCAGATCGGCATGGAGCGCATCGAACGGCGGCACCGAAAAATGGCCGATACCATCCTCGCGGAAATGATCAAGCGCGGTGTGGAATCGTGGACCTCGCCGGATGCTGCGCTGCGCTGCGCCATCGCCACGGTGAACGCGCCGCAGTTCAAGACCATGGAGATCGAGGACTGGCTATGGAAGACGAAAAAGATTCGAATTCGTGGCGGCGCGCCTTCGAAAATACGCCTTTCCACGCCGTATTACCTGCTGAAAAAGGATGTGGACCGCTTCCTCGAGGCCTTCGACGAATACCGCCACGCGCACAACGCCTGACGGAGCGCGGTGAAAATGGCGATACACCGGAGGGAAGCCCGCCTTGACCGTTTTGCGGGAACTCCGTAACATTGAAAACAGTCCCGTGCCGGCGTAGCTCAGTGGTAGAGCGAGGGTCTCATAATCCCTAGGTCGTGGGTTCGATTCCCTCCGCCGGCACCAACGATGTTTTAGGCGCATTTGGCGATGATTTCGGCCCCTTCCGCGCACTCCCTTCAGCGAATCATGTAAATCTTTCGAATGGTCTGGCGCACGGCGCACTGGCCGGACCAGCCTTGCGGGAAAAAGGCCAGGGTGTCGGGCTGGATTTCGATCTGTTCGCCGCTGTCGTGGGTGTAGCTGCAGGTGCCGGCGAGGAAATGGCAAAATTCGTCGGCGGTGACCACGCAGCGCCAGATTCCCGGTGTGCAGGTCCATAGGCCGCTTTCGGCGCGGCCGTTTTCTTCGCGGCTAAGTAAAATTCCGGCGGTGCGCGAGGCGCCTGCGATCATCGTGGGAATTTCGCCCCAATCTTTCAGCGGCGCCGCGGTCAGCGCGTTTTTCAGCACGGGGGTGCGCGCGCCGGGGCCGCCGGGGCAGGTCATGCAGGAGGCGTGGAGTTCGTCGCGGATTTCGCAGGAGCCGCTCCAGCCCTGCTTAAAATGAATGAGGGTTCCGGGAGCGGCGTCGATGATATCACCGCCGCGGCTGCGGAAAAGAGCGGCGCCGCGCAGGACGTAGCAGAGCATGTCCGTGGAGGTTTCGTGGGTGGTTTGACCCGGAGACCAACGGCGGATACCGGCTTCGAGCAGGGAATCCGCGCTGCGGTGCAGGATGAAGTTTTCCGCGTGAGGAAAAAAGTCGCGCCAGCGCGCGGCGGGCCAGAGGTGCGGCGCGGTGGAATCCAGTTTTAGTATTTTTGCTTCGTTCATCCTTGTATCTTTCGCATTTTCAATATGAAGGTTACCCGCAAAAAGCCGGCGCGGAATTGCTTATTGAGATTTTTCATTCAGCAGCGCATCGAGCAGACAGGCGGCCTTTTCCGGACCGGGCTGGGCGTGCATCTGCGCGGAGGTTTTCTTCAGCTTTTGCTTCATGGCTTCGCTGTGCAGGATGGTTTGCAGATTCGCTCCCAGTTCTTCCAGCGTCCAATGGTTGCGGTGCATTTTGATGCCGTGGCCGGTTTCGTGCACGCGGGTCGCGTTGTCGTGGCCGTCCCAGACGTAGGGCATGATGAGGGCGGGCTTGGCGAAATAGAGGCACTCCGTAAAAGTGTTGTTGCCGCCGTGGTGGATGACGGCGTCCACCTGGGGAATCACGGAAGGCTGCGGAAACCATTTATCGAGGATGATATTCCCGGGGATTTGCGAATAGGCATCAAGATAGCCGCCGGCGTTCACCAGTGCGCGCAGGGGCAATTTTCCGAGGGCGTCGATCAGGCGCTGGAGCGTTTTTGTGTCGCCGCAGCCCAGCGAGCCGAAGCTGACGTAGACGAGCGGCTTGTCCTGATGCACGGGGAACCGGGGAAGCGAGTAGGGCTGCTCCTGGCGGACGCAGCCTTCGAGATACTGAAATTTCCGCGGGTCGAGCGGGCGGCTCCGTTTGAATTTGACGGCTTCGGGATAGAGCAGCAGGTTCAGATGTGGCGAGGATTCGAAAAACTGGCCGAGGGGGTAGGGAGCTTCGCCTTGGGCGGCGAGGAAGGTGTTGAAGCGCTCGTGAATGGGGCGGATGACGGCGTGGAAACGCTCTTCGTAAGCGCGGAAGCAGGCGCGGTCGTCCTGGCCGCAGCCGGAAAGATGCGGAGGAATTTCGGGATCGGGGATTTCATTTTCGCTGCAGGAGATGATGCGCACCCAGGGTTTTCCAAACTGTTTTATGGCCGGGAAGAGAATGACGTTGTCCACGCAGATGAGGTCCGGCTGCACGGTTTGCAGGACATGGGGAAGATCCTTCTGGGCCCAAACGGCGGTTTCCACGATGGCGTCCCAGCAGTCGCGGACGTAGTTATCGATCTGGTCGAGAGGGGATTTATCGAAATTGGGGATATGGCCGTTGATGAAGTTCTGCCAGTATTGCGCGACGTCCTCGGCGGGCATGGGCGGGGCCATATTGACGATATGTTCGGCGAAGCCGTAGCCCTTGTAGACGCCGGCCATGTCCGGCGCGGTGAGAAAGACGGGCGAGTGGCCGAGGGTCCGGCAGGCTTGGGCGATGCCGACGGAGTTCAGCGCGGGGCCGTAGGCGGCTTCGGGAAAAAAGGCGATGACTTTTTGTGAGGCCACGACTCCTCCGACGGCTGGCGTTCGATGGGGATTATTGGCGAAAAAAGAGGATTGCGCCAGTGAATTGCGAAATACCCGGGAATGAAATGTTGGTGAGACAGAAAATAAACAGGAAAGAAGATTGACAGCAGCGGAGGGGTTTGCGGAAGATGGCGGCGCGATGATTGCTGAACAAATGGTTTCAAGGAAAGCGCCGGCGCTGCTGCTGGTGAATCCGGAGGCGGGCGGAGGGCGGGCGCTCGAATATCTGCCGCGGATCGAGCGGTATCTGGCTTCGCAGAAGTTTCCCTACGAAGTAGAGAAGACGAATCATGTGGAGAAGATGGAGGCTCACGCGCGGGCCGCGGCGGCGAACGGCACGCGGCTGCTGATTTCGGCGGGTGGCGACGGAACGTTTCAGGCGGTGGTTAACGCGGTGGATAGAAGCAAGGTGGTGGTGGGAATTCTTCCCCTTGGCGGAGGAAATGACTTCGCGGCTTCGGCGGGAGTGCCGCTGGACCCGGTGGCCGCGGCCGCGGCGGTGCTGCGGAGGCCGATTCGCACCATGGATTTGCTGCGGGCGCGCACGGCGGACGGGCGCGTGCGGCTATATGCGGGCGGCGGAGGGATTGGGCTGGATGCGGAGGCGGCGCGCTATGCCGGGGGGCGATACCGGCGATTGCCGGGGACGCTGCGCTATGTGGCGTCAGCGCTGGCGGCGCTGCGCAAGTTCAAGCCGCTGGAGATCACCGTGGAGTTTCCCGGAGGCGAGCACGCCACGGTCAAGCGGAGCGTGCTGCTTGCAGGAGTTCTGAATACCCACCGCTATGGAGCGGGTTTGCGCCTGGCGCCCGAGGCGCGGGCGGACGACGGATGGCTCGACCCGGTGCTGGTGGAGCGGATGGGACTGGGCGAATTGCTGGACCTGCTGGCGCAACTGACGCGCAGCGGAGAGGTGCGCAGCGCGCATATCACGCGCATGCGGGCGCGGCGCGTGCGGCTCTCGGCGGACCGCCCGGCGATGTTTCATGGAGACGGGGAAATTCTGGGGCCGGCGCCGGTGGAGATCGAGGTGGCGGCGGAAGCGGTGCGGATCGCCGGAGCGGGCGGAGTGGAGTAGAGAGAATCAAACAAGCCGAAAAAAGAGAGATTCCTCGGCTGCGGGCCGATGAAAACCATCGGCCCTTCGCTCGGAATGACAACATCAGCTACGCACACTCGTCCTTCTGAGATGGATTCTCGCGCGGGGATCAGGAGCGCTTGCGGTCGAGTTTCAGGGTGATGACGATTTCCTTGCGGGAATCGAAGCTGGAGATGGTGCGGGTGGCGGACTGGGAATCGTCCTTGACCGCGTGAATTTCGTAGTCGGCGTTGGGGTCCAAGCCGCTGAAGCGGAAGGCGCCGGCGTCATCGGAAATGCGGCTCTGCACGGCCTGGGTGCGCATGTTCTTGAGGAAGACGACGGCGCCGGAGACCGGGGAGTCATCCTTGATGACGGTGACGCCCCGGACGGTGCGGAGATGGGACTCGTGCTTGGAGCCCTGGGCCAGAGCCACAGTGGAAACGAGCAAGAGGGCGGCAAAAGCCCAGACGATGCGGCGAGAGAGGTTCACGGTTTCTCCTTTTTCTGATGCCTGGAGGACTTGGAGGCAGCCGGTTGCAGGCGCAGGAAGAAATTCTCCTGGCGCTCTCCGGTGGTGGTGGAATCGGCGGTGCGGGCCTGCTGGTCAAAACCGGGGGCGCGTACCAGGACTTCGTAGGTTTCGCCGACGCCCTGGAAGATGCGCACGGCAAATTCGCCGCGGGAATTGGTGCGGGTCCGCCAGCGGAATTTCTTTTCGCGGGTACGGCGCACGCGGACCTCGGCTCCGGGCAGGGCCAGGGCCTGGTCGTTGAAAACGGTGCCGCGAATAATGTAATCGCGCTCGTGCTTGCGGGCGTTTTTTTGCGCAGGTGACAGCGGGCGGGTGGAGGATTCCGGAGCGGGAGCCGGGTTCTGCGGCGGCGCGGCGGCGGCGGAAAACCCCGCGCCGGGGGCCAGCAGGAACAGAGCGGCGATGACTGCGAACTGTTTCACGAATGCGCTCCTTGCCAATTCGATGACGGAATGGGGTGCAGGGGATGCCAGAGACCCGCGAGCAATCCCGCGGATGAATTTCGGCGATGGGGAAAAAGGAAGCCGCGCTGGGTACTGCCGCTGTTACTCTTCGTCCTCTTCTTCCTCTTCCTCGAGTTCTTTTTCGTCCTCTTCGTCTTCTTCGTCCTCGTCCTCTTCCTTCTCTTCGTCTTCGTCATCATCGTCGAGCTCGTCGGAGATGGGATTCAGATGGACGGGGTGCGTCTGCACGACTTCGAGTTCCATTTCGCACTCGGGGCAGTTGAGGATCTCGCCTTCCTCGACTTCGTCTTCGTCCACGTCAATTTCAGCGGCACAATCCGGGCAGCGAATCACGGCTGCGACCTCCTGGCAAAGATTATCAGCGTGCCGGCAAGCAAGAGGCGAGCGGCAGCAACCAGCGTATTATATACCGCGAGGCGCGCCGGTTGCTGGAGTGTCGGCAAAAGAGGCGAAAGAGACACAGCCGGGACGGGAAAGAGCAGGAGGGCGAAGTGGCATCGTCGAGAGAATATCCGGAGAGGCCGCTGGTGGGGGTCGGCGGAGTGCTGATCGAAGAAGGGCAAGTGCTGCTGATCCGGCGGGGAGCGGAACCGCTGAAGGGCGAATGGTCGATTCCGGGAGGAACGCTGGAGCTGGGGGAGTCGCTGGCGGCGGGGGTCGAGCGGGAGATGCTCGAGGAGACGGGATTACAGGTGAGGGTGGGGGAGTTGATCGAGTTCTTCGACCGGGTATTCTACGCGGATGGCGATAGCGGGGGACTTTCCGCTGTGCCAAATGGGAACAACACGCGGCCGCGGTATCACTACGTGATCGCGGACTATTTATGCGAGCGGATGAGCGGCGAGGCGCGAGCGGGAAGCGACGTGACGGATGTGGCCCTGGTGCGCGAGGAAGAAATAGAGAGGTACGGATTGAGCGAGATGGCGACGAGGATTGTGCGGAAAGCGTTTGCGCTGGAGCGGGGGAGAGGGAAGAGGACGAGTTAGGACGAAGATGGAAGCAGAGGCAAAGAGCAAGATGCCCGCCTAAAGGCCGGCGCTACATAAGAAAAAACTATTTGAGTTAGAAGCCGGCGGCGGATTCGCGGTGTTCGCCGGGCAATGCGCCGTAGGTGCGTTCGCGGCGGGTGAATTCGGCGACGGCGGAGGCCAGATCGGCGGGAGTGAAGTCCGGCCAGCGCTTGTCCAGGAAGAGGAGTTCGGCGTAGGCGCATTCCCAGAGGAGAAAATCGGAGAGGCGCTGCTCGCCGCCGGTGCGGATGAGCAGGTCCACTTCGCTTGAGCCGCCGCGGTTGATTTCCTCGAGAACGCCGGCGAAGCGCTCGGGAGAAAGCTCGGTGACTTTGTAAAAGCGGCAGGCAGCCTGAAAAATGGCTTCACGGGCGGAGTAGTCAATGGCCAGGCGCACGTGCAGGCGCGTGCCGGAGGCGGTGACGGCTTCGGCGTGGTCCATGGCCTGGCGAAGTTCGAGGGGAACGCGGTCGCGCCGGCCGAAGATGCTGAGGCGAACGCCTTCGCGGCGGCAGTGTTCGGTTTCGGTGGCGAGATAATCCTGGAGCAGGGCCAGAATGCGCAGGACTTCCGGTTCGGGCCGCTTCCAATTGGCCGAGGAAAGCGCGAAGAGGGTAAGCGTGCCGATGCCCAGGCCGGGGGCGGCTTCGATGACGCGGCGGACGGTGTCCGCGCCGGCGCGATGGCCGTCCGAACGGGGTTTTCCCTGGGCCGTGGCCCAGCGGCCGTTGCCGTCGGTGATGATGGCCACGTGGAGGAGGCCGGAATGGGCCTTGGAAAGATAGCCGGAGACCGGAGGGAGGAACGAGGGATTAGGCTGTAGGGAAGTGCTCACGACTGTTTTTCTTCCTCCGCCGCAAAATCACATCTGCTTCTACCGCGCACTGCAAACAAAAACAATTTTCTTATCCCTGGTGATCGCGCGTGGCGCGAATCAGGGCTTCCATGTGCGCGAGATAATGCTCGAGCGCCTTTCGTCCCGCGGCGGTCAGGCGATATTCGGTTTTGGGGAGGCGGCCGTCGAAGGATTTGGTGCAGGCCACGTAATCCGCGTCTTCAAGACGGCGGGCGTGCACGCTGAGATTTCCGTCGGTGGTCTTGAGCAGGGCCTTCAGCTCGTTGAAGGTGAGCGAGGGATTGACGGCCAGGGCGCTGACGATGCCCAGGCGGATGCGCTCGTGAATCAGGCGGTTGAGATCGGAAGCAACGGCCTGGCCTTTGACGGCGGAAAGAGAGGCGTCGCGCGGGGCGCGCTCCTGGCGGGAGGCGCGGGAAGGACGCTCCTGCGGCGCGGAAGATGATTTGGCCATGACAGCGTTCCTCTCGGGCGGCTCAGCCGCCGTGGTTCCTGGCGATCCATCCGCCAAATCCGATTTGCAGCGCGCCAAATCCCGCGGCCATGAAGGCGTCGCCCCACTGGGGCGGCGCGAACAGAGCCAGCGCGCCCACGGCAATCAGGCACGCGCCCATGACCGGCACAATGCGCACGGAAAAAGCGCCGGCGGCGACAATGGCGGCGCCATAGAGCAGCAGCCAGAGGCCGGGCAGAACGGCGAACAACCCGGCGCGAACCAGGACAAAGGTGAGCAAGGCGCCGGCGAACATGGGCGGGAGGAAGCTGAGCAGAAACTTGCGGCCGGGGCCGGAAAGGAGGGGGAGATTGGCGCGGCGGGCCTTGTGGGCGGTGGCGGGTGCGGCAATGGCCACGGCCACGAGGGCTTCCAGCAGCCAGACGACCAGCCAGGCGCTTTGGGATTTTTGCTGGGAGGCGAAGAAAGCGGCGAGAAGAGCGGAAAAGCCCATGAGCATGCCCCCCCAGCCGGGGACGGCGGTAAATTCGCCGGCGCGCTCCATGGTTTCGCGGATGTAGCGGAGATGGTCGGCGGCGGAGGAGTCGATGGGGATGGGCTTGGAGGCCGGCATGAGGGGAGAATAAGGGAAGGGCGGAGCGTTGTCAAGTACTTTATAGCACAAAGTTAATGCGGGTTTAGGCCCCGGCGGCTTTGTCCTGCGCGGCGTGCTGGCGGGGGTAGCGGCCGGTGAGCGAGTTCCAGCGGACATAGAAAATATCGAGGAACATGCGGGTGCTGTCGCGCAGCATGTGGACTTTGGTGGCGGGGCTGTGGGCCCAGCGGATGGGGATTTCGGCGGCGCGCAGACCGTGATGGCGCGCGAGATAGAGAAGTTCGGGATCGAAGCCGAAGCGTTCGATGCGCTGCTGTTCGAAAAGGATGCGGCAGGGTTCGCGGCGGAAAAGCTTGAAGCCGCACTGGGTGTCCACGAAGGGAAGACGGAGGATCAGGCGGACGAGCAGGTTGAAGCACTGTCCGGCGAGTTCGCGGAAGCGGGACTGGCGGGCAAAGATGAGGGAGCGATCGATGGCGCGGGAGCCGATGGCGATGTCGTGAGTCTCGATAGCGGGAAAAAGTTTATCGGCTTCCTCGATGGGCGCGGAGAGGTCGGCATCCGTGAAAAGGACCAGATTGCCACGGGCCTCGCGCATGCCGCGGCGGACGCTGTAGCCTTTGCCGCGATTGGTTTCATTGGACAGGACGCGCAAGGCGGGAAATTCCGCGCGAAAGGATTCCGCGGCGGCGGCGGTGCCGTCGGTGGAACCGTCGTCCACCACGATAATTTCCGCGGCAATGGCGGAGAGGCCGAGATAGGAAGAAATCCGGCGCAGCGTTTCGGGAAGGCGGGCTTCCTCGTTAAACGCGGGGATGATGACGGAAAGCTCCACTGGTGCGGGGCTCATCGCGGGCCATGATTCCTTTCCTAGAGGCTCTAGCGTCCCATGCGAAATGCAAATGAGCAAGCGGGGAATGCCGGCGGGTTGAGCGGCGGCAGGAGGCGCGGATCAGGAAAAAATTCAGGAGGAGGAAGAGGCCGCGGCGGCGTGGCGCTTCCAGGCGCCGGTGGAGAGAATTTCGGCGATTTGCCGAATGGCGAAGTCGCACTCCTCCTGGCGATTATAGAAATGAGGGGAGAGGCGGATGCCGGCGCGGGGGCGCCAGTCCACCAGAATTTCGCGGGCGATAAGTTCGCGGCTGACTTCGAGGGACTGCGGGCAATCGATGGAAACGGTGCCGCCGCGCTCGGCGGGATGAGGGGAAGTGTTGATGGGCCAGCCGCGCTCGCGGGCGGATTCGATGATGCGCGCGGTCATGCGCAGGGATTTTTCGCGGATGGCGGGAACGCCGGCGCGGTGAACGATATCCAGTCCGGGGCGGCAGGCGTAGAGCGCGGGAATGTTGGTGGTGCCGTTCAGGTAGCGGTGGGAGTCCTCGCGCTGCTGCGTGGGGCCGGGTTCGAAGGCGAAGGGGCGCTGGTGGGCGAACCATCCGGTGAGAGCGGGACGGAGACGGGCGCGCAGGTCCTCGCGCACGTAAAGGTAAGCGACGCCGGGGCCGCCGCAGAGCCATTTGAGGACGCCGCCGACGGCGAAATCGGCGCCGAGCGAGCGCACGTCCACGGGAACGGTGCCGGTGGCCTGAAAACAATCGAGGATGACGTGAGCGCCCATGCGATGGGCGCGCTCGATGATGGCCTGGGCGTCCACGAGAAACGAGCTGCGGAAGAGAACCAGGGAGATGGGCACGAGCAGCGTGGTTTCGTCGATGGCGGCAAGGAATTTTTCAAGCGGGAGGCGGATGCCGTCCTGGGAGGGGATGGTTTCGACGCGAGCGCCGTTGCGGCGCTGCTCGTTGTAGAAATACTGGACGGAGGGAAATTCCAGGTCGGTCATGACGATCTTGTTGCGCGGGCCGTGGAAATCGAAGCAGGAGGCGATGACCGCCTGGGTGATGGTGACGTTCTGGTGCAGGGAGATTTCGCCGGGCTGAGCGCCGAGCAGGGGAGCGACCTTGTCGCCCACGCCCGCGGCCAAATCCCACCAGGCCTCTTCCCAGGCGCGCACGCCGCGCAGATCCCAGGAATCGGCGTAGGCCTGCAGCTCGGCGCGGACGGTGCGGGGCATGGCGCCCAGGGAATTGCTGATGAGATAGGTGGTGCGATCGAGGATGGGAAATTCGCCGCGGTATTCGAGCAGAGGATCCATTGCGTCTCTCCCTACAAGCTGCAAGGGCAAGCTATCACAACAGCGAAGGCCAAGGCTATGCTGCGCCGAACCTGGAGGAAAACCTGGACCAAAGGAGATAGGCGATCGAGATAGCGGCGAGCCAGGGGATGCCGGCCTGGAGGGTGATGCGCAGGCCGGGAACCCACCAGGTGGAGACGAGGATGGCCAGGAGCGCGGCGAATCCGAAGAGGGAGGTCCAGGGGCCGCGCGGGGCCAAGCGCAGCGGGGGAGGATGGGAGCGGGCGGTGGCGCGGCGGAAGAAGAGGTGGGTAAGAAGAATCATCAGCCAGACAAAGATGCCGCCGAAGAAGGCCGCGCCCATCATGTAGAGGTAGGCGGAGGCGTGCAGCCAGTGGTCGAAGAAAAGGGCGGCGACCATGCCGGCGCTGGAGACCAGCAGGGCGGGCACGGGAGTGCCGCGCTTGCTGAGGCGGCCGAGGGGCGCGGGAGCGTAGCCTCCGCGGGCGAGCGAGAAGATCATGCGCGAAGTGAGATAGAGATTGCAGTTGACGCTGGAGAGCGCGGCGGTGAGCACGACGAAGTTCATGAGCGCGGCCGCGGCGGGAATACCGGCGGTCTGAAAGACGCGGACGAAGGGGCTTTCGCCGAGGCCCACCTGATTCCAGGGCACCACGCCCACCACGACGGCGAGGCCGGCGATATAGAAAATGCCGAGGCGGAGGAGGGTCCAGCGCATGGCCCGGGGAACGGAGAGTTCGGGGCGCGCGGCTTCGCCGGAAGTGACGGCCACGATTTCCAGGCCGAGAAAGCTGAAGATGGCCATGGCCACGCCCAGGCCGGCGCCGGTCCAGCCGTTGGGAAGGAAGCCGCCGTGGGAGAAATAGTTGACGGCGCCGATGCGCGGAACGCCAAGACCGAAGAGAAGAGCGGCGCCAAGAATAAGAAAAAGGCTGATGGTCACGACCTTGATCATCGCGAACCAGTATTCGAAAGAGCCGAAATTGCCGACGCTGAGGGCGTTGACGGCGACGAGGGCCGCGGAAAAACCGGCGATCCACATCCATGAGGGAACGTGGGGAAACCACAGTTTGCAGTAGATGGAGGCGGCGACGACTTCGCTGCCGATGGCCACAACCTGGCAGAGCCAGTAGGTGTAACGAATGACGAAGCCAGCCCAGGGATGCAGGTAGATTTCGGCATGCACGCCGAAGGAGCCGGCCACGGGATGGGCCACGGCCATTTCCGCAAGCGCCCACATCACGGTGAGAGCGATGAGCGCGCCGGCCGCGTAGCTGAGGATGACGGCGGGGCCGGCGAGGCGGACGGAGATGGCGCTGCCGAGAAAGAGACCGGTGCCGATGGCGCCGCCGATGGCGATCATGGAGAGTTGGCGCGGGGAAAGGCTGCGATGCAGGCCGGCTTCGCGCTGGAGAATGGCGGGGGAGAGGGAATTGTCCTGTTCGGCCATGAGGCGCCATCGTAGCAGAAATGGAGGAAAGCGAGCGGGGGGAGAAAAACTTTTCCATCTGTACTTTGGGACAGTGGAGGACTGGGCACGACTGTCCGCCGTAAAGCTACGGAGGCGCTGCGGGGATCAATAAAATCGAATTGTCAGGGGTGCCGTGGCTCCGCCAGGAGCCCGGCGAGGAAGATTCGAATGCGGGGGAAAGAAAAATGAAAGCGGCATTGGCATTGCTCATTCTTTACGTGGGCACGTTTTTCATGGCCATGGGAGACGGGCAGCAGGGCGCGGCGGCGGGGGCGGAGGAATTGGGGGCGGCGGGACAGGCGGCCAGGTCCGCGGCGGTGGACCCGGCCAAAGAGGCGGATATCCGGGCGCTGCTGGAGCTTGCGGGCTTCACGGAAATCTTGAAGAGCGCCGGGGAACGGACCTCCGGGGAATACACGAAAAAAATCCGGGCCACGGTGAAGGACCGGGCGCGCGCGCAGGAGCTGAGCGCGGCGTTTCGGGAACGCTTCCGGGAGCATTTTTCCGCGGCGGAAATGAGCGGGAAGCTGGTGCGGGAATACGACCGGAATTTCACGGCGGAAGAGATCCAGGAGCTGCTGAAGTTTTACAGTTCGCCGCTGGGGCAAAAATTCGGAGCGGAGATGCCCAAGATGGCCGAGGGAATGCAAAGGGCGGTGAGCGCGCGGAGCGAGAGCGCGGCGCGGGAGACCTGGCAGGCGCTGCGCGCGGGAAATGCGGAACTGGGCGGGAGCCGGGCGCGGCCGTAGAGGGCGCGGCGGAGGAATTTCAGAAAGAAATCAGTCGAAGCGTTTTTTGATTTTGAAGTCGAGGCCGAAGGTGCCGTTCTGGTCGCGCAAGGCGACGATGGAAAGATTGCGGTTGACGTTGTACTCCACCTGAATAATCTGCTGCTGGGTTGAAGTGACGTTGGTGATGTAGGTGATGGTGAGGTTGCGGGCCACACGTTGCTCGACGGTGACGCGCGCCGCGCTGTTCTGCGAACCGCCGCCGCTGCTCAACCCGCCCAGTCCGGGATCCACGCGCAAACGGGTAATGCCAAAAAGTTTTTCCAGGCGGCCGCCGAGCTGCGTGGAGATGGCTTCGGAGAGCAGGGCGGAGGCGCCCGCGGCGCCGCCCTGGCTGGCGCCGCCGCTGCGCGTTTCCGTTTCCTCGCCGGTTTTGCCCATGGCCAGGAGGGTAACGATGTCGTTGGCGGGGAGAGGCGGATCGGAACGGTAAGCCAGCGAGAGCTTGCTGGCGGGACCGCTGAAGTTGAGGGTGATTTCATACTGCTGGATGGACGTGGTGGCCTCGACGTTGAGGACAGGGTCAATGCGGAAGGGATTGGCAAAATTGAGATCGCCGCGGGTGACGCGGTAGCGGTTTCCGGCGAAGGTCAGGTCGCCGGAGAGAAAGTGGATGTGTCCGAGAAGAATGGGATGTTCCCAGGTGCCGCGGACGCGCAGGCTGGCGTCGGCTTCGATTTCCGCGCCGGGCCATTCCACCAGCGTGCCGGGAGCGGAGACGGCTTCGAGATCGAACTGGAGATTGCGCAGGAAGGGAGAACTGGTCAAGGGGCCGCTGATGCCTTCGGCGCTGGTGAGGGCCCCGGCGATTTCCAGGCCTTCGGTGAGGGAGAGGCGGTTGATGGTGATGCGGCCGGAGAGCAGGGCGGCCTGGGGAGTGCCGGTGAGGCGCAGGGCCACCCCGGCGAGCCAGCTCATGCCCACGGGATAGCGGACGCGGACGTTGGGAGTGCGCACGCTGATTTCATAGCGCAGGGGGCGCTCGGAATAGTTGGCCGACCCGGCAAGGACCAGCGGGCCGCCGCCGGCCATGGCGGTGACGTTGTCGAAGGAGAGGCGGGTGGAATCAAAAAGGAAATCGCCTTCCAGGGCGGAAAGGCCGGTGGGGAAATCGGCGACGCGGGCGGAGGCCTTTTCGATGTGCATGCGGCCGTTGACGCGGGGGCGGTCGAGAGTGCCGTCCACGGTGGCATGAATCTGCGCGGGTCCCTGCGCTTCGAGGTCGGGGAAAAAGCTGTCGAGCAGGCTGAGGTTCCAGTCGCCGTCCAGGCGGAGATTGATGCTGCGGGCGGCGCTGAACTGCACCAGCCCGGCGATGTCCAGATTGGTTTCCGAACCGCGCAGGGTGGCGCGGGAAATTTGCAGTTCATCGTTGGAATAGAGAAAGCGCACGGGCCCGGAGTTTTCCAGCTGCACGTTGGCGTAGTGCAGAACCAGGCGGGAAAGGCTGGCGTCCACGGCAAATTTCTGGGGATGGGCGAGGGGAGCGGCGATGCCCAGGTCTCCGTCCACGATGCCATGCCCGGTGACCGGGGGAAGATGCAGAGCGGTGACCAGAAACGGATCGAGGTCCAGGCCGGTGACGGAGAGTGCTCCGCTCATGGGATATTCGCCGGCGAGAGCGATGTGCAGATGTCCGGTGAGGCTGCCGGTGGTCATGAAGGAGCTAAGGTCCAGGCGAACCTCGCTGCCGTCGGAGGAAAGTTTGCCCTCGAAGCTGCCGAGTATATCCTCGCCGACACGAAGATCCACGATGCGGAACGTGCCGTCGCCGAGCGGTTTGTCCACGGGGCCTTGCGATTTCAGGCGAAAGCTCATGCGGCCGCCGATAGGCAGGCGGGGCAATTGAATGCGCTCGAAGCTCTCGAGAGGAAAACCGGCGCCGACGAGGTCGAGCGAGAGGTTGTCATCGGCAAAGCGATAGGCGGCCGAGCCGGTGACCAGGCCGGCGCCCTGGGGACCGGACTTGTCGCGGGGCAGGACGCGCAGTTCGGCGTCGGCGATCTCCAGTTGCTCGGGAGTCCAATTCATCCGGCCGCGCAGGCGGTTGAAGGGAAGGCCGGAGGCTTGTCCGCCGGAGAGATCGAAAAGGCCGGTAACGGCGGGGGAAGAACGCGTGCCGCGGCCGTGGAATTGTCCGGTGAGGCTGCCGCGCAGCGCGTAGGAGAGACCGAAGAGCCGCTGAAGATCCTCGACGGAAGATTGCACAAGGTTCACATCGGCTTGCCAGCGGTTGCCGGGGAGGAAAGCCCAGAGGGAGAGCTGCAGATTGGCCTCGACTTCGGCATCGATGCTGCCACGCTGCAAGCGCCCGCGGGCCAGGGAAAATTCGGCGGGGGAATAGGTGATGTCGGCATCAACCAGATCGGCATCGAAAGGGCCGTAGCGGAGCAGTTCGGCGCGGAGATGGCCGACAAAAGCGGGTTTGGCGATGGGGCCGAGAATGCGCCCGTCCCAGCGGCCGCTGCCGGCCATGGACGGAGTGAAACGGCGCTCCCTGGGAGAGAGGTCGCGGATGGCCAGGATGAAATCGTTCCAGGAGGAGAGGTCGGCGGTTTCGAAGGAAATGTCCAGGGAAGTGTCATCGCGGCCGAGCAAACCGGAAGAGGTGATGCGGCCGGCGGGAAGAGTAATCAGGCCGCTGGAGATGCGCAGGAGACGCAGGTCATGGGCGTAGTGCAGGGCGAAAGCGCCGGTGGAGGGAATGCGGCCGGGGGAGAGTTGCGCGGGAGGAGCCCAGGAAGTTTTTCCGGTGACTTCGAAATGTTGAAAGCCGGCGCTCCAGGTTTCCACGGTGTCGCCGGAGATGAGCGCGTCCCAATGGAGGGAATCGACGGGAAAGGCGGGGCGGTCGAGAGCGCGGAGAGTGGAGGCCAGGCTGACGCCGCGGAATTGCGAATCGGCGCGGAATAGCAGGCCGGCGAACTGGAGGCTGACCTTGGCGGTGACGGAGCCGCCGTAAATATCCACGTGGAAATCGGGGATGAGCAGGCCGTGTTCATCGGCGTGGTAGGTGGCGCGGTTGAAGATGCCCGAGGCGCGGAATTCGGGATAAGGCAGGGAAACCGCCTGGGCGGAATAGTTGCCGTCGAGACGCAGTTTGCCCGCGGCGAAGGAGCCCTCGCCGCGGAGGTCCACGTTGCCCGAAGGAGGCTTGTTCTTCCGCAGCAGCGGGCGGAGATCGTCGAGGCGCATCCAGCCGCGGTAGCGGAAGTTCACGGAGGGCTGGGCGAAGTTACGCAGCTCGGCGGTGGCGTCCAGTTGGGAGTGGGCCACGCGCACCACGGCCTGCTCGATGCGGAAGACGTCCGGGGCGAGGGAAAATTTGACGGAGAGGGCCGCGCTCATGGGCTGGAAACGCTGCATCGAAAAAACGAGGTTGCGCCAGTTCAGTTCGCCCACATAGAGAGGCTGCTCGGGGGAGCCGCCGCTCATTTGCAGGCTCATGCCGTCGCCCTGCAGCGACAGCGGGCTGCGCGTGGCGTTGTAGAGAATCCAGCCGCCGGTGATTTCCAGTTTCTGGATGCGCAGGTCCATCAGGCGGGAGCCGAGAGGAGCGGGCGGTGCGCCTTGGCGGGCAGGCGAGGGAAGATTCAGGGAGCCGTCCTTGCCGGTGAGGAGATGGAGGCGAGGGGAGCGCAGAATGACTTCGCCGAGGGAGACTTTTTCCCCCCAGAGGGAGTCTATGCGCACGCCCACGTCCACTTCCTCGGCGGCGAAGAGCGGTTCGGCGCCGGCGGGCTCGCTGCCGTGCAGGACAAATCCGCCGAGGCTTGCGCGCAGGCCCCACCAGCGCATGGAAAAATCCTTGATTTCAACGCGCGCGCCGGTGGCCGTTTCCAGACGGTGAATGATGGCGCGGCGCAAAATCGGATCGGCGGCGCCGCTCCAGAGGAAAATCACCACGCCGGAAATGATCAGAACAACCTTGGCCAGCAGGATCCACATGGCGCGGCGCAGCCAGCGCCGCGGCCGGCGCGGCCGTGGATCAGGCGAATTCCCGCGGCGGAAGAGCCAGCGGCTCATGGCAGTTCCTTCTCGACATGCAAACGTTCGCGGCGTTCCTTCAGCCAGCGATCGGCAAGTTCATTGATGCCTTTTTGAATCAGCGCTTCCTGGATGGAATCGCGCACGGAATCCAGGGGCGGCGGAGTTTCCTTGCGGGCTTGCGCCGCGCTGACGATGGCAGTCCGGTAGAACTCCTCGACCGCGCCGGGAGGCAACTGCACGGAAGGGCGGAAGCGCGAATCGAGATAGCCGGTGAGATAGAGTTGCGCGGCCAGCATGCCACGCAGGTCGGCCAGGGACCAGCCGGAGTCGGCGAGGAGTTTGACGAGAATCGCTTCGGAAGAAAAACCTTTTTTCCAGGATTCCAGTTCGCGGTCAATTTCGGCTTCCGAGGGATGGGGATAATGGGAAGCCTCCGCTTCGGTGCGGACAATCCACTGGTCAATGAGGCGGTCGAGGAGTTGAGCGTCCGTCTCGCGCTTGCCGCCGGCCAATTGCTGGAAGGTGGCCAGGTCGCGGACTTCGCTGTAGAGGATGACGTCGTCTTCGACGCGGGCGGCGATGCGGTCGAGAACCCGCTGCGGGCGGCCCGCGGAAAGGCCGGCAAAGGCAGGAAGAGCCAGGAGGCCGGCAAGGAACAGGATGTGGCGGAGCCGGAGCATCAGAAGGGCGCCCCCAGACTGAAGAATAGCTGCAAGCGCGGCAGAGTGGCGGACTGCTGGCAATTGGGCGCGCCGCTGGGGCAAGGGACGACCAGAGTGGAAGGATTCAGCAGGTAGCCGATATCCACGCGGATGGGACCGACGGGAGTGGCATAGCGCACGCCGAAACCGAGCGTATGGGAGAAGGAATCGAGTTCGTTGGTGCAGTTGTACTGGCACACGGTGGGATTGAGGGGATCGAAGACCGGAGTGGGAGATTTCCAGCGCAGGGAGACGTGCTTGAGGCGGCTGAAAACGTTTCCAGCGTCGTAGAAGAAGGCGCCGCCGAGCTGCGTGCCGAGAAGAGGAACGCGCAAGGGGAAGCGCAGTTCCTGATTGAGAATCAACTGCGCCTGCCCGCCGACGGGGAAGCCGGTGAGAGCATCGCGCGGGCCGGCCTGGTTGAGGGCGAAGCCGCGCAGGGAAGTGCCGCCTCCGGCGAAGAAGCGTTCGGGGAGGGGAATGACGGTGGGCAGAGGAGGGGCGATGGGCGCGGGGAAGCTGAGAGAAACGGTATCGCGGTAGGGGAGAAGAACGCCGAAGCGCAGCGAGCGGGCAAAGCGGAAGCGGCGGCCCAGGGAATAATAGCTGGAATTCTGCAGGAAAAAGCGCAGGAAGCTGGCGCTCGAGCCGATGGAAGTGTCGGCCACGCTGGCGTCGGCGCTGCTGAAGTTGCCGCGGATGGCATTAGCGGGATTGTCGCGGCGGTCGCGGAACCAGCCCAGTCCGAATTCGGAGATGAGCGTGGGCTGGTTGAAGAGAGGAACTTCCTGGGGGGTGATCTTCAGCTGGTTGACCAGAACCTTGCGGAAGGCGTAGCGGTAGAGCAGCGAAGTCAGCGGCGAAACCACCTGGGCGAGCTGCACGGTGCCTTCGTAGCGGGTCACGCTGAAGGTGCTGATGTCCTGGATGCGCTCGGCGGAAGCGATGGCCTGGAAGCTCAGGGCATCCTTGCCGAAGGTGTTGGGCGCGGAATAGGCCAGCTGCGCGCGGCCCTGCAGGGTGCTGCCGCGGATTTTCAGGGCCAGGGAATCGGCGCGGCCGGTGAGATTGGCCTTGGAGATTTCCAGCAAGCCGCGCGGGCTGGCGCGCAACTGCCCTCCGGTGGGATCGGTGGTGCTGGCCAGGCGCTGCACTTCCACGCCGCCGCCGTAGGAGAGCGTGTAGCGCTTGGACTCTTCCACCAACACGGAGACATTTTTTTGCGGATCGCTGCCGGCGGAATTCTGCGGCTCGATGGCCACGCGGTTGAAGATGCCCAGGTTGTAGAGGCGGCGCTGGGATTCCACCACTTCGCCCTGGCGCAGGGGCTCGCCCGGGCGGAAACGGATTTCGCGCTGGATCACCTCCGGGCGGGTATGGCGCTGGCCGCCGATGAGCACCTGGCGGACGCGCACCTGCGGGCCTTCCTCGAGGCGGTAGGTCAGGCGCACCTGGGCGGGAAGCGCGGGGGAATCGGCGGCGGAGCGTTCGACGGCGGCGGTGAAGCGGGCCTGGGGAAAGCCTTCGTTGAAGTAGAGGGCCAGAATGTTGTCGCGGTCGGAGATGACGTTGAACTCGGAGAAGGGCTGGCCGGGAGTCGAGCCGATGACGGAAAACAGTTCGTCCTGGGAGAAATAGCGGTTGCCTTCGAGGGAGAGGGAGCCGACCTTTGTTTGCGGGCCTTCTTCAATCTGGAAACGGACAAGCAGGGCGCCGCTTTTGCCGTGGAAATCATCGAGGGCCACGGGGGTGACCCGGGCATTTTCGAAACCGTTGCCCTGATAGAGGCTGAGCATGGATTGGGCATCGTCATCGAGGAGGCGGCGGCTGAACCGCCCCGGAGAAGCGAAAGCGGCGGGCTGAATGCGCAGGCGCTTGCGCAGCAGTTCGCGGCTGAAGTAGCGGTTACCGGCGATTTCGATGCCCACCACTTTGTGGCGCTCGCCGCGCTCGATGGCGTAGGTGACCACTTCTTCCTCGCTCTTCCAGGCGCTGCCGGGTTTCTGAAATTCGTGCGCCGCCGTGGTGTAGCTCACCTGTGCGTCAAAATAGCCTTCATTCTCCAGGCGCTCCTGCAGGTTGTGGCGGCCTTCTTCGAGCAGATCGGGGTCAATGGCCGCTTCCTGGTAGATGGGGATGAGTTTTTTCAGCGCGCGCCGCGAGAATTTTGCTCCGCTCACCACTACGCGGACCCGCGGGCCTTCGTTCACCTCCAGTTCCAAAGGCACGGTTTTCTTCGCGGGGTCGTAGGGGCCGCGGCGCACGGTCGCGCGGGCGCTGAGATGCCCGTTTTTTCCCAGAAATTTGCGGATTCGTTCGCTGCCCGTTTGCAGCCGCCGCAGGGTCAGCTCGCGGCCGGCGGCCAGGCGGGCCTGCTCGAGCAATTCGGCGGAGGAATAACCGGTGTGGTTGAGCAATTGAATTTGTCCGATGCGCGCGCGGGGACTGGGGACGACGCGCACGAGCACGTCCATCTGCTGCGTTTGCGGGTGCGGCTCGGGTTCGGCGGTAACCCGCGCTTCATAAAGGCCCTCCTCGGCGAGGGCCTCGCGTAAATGGCCCAGGCCCTCGTCCAGCACGCTCTGGCGGAAGACCTGCCCGAGATTGATCTGCATGGAGGCGACAGCCGTGGCTTCGCTGGGCGGAGCGCTTAGCCCGGTGATGCGCACCTGATTGAAAAAGAGATTTTCGCGCACTAGGAAATCAATGCGCGCACCGCCTTCGACCGGAGTTTCGACGGCCTGCAAATCCTGATAATTTCCCGTGCGGTAGAGAATGCGCAGGGACTCGCGCATGGCTCCGGCCGTGGCCGGCTGGCCCATGGCGAGGGGCAGGCCGGGCGGGGCTTCGGAGAGTATGCGCCCGTCGTGGGTCACAATGCGCACGGCCACGACGGGCCGGGCGGGCGAAGAGGCGCCCGGCGATTGTTGCGCGGAAGCCGGCTGCTCGGGGGGTTGCGCGGGAGCAGGAACCTGGCCCCGCAGCGCCCCGGCGGCGAAAAGAATCGGCAGTAAAAGAAAGGCTCCGCCTCGATGGAAGCGATCAATCTTCATATTTTCGAGTCGCCAAATCGGACAGATAGAAGGTTAGCACAGAGCCCATAGCCTTACCCGGCTGTGCCACTTTGGCGCTATCCTGTCCCTTGGTGCAGGGCAGGCCGGGCGGCGGAAGATTGCGGGGGCGTGAGAGCGCGTGGGCAAACCATTGAACGAAAAATATTCACGGCAGATCCTTTTTGCCGGCCTGGGCGAGGAAGGGCAGCGCAGGCTGGCGGCTTCGAGCGCCGTGATCGTGGGCTGCGGGGCCATCGGCGCGGCCGCGGCCGGGCTGCTGGTGCGCGCGGGGGTGGGCCGGCTGCGCGTGCTGGACCGGGATTTCGTGGAGCCCTCCAACCTGCAGCGGCAGACGCTGTTTGACGAAGCCGACGCGCGGGAGTCGCTGCCCAAGGCCGTCGCCGCGGAGAGCAAGCTGCGGGCCATCAACTCCGATGTTGCGGTCGAAGGGCGCATCGCCGATCTGGGGCCGGGGAACGTCGAGGAACTGCTGGGCGGCTTCGATCTCATCCTGGACGGCACGGACAATTTCGAAACGCGCTTCCTGATGAATGATTATGCGGTGAAGCACGGGCGCCCGTGGATTTATGCGGCAGCCGTGGCCGCCTACGGCCTCTCCATGGTTATCCGTCCGGGGATTACCGCTTGCCTGGCCTGTCTGGTGGAGCGTGGAACGCCGCACATGGAGGAGACCTGCGACACGGTCGGCGTGCTGGGCCCGGTGGTGAATCTGGCGGCTTCTCTCGAAGTGGGCGAGGCCCTGAAAATTCTGGCGGGGCGCGCCGAAGCGTTGCACGGGCGGCTGATTTCCTGCGACATCTGGAGCGGGCGGATGCAATCCGTGTCCGTGGGACGCAATCCGGACTGCGGCGTCTGCGCGCGGCGGGAATTCCGTTACCTGGAGGGGCAGGCGCAGCCGCGGATTACGATGTGCGGGCGCGATTCCGTGCAGATTCACGAACGCGGGCGCAGCCTGGACCTGGCCCAGGTGCGCGAACGCCTGGCGCCCAGCGTGGCCGGGGTGCGCAGCAACGAGTTCCTGCTGCGTTTCCAGGTTCCACCGTATGAACTGACCGTCTTCGCCGACGGCCGCGCCATCATCAAGGGAACGAAAGATCCGGGCGTGGCGCGTTCGCTCTATGCCCGCTACCTGGGTGCATAATATTTTTTTTGTTACGAAAAGACGGCGCTCAAGAAAATCAGCGAGCATTGCCGCCGCGGCCGAAGGGCACGCGCATGGCCGAGCGGTCGATATTTTCGCGCAGGTTCATCAGCGTAAGGAACGTGCTGAGAATGCGGGCCTTCAGGTCGTCGGTGAGATGCAGGCCGCTGGTGGAAACGCGCGCAAGTCGTTCGCCGTTTTCGGTGATGAAGCGGAGAATTTCGGCCTGTTGGTCGTGATTGGTTTTTCCTAATGCGGTCTCGCGGCGCATCTCTCCGCAGCCCTGCTCCAGCAGCAGGGTGAAATGCAAAACGCAAAGCTGCTGGTCATCCAGCGCGGCTGGGACCGGCGTCTTGCAGCCCGGCGATTTGCATGACATAGGCATAGAAGGACTTAGACGATTAATACGTAACATGCAAAAGCGTCGAAAGCCAGCTTCGTCAAACCCCTATGACGCGTATCTGACAGGGGTGTCCGGCCGGGCGAACTACCCTTATATCACTTCCAGCGCATTTTCCAAGTCCGCGATGATGTCGTGCCAGTCCTCCAGCCCCAGCGAAAGGCGAATCCCGCCCGGCTGCAGGCCGCTGCGGATCTTTTCCTCGTCGGGAACCGAAGCGTGGGTCATGGAAAATGGATTTTCAATCAGCGTCTTGATCTGCCCCAGGCTCACCGCCAGCGTAATCGTGTACGCCTTCTCCGCGATATGGTCCACGAAGCGCTCGGCGGCTTGCCGGGCGCTTTCGATGCTGCCGTCGCCGCCCTTCAAATCAAAATAGATCATGCTGCCGGGGGCGAATTGCCCGTCGAAAGTGGTCATCTGCCGGCGCGCCAGATCGCGCTGCGGAAAATTCGGCAGCCCCGGATAGAGCACGCGGGCGACCTTGGGCTGGCGGGTGAGAAAGTCGGCCACGTGCATGGCCGTCTTCTGCTGGTTGACCATGCGCGTGGCCAGCGTGGGCAGGCCGTAAACCAGAATGGGCCAGGCGTTCTTCGGGGAGAGCACGCCGCCGAAATCCTTGCGGTAGAGCATCAGGTGATTGAAAAAGCGGTTTGCGCCGATCACCGCGCCGCCCATCTCCGTACCAAAGCCGCAAATATCCTTGGTCAGGCTGTGCACGACGAGGTCCACGCCGTGCGCCAGCGGGCGCTGGCAATACGGCGTGGCAAAGGTGTTGTCCACGACGATGCAGATGCGCTCGGCCTCCGGGCGGCCTTCGTTGAGGCGGTCCACGACGCGGCGCACCGCGGCCATGTCAATCAATTCCATGGTGGGATTGACGGGCGTTTCGAAATAGACCACGCGGCAGTCCTTGGTGGCGATCTTGGCCAGCGATTCGGGATGGCCCAGGTCGCAGAAATCGGTGCGCACCTTGTAGCGCGGCAGCCAGCTGGTCATCAGGCTGTGCGTGCAGCCGTAAAGAATATGATGCGCGACGATTTGATCGCCCGCCGCCGTCAGGATGCCCAGAGCGGCGCTGACCGCGGCCATGCCCGTGGCGAAGGTGACGGCCACTTCGCCGCCTTCCGCCGCGGCCAGATTTTCCTCGAGCATGCCGCGGCTGGGCTCATCCAGGCGGTCGTAAATATAGATGGGAGCGCGGCGCGATTCCGGCGTGGCGAATTCGATGAAGCCCTGCGCGCCGCGATGGACGGAGGAGAGGCGGTAAGTGGCCGAGCTGGATTGCGGCGGGACGACGTGATGGCCGTAATCCCAGCGGCCCGTGGCGAAGCTGCCGTGAATCAGGCGCGTGCGCAGGCGGTATTCTTCCTGGGATTTCTTGGACGAGCGTTCTTTGGACATGACCGGCTCCTTGGAATCAGGAACCCGCGAGAGGCTGGTGGAGCCCCGGCAAACGGGCGGGAAACAGCGGTGCTGCGGCCCCATGATACAGGAAAGGGAGGGGGTGAAGAAATGGCGGCGGGGAAGAAATAAATTGCAGGAAGTGTTTGACAGGCGTGCCGGGAGCATCGTATAAATATGCATGGCTTTGCATATTCAATCCATGGCCATACAAGCCGGGAAAAAATACCGCCACGGCCAGATCCTCAATCTGGTCTCGAGCGAGCCGGTCTCCAGCCAGGACGACCTGCGCCGCCTCCTGGCCCAGCGCAAACTGCGCGTCACTCAGGCCACCCTCTCCCGCGACCTGCAGGAGCTCAAGCTGATCAAAACGCCGGAAGGCTACAAGCCCGCCGCGGCCCTGGCCGAAGACGCTTCCGCTCTTCCCCCGCTGGCGCACGCCCTGCGCGAATTTCTTCTGGATATCCGTCCCGCGGAAAACATGCTGGTGCTGAAAACTCCTCCGGGCGGGGCCCAGGCCCTGGCCGCGGCCGTGGACCGCGCCAAATTTCCGGAAGTGGCCGGCACGATCGCCGGGGACGACACCGTGCTGATCATCACCGCCAAGCGCAAGACGCGCGAATCGCTGCAGAAGAAGATCGAAGCCGAGCTGCAATGAGAGATCCGCAACAAGTCGCGGTCGTGGGCGTCTCCGGCTATACCGGGCTGGAGCTGGCGCGCATTCTTCTGCGCCATCCCTCGGTGCGCCAGCCGGTTTTTTATTTGCGGGACACCGCCGGAGCCCGGTGTCTGGGCGAGCTCTTTCCGCAGTTTCGCGGCTGGGGCGATGCGCCGGTGAAAACGCTTTCGCTGGAGGCCATTGTGGAAAGCTCCGCGGGCACCGCCTTTCTGGCCACCCCGCACGAGGTTTCCCGGGAAATTGCGCCGCAGCTCACCCAGGCCGGCCTGCGCGTGGTGGACCTGAGCGGGGCCTTCCGCTTCCGTTCCGGAGCCACCTTTTCCGCCTGGTACAAGATGGAAGCGGCGCCGGCGGCCGCGCTCGAGCAGGCCGTCTATGGTTTGCCCGAATTGTACACTTCGCGGATTTCCTCGGCGCGGCTCATCGCCAACCCCGGCTGCTACGCCACCAGCGTGATCCTGGCGCTGCGTCCGCTCTCCGCCGCGGGCTGGATTGCCGCGGAGCGCGGCATCATCTGCGATTGCAAGTCCGGAGCGAGCGGGGCGGGCAAGGAGCTTCGCCGGGAGATGCAGTTCGTGGAAGTGAACGAAAATTTCCGCGCCTACGGGCTCTTTACCCACCGGCACACGCCGGAAATTCTCGAGCACACCGGCCTCGACGGCGCGCAGGTCATGTTTTCCACGCACCTGCTGCCGCTGGCGCGCGGCATTCTCTCCACCCTGTACATCTGGCTGGGAGAAAAGCGCAACGCCGCGGAAATCGAGGCGCTCTACCGCAAGTTTTACGCCGGGCGCCCCATGGTGCGCATCTGGCCCGCGGGAAACCTGCCCGAGCTGCAGCATGTGGCGCACACCAATTTTTGCGATATCGGCTTCGCCCTGGACGAGACGGGCGAGCGGCTGATCGTGGTCTCCTGCCTGGACAATCTGGGCAAGGGCGCCGCGGGGCAGGCGGTTCAGAATTTCAATCACATCCTGGGCATCGAGGAGCAGACTGCACTCCAATGAGACTCGTCATCAAATTTGCGGGAGCTTTGCTGGAAGACTCCGCGGCGGTGAATTCGCTGGCGGCGCAGGTGGCCGCGCTGGCGCGCGCGGGGCATCAGATTCTGGTGGTGCACGGCGGCGGGCGGCTCTTCACCGCCACGCTGAAGCGCATGGGCCTGGAGAGCCGCTTTGTCGCCGGCCTGCGCGTCACCGACCGCGAGACGCGCGACGCCGCGGTCATGGTCTTCGCCGGTTTGCTCAATAAGCGCCTGGCCGCGGCCATCTCCGCCGAAGGGCAGCCCGCCGTGGGCATCTCCGCGGCGGACGCGCAGTGTTTCCTTGCGGAGCCGCTGGTGCATAACGACGTTTCCGGCGGTCTCGGCTTCGTCGGCTACCTCACCGGCGCGAACGTGGGCTTCCTTGAATCGCTGTGGCGCGAGGGGCTGATCCCCGTGGCGCCGTGCCTGGGGCTGGGACCGGACGGCGAACTCTACAACATCAATGCCGACCACATGGCCGCCGCCTGCGCCGAATATGTGCGCGCCGATGCGCTGATTTATCTGACCGACGTGGCCGGCGTGCTGCAGGGCGAAGAACTTCTCCAGGCCGTCTCGTGCGAAGAGATCGGCAAGCTGGTGGAGAGCCGGGTGGTTTCCGGAGGCATGGTGCTCAAGCTGGAAGCGGCCAAGCGCGCGCTCGAGGGCGGCGTGGGCGGCGTGCGCATCGTCGGCGGAACCGGGCCGGAAGCGCTGCTGAGCGCGGTGGGCGTTGCGGGCGACGTGGTCAAGGGAAAGACGGGCAATGCGCTGGGCACGATGGTGACACTGGGCAAGGCGGCGCACAAGGCCGGCGCGGCGCTGAGCGCGGCGTGACTGGGCGCGGGAAAACGAAAGAAGCGGAAAAGATGAAGCGGACGAAAAACAAGAAAAGCGCGGCACGGCGGACATCGCCGGCGGACGCCGCCGTGCGCGATGCCGTGGATTTTCTTCTGCCCACTTACAAGCGCTCGCCGCTGGTCTTCACGCACGGGCGCGGCGCGGTGGTGTTTGACGCGCAGGGAAAAAAATATCTCGATTTTCTGGGCGGCATCGCGGTCAACGCGCTGGGCCACGCGCACCCGCGCATCGTGAGGACAATTCGCCGGGAAGCGGCGCGGGCCATTCATCTCTCGAACCTGTTCCATAACCTGCATCAGGGGCCCCTGGCGCGCAAACTCGCCGAATGGTCGGGGCTGGACCGCGTGTTCTTTGCCAATAGCGGCACGGAAGCGATTGATGGCGCGCTCAAGCTGGCGCGGCTGGTGGGCGGCGGCAGCGGCAAGACGCGCATTCTGGCCATGGAAAATTCCTTCCACGGAAGAACCTTCGGCGCGATGAGCGTCACGCACACGGAAAAATACCGCGCGCCGTTTGCTCCGCTGGTGCCCGGCGTGGAATTCGTGCGCTTCAATGACGTGGCCGATCTGGAAGCCAAATTCGATGCCACGGTCTGCTGCGTGCTGATCGAGACGGTGCAGGGCGAAGGCGGCATCTATCCGGTGAGCGAGGCGTTCTGGAACCGCGCGCGCAGCCTGGCCACGCAGCACGGTGCGCTGCTGATCGCCGATGAGATTCAGTGCGGTCTGGGACGCACGGGGCGTTATTTCGCATACCAAAAGTTTTCTTCACTGCCCGATATCGCGGTGGTGGCCAAGCCCCTGGCCGCGGGGCTTCCGCTGGGTGCGATTCTCGCCACGCAAAAAGTGGCCGACGCCGTTTCGCCTGGCCTGCACGGCACGACCTTTGGCGGCGGGCCGCTGGCCTGCGCCACGGCGCTCGAATTTCTGCGCACCGTCGAGGACGCGCGGCTGCTTGAAAATATCCGCGCGCGCGGCGCGCAGCTCCGCGCGGGCCTCGAAGCGCTGGCCCGCAAGCTATCCTTCATTCGCGAAGTGCGCGGCGAAGGCCTGATGCTGGGCATTGAGCTCAGCGTGGAAGGCGGCCCCTACGTCGCCGCCGCGCTCGAGCGCGGCCTGCTCATCAACTGCACCCACGACACCACCCTGCGCCTGCTCCCGCCTTACACGCTGAGCGCCGCGCAAGTGCGCGAGTTTCTTCGTACGTTCGAGTTTGTCCTGACCAAAACCCCGCGAGTGGGGAACCCCGCCGAGTCCGCCGCAATCGCGGACTCGGCCCGGGCGCTCCAGGCCGCGGCGAGGTGAAAATGACCGCAACGACTCTAGCGACGCAATTGATGATTTCGTCGGACCTGCTGACGGGAACGGAATGGAACGCCTCGAGCGTGCGCGAACTCCTGCAGCTCTCCGCGGACATCAAGGCGCGCCCGGACCGCTACCGCGGGGCGCTCACGGGCCGCGTGCTGGCGCTGATTTTCGAGAAGCCCTCGCTGCGCACGCGGGTCACCTTCGAGGTGGGCATTCAGAGCATGGGCGGCTCGGCCGTGTTTTTGGACCACACGCAGTCGCGGCTGGGCGATCGCGAATCCATCACCGACGTGGCCCGCAGCCTGGAGCGCTGGGTGCACGGAATCGTCGCGCGCGTTTTCGAGCAGACCGCGCTCGAGGCCCTGGCCGCGAAGGCGAATATTCCCGTAATCAACGCGCTTTCCGACAAGTATCACCCCTGCCAGGCCCTGGCGGATTTCTTCACCCTCGAGGAACAATTCGGCTCGCTGCGCGGGCTGAAGCTGGCCTACGTCGGCGACGGCAACAACGTCTGCCATTCGCTGCTGCTCGCCGGAGCGCGCCTGGGCGCGCACCTGCGCGTCGCCACGCCCGCCGGCTATGACCCCGCGCCGGAAATCGTGGCCGAAGCGCGCCGCACCGCCCGCGAAACCAAGGCCAAAATCGAATTGCTGCGCGACCCCGCCGAAGCCGTCACGGGCGCGCAGGCCGTTTACACGGACACCTGGACCAGTATGGGTTTTGAGAAGGAGGCGTGCGAGCGCAAAGCCGCCTTTGCCGGTTTTCAGGTCAACGATGAGATGATGGACCTGCTGGCCCCCGAAGGCGTTTTCATGCACTGTCTTCCGGCGCACCGCGGCGCGGAAGTCACCGACGAGGTGATGGACGGCGAGCGCTGCATCGCCTTCGATCAGGCGGAAAACCGCTTGCACGTGCAAAAAGCCATCCTGCTCACGCTGCTGAGCTAAAATGATTTCCGGGCGGGGGATGGAAAAAAGCCCGGCGCAATAAACTTTACGCTGAAAATAATCTGGAAAGAGGACTCGTGAACAAACCGAAGAAGGTCGTGCTGGCGTATTCCGGCGGTCTCGATACATCCATCATTATTCCCTGGCTCAAGGAGAATTACGGCTGCGAAGTGATCGCCATGATCGGCGACGTCGGCCAGCAGGAAGACTTGGAAGCCGCGCGCAAGAAGGCCCTGGCCACCGGCGCTTCCAGCGCCACCATCGAGGATCTGCGCGAGGAATTTATCCGCGAATATATCTGGCCCACGCTGCGCGCCGGCGCCGTCTATGAGCACACCTACCTGCTGGGCACCTCCATGGCCCGGCCGGTGATCGCCAAGCGCCAGGCGGAACTCGCGCTCAAGCTGGGCGCCGACGGTCTCTCCCATGGCTGCACCGGCAAGGGCAACGACCAGGTGCGCTTCGAACTGGGCTACAAGGCCATCGCGCCCAACCTGCAGATCATCGCGCCGTGGCGCGAATGGACCATCGACTCGCGCGAGGACGCCATCGCCTACGCGCAACAACACCATGTTCCGGTGGAACAGTCCAAGAAGAACATTTACAGCCGCGACCGCAACATCTGGCACCTCAGCCACGAAGGCGGCGAACTGGAAGACCCCGCCAACGCGCCCAACGAAGCCATGTGGCAGTGGGTGGTCTCGCCGGAGAAGGCCCCGGAAAAGCCCGAGGAAGTCGAAATCGGTTTTGAAAGCGGCACGCCGGTCTCCGTCAACGGCAAACCGCTCGGTCCCATCGACCTGCTCAACAGCTTGAACGAAATCGCCGCGCGCAACGGAATCGGCCGCGCGGACCTGGTGGAAAACCGCCTGGTGGGCATGAAGTCGCGCGGCGCGTATGAAACGCCGGGCGGCACGCTGCTCGTCACCGCGCACCGCGAACTGGAAGCGCTGACGCTGGACCGCGACACCACCCATTTCCAGCAGATGCTCTCCGTGCGTTACGCCGAGATGGTCTATTTCGGATTGTGGTTCGCCCCGCTGCGCGCCGCTCTCGACGGTTTCTTCAACGTCTCCCAGCAGCGCGTCACCGGCTCGGTGGGTCTCAAGCTCTGCAAGGGCACGCTGAACATCACCAAGCGCGTTTCGCCTTTCTCGCTCTACCGCGCCGACCTGGCCAGCTTCACCATGGGCCGCTACAACCCCAAGGACGCCGAGGGCTTCATCAATCTCTTCGCCCTGCCGGTCACCGTGCGCCCCAAAGCCAAGGCCGAAGGCGGCAAGTGAGCCTGCGCCCATGACCGACCGCAAGGACGACAAGCTGTGGGGCGGGCGCTTCGATCGCGGGCCGGACAAGGTCTTCGACGAATTTCAGCGCTCCTTCTCGTTTGATCACCGCCTGCTGCCGTTCGAACTGGCGGTGAATCGCGCATGGACCAAGGCGCTGCAAGGCGTGGGCATCCTGACGGGCGAGGAAGTCGAGCAGATTCACGCGGCGCTGGACCGCATTGACGACCGCATCGCGGCCACTCCCGCATGGATCGCCGAATCCGACGCCGAGGATCTGCACCATTTCACGGAAAAAGCCCTCGTCGAGGAACTGGGCCCGCTGGCCTGGAAGGTGCACACGGGGCGCAGCCGCAACGAACTGGTCGCCGCGGATTTTCGGCTCTTCGTCATGGAAGCCGCCGCCTCCATGCAGCGCCGCGCCGCCGCGCTGGTGAACGCGCTGGCCGGCCAGGCCGAGCACTATCTGGGCGTTCCGCTCGCCGGCATGACCCACATGCAGCATGCCCAGCCGATTCTCCTCTCGCATTTTCTGCTGGCGCATGCCGAAGCCTTTTCGCGCGACCTGCCTCGCCTCGCGCATGCCGCGGAGTCCGCCGACGCCTGCCCCATGGGCTCGGGCGCGCTCGCGGGCTGTTCGTTTCCGGTGGACCGCCAGGCCATCGCGCGCGATCTGGGTTTCTCGCGCATCACCGCCAACAGCCTCGACGCCGTCAGCGACCGCGACTTCGCTCTCGACTATCTCTTCGCACTCGCCGGCATCGCCACGCACCTCTCGCGCCTGGCCGAGGACTCCATCCTCTTCGCCTCGCAGGAGTTTGCCTACGCCATTCTTCCCGATGAGTACGCCACCGGCAGCAGCCTGATGCCGCAGAAGAAAAATCCCGATTCCTGGGAACTGATTCGCGGCAAGACCGGGCGCATCACCGCCGCGCTGCTCAGCCTGCTCACCACGCTCAAGGGTTTGCCCTCGAGCTACCAGCGCGACTTGCAGGAGGACAAGGAACCGCTCTTCGCCGCGCACGATCAGGTGGCCGCCATGCTGGAGATCGCCGCCGGAGCCGTGAGCAAGACGCAATACGATACCGACCGCCTGCGCCGCGTCGCCGCCGATCCCGC
The DNA here is from genome assembly GCA_041500985.1 of Terriglobia bacterium. Lineage (GTDB taxonomy): Bacteria > Acidobacteriota > Terriglobia > Acidiferrales > UBA7541 > Acidiferrum. Next base: position 20,793 of record JBGQNE010000011.1, on the reverse strand, counting down.
GCTGCTTACCACCGAACTGGCCGACGCGCTGGTCCGCCGCGGCGTAGCCTTCCGGCGTGCACACGATCTGGCCGGGCTGATTTTTCGCGAAGCCGAGCGCCAAAAGCGCCCCTGGACCGAGTTGCCGCTCGAAGACATGCGCAAGATCGCTCCCGAACTCGACGCCGCGGCCCTGGCTGAGTGCACGCTGGCTGCTTCGCTCGCGCGCCGCAATCTTCCGGGCGGCACCGGCGAGGAGGCCGTGCGCGCCGCGATTGACCTTTTGAAAACGCGCTTGTCCAAACGAGGAGCCACGGCATGAACGGGAAGCGAAAGACCGGAAGCCAGAGAATCGTAGTCCACGTCGCGGGGGAGAGGAGGTTTCTTCCGTGAGCACTGGCCCCGCCTCTCCGGTGTGCACGTCATGAAGGAAGCCCTCTCCGAGGCCGCTCTGCCGCGCGGGTTCCGCTTTGCCGCCACGGCCTGCGGCCTGAAAAAAACCGGCGCGCTGGATCTGGCGCTCTTCACCAGCGACGTTCCGGCTTCAGCTGCGGCCGTCTTCACGCAAAATCTGGTGGTGGCCGCGCCGGTGGTGGTTTCCCGGCAAAATCTGAAATTGTCCAAGGGGCGCATGCGCGGCGTGGTGGTCAACGCGGGCAACGCCAATTGCGCCACGGGCGAAGGCGGGCTGGCCGCTTCGCATTACACCGTCGCGGAAGCCTCGAAGCGCCTGGGCTGTGCTCCGTACGAACTCTTCGTTTGCTCGACCGGCGTCATCGGCGTGCCCCTGCCCTTCGAAAAAATTCTCCGTGCGCTGCCGCAGCTTTCGCGCAACCGCCGCCCTTCGGCGCGCTCCTTCGCCGAATTTTCCCTGGCCATCTGCACCACGGACACGCGCCCCAAGACCGCCGCGGCCAGCTTCCGCATGGGCGGCAAGCGCGTGCACATTGCCGGCTGCTCCAAGGGCGCGGGCATGATTCACCCCAATATGGCTACCACGCTCGCGTTTGTGGCCACCGACGCGGCCATCGCTCCGGCGCTTCTGCAGCGCACGCTGCGCGCAGTAACCGCGCGCACTTTCAACTCCATCAGCATTGACGGCGACACCTCCACCAACGACACGCTCCTGGTGCTGGCCAACGGCGCCTCCGGCGCTCCCGCCATCCGCGCGGGAAGCGCGGCGCATCGCGCCTTCACCGCCGCGCTCGAGGAAGTCCTCCGCTCGCTGGCCCTGCAAATTGTCGAGGACGGCGAAGGCGCGCAGCGCGTGATCGAAATCGAAGTGCGCCACGCCAAGAGCGAAGCCGCCGGGCGCAAAATCGCCGAGACCATCGCGACTTCCCCGCTGGTCAAGACCGCCTTTGCCGGCGGCGACCCCAACTGGGGCCGCGTCTTCGCCGCCGCCGGCCGCGCCGGCGTGCGCTTCGACCCGGACCTCGTGGACATCACCATGGCCGGCATTCGCGTTCTGCGCCGCGGACAGCCTCTCGACTTCAACGAACGCGCCGCCAGCAAGCGCCTGCTCGGCAAACACGTCCACCTCATCGTGGATCTGCACGCCGGCCCGGCCGTGGCCCGCTACTGGACCTGCGACTTCACCGCCGAATACGTGCGCATCAACGCCAGCTATCGCACCTAGTCATTCACAAAAATTCCATGGGTGTCATCCGGAGGCCCCGATGCTTTTTATCGGGGCCGATCGAAGATTCCGGCTCCTGTCGGAAAGGATCTCAATGTAACTATTCGCAAATTATTCCTGCGGCAAATTCTCCGCCAGGAAGCGCAGCACGTTTTCGCCCATGACCGCGCGAATGTCGTCTTCGCGGAAACCCGCATCGAGCAGCGCAGCGGTAAGTTCCGCCAAGTGCGCGGAATCAAACGGCACGGTGGTCGCGCCGTCGAAATCCGATCCCAGCGCCACATGCTCGGCTCCCACGAGGTTCACCGCGTAGCGCATCGCCCGCGCCACCGCCCGCGCATCCTTCCCGCACACGGCCGTCTCCCAGAAGCCGATGCCGATCAGTCCCCCGCTGCGCGCGATCACCCGCGCCTCGTCGTCGCTCAGGTTGCGCCGGTTGTTGCACGTGCCCTTCAGCCCGCCGTGCGAGTAGATGACCGGGCGCTTCGTCAGCGCCAGAACGTCCGCGATGGTTTGCGGCGAAGCGTGCGCCAGGTCGATGATCACCCGCTTTTCATTCATCCGCCGGACCAGTTCGCGCCCCAGGGGCGTCAATCCGCCCTTTCCAACCCCCGCCGAGGAGCCCGCGAATTCGTCATCGAAAAAATGCGTCAGCGAAATGACGCGGTAGCCCGCGTCGTAGAGCCGGTCAAGATTTTCCAGCTTGCCGCCCAGAGCGTGCGCGCCTTCGATTCCCAGAATTCCCGCCGTCTTCACCGCGCCCGCTTTGCGTTCCGCCAGATAGGCTTGCAGGTCGCGCGCGGTGCGAATCGGCGCCAGGCGTCCGGCGGAGCCGGCTACCGTGTCATCAAACCTGCGCGCCAGAAACAGCGCCCGCTCGGTCAGGTCGTTCCAAGTGCGCGGAGGCCAGCGCTGGGCCAGCGCCAGCCAGATGATCGTGTCCGAGTCGGCGGAGTTTCGCTCGTAGTTCAGCCCGCGCGGCGTTTTGGTCACCGCCGTAAATAGTTGCACCGCCACGCCGCCCTCGATCAACCGCGGCACGTCCACATGGCCGCGCGAGCCGCGCGCCGTAAGATCCCGCCCCCACAGCAGCGAATCGGCGTGCAAGTCCGCGACCCGCAGCGTGGCATGCAGCGCGGCGGCATCTTTCCGTATGGCGACGGGCTGCATGCCTGCGGCCGTCAACTGGTTCATTCCGCGGTCTACCAGGGGCGGAACCGCCACGAAGAACAGAATGAGCAGAGCAATCAGCCCCAGCACGGCATTGCGCGCCGTTTTTTTCATGGTGCCAGCCTGCCTTCCCTCGGGATTCTATTCCCACTTCCAGCCGGCGAATTGTTCGCGCAGGGCGATCTTGTTGAATTTTCCGACGGAAGTGCGCGGGATGGCCGCGAGAAACACCACCGCGTCCGGCAACTGCCACTTGGCGAAGGTTTTCCCTAGAAACGCGCGCAACTCCTCCGTGCTGGCCTCCGCCCCTTCCTTCAGCACCACCGCGGCCAGCGGCCGCTCCAGCCATTTCGGATGGGGCACGCCGACGACCGCCGCTTCCTTCACCGCCGGATGATTCATCAGCGCGTTTTCCATGTCCACCGAGCTGATCCACTCCCCGCCCGATTTCACCAGGTCTTTCGCCCGGTCCACCAGCTTCAAGCAGCCGTCTTCGTCCATCGTGCCGATGTCTCCGGTGCGGAACCATCCGTCGGGGCTCCAGCGTTCGCTCTGTTCCGGCGCATTGTAGTAGCTCGCGGCAATCCACGGTCCGCGCAGTTCGATCTCTCCCGGCGTCGCGCCGTCCCAGGGCGCTTCCGCTCCGTCTTTTCCGCTGATGCGCATCTCGACGAAGGGCATGGGAAATCCCTGCCGGGCGCGCACTTCGTACTGCTTATCTCCCGGCCAGTCCAGCATGTGCGGCTGGAGATAGCCGAAGGTGGCCATGGGGCTCGATTCGGTCAGTCCCCAACTGTGCCGCAGATGGATGCCGAAGCGGTCCAGCCGCCGGATCAAGTCCACGGGGGCGGCCGCTCCTCCGGTGAGCACGCGCATCTCCGGTTGAAACTTCCAGCGCCCCGGATGCTTTTCCAGCGCATCGGCGATTCCGATCAGCACCGTGGCAATCCCCGCGAATTTATTCACGCGCTCCTGCTCGATCAGGTCCAGCAGTCCTTCCGGCTCGAGATTTGGCCCCGGCAGCACCAGCCGCGCTCCGAAAATCGCCGCCGCATAGGGCAGCCCCCAGGCGTTGGCGTGAAACATGGGCGCGATGGGCAGCACGGTGTCCAGATAACTCAGGCGGTAAGCCTCTTCGAGCGCCGTCGAAAACGAATGCAGAATCTGCGAGCGGTGCGAATAGATGACGCCCTTGGGCGCGCCCGTGGTTCCCGAGGTGTAGCACATCGTCGCGCCGTCGTTTTCATCGATGGCCGGATAGCGGAACTCATCGCCCTCGGCCGCCAGCAGTTCCTCGTAATGCAAATCGCCCGTTCCCGCGCCTCCGCTGCCGCCATAGGGGAGCACAATCACGCGCTCGAAGGGCGCTTCCCCGCGAAATTTTTCCAGAATGGGCAGAAGCACATCGTCAATCAGCAGAAAACGATCTCCGGCATGGCGGGCGATGCCGGCGATTTCGCTGGGATGCAAGCGCAGGTTCAGCGTATGCAGGATTCCCCCCGCGCAAGGCACTCCGAAAAACGCCTGCAGATGCCCTATGTGGTTCCACATCATGGAGGCCACGCGATCCCCGGGGCGCATCCCCAGCCGGGTGAGCGCCGCGGACAAGCGCCGCGCCCCGCGGTGGAGTTCGCCGTAGGTCGAGCGCACGACGGTCTTGTCCGGCCGCCGCGAGACGATCTCCGTCCGGCGGTGGAGCTTCCCGGCGCGCTCCAGCACCGCGGGCAGCGTCAGCGGAAAGTCCATCATCGTTCCGCGCATAAGATTTCCTTCTCCCGTGGGTAAACGAAAAGCGGCTTCGCGGCGCATCGTAACATAAAATATTCGCGCGAAGTGCGCCGGCGTGTGTGTCCAGGGGCACTCCACAGCCTTTCTAGTTGCAAAAATGGTTAATTTTGGAGACCATGCAGGGGAGAACTGGAATGTAATCTCGTGCGCGCGCCGGCCAGGCCTTTTCGGCCTGCTCGCGAGCGAACTGGTTCTCTTCAGTGTGCCTCGGGTCGCTTCAGCGTTCTGGGCAGAAGGAGTGGCAGGTGAAGAAGCTCTATATCGGGAACCTTCCGTTTTCGGCTACAGAGGAGCAGCTCCAGGAATTTTTCACGCAAGCAGGTTGTACCCCGTCGGCGATCAATCTCATCCGCGACCGTTTCACCGGGCAGTCCCGCGGATTCGCGTTCGTCGAGATTGCCAATGACGAGGAAGCGGATCGCGCGATCAATTCCCTTAATGGCCAGAACTTCAGCGGTCGCAATCTGGTGATCAACGAAGCCCGCCCGCAGACCGAGCGCAGCGGCGGTGGTGGTGGACGCGGCTTTGGTGGTGGCGGCGGCGGTGGACGCGGCCATGGCGGCGGTGGTGGCGGCGGCGGGCGCGGGCGCGGCGGAGATCGCGGCGGCAGCGACCGTGGCGACCGCGGCAATCGCTGGTAGTCTCTCTCCTGACTCGATTCCTCTATTTTCGGGATGCAGCGGCGGATGTGTGTGCGCACCTCAGACGGCCGTCTTGCGCTCCGCCTCCGCCTGGATCACTTTTCCGTTTTCGTAGCGGTAGCGCTCGATCGTAAAATTTTTCAGCCCGCGCCGCACCAGTTCCTCGATGTCCATTCCCGCCTCGGCTTGGTCCAGTTCCCTGGCATCGGCAAAGAGCGCCGGGGCTTTCGGCAGGAAAACCGGGCAGCAGTCGTGGAAAGGCTCGGCGGAAATGTCGTGCGTGCCGATTTTTTCGGCCAGCGCGATGATTTCCAGTTTGTCGTCGCCCGCCAGCGGGCGGTAAATCGGCAAGGTCGTCGCGGCGCCCACCGCGGCCATGTTTTGCAGCGTCTGCGAAGCCACCTGCCCCAGGCTGTCTCCGGTGATCAGTCCCTTCGAGCGCTGCCGCAGCGCGATGCGCGTGGCGATGCGCAGCATCAGCCGGCGATAGAGCAGAATCCTGTATTTCTCCGGTGCCAGGCGCACGATTTCCCGCTGCAGCGGCTCGAACGGCACCAGATACAGCTTGGAAGTGAACTGCCACGGCGTCAGCCGCTTCACCAGTTCGCGCGCCACGTGCACCGACGACTCGCCCGGGTCCGCTCCGCCTCCCCAGAAATGCACGAAGCTCGCATGCGCTCCCCGCTTCATCATCTTGAACGCCGCCACCGCCGAATCGAAGCCTCCCGAAAGCAGGCAGGTCAGCCGCCCGGCCGTGCCCGTGGGCAGTCCGCCCGGGCCGGCAATTCTCCTCCCGTAAATCAGGATGGGCCCGGGGGTGATTTCAATGCGGCAGGTAAGCTCCGGCTGGCGCAGGTTCACGCGCACGGGATGTCCCGCGGCGTGCAGTTGGTCGTGCAGGTAGCCGCCGACCTCGCGCTCGATGGTCAGCACGCTGAGCGGAAAGCGCTTGTCGCTGCGTTTGGCGCGCACGGCGAACGTGGAAAAGTTCTCTCCGCGCACCTCGTCCCAGGCGGCCTGGCGCAGCGGTTCGAGCGGGTCCGCCGCCGCGGCCGTCTCCGCGCGGTCCAGCGACCGCGCCACCGCCAGATTGGCGATGCCGAAGACCCGCGAAAGCCGCTCCAGCGCTTCGCTCAGCTCCCCCGCGTCAATCAGTTCGATGACGTAGCGGTCCCCCGGCTGGACAATCCGCGCCACGCGCAGCCCTTCCAGCGTACGGCGCATGGCCAGGCGCAGCTTGTGCAGGAAAAAATCGCGGTTCCCGCCCTTCAGCCACAGCTCGTGATAGTGCACGACGATATGCGCGCCGCTCATCTCTTGCCGGTAAACCCTTCCTTTCCACCGTAGTATAGCAGCCGCCGGGCAGTTCCCCCTCCCGCGGCGGCCCGGCCCAACAAGGCCTCCGCCACTGGGCAATTTTTGCCTCGTAACGTGTTTGTAACAAGCAGCAATTATTCTTTGGCGGTTCGCTCCGCATGCGATATATCGGTAAGCGTTATGTGCGCACGCTCACAGACAATCGCGGAGGAATCGGAGAACCTTTTGCGGGGTTCAGGCATCCAATCGAACGTGAACGAAAACGGACCAATTCGCATGAGCACCTGGCAGAAAAGCGACTGGCGCAAATTCTATGTCTCCGCCCAGCGGCCCTGGCGCCGCCTGCGCCCGCCCCGCCCCGTCTATCCCACGGGCGTGCACCGCGTGCAGCCCGCCACCGGCTTCAGCCTTTCCGAACTCGATGGCGCCGGCATGGACCTTGATCTCGCCGAACGCCTGGGCATTCCCGTGGACGCCGGCCGCATCGGCTCCTACGGCCCCAACGTTTTCGCCCTGCGCGGCTACCTCGTCGCGTCGCGCCGCCCCGCGTAAGCCGGTCCTCATTCCAGGAATAAAACCGGATTGATTTACGTTTTGGATGATTTCGTGCGCGCGGATATCTCGCTCTGAATAAAATCCCAAAGCTTGATGCGGGCTTCAATGGCCAGCACCGCGGCGTGCTCGGCTTCCCGCCATTTTTCCGCGGACTCCCCGCACAAGGAAACGAGCATCTTCCGCGCCAGCGGCCCGTGGTGGTCCCCGTCCACTTCGATGTGCCGTTCGAGGTACTGGCGGAAGAAGCGGTACTCCGGTGCATAAAAAAGATTCAGCGTTTTCATGATCCGCGTGAACATGTCCGGAATAATGTCCTCGCGGCCAAACAAAAACGCGGCGGCCACCTCGTGGGGTTTCCCGTGAACCTGCGCGAAGGTTGTGCGCATAAAATCGAAAACGCCCTGCTCGCGCGAAAAATCCTTCAGGAGGGCGGAGAAATCCGCCGTACCCCTCATGCGCTCGATGAATTGCAGCACCGGCCCCGCGTCGGCGCGCACTTCCTCCATGGCCCGCAGGTAAAGCTCGAAATGGCTCAGGTACAGCCCCTCTCCGGCTTCGTCCGTTTCCTCGCCCAGCACGATTTCATTGATAAAGCGGGCCACCTGCGCGTCCTTCGCCGGCAGCCAGGGCACTTCGATGCAGGTCAGTTGGCGCTGCAGGGCCTTCAGCAGCGACATGAAATCCCACACGGCGAAGACGTGCGATTTCATGAAAACCTGAATGGTCCGCAAATCCTTCAGTTCGCCGTAGATGGGATGCGCCAATAGAGCCGCGCGATTTTTGGCAATGCGCGCTTCAAAGCCCTCCAGCTGCGGATTCTTTTCCAGTGTGTTCATTACTCAAGTCTAGTTGGTTTGCGGCAGTGCGCAATGGCCAATACCCGCGGAAGTGTGCCGTGCGCAACTTTGTCCCCCCAGCGCTGCAAGGTTGATTGAGGCTTTGCCTAAAAGACGCTAGAATTGGGGTTGGTCGGATGACCTTATGTCCTCGCCTTTCCATATCATCCCCAATTCGTCTCCGGTTTCCGTGCCGTTACCGGAAGCTCACCCGCGCCCGGACTGGCTGCGCGTTAAATTCTTCGGCGGCGACAATTACCAGGAACTGAAGCGCATGATGCGCACGCTGGGCCTCAACACAGTCTGCGAGAGCGCCCGCTGTCCCAACATGGGCGAATGCTGGGACCACCGCACCGCCACTTTTATGATCCTGGGCGAGATCTGCACTCGCGCCTGCGGCTTTTGCGCCGTGCCCAGCGGCAAGCCCGCCGCCCCGCCCGATGAGGACGAGCCCAACCGCGTGGCCGAAGCCGCTGAACGCATGGGTCTGCGCTACGCCGTGGTCACTTCGGTGAATCGCGATGACGAGCCCGATGGCGGTGCGCGCATCTTCGCCCGCACCATTCAAGAGATTCGCCGCCGCGTCCCTACCTGCCAGGTCGAGGTGCTCATCCCCGATTTTCGCGGCGATTGGAACGCCCTCGGCGTGGTCCTCGACGCCCGCCCTGACGTCCTCAACCACAACACCGAAACCGTTCCGCGGCTCTATCGTGAAGTGCGCAAGGGCGCGCTCTACGAACGCTCGCTCGAACTTCTCCGCCGCGCCAAGCAAACCCATCCCGACGTACCCACCAAAACCGGCCTGATGCTGGGCCTCGGCGAAGAGAAGCAGGAAGTCCTCGATACCATGCAGGATTTGGCCGCGCAGGGCACCCACATCCTCACCCTCGGCCAGTATCTCCAGCCCACCCGCGACCATCTCCCCATCGTCCGTTACGTCCATCCCGACGAGTTCGCTGAATACAAGCAGCGCGGCGAAGCCATGGGCTTCAAGCACGTCGAATCCGGCCCCCTGGTGCGCTCTTCCTACCACGCCTTCGAGCAGACCGAAGCCGCCGCAAAATAAGCCGCGGGCAAACCCCCGGCAATCCATATTTTGTGAAATTGAAAAAAAGTGGGAAAAAACTACTTCTTCATCTGCGAGCCGAACACCACCAGGCCCAGCCCGGCGATCAGCAGCAGGGCCGCCACGCCCACCGGGACGTGCACGTTCTCTTCCTTGTCCATGGTCGCCTTCATGGGTCCAAACTTCACCACTTCCTCGCGCGTGGTGTAGCTGAAATCGGGATGAACCGCGCAAAGCAGCCCCAGCGCCAGCAGAACGATTCCGATCAGCAGCAATCCGTTTTTCATGTTCGCCTCTTTGCGTGCGCTAAGTATACTTCCGCCGCAGCGGACCGTGCTCCTGAATATTTTCTCCGCGCGCAGGCACACCCCGGCCCCAAAAGGGCCAGGGGGTCTCTCGATGTCTCAAGGGATGACGAACTAATTCGAGGATGCCGCCGCGGCCGCGGCCTTCTTGGCCGCCCGCGCTGCCTTCATGGCCGGGGTCGCTTTGCGGCGCCGCTTGGTCTTCAACGGCTGGGCGGGCGCCTCGCCGATGAGTTCCGCAGTCATGATGCTGGTGACAAACAGCTTCAGCCCATGCTCTTCAAAGTCCACGGCGGTGCGCTCCACATCCGAAGTCGTCACCACTCCCATGCCGTACACGCCATGCTTGATGGTCTGGCCTTCCTGTAAAACTTGCACAATGTCCTCCTCAGTCCGCTCGCAAACCGCAACTGCACCGCACCTTTAAAAGCTGGTCAGTTTTTCGAGGAAGGCGTCCCGGTTCCCACCAGAACACCGGAAGACAGGTTAGAGGCCGGCTCTATTCTCTGCTTGCAGGCCTTTTGGTTCCTTCTTCACTTCGAACTTCGCCGTCTGACCGCCGTTCAGTGCCCTGTATCCTTCCATTCCGAAAAAAAGGCCCACAAGTTTGCCTTGCGGCCCCTTGAACAAGTCAAAAGGTAGAACAAGAGCAATAAACTCACCTAATTATACACAATTGAGGATTTTCTGTCCAGCCGGAGGTTTTCCACAGCTTCATTGGCAGCCTGTAAGTACAAGTAAATAAAACAGTTATGTTTATGTAGAAAATCGCGGAAGCTCGTTGTATCAATATAAGCTGCTTGTATTCAATTAGATGCTGGCATTTGTCCGCTTTTTTACCCCATCCTCCGCGTACCCCTCTCTCTTTTGCTCTTCTTGGCCGCTAAAAATAATCCGAAAGCTGCCAGGCCTCCTCTCTTGGGCATATAATCGCGCAGGGTAAGGAAGAAAAGCTCTCGCTTTCAGCAGCTTATGGCCCGGCAATCACTTAGCGCTCTCGTCGAGGAGTTCTCCCGCCTCGGAGGAGATCCGGCAATCGTTACGCGCCGGGGTTACCGCCGCGAGATCACCACTTACGGTGAGCTTGCCCGCATGGCTGCGGGATTTGCCCTGGAATTGCGACGCCGGGGTATTGGCACGGGCGACCGCGTTCTGCTCTGGGGTCCGAACAGCGCAGAATGGGCCGCCGCGTTCTGGGGATGCCTGCTGCGCGGCGCAGTGGCCGTTCCGATGGATGAAGGCGCGGCGGCGGACTTCGCCGCGCGGGTGGCTGCGGACGCGGGAATCAAGCTGGCGGTGACGTCCAGGGAAAAACCCGTCGTTGGCTCATCCCTGCCCCGGTTGAGTTTGGAGGATCCCGGCGCGTGGGCCCCCGCTCCGCCGAATATCGCGATCGCATCTCTTGCCGATGAACCGCTCACGCGCCGGCACGTGGCCCAAATCCTCTTCACCAGCGGAACCACCGGGGAGCCGCGCGGGGTCGTTTTGACCCATGGAAATTTTCTGGCCAATCTCGAACCTCTCGAAGCAGGCATTCGTGAATACCACAAATACGAGCGCTGGTTCCATCCGCTGTGTTTTGTCAGCCTGGTTCCGCTCAGCCATGTTTTCGGCCAGTTCATGGCCCTGTTCATCCCGCCGCTGCTCGGCGCTACCGTCGTTTTCGAATCCAGCGCGCATCCCGGAGAAATTCTTCGCGCCATCCGGCAGGAGCGCGCCACGGCGCTCATCGCCGTGCCGCGCATGCTGGATTCGCTGCGCGCGGCGCTGCTGCGGGAGATGGAATCGCGCGGCGCGCTGCCCGGCTTCCTGGGCAAATTCGCCGCGGCGGAAGGAAAACCGTTTCTGCGGCGCGCCTGGATGTTCCGGAAAATTCACCGCCGGCTGGGGCTGAAGTTCTGGGCCTTCATCTCCGGCGGCGCGGCCCTGGGCGCGGAAACCGAAGCGTTTTTCCGCCGCCTCGGCTACGCCGTGGTGCAGGGCTACGGAATGACCGAGACCGCTTCGCTCATCAGCGTGAACCATCCCTTCCGCGCCGCTCAGGGCAGCATCGGAAAAATCCTGCCGGGGCGCGAATTCCGCCTGGGACCGGACGGCGAAATCCTGGTGCGCGGGGATAATGTGGCCTCCGCCTATTGGGAAAGAGGCGGCGCCCGCCCCTCCACGCAGGCGGCCGACCAGGGCTGGCTGCACACCGGCGATCTCGGCGAACTGGATGCCGAAGGCAACCTGCGCTTCCGCGGAAGAAAAAAGAGCGTGATCGTCACCGCCGCGGGGCTGAACGTCTATCCCGAAGACCTGGAAGCGGTCCTGCGCGCGCAACCCGGCGTGCGCGATTGCGTGGTGCTTGCGCACGAGCACGAAGGCAACGCCGAACCGCTGGCCGTGCTCCTGCCAGGCGCCGGCGTGCCGGCGGAAAAGGCGCAGCAGGACGCCGTTGCGGCGCAGGCGATCCAGTGCGCCAACGCCGCGCTGGCCGAATACCAGCGCATCCGCCGCTGGCTCTGCTGGCCCGAACCGGATTTTCCGCGCACGCCCACCGGCAAACCTCGCCTGGCGGAAATGGCCCGCAGAGTGGCGGAAACTTCCGCCGGCCGGGGGCCGCAGCCGGGCGGTAAAGATTCGCTCGAAGAACTGCTGCAAAAATTCACGCCAGCCGGCGCACCGGCGCCTGGCGCGGGTCATCTCGAGCGCGGGCTGAATCTCAGCTCGCTCGACCGCGTGGAACTGCTCAGCGCGCTCGAGGACCGCTACCAGATCGAACTGAACGAGACGGCCTTCGCCGAAGCCCGCACCGTGGACGACGTCGAGCGCCTGCTCCGCCAGCCGCAAGTCCGCCGCACGGAATTCTCCTATCCGCGCTGGGCGCAGCGCACCCCCATTCGCTGGCTGCGCCTGGCCGTCTATTACGCTTTGACCTGGCCGGCTACGCTGCTGCTGGCGCATCCGAAAATCACGGGCCGGGAAAACCTGCGCAATGTCGCGGGCCCCTTCCTCATCGTTTCCAATCACGTGGCCACCCGCGCCGATATCGGCCTGCTCCTCTTCGCCCTCCCCGCGCGCATCCGCCACCGTCTGGCTGCCGCCATGGCCGGCGAAATTCTTCAGCAGATGCGCCGCCCTCCGCGCGAATGGTTTTTCCTGAAACGCTGGGCGTGGCAGGCGGGCTTCGGGCTGGTCACCGCGCTGTTCAATGTCTTTCCGCTGCCGCGCCAGTCCGGCTTCCGCGAAAGCTTCCGCTTCGCCGGAGAGTCCGCCGATCGCGGTTATAGCGTGCTGGTCTTTCCTGAAGGAGAAGTGAGCCGGGACGGCTCCATGGCCGCCTTTCGCGGCGGCATCGGCCTGCTGGCGGAAAATCTGCGTCTGCCGGTTGTGCCGGTGCGCCTCGATGGTCTTTGGAAAATGAAGCAGCAGCGCCGCCGCTGGGCGCATCGCAGGGAACTCACCGTACGCATCGGCCCGCCGCTGAAATTCCCTCCCGGCACGCCCCCCGAAGAGATTGTCTCCACGCTCGAATCCCGCGTCCGCGAACTCTAGCCGCCGGGCTGCTTTTCCTTTTCCGGGGCGGGCGCCCCCGCATCCTGGTTGATGATTTTGCACGCGGCTTTCGCGGAATTGGAAAACAGCCGCGTTGTATCGCTATAGAGAACTTCGCCGGAACTCTTGGTCAGCGTGACGGCGTATCTTCTCGAAAAACGTCCCCCCCTCCGCTTTTGCGTCACCGTCAGATAATATCCCGCGGTCTCTTCCGTCTCCGTTACCGTAACTTCGGGGCAATTGGCCTGAAAGCCCTTGATGATCGCGGGCAATTCCACGGCATTTCCCTCGCGCTTGTAGATGCGCCGGGAAGCCCGCGTCCTCCGCCGGGGACGCGCGGCATCCCAGGACTCCATGTAGGTGATATGAATCCGGGCTTTTGGGGAGGGCTTTTCCTGGGAGCGCGGCGCAGGCCCGGCCAGTGCAAAAACGGCTAAGCCAAGTAGAAAATGGCGCAGCACTGCGCGGGGTCCAGGCATGGCGATTCCCCCTGAGGACGAATGACCACCGCCATGCTACAGGAAGAAGCCGCCCGCGCCGCAGTCCCTTTTATCAAATCATGTACTTAACAGTGCTTTATATATGCGGATCAGCCGGCGCGCACAGGGGCGCCTTTTCCTGTCCCAACGGCAGCGCGTAGCAGCGGTTTATGAGCTGCCGAGCTTGGCTTGCAGGTCCTGAAACATGCTCTGCAGCAGGATCTGGTCATACCCTAGGAAGTTGGCGTTCATCACGCCCCTGCGATCCACGCTGATCACTTCACCCGAGACCTGCAGACGAACTTTCTCGACAGTCGTCGGCACCGCCGGAGTCGCCTTGGGATCGCCAGCTGTCAAGACCAGCTTGACGCTGATCTGTACCTTGTAGGTCCAGTTTGTTCCCATCGTGACGATTTTCGTGTTCGGAAGGGTCCGGAAATATCCCGATTCCTTATCCATCGTCGCGATGTCGAAGTTGTGCTCGAGGATTGTGCTGACTGCCGTTTGCCAGACCTTGTCGTAGTTTGCCTGGAGATCCTTGCGCACCGGCAGTTCGCGCCAGAGCGGTTCCCCAACCACGAACCGCGACTCCAGCACTTTCGGAACCTTCCTGCTGCCAAAAAGCTGAGCGGATACGGCGGTGGACGTCAATACCATCACGGCCATCACGGCCAGCGCTCTGCGAATCTTCATGGTGATTCTCCTGTCTTCTGTGGCCGCCTATGTGATATGCGCGGTCAATATGTATCCACATCTGATTGTGCCAGCTTTGGCCCCGCCTGGAATTTCAAAACGACGACGCGTGACCTATTTGACACCGTGAATTCCACGCGGCCCGAACTTCGGCGTTTAGAATCTCATGAGCGGCCGGCCGGCCCCATAGTACGTGCGCACCGGGAATGTCCAATCCACCAAGTATGAGTTCAGACACAAACGCAGCGCAGGGCCAGAGCCGCCAAAATCCAGGCAGGAATCCCGGGCAAGCTTAAGCTCGATGAATCCGTTTACGTGAAGGAGCCGCCGGCCAGAAATGCCCGCGTGATCCGCTCAATCGATGGCGTTCCCGCGCTATGCATGACCGTCTCCAGTTCCCGCCGCGGAATCCCCGGCGGAAATGATGCAGGCCATCCGATGCGAAGCAAAGCCTCAGCGGCTACCGGAAGAAGAAACGCCGCTGCGGCGGAGCAATTCGGCGCGGCCGCTTCGCAAGTCGCGCCCGTCGCGCTCCTCGGGGTAGGGAACCGCAGCGCCTTTCAACCCCTCCCACAACGCGCGATTGAAGCGTTCGGTGTCCAGCTTGTCCTCGGAGGAAAAATCCATCCCGCGCATGGCCGCGGCCCACCACGCGGCGTCGTGCCGCGGCGTGGCGGCGGCCGCGGGAGGCTTGTTCTTCCCCGCAGGGCGAAGCGGCGGCAGCGGCAGGCGGGTGGTACGCAATACCTCCGGAACGCGCGCGTTGAAGTGCCACGCGGCGGGTTGCGTGGTGAAGAGATCGGCCATCGGCTCCACCGCCGCGTCGAACAGGCTCAGCGGCTCGATTCCCAGCAAATCCTCCATGGTGCGCAGCAGATGCACGGACGTGTAGCGCGTGCTCACCAGCGCGTTGCGCCGCACGTACGCCCCCAGCACCAGCGCGATCGAGCGCTGCGCGTCCACGTGGTCGGGGCCGTCCTGTGCGTCGTCTTCGGTGACGAAAATAATCGTATCGTTCTTGTAGCGGCTGCGCGCCACGCGCTCCGCCACCAGTCCCAGCGCATAATCGTTGTCGGCCATTTGCGTTTCCACCGTGTTCACGCCGCTGAGCGCCGTCTGGAAGTCGCCGAAATGGTCGTGCGCCAGCCGCAGCAGCGTCAGCGCGGGCAGATTGCCGTCACGCTCGTAGCCGTCGAACTCCCGCGCCCACTCCTGGTAAAGATAGAAATCGGACTGCCGCTCGTCGAAGCCATGGAAATAGGGGTCGGTAACGCCCAACAGCGACTGCTTCGCAGGAAATGCCACCACCGTATTGGTCGTCCAGGGCATTTGCGCCCGCTCTTCTTCCGCGGAGCCCGGCGCGGGTAGCGCATCCCTCCGTTCGGTCAGGAAGAACCCGTAATTGCGCAGGGAAAGTCCGGCGCGCAGCGCCCCGTCCCACAGATAGCCCGGTCCGTTCTTCGCGCCCGCCTGTTCCAATTCCGAATAGTCCGCGGTTCCCGGCAGCAAATCGGGATCGTCGGATATTTCCGGACTCTGCCGGCGGCGCTCCTCGAGCGTGGCGGAGCTGACGTTGATGTCCCGGTTGGAACCCTCGAAATCGTAATTCAGTCCGCGTCCCGCGTAGAGAATGGTCACATTGTTCTGCGAAGGGTCGCTGATGCGCGCCGCCGTGGCCCAGTTCCAGCCCTCTCCGCTCACTCCTCCACTGGTGTAGTAATTGTCCAGCGTGACGAACTGCCGCGCCATGCGGTGATGATTCGGCGAAAGCGCCTCGGGGAAAAGCGTCAGCCGCGGATCGCCATTCCCGAGGGGTAAATCGCCGAACATCTGGTCGTAGGTGCGGTTTTCCTTGAGGATGTATATGACGTGCTTCACTTTCGCGCGCAGCTGCTCCATCTTGGCGCGTGCCGCCCGGTGCGCCGGGCTTTCCGCCCAATGATTGTTGCGCGCCACCTGGCGCGTGAGCGCGGCCAGTTCCGCGGGTGCGGGCAGCGGCAGCGTCAGGAGCCCCGCTTGCCGCAGTTGCAGCACGTACTGGTTTGTGGAATTGCAGATGGTCCCCGCACGCCCCGTGGTGACGGTCGTGTTGCGGCAGCCATGCGGATTGGGTCCGGCGGGACTGATGCTGTTCGAAACATAAAGCGTTTTTCCGTCGCCGCTCACGCTCACGCTGGTGGGATAAAATCCCGTGGGGATCAGACCCAGCAGGCGGCTGGCCCCGGCAGTGCTCTCGCGCTCTTCCGCCTCCCCTTTCTTCTGGCTCGAAGAAGCGCTTTTCCCCCCGCTGTCTTTCGCAAGCGCAATCACCGCCACGTCATTGGCTCCCCCGTTGCTCACAAAGAGCAGCGATTCGTCCGGAGAAAGCGCCAGGCCGTTGGGATTGCCGCCTTTCCAGCCCTGGGGATTGCGAAAAATAGTCTCCGGCGCCGTCGTGCGAATCGTTTCCAGAATCTTCCCCTCGCGCACATCCACCACGGCCACCTGGTCGCTGCTGTGCAGCGCCACAAAAAGCCGCGCGCCCGCGCGGTCCGCCAGCAGACGCCCCGGCTGCCCGGGCAGGGCGATGCGCCGGGCGATTTTCAAGCCATCGTCAATATTGAGTTCAACGAGTTCGCGGTCGCGCTGGCTCGTGACAAATGCCGTCTGCTCGCTGGTCCAGGCGATCGCAAACGGAAATTCTCCTCCGGGAACGCCGCGCTTGGCCGCATCGTTTTTGCCGGGGCGCAGATCAAGCTCCGCCACTTTTTTCTGCTTGCTCAAATCCACCAGGCTCACGGAATCATTCTCGAAATTCGCCGCCAGCAGCAGCGTCCCCGCGGGGTTGACGGCTATTCCGGCCGCCATCGGCGCCGTGCCGCTGCCGATGCCCAGGCCCTTCTTGTGGCCCAGCGCTATCGCGGGCAGGTCTTCTTTCCAGCGCTCGCCCTCGCGCGCGAAGCTGTGCACGCAGTCGTCCTTGCCGCCGGATACAAAAAAGCCGCTTCCGTCCGGCCGCCACGCCAGCCCGAAATACGTATTGGCCACGCGCAGCACCTGCGTCTTCCGCGGCTTCCCCTGCGCAATGTCATGCACAAAAACGAATTCGTCCGCGCCCGCCGGGTCTTCGTTGCCATTCGCGTCGCTCAATTTATTGAAGCCGCTGGTCAGCACCAGCAGCGTGCGCCCGTCCGGGCTGATCGAGGTGGTAACGGCGTTGCCCGCGCGGAAAGCGGGATGAGCGGGCAGTTCCGGGTCCAGCGTTTCGAAAACCGCTCCCCGCGCCGCTTCCGGCGTGATCTCCATCCCGGTGGCCAGCGCGACGGATTTGGCCGTTCGCCGAACGGGCGGCTTCGCGGCGGGAGGCGCGGCTTGGCAGTGCGCCAGAGCCGGGAGTACGCAGAAAAGAAGGAATGCCTTCAGTGTCCAGCGGGGAAAGTGCGGAACTGTTGGAGCGGCGTAATGCTTGCTCATGGAGCCTCCGGGCGCGGCTCCAATTCTAAGCGAATTCCGGAGAAAGCGGAGCAGGAGAAACGCAGCGGAGAGTGCGTGTGTCCGCACGCTCCGCATGCGCCAAAATCGGCGGCGGCTCAGCGCCCGCCGCGGAGATACGCGTCGGTCCCGGCCAGCCAGTCCTCGCGCGGCGGCATGAAAATATCCAGGTCCACGGTCTCTTCGAGCGCCCAGGCCTCGTGCGGCATGTTCGGCGGAATGCACAGCACCTCTCCCGCGCGCACCACGATCTCCTTGCCATCAATGGCGAATTTCAGCGCCCCCTCGAGAATGTAGGTGAGCTGTTCGTTGTGGTGCTGGTGCAGCGGCACGTGCGCGCCCTTCTTCATCAGCACCCGCGCCGCCATGATCTTCTCGCCGACGATCATCTGCCGGCCGATCAGCGGATTCAGCTCCTCGATCTTCACGTCGCTCCACTTCTGGTACTTCATTGCCGCCGTTTCGCTCATTTCATCTCCCCGTAAAGACGCGCCGCATTGTCATGCAGATACAGTTTCGCCAGCTCCAGCGCCCGCGCCTCGCTGAACGCGCCCTCGCTCACCAGTTCCGCCAGCGCCGCGGCCACCGCCGTCCGCGCCGAACGCACCGCCACCCAGTAGGTTTCCTCCGCGCCCACCGCGTCGTTGAACGGGAAGGCGTCCGAAGCAAACATGATTTTCTCCGGATAGAGCGAAATCCACTGCTTCAGGATGTTCTTCAGCTCCGAGGGATAAACGTAATAGCCCATCAGCGACGAATCGGTATAGACGTTCTTCGCCGCCGTCAGCCAGATCATGTCCTGCGTATAAGGATAGCCGCCGTGGATCAGCACGAAGTTCACGTTCTTGTAGCGCGGATCGCGCAGCACGTTTTCCAGATTCAGCGGATTTCCCTGGCGCAGGCTGAAATAATCTCCGATGCCCACCGCGCTGTGAAAGTGCACGGGCAGCTTGAGTTTTCCCGCCTCGTCCAGCAGCACGCGGAACATGTAGTCCTGGAAAACAACGTACTCCTGCGCCGTGGGCACCCCGCCCGCGCGGAACCGCGCATAAATATCCGCCGCCCGCTCCCGCGGCGGATCGCTGAATTCCAGCGAGCGGAAATAGGCCGCTTCGAATTTCATGGCCACCCCGCCGCGCTTCTGGTTGTCCGCCAGAGTGCGCCGCACGAACTCTTCGTACCCGGCCAGGTCCGCGGGCAGCGCGCTCACCCCTTCCTGTTTCATGTAGCGCGCCAGCACCTTTTCCTGCAGCGGAATGTATACGCCCATGTCGCCGTTCTTCCCGCTCTGCCGCTGGTTGTTGAACGGATAAAAAAACGAATCCACGAAAAACACCCAATGGAAGCGCTTGGGGTCGAGATACGGCGCCAGCGCGACGCGGTTGGCCAGGGAAGTCTCGATTCCCACCTTGTCCAGAATGCCGTCGAAATACGCCGTTCCGCCTTCCTTCTCCCAGGCCTTCTTCTTCTCAATCAGCCACGCGGCATGCTCCGCGGAAAAATCCGCGTAGGGATAGCCGAAGAGCGCCTTGGCCGCCGCCACGAATTCCGGATTGCTGTCGCGCAGCCGCAGCACCGTGCTTTCCTCCGGCGGCGAGGCCATGGCGTCCATGTCCATGTCGTCGGGAAACGTGGCGTGCGAGTGGTTGTCGTAAATCTTGATCTGATCAATCTTCTTGAGCAGCCGCTCGTAGATCACCGGCATGTCCGGCCCGGCCAGCGGCCGCGCCTGCGCCGCGGCCACGGATGCCGCGCTCACAAAAATAATGACGGAAAGCAGGAATTGCAATATTCGCTTCATTTTGGTTTCACCTCGCCGGAGAAACAGTTGTTGCATAAATTCGAAATTGCGCCGCGCTCGCCCGCTCGTTAGCGCGAAACTGCCGCGCGCCAGTGCGCCGAAACCCGCTCGATCCGCCCCAGCGCTTCTTCCAGCAGATGGCTCGCGCTCACCAGCGAAAACCGCAGATACTTCGCGCCCTCGGCGCCAAACGCCGCCCCCGCGATTCCCGCCACTCCGCCCTCTTCCAGCAGCAGCGTGGCCACCTTCTCCGCGCTCATGCCCGTGTCTTCGATATTGACCCAGGCGTAGAACGCCCCGTCCGGCGAAACGCAGCGAAATCCCGGAACGCGGTTCAGCCCGGCCACGAACAGGTCGCGCCGCGTGCGGTATTCCCTCACCATGGCCTCCACCGCCCCGGTGGAATCGCGCAGCGCCTCGACCGCCGCCACTTGGGTGAACTCCGCCGCGCAGGTGAACGTGTTCAGCACCAGCAGGTCCATCGCGTCAATCACTTCCACGGGAGCCACCGCGTACCCCAGCCGCCATCCGGTCATCGCGAAGCTTTTCGAAAACCCGTCAATGATCACCGTGCGTTCGGCCATTCCCGCGAGCGCCCGGATCGATCCGTACGCGCCGCTGAACAGAATCCGCGCGTAGATTTCGTCGGAAATCACCCACAAATCGTGCTGCACCGCCAGCCGCGCGATTCCCGCTAGCACTTCCTCCGTGTATACCGTCCCCGTCGGATTGTTCGGCGAATTGAAAATAATCATGCGCGTCCGCGGCGTAATCCGCGCGGCAATCTCCGCCAAGTCCGGCTGAAAGCGGTTCTTCTCGATCAAATGAAACGGCACGGGCACGGCCCCCAAGCCGCGCGTGAACGAGGGATAAATCGGAAAGCTGGGATCGGGATAGAGAATTTCGTCGCCCGGCTCGATCAGCGCCATCATCGCCAGCGATAGCGCCATCTTGCACCCCGGCGCGATCAGCACTTCTTGCGGAGTCACCGAAAGCCGCCGCGTCCGCCCGAGATATTCGGCCACGGCTTCGCGCAGCGGCATGATTCCGCGCGTTGCGCAGTAGCGATCCTTTCCAGCAGCCACAGCCTCGCGCAGCGCATCCACCACCGGCGCCGCCGGATGAAAATCCGGCTCGCCCAGCTCGAGATGAATGATGGAGCGGCCCTGACGCTCCAGTTCCCGCGCGCGCACATTCACCGCCAGCGCGCCCTCGCCGTTCAGTTGTGAAACACGTGATGCGATTTTTCCCATAGCCGAATATCCATCCTATCACTTCGCCGCAAACCCCGCGAACAGCAAAACGGGGCACGATTGCTCGTGCCCCGTTTTTTCTTCCGATTGTTGGTAACCGCTTAGAACGCCCACCGCAGCGAGAACTGGATCAGCCGAGGCGTGCCTTTGGTCGTGGTGATCTGCCCGAAGTTTGTCGGGCTCTCCACGTCGGTGAAGGTCGGGTTCGAGAAGTTCACGTGGTTCCAGATGTTGAAGAAATCGGCCGTGAAGCGGATCGTCTG
>JBGQNE010000010.1:0-87503 GCA_041500985.1 Terriglobia bacterium | reverse complement strand
CCGTTCGCGATCTCCACTTCAATCTGCCGTAGCAGCGTCACGATCTGCTCCGGCTTGTATTTCTTAATTGGCATGTCCAGCGGTCCTCCTTAAAGGATTCTCTCTCACTCCCGCTGGTATAAAAAACCCCGGTCAGGTCAATCTAATCGATCAGCTCTTCAATTCCAGTGAAAAACGCTTGGCGCGCACACTCCTGCTTCTCGCTCGCTATGGAAAACAAGAGAACCCTGGCGGCATTCTGCCGAAAGTTTCCCAAGAGACCCTGGCGGGGATGATCGGAACAACACGTTCGCGCGTAAATTTCTTCCTGAACAAATTCAACAAACTGGGCTTCATCGAGTTAAACGGCAGAATCAAAGTCAATAAGTCATTGTTGACGGTGGTGTTGCACGACTAACACGGCAGAGTGGTTTCGATAACCGGGAAGCATTCCGGAATTCGCCAGAAGCCCGTAAACATACGAGCATCCAGCCTGTTCATCTGAGAGAGTTGGATTTCCCTAGTCCTGCCGCGAAGAACCACTGTTGAATATTGCACCACACGAAAGACTTACGAGGCTTTTCCGATAACCATCCGGGATAGCGGAATCTGCACTGTCAACGTTGTCCCCTTGCCTCTTGAGCCTCTGAGTTTAAACGTGCCCCCCAGGTCAAGGGCGCGCTCCCGTATCCCGGTAATCCCATGCGAATCGGGGCGGTAGATCATCTTCCGCGTGATGCCCTTCCCGTTGTCCATCACCGTTAAAATTACATTGTTTTTCTTTTTCATCAATGCAAGGAGGACCCGCGAAGCATGCGCATGCCGGGCAACATTCGTAACGGCGGCCTGGACGATCCTGAAAATAGCGACCTCCGCGGAACGGTCATATTTGACTTTTGCTGTATTCGTCTTAAATCGGCACCGTATTCCAGTGGATCCCTCGAATTTCTGGGCCTCCGCTTTCAAGGCCTTAACCAGGCCCAATTCATCCACAGTGCCGGGCCGCAATTCACTCGTGATGTTCCTCACCGACTGGATCATGCTCGTTGTGGTGGCGGATAGCGCCGTAATCTTCTCCTGCAATGGCTGTTGCTGTGCAGTCAATTTCCGAGATAGCCAAGATAATCCCAAGTGCAAGCTAGTAAGAGTCTGGCCAAACTCATCGTGCAGCTCACGAGCGATCATGCCCCTTTCGCTCTCGCGTGTGGACTGCAGTCTTGCGGCCAGAGCACGCAACTGATCTCGCGAATTCTCCAGTTCCTCTTCCGCCTGCTTCAAACGGACCACCATGATGTGGCGCTTACCTACAATTGCATCCACCTGGTGGCTCTTTAGAGCCTGGACGAGTGCCTCGTTCCTTTTTATCCTGGTGCTTGATGCCTGGACGGGGGCTTTCCGGCGGCTCATCGCTGCTCACCGACCAGCCCGAGCGCCGCAAGCACACGCCTGGTATCACTGAGGTTGCCGAGCACGGTGACCTGCGGGCGGGGCTTGATCAGGATCAACGTCGGCGTAACCAGCACATGATTCTTGTGCGCGGTCTCGGCGCCTTTCAGCACGTCCACGGTTTCGATTTTGTATCGTCCCTTGATGTGTTCTTCGCAAAACCGCCCCAAATTTTCCCTGGCTTGCGCAGAATTGGACTCATTGCCGGCCACGAAGAGTCGGAAGACATAGGTCGCAGCTTTCGCCGTTTCATTTCCTCCCCTCTCGCGCCTGCGCCCTTTCATCATGGAGCTCTCTTTCTTCGGTATCCCTGCCAGATACGCCCCAGTGCCCACCGTAAATCCGGGCTAGGCCTTCGCCAGATCAATACCGTGATCGGTGATGCGGAATTCGTGGAACTGTTCCGAATGCTTCGAACCTCTTGACTTCATGACGATCAACTGGCGCTTCATCGTGCCCGCGATCGGAAGATGACGTAGAAGGATGACGGTATCGATGATAGACGAAATACCGATGCCGCTTATTTCTGCGACGACATCAAGGCCTCCAGCCTGGTTGAGATAGGCGCATGTGATCCCCCGCTCTCGACAGGCGTTCAAAAGCCGCATCAGATATTCAAAGGCACCGCCCTCCGAGCCCATGCGCTTGCACGCCGAAATCGCATCCACCACCAGGTGCTGCGGTTGAAACTCATCCAAGGCTTTCAGGGCAAGAAACAAGTGCTCTTCAATTCCCATCGCTTCCGGCAAGTACGCCCGAATCGATAAAGTCCCGTTCTTGATCGCCGGCCCCAGGGCAAGGCCCGGGCTCAGCATGTTGCTGGCCATCGCTTCTGCCGACTCCTCGAAATTGAGATAAAGAACTCGCTCGCCGCGCGCGCAAGCGGCCTGGGCGAAGACGCACGCCAGCGTGGTCTTTCCGCTGCCGGCGGTTCCCACGATCAGGATGCTGGCCCCGCGTTTGTATCCGCCCCCGAGCATCTCATCCAGCTGGACCTGCCCGCTGGACACTCTAGGACCGAGCGGGCGGTGAATCAAAACGTCGCTGGTGATGGGAATTACGCTAATGCCGTCCTCACGAATGACGAAGGGATACTCATTGCGGCCATATCCCGAACCACGATACTTCAACACTCTCAGGCGGCGCGTGGTGATCTGCGTCGTGACGCGCTGGTCCAGGTGAATCACACAATCCGCCATAAAGTCCAGAAATGCATACCGGGAAGGCGCCTCCTCCTGCGGGTTCATTTTCACCGTCATGATCGCGGTTAATCTCCGGTCCAGCAGCCATTCGTGGAGCGCATATAATTCGTGCCGCTCGCGCACGGGACTTTCGTACAAATGCAAGAGCGCGTCCACCGCATCAATCACGATGCGCCGGGCTCCCATGGCTTTGACGCGCTGATCGAGCATCGCCAGCAGCCCCTTGATGGAAAAATCGCCGGAGACCACTGCTTCAGGATCCAAGCGCGCATCTATTAAATAGAACTTATTTTTCCGTTCCAGCGCAGCCAGGTCCCATCCTAGGCTCCCGGCGTTTTGACGCACGGCCGCAGAGCGTTCCTCGAATGTAACCAGAATTCCCGGCTCACCAGCCACCGCCCCGTGCAGCAGGCTCTGCATGCCCAGGATGCTTTTTCCGCTCCCGGCACATCCGCCGAGAAGCGTCATGCGTCCAGCGGGCAGGCCGCCGGCTAACACCATATCCAGCCCGGCAATGCCGGTTGGGACTTTCGGAACTACTTTCCTTCTTATCCTCGGCCCTGCTGCGCCTCTTTGTTGCGCCTTTCGTTTTGCTGTAGCCATGGCGGTCCATCCTTTATTCCAGATTCATCCTAAGACTGTCAGTGCAAGCACCACTGAAACGCCACTGCTATTTCTCTGCCCCGCAATCCTATCCCAGAAAAGAGTAAATGCATATCTCGTACTAAGACTTGACCATGATCGAGTGTGCTTGCCGCAAAGTCCATTCGACAGAGAATCCTGAAATTTGATCCATGGACACGTTTCTTACTCACGCTTCATTATGTTGCCGTTAACGGCTTGTTCCCGGCCCCGGAAAACAAGGGATGGCAGTCCATCTCCACGAAAATCCGCTGTATTTTACGATTATGATATAGTGTTTTCCTGGAGTTAAGCTCGAGCGGAGTCGGCTCCAAACTCACAGCCCAAAGGGACGGCACTGTTCATTGTGGCGTGGCACTAAATGAACAAAGATGTAAGCTTCATGAAAGGCATGATGATAACCATCGCTCTGGCTGATGACCATGTTCTTGTGCGGCAAGGGTTGCGCCTCTTGCTGGAATCGAATCCGGGATTTGCCATAGTGGACGAAGCAGCAAACGGGATCGAGGCCCTTAAACTCGTCAAGCGCCGAAAACCCAACGTGCTACTTCTCGATCTTATGATGCCTGGCTTGGACGGTCTGGAAACTGCACGCAGGATTTCCCGCCTGAAAGTAAATACTCGCGTGATCATCCTTACCATGTACGGAGACGAGGCCTATTTATTGGATGCACTCAGAGCCCGTGTCGCTGGTTATGTCATCAAAGAGTCTTGTGGCACCGACCTCTTCCAAGCTATACGCGATGTGGTTGCCGGCCGTCGGTACGTGAGTCCACCGCTTTCCGAGGCTCTCACTCGTAGATATGTGCAACAACCTCAGGCTGCTATGCTGAAATGTTCTGACTTAATGACCCCCATTGAGCGTAAGGTGTTCCAACTCGCCCTGGAGGGGGTCAGCAGTGCCGATATTGGCGTCCGCCTAAAGCTCAACCTCCTGGCTGTCCAATCTCATCTAGCCAAATTTGTGGGCATGTTGGGCGTGGGCACCCATCACGATATCATCCCTCCTGCCCGCAAACGTCGAGGCCGAACCAGCGGACGAACCAGACTCACTAAGATTAAAAGAAAACAGAATTAAGCAGAGCGTATTGCACAACCAAGCTAATGTATTGATTCTATTGGACGGAAATTGGGTTATGGAACAGCTTCTAAGAATGTCATCATGATACAGCCCGCCCACGTCTGGTTGAAACCCGCGGCCCAGGTCGAAACGCCCCTTCGGCTTTCCAGCCAGATGTCCAATTGGGGACATACTGCCGGCTAGGCCTATAAGTACTATTCTTCTTGAATTAGTAACGGGGAGTGGTCTGCCGGCCTTCCTAGCCCTCTCGAGCGCACGCGTTGCTCAGTGTTGCACCAGGAACTGGAGTCTGGCAAAGCGCGGCGGCACTGCGGGGAGGAAGCCGGCACATCCCGCGGATGTAGTGCCGCGATATCCATTGGTGTGATACAGTACGCGATGTTGGGGTTATTGTGCTGCGCGCTAACCATAATAACGCTGCCGGTAAGAGCACGGCTGCCCAAAAGGCCGCCTTCAATGCTCAATCTTTTCTCGATTCGGCCGGCGTGGCGAGAAATATTAGACAATTCAGAAAATGCGAGATCCTCTACGCGCAAGGCGATCCCGCGAGCCACATATTCTACATACAAGATGGCCATGTAAAGCTTTCCATCGTCAGCAAAACCGGCAAAGAGGCGGTCATTGCCATATTGCAGCGCGGCGACTTCTTTGGTGAAGGTTGTCTCGCGGGTCAGTCCGTCCGCATGGGCTCAGCTGTTGCGATGACATCCGGAGCTGCGCTCGTTATTGAGAAGGGTGCCATGCTGAGGGTTCTTCACGAGGAGCACGCCCTCTCCGACCTTTTCATTGCTTTCGTGCTGGCACGGAACCTCCGGGTCGAAGAAGATCTGGTCGATCAGTTATTTAACTCGAGCGAGAAGCGGCTTGCCCGCTTGCTTCTTTTGCTTGCGCGTTACGGCAAAGAAGACCATCCCCACCACCGACTCCCCCAAATATCGCAAGAAACCATGGCGGAAATGATCGGCACAACCCGCTCACGGGTCAATTTCTTCATGAACAAATTCAAGAGGCTTGGTTTTATAGAGTACAAAGATGGTTTTCATGTCAATGCCTCCCTCTTGACCGTAGTGCTGCACGACTGACTCATGCCCTCCCTCCACTCCGATCCTCGCGACGTTATCGGAGCAATCAAGTTTTCACGCGTTCCCTGCGGGAAGATGATCTGCCAGGAAGCAAACTCTTCGAAAGGTGGCCTCACTTTTTCACGCCGCCGCTTCGTCAATGATGGCGAGAAGCTCTCGCTCGACGTCCTGCGCAACAGTATCCGAATGTCGAAGGCCGGTTGCAGCGAAAAGATCCGTGGGCTTCACCGTGGCAATCGTACTGCCGCCAGCATTGCTGTAGACGGCTATCCGGCACGGCAGGACCGTTGCAGTGGCCATGTCCTGGTGCAGGGCCTGTGATGCTGCCAGCGGATTGCAGACATCATAGATTCGCACTTCGTTGTCTAGATCAATCCCTTTGTCATGCAGAGTGTTCTTAAGGTCCAAAACGTGAAGAATGCCGAAGCTATGCCGCTGCACGGCTTCGCGCAGACTCTGCTCAACTGCCAGTGGCGAATGCTTCGATGATTTTGCGTAGATCATATTGTCCTTTCTTTCATCTGCCGCATCTGCTTTTCAACGTTGTCCAATGCAGCCATCGTCACTGCATCTGGTCCGGGCCAAGCCTGCATCGTAGCTCACGGAGTCTGTGATCGCCGATGCAGAAGATGGTCGATCGAATATCCGACCCCCATTCGCAGGACAAACGGGTCGCTTACGCCGGAGAGTCCGAATGTCGGCTCGACCTGAACTGTCCAGTGCTTCGATACGGAATAGCTGAAAACAGGACCCATATACTGCTGCTGGCGTTGCCAGTAGAAGCCGAATTGATCGGTGTTGCCAAGGGCCCCGAACATCTCGAGCCCATAGCCCAAGCGTTGAAGCGAGAACACCGGCGGCGCTTTCTTTTTCGGCATGCCCGCCATCCCGGCCATGTCTTTGCTCGTCTCCATAGCCTTATAGGAGGCCTGCCGAAACACTCCCCAGACATAGCCGAAGTCGTTGTCGCCGCTTTCCAGATCCGTCTCGTTGATGAAGTTGAAGGTAAGGTTAAACCGTCCCCAATCGTGATACATGATTGCTCGCTGCTCGAAAGTGCGCACGGCCGTGCGCCGCGCCAGTGTCAGCGGCTCATTCAAATCTTCGCCGCCGAATCCGGCGACCTCCATTTTATACAACGCCGCCCCATTAAGGCTTTCGTATTCGCCGTAAAGCGTGAAATTCAGCAGGCGGTCATGCGGGGAAACGCGAAAGTAACTATTGATCCGCAGCCCTCCGTAGGTGGCAGGCAAATCGAAGATTTTCTGCCCCTCCGTCATGAACCCCACCGTCCATCGGGGGGTGAGGCCGAACTGCATCATGCTCATGCCCGTGAAGAAATCATTGCCGGATCGAGCGGACTGGAAGTCCGACAGCAGCATGACCATCATCGTGTCTTGCGGAACAGGGTGATTGATAGCCGTGAAATAGGGGTCCATCTGCGCGTTAAGAACGGGACCGCCGCCGAGCAAACAAAGCAGGAAACCTACGAACAACAGTTTTGTCATTGTC
This sequence comes from Terriglobia bacterium, assembly GCA_041500985.1. Taxonomy (GTDB): domain Bacteria; phylum Acidobacteriota; class Terriglobia; order Acidiferrales; family UBA7541; genus Acidiferrum. The sequence continues at coordinate 80,559 of JBGQNE010000010.1, read as the reverse complement.
AATGCTACTTCTCCCGGGAATTCTCAAATCAATTGCTGATAAAAACCGGATCAGCGCTACGGCAACAACCTCGGCTCGTTTCAACTCTGCCACAACAGAGCCAAGCCTGTATCGTCGTTCACGGAACCGATGATCGCCGAGGTAGAAGGTGGTCGATCAAATCGCCCCCTTCGCAGTACAAGCGGCTCGCTTACGGCGGAAAGTCCGAATGCCGACTCGACGTGAACTGTCCAGTACCTCGATCCGGACTTTTCGCTTTAGCACCCAACAGCCCAACACTCCGTACCCCCGCACGAACTCCAGCGCCTTTCCATAGTTCGTGCCTAAGGCCAGAATCCCGCCAATCACACGCAGCATGCCTGCTCATAGGCCCCCGCCCCATGAAGAAGTTAAGAGCCGAAGCGACTAAGACCACTACGATACCTCTCCGCTGGAACACTAGTTCATGGAAACAGGCCAATTGAGCAGGAGCCCTCGCGCCGGCCGATTGGCGCGCATGCCAGAATTGCCTTGATGGTTTGCCACATGGTCAAGCTGAATTGCAATTGCGGCCAGACATTTTGCCCGTTCAATCAATTGAAGCTCACGAAAAGAAGGCCTGCGCGCATCACAACAGTAGATCTCCAGAGAACCGAGCTTTTCACTGCTTTCCGCAACGATGCCTGCGGAAAAGAAAGTATGCAGACCAAAAAGAGTTGCGTTCGTGGCAATGTTCGCAAGCTCGCTTGCATCGTCCTCTGGTAGAAAGATAAGCGCAATCACACTGCCGATCTGACAATCGAGGGCACTGCATATGTTGTTCAGCACTCCCGGAAGAAACGCCCCACTGGATATCGATCGCAGAATCTCTTCTTCTGATTTCAGTAAATAGTGAATGTTGTCGTCAGAAGAACAACTGAGCCCGCGCATTCGCGCCTTACCGCGCTTGCTGGAGTGAAATATATTCATATAGCTTTTCCTCTTTCTTGATCGTGTTCCTATCACCTTCAATATCGAAAGAACCTTAAATTCGAATCCGAGTAGAGCTAATGAGAGGCGCACGCCACCCGAGCGAACATTGGCTGTTTGTCCTTCATCGCATAGAGAGCCTTGTCCGCTGCGTACAGTAGGGTTCCGATGGTTTCGGCATCCTTCGGATAACTGGCAACTCCTATGCTCACCGACAGTGCAGGTGTTTCAGTATTGTTCGCAAGAAGTTCGCAAATGCGCTTTGCCACCAATGTGGCGGCGGCTACGCCTGTCTCCGGCAAGACCACCGCAAACTCGTCTCCGCCTTGACGCGCGGCGGTGTCCACGAACCGACAGCAGTCCACCAGGACCTCCGCTAGCCTGCAAAGCGCCCTGTTTCCCACCTGATGCCCAAATTGATCGTTAATCCTTTTCAATCCATCGAGATCAAGCAATACAAGAGAAAACTCCCGGCCGGTCCGCTTGGACCGGCAGATCTCCGCATACAACACCTCGAAAAGCCGGCCATGATTGGCCAGGCCCGTCAGCGAATCGCTCGATGCCCGGCGGAGCAGATCATTCTCAAGAGTGCGCTGTTCCGTGAGGTCCACCGCAATAAGCGCATAGCCTATACACTTTCCATGATCGTCAAAAACGCCACGGCCACTGAGCTTGACTTTTAGACTCGTGCCGTTTTTCCTCTTCCACTCCATTTCCACCGGCTCAATTTGCGCCGACTCGGAAGAGGTTCCAGCAAATGACTGCTTCAGATTCCCATCGAGAATCATCTCAAATGTCAGGTTTGCCGCTAAGAGCTCCACGGTCGAATAGCCAAGCATCCCCAAAAATGCCTCGTTGGCGTCAAGGATATGTCCTTCCGCATCGCACCGGCATATTCCGTAAGCGGGATTCTCCACCAATGCGCGATACAGCGATTCCGAATGCCGTAAATCTTTTTCGGCCTTTTCCAGATCGGCGCGCAGTTTCTTTTCTTTCATGACGCGGCGAAGGGCCATGGGAAATTGAGCAACTTGCCCGCGTTTAATGTAATCGAAAGCACCATCAGCATTTAGTTGCGCGATGGATTCACTTTTCACGTCGCTGATCACGAAAACCAGAGGAATTTCCTGAATTGTTTGCTGGAAAAGATGTAAAGCCTGAGCTTCCTTCCAACAGGGGTGCGGGTACTCGGCAACCACTACATCGTAGGATTGGAACTGAAGCCATTTCATGCATTGGACCATGTTCAGAACGCAATCCGCTTTGACGGTGAATTGGGCTTTCCTTAGTTCTCGCAGGCAGGAGTTCACCGCCTCTCCATCGCGATGCAAGAAAAGAACACGAATAGTGCGGGGCCTGTGAGAAGCCGTGCTCTCCGGACAAACACTCACTTGATCAGACTGGATTTCTTTCCGCTCCAGTTGTGCCATCAACCCCTCCCAGAGAAACCACCAAGACCGTTCCTACAGTCGTACAGGGGCGGCTCGCAGGCCGCCGTCGTCCTGCTCACCATATGTCAATCAACAAGCAATATTTGTTCCGTTGTGTCCATACCGTATCCAGTAAATTAGAGCACCGTGGGCGGCCTGCGGAGGAGCATGGTCTCAGATTGGCCAGGCAAACTCTTTCCGCTCCGCACGAATCAAGCCGGATTGATCAAGAAGAACTGCCGCTATCTCCTTATGGAATACAGACTGTCTACCATTGGGCGATAGTCCGAGTAGGTGAGTATTCTTTCAATAGCCAGACTTTTTATAAAAAGGATTCTGGCGCTTGCTCGCACTGCAATACGTTTCGGCATCCACACCGCGTCACCAATGCATATCTGCTCCACAAGAATGCGAGCGCCCCGCTCCACACGGGCCACGAATAGACCCATTGAAAACGACTGAGTTACATGGCCTTCGACTTTGCTCCAGCCAAAGTCCTGCTTGTCGACCCACAGTTTGCCTTCCACTTTGGACAATATCTTTCCGTACTTGCCGCGCGGATGATAACCGGAGTGAGGAGTGGCCTGAAGCACATAGGCCGGGCTACCGTCAATTATCTCTTCTCCGATGAGACGGAAGTCGAACGCATCGAGAACCTCCCGGAGAAATGACCTATTTCCCTGCTCCTTGCAAAGCCGCGCGGTCTGCTCATTGGGCGTTTCGTGCGCCAGTTTCTCAATATTCTCGTCACGCTTCCTCTGTTCCTTAGCCGATGGAAGCTGGCCATCGTGCTCCATGAGTTGCTCGAAGCGCGCGCCGTTGACAAACACTATTCTGGTCACATCGACATGTTCCGATTTCATTTGTCCAGGCACGTTCATGTGCCGGTCTTCTTTCCGTTCCAGGTACGTGTAATGGTCACGCGCCTGCCAACTGCGCTCGGTAGCCGCAACCGATTGGCTTACGATTTCACGCGCACTTAGAGAGTTCGCATGACTCTTAGGTATGCTCGGTTTGCTATTTTGAGCGAAGAGCACGGATGCAGAAGCCACCACAACAAAAAGTGTTCCGATTCGCGACTTAACCGGCATTTTCATTTTAATTTCCAGCGCAGTTGAAGACCCTGCGGAATTCCGATCCTCGAACAGACTACTTGGGTTCGAACGAAGGCGTCTGTACCAAAGGAAACAGGTCTACAGGTGTGCAAATTAGGACAGACCGGCGAACCGCGGCCCGAGTAAAGTTTTCGTTCGCAGTAGTCCGGTTTTTCTCAAGGCGAAGAATGGCCTCATAGTGTTTTGGCGCTAGTAGCGAGGGGTTTGAAAAAGGACGAAGTCGCGCATGGCATACTCCGTGCGGACAAAAGTCACATTCAGTTGCTGCGCGAATGACTCCGGGTCATCTATGAAAGAGGAAGTAACAGTCACTTCCGTTTTTCGTTCTGTCGTATGCTTGGTTATGCGCGTGACCGCGGTTCGCTCGTTCCTTCTACACCACAAACAGTGCGCTGTGGTCATTTTGCTGGCTACTTTCGGTTGCTTGCCAGCTCGTTGCCAGGATGCCGAAAACATCGCGATTCGACCGGTAGTGGAGATCACCAATTCGCGCTTTGATGGAAATGTTTGTTTTATGCCGCGCAGCGAATTGCGCTCCGGGATAATTTCCGCCGATCCGGACAACTCGCAGGTGCACTCCTCAGATAGCGGCACTAAGAAAGCATTAAAACGGTTTGGGCAGGACCAAGCAGAAATCTATTCGGCTCCTTTTCACCCTTCTCACTTGAAATGGGATGCATTGTTCCTCGCTGGTGCGGGAGTCTTGATCGCGACGGATCGCCATGCTAGCGGCGCGCTCCAGGGGAATCATCTTGACCTAAGCCACAATATCTCAAGCGTGGGCATCTACGGGACTTCGGCTGCGTCAGGAGCGCTCTGGCTTTCCAGCCTGGCAACGCACAATGAACATGCGCGTGAAGCCGGCACGCTGAGTGCCGAGGCGTTCGTCAACGCGTTGCCGGTCTATGCGGCTCTGCAGCTCATCACTCGCAGGGAACGGCCCAATGAGGGCAGCGGCAACGGCCGTTTTTGGCGCAACAATTCGCTTGGCAGCTCTTTTCCTTCCGGCCACGCACTATTCACCTGGTCGATGGCCAGCGTGATTGCACACGAATACCCTCGGCCCTGGGTGAAATGGCTGGCTTACGGTACGGCCACAGCGGTGTCGCTGTGCCGCTTTACCGGCCGTGAACATTTCCCATCCGATGTGGCGGTGGGAAGCATGCTTGGTTATCTGATCGGTCGGCATATTTTCCAAAAGCATTGTAACGAATTGCGGGCATTGACCTGGGGAACGAGCCGGTGCCGGACGAGACGACGGTGTGCAAGTTTCGCCATCTGCTGGAGCGGAACGATTGCGGAGCGCGTATTTTCGAGCGGGTGAACGGGCATTTGCAGCAGAAGGGGATGCACATCAGCAGGGGGACGATTGTGGATGCGACGATCATCAGCGCGCCCGGTTCGACGAAGAACGCGCGGGGAAAACGAGACCCGGAGATGCGCCAGACGGCAAGGGGAAGCAGTGGTACTTCGGGATGAAAGCGCACGTGGGAGTGGACCTTATGCCGCGCGGCGAAGTGGCGCTTATTTTTGCCAGTGTCGGAAAGGGGCTGGGAGTTGTCAGCGAGGGGATTTTTTTCGCGGTGGTCATCATGGTCATGGTCACCACGCTGCTGACTCCTCCCCTGCTCCGTTTTGCGTTGCTGGCGCTCGGGCGCACGACAATCACCACATAGAAAGCGAGCAACCATGGAAAACGCAGAACCCCGCCCTCCCGCAACGGACTCCACAGCCGAGCGCCGGCGGCTGCTCCTGCTGCTCCGCCGAACCATGAACGTGCTGCGCGGCTACTTCACGGAACTGCCGCGCGCAAAAAACGCATCGAAGAGATGGTGAAGACTTTGGCGGAAAGCAAGATCGCCAGCGCGCGCATACAGGTCAAGCCGGGGAAAGGTACTGCGAACACAGCTTCCATAACGCTCCTGGCGCAGGGCTTGTATTTCCACGGCCGCCGCGGGCGAACCAGATGGGAGGGCAAGTCAATGGATGGCCGCCGGGGCGTCTTAACTCTTTTGCGTGATGGGCATTCCCTTCCGCAGGAGGCGCAAGAGATCATGCCTGGCGACGATTCCGATGGGCTGGAGGTCCTTGACGGCGGGGAGCCGATGACGGCCGGTTTGGAGCTTTCGCTCCAGAACAGTACCGAGAATCTCTCCCTGTGAGAAGATGCGGTCATGGTAATCATCCCGCCATCGCGCAACGAACCGGATCCGCCGAACAGGGCGAAGCACGCCCCTCCGAATACAATGCGGCAACCAGGGGAAACACCAGGGCCAATCACCTGGCATCAACTGGATTTCCAGAGAGTTCTGCGGGAGTTCGGAGTAGACCCCGCCGCGGGACTGAGCGATGCGGAAGCCGCTTCGCGGCTCGCGGAGCATGGGACCAACGAGCTTGTGGGAAGCGGAGTCAAGAGCCCGCTGCGGATCTTGTGGGAACAGCTGACGGCGCTGCTGGTGGTGATCTTGATCGCCGCCGCCGCCGTGTCCGCGCTGCTCGCGGATTACAAAGACGCCATCGCGATCACGGTGATCGTGGTTCTGAACGCCGTCCTGGGCTTCACGCAGGAGTACCGCGCGGAAAAGGCCATGGCCGCGCTGAAGAAACTCGCGGTACCTTCCGTGAGGGTGCGGCGAAATGGAGACGTCCGGGAAATTCCGGCCAACCAGGTGGCCCCGGGAGACATCGTCTTGCTGGAAGCCGGAAATCTGGTGGCCGCGGATTGCCGGGTGATCGAGAGCGCGGATCTACAGGCGCAAGAGGCCGCACTCACCGGAGAGTCAGAGTCCAACCGGAAGAGTTCCGGCGCGCTGGATGAGGCCGGACTGCCGTTAGGCGACCGGCGGAACATGGCCTACATGGGCACGTTCATCACCGCGGGGCGCGGACAGGCAGTGGTCACAGAGACGGGCATGCGCACGGAGCTGGGGCGGATCGCCAGGATGATCCAGAGCGTCGAACGGGAGCCCACGCCACTGCAACGGCGTCTCGAGCAACTCGGAAAGAGATTGGCGGCCGCGGCACTTTTGCTGGTGGCGGTGATTTTTCTCCTGGGGCTGCTGCGCGGGGAGGGGCTGAAGCTCATGTTCCTGACCGCCGTGAGCATTGGGGTGGCCGCGGTGCCGGAAGGACTGCCTGCCGTCGTGACCATCGTGCTGACCCTGGGCACGCGCCGAATGCTCAAGCGAAGAGTGCTCATCCGCAGGCTGACAGCGGTCGAAACGCTGGGATCGGTAACCGTAATCGGCTCGGACAAGACCGGAACGCTCACTGAAAATCGAATGACCGCTGTAATTCTTCAGGCCGCCGAAAGTGAACTGGACTTGTCCGCCATGCCATCGGGCGGAGAAAATACTTGGCATCCCGAGCTGGCCTCATCCGGATTGGGCCTTTTGCTGGCGGGCAGTGCACTCTGTAATGACGCCGTGATGCTGCCCGCGGATGACGCCGGTCGTTCACCGGCGACCCTGGGCGATCCCACCGAAGTGGCCTTGCTTGAAGCTGCTGCGCGCTTCGGATTATCGAAGCCGAAGTTGGAGCGGATCCTGCCGCGCATCGCGGAGGCGCCCTTCGCCTCCGAGCGAAAACGGATGACTACGGTTCACCGCGTTCCCGCGGATTCCACCGAAATTCCCGCCGAAATCAGCGTCGCGTTCGAAGGCGAGCCGCCTGCCTATCTTGCGTTTACCAAGGGAGGAGTGGAGGCGCTTCTGCAGGCGTCCACGACCGTGTGGGCTGGCGGAGAAAAGCAGGCGCTGACGCCGGAGTGGCGCAATCGCCTGACGGCCGCCAATGAGAAGCTCGCGAGCAACGGCATGCGGGTTCTGGGAGTTGCATTTCGCTGCCTGGAGTCGGCCCCCGCCGCGGGCGAGGAGAAAACGGCGGAGCGGGAGCTTACTTACGTTGGAATCATCGGCATGATTGACCCGCCGAGGCCGGAGGCCAAGGCCGCGGTGTCCAGGTGCAAGGCCGCGGGGATTCGCGCCGTGATGATCACCGGAGACCACCCGCTGACGGCCCAATACATCGCCGGCCAGCTGGGCATCCTGGGGAACGGAACAATTCTCACCGCGGCGGATCTGGAACGCATTCCCGCGGACGAATGGGAGCGCGCCACGAAATCGGCGGCGCTCTACGCGAGGGTTTCTCCGGCGCACAAACTGAAAATCGTGGAAAGCTTGCAACGGCAGGGGCACGTCGTGGCCATGACCGGCGACGGAGTGAACGACGCGCCCGCGCTCAAGAAGGCGGACATCGGGGTGGCCATGGGGCTGACCGGCACGGACGTGGCCAAGGAAGCCGCCGACATGGTTCTGCTGGATGACAATTTCGCCTCGATCGTTGCGGCCGTGGAAGAAGGGCGGGTCATTTATGACAACATCCGTAAATTCATCCGGTACATTCTGGCAACCAACTCCGGAGAGATCTGGACCATGCTGATCGCGCCCTTTGCGGGAATGCCTTTGCCGCTGCTCCCGCTGCAGATCCTGTGGATGAATCTGGTGACCGACGGTTTGCCCGCGCTCGCGCTGGGCGCCGAGCCCCCGGAATCCGGCACGATGCGCCGCCCGCCGCACCCTCCGGATGAAAGCATTTTTGCGCGCGGACTGGGGCGGCACGTGCTATGGGTCGGCTTGCTGATGGCGTTTCTTTCGCTGGGCACCGGCTACTGGTACTGGCATGCGCACGATGCAAAATGGCGGACGATGCTCTTCAGCACTCTGACCCTCTCGCAAATGGCGCATATTCTGGCCATTCGTTCGGAACGCAACTCGTTGTTTCGAATCGGCCTGTTTTCCAACAAGCCTTTGCTGGGCGCAATCGCTCTGACCGTACTGCTTCAACTTGCTCTGATTTATGCGCCGTTCCTGCAGGGATATTTCAAGACCATCGCGCTTTCCGCCCTGGATCTGAGTGTCGCGGTAGCCGTGTGCGCCGCCGTTTTCTGGGCCGTGGAGCTGGAAAAGTGGCTGATGCGGAAGAACAGACCGGAGTGCTGAGAGATATTTACCCTGGCGATTTGGTGCGTCCGGATTGACCGGCGCTCAGCGGCCAGTCCGGCGCATGCCAATGCACTTCCCAGCCCGCCGCGCTTTCCCGCTGCTCTTCAGCAGCCGGGTGAGCCCCTTGACCAGAGTGAGTCCGGAGGAGCGCAAGTCTTCAAGGCGCGCGCGCGCAATGCGTTCGAGCAGCCGTTCCCCGTGCGGCCGCAGGGCGACAATCACCTGGCGGCGGTCCTCCAAGCCGCGGGTGCGGGCAACGTAACCCTTGTTTTCCAGGCGATCGATCATCTCGACGGCGCTGTGATGGCGAAGAAAAAGCTGGTCGGCGAGGGTGCGAATGCTGGCCACCTGCCCCGGGGGAAGTCCGCGAACCGCCAGCAGCATCTGATACTGGCGCGGCTCGATTCCCGCCTCTTCCGCCGCGGCATCGCTTCCGCGCAGAAATTGGCGAATACGGTAGCGGAACTCGGCCAGCGCCTGGTATTGGGCGTTCCCTACGGCCTTGGGCATGCCTTCATTATGTCGTATTGCGATATGCAATGCCAGAGAAAACAGTAACCGCACTGCCGCCCGTGCGACATGTCTATATGTACTCCGGGCGCAGACCCTCTCAGGTCAGGACGTTTTGCCCGCTCATCCACACATAGACGCGCTGGAACTTGCCGTTTTGGACGTACCAGTGGTTGACGTTCATCAGGTGCACGTGCGGACCGGAAGCGGGGTCCAGTTCGACGCGGAAACGGGAGGAGATGGATTCCTTCTCGGGGTCCACGATGTGTTCGAAATCGGTGTGCAGAATGGTCTTGTATTCGAAAAGACTCTCGAACATTTTGCGGATGCCGGCGTCGCGCCCGGTGTGCACGGTGAAGTGCGATTGAATGGTGAAGACGGCGTCGGGGTTGAAGCAGTCGAGGACGGCTTGCAGGTTTTTCCTGTCCACGTTGGCGAAGTATTTGTTGACCGCCAGGTCGATATACCACTCGCGGGACTGTATGCCGGTCATGCGCGCCTCCAGAAATAATAGCGGGAGAGGACGCGAAGGCGCCCTCTCCCGCTATGTAAGTGTTAGAACGTGAGCTTCAGGCCGAACTGCGCGACACGCGGCAGGCGCGCGCTGGTGATCTTGCCGAAGTCAGGGTTGACGTTGCGGCAAATCGCGCTCGGATCGAAAACGTTGCAGTTCGGGTCCGGCACGAAGACGCGGTCGGGCAGATTGAAGTTGGGATGGTTGAAGAAGTTGAAGATCTCCGCGCGGAACTGGATCTTCAAGCGTTCGTTGATGGCAGTGTCCTTCTGTAAGGAGAAATCCACATCCTTAAATCCGGGGCCGATGAGGCTGTTGCGGCCGGAATTGCCCGAATAGCTTGTCGGACCAACCAGGGGATCGGTAAAAAAGCTGGTCGGGGCGTAGTACACATTCGGATCGAACCACTGCGAAGGATCGCGCTGGCCGGCGGGCAGGTTGCCGTTGCCATCCTGGTTGGGGCGCGGGAAGCGGAAGCCAGCGCCTGCCCCGCCGGGATACTGCGGGGTAAAGGGCTGGCCGCCCTGAAGGGTGACGATGCCGCCGGCCTGCCAGCCGCCCAGCAGTTTGGCCACAGCACCGGAGATTTCATGCAGATAACTGCGGCCCGGACCGAACGGCAATTCGTAGGTGAAGCTGCCCACGAAGCGATTGCGGATATCGAAATTGGAAACGGCTTTGTCGCAGACCAGGCAGAAAGCATCCTGTTCGCGGGTCGGCGCGCCTCCGTTTTCTCGGGCGGAAGAAACGGTATCGATGGATTTCGAGAAGGTATAGGAGGAGACGAAACCCAAGCCGCTGCTGAAACGTTTTTCGGCGCGGATGAATCCGCCGTTGTACCAACTGGTTGCGCCGCTAGCCTCTTGAATGAAGAAATTGACTTTGGGGTCATCGCGGTGGCCGGCAAGCGGTCCCGTGACATGCTCCTGGTTGGTGGTGGTGAGGCGGTTGAGGTTAATTCCGTGGACACCCACGTAGGCGGCCTCGATCGAGAAGTTCTGTCCGATCTGATGCTGGATGTTGAGAGTGTACTGTTCGGTGTAACCAATGGGCATATTGACCTGCGGGCCGATGCCGCTGCCGGGAACGTTGCCCACCGGAGCAACCTGCGAGGGGATAAACGGAGTGAAAAAGCCCTTATACATGTAGTCGTAGGTCAGAGGAGGAAGGCCGGTGCCCAGACGGTTCAAGTCGAGGAGGACCATCTGTTGGGAGAAGGGGAGCATGTTGCGCGAGTCGCTGGAAGCGGAGTAATCGCGCAGGGCATTGAAGATTCCGATGGCGCCGCGGAGCACGGTCTTACCCTTGCCGGTGAGGTCATAGGCAACACCGAGGCGCGGAGCGAAGCGTTTGAAATCGGTCTTCGTGATGGAACGGCCCAAGCCCAGGGAATCGCCGGTTACATAGTTGATCGGAGACATCCCGAAGAAGGCCAGTAGCAAGTTATATTGCTGGGCCAAGCCATTGGGATCGGTGACCGAGGCGGGGAGAGTGCTGCCAGGGATGATAATGCACTTACAGCCCGTATCATAGACGGCGATGCGGTTGTTTTTCTCGTAGATGGGCGGAAAGATTTCGTAACGCAGACCCATGGTGACGGTGAGGCGGGAAGTGGCGCGCCATTCGTCGTTGGCGTACATGCCCCACAGGTGAGTGACGAAGTTGCCGGTGGTGTCGCCGACGGTGCGCACGATGGCCGAGGGACGGTCGATTAAGAAATCGGCGACATAATTCCCGGTCAGGTTGAAGCCCACCAGGGAATCGAAATTGGGGAAGCCGCGGGTAAAGAAGTTGCTCAAGGTATCGAAGCGAACGTCGCGGATGTCCCCGCCAAACTTCAGCGAGTGGCGTCCCTTGCTCCAGATCAGGTTGTCGCTGAACTGCAGGACGCGGTCCTTGCGGAAAAGCGGATTGAAAACATCCGAATCGCCGAACTGCGAGATGCCCGCAAGGTGGAACGCGGGGTAGCCGAGATCCGTCGGGGAAATGTTCGTATAGGGCCCTGCCGGGAGACCCAGGACAGTCTGGGGGAAGTTGACGTTGTTTCCGGCCATGCGCTTGCCGTCGTAATAGTTCCAGCCGATGCGCAGCTCATTCAAAAGATTGGTGCGCAAGCTGGAGGTAAGTCCGAGAGCGATATTCTGACTGCGGTCCGGAACGGGAGTGGGAAAGCCCGGCGGCGGAGCGGGGTCAAATGTCAGAATATTTTTACCGAAGGGAAAGGATTGGTCGGAGCGAGCCCAGATATAGCGGGCAAAGAGGGAGTGCTTGTCGTTGAGGCGGTGATCGAAGCGGCCAATGACCTGGTCGCGGTTCTCGATGCGCTTGTCCACGCTGACGTTGTTGAGCCCTGATGTATTGGGGTAAAGATTGGGGACGGTAAAGAATTTGGCGAGCATGACATTGGCCACGGGGCCGAAGCGACCCGCCGGAATTTGTGTCTGAAATGTGCCGGGACCCGGCCCACCCGAACAGACGAATGCCCCGGCGGGATTGGCCGGGTCGGGATCGGTTAGGCAGGCATTCAGCCCAGTGAAGAGTCCGTTCCGCTGGTCGGCCGTGGGAAGAGAGGAAAGCATGGTCTGCTCCTGGCGAACGCGAAGGCCCTCATAGGCCACAAACCAGAAAGTCTTGTCCTTCTTGACGGGACCGCCCAGGCTGAAACCGAAACTGTTCTGATGGAAGGCCGGCTTGGGGTCATTGGGGAGGTCGAAGAAGTTCTTGGCGTCAAAGTTGTGATTGCGCAGAAATTCGAAAACCGAACCGTGAATGTCGTTGGTTCCGGACTTGGTGCTGATGTTGACCTGCCCGGATCCGAACATGCCCGCTTCGGCGGAGTAGGAGTTCTGCAGCACCTTGAACTCCTGAATGGCGTCAATCGAGGGAGTCAGCGTGAGCGAGTTGAAGTAGTGGTCGATGACATTGATGCCGTCCACGAGGAAGTTGTTCTGGTCGTCGCGGCCGCCGTTGACCACGAAGCCGATGCTGCCGGCGGCGGTGCCGAAGAAGTCCTGCGTGCCGCCTTGCTGGCCGGAGGCGGTGCCGGCGGTGAGCAGGGCCAGCTGCTGGAAGTTGCGGCCGTTGAGCGGCAGGTTGACGATCCGCCGGTTCTCGATGACGTCGCCGATGGTGGCGGTAGTAGTGTCGGCGAGCGGCGGAGCGCTGCTGACTTCGATCTGCTGGCTAACTTCGCCGAGTTGCATGGAGACGTCAATGCGCGCGTCCTGGTCCATTTGCAGGGTGATGCCGGTGAGCACCTGGCGCTTGAAGCCCGCCTTCTCAACCGTCACCGTGTAGGCCCCCGCCGGGAGCAGGTCCAGACGGTAATAGCCGGAGTCGTCGGTTGTGGTTGAGCGCTCGAAACTGGTGGCCGTGTTCTTCGCCGAGACGTGCGCGCCGGCCACCGCTCCGCCGGAAGGATCCATCACCGTGCCGAGAATCGTTCCCGTGGTTTTCTGAGCCTGCGCGGGAGCCGCGAACAAAACCGCTACCGCGAGCAGCGCGAGAAATCCAATCCACATCTTTCCATTGACTCGCATTTCCACCCCTCCACTTTCCCCTGTGGGGAAATTCCTGAAATTTCGAAAGAACACTGCCCCTGTACTGCTGCTATCTCGCTCCGGGCGAACCGCAGCGAATTCCTTAAGGCTCCCGCCGGGGGAGCTTCGCGAAATAATCCAGCACCGCGGCCACCGGAACCACGTCACCGTACTTCGCGTCCATATCAAACAGGCTGGCGGCATGAGGCGGCTCGGCGCGATCCGCGACGGCCTCGGCGGGAATGATGGCCCGGAAGCCGTTCTGCAGCGCGTCCACGACCGTGGCCCGCACGCAGCCGCTGGTGGAATAGCCGGCCACGATCAGCGTATCCACGGCCAGCGCGCGCACGCGCGCCGCCAGGTCCGTGCCGAAAAACGCGGAAGCGAAATGCTTCTTGAGGACGGGCTCCTCGGGGCGGCGGCCCAGGCGCGGGTCGAGTTCGACCCAGCGCGAGCCGGCAACCAGATATTTCAGGCTGGGGACTTTGGCCAGGAAATGGCCGGCTTCCTTCAGGTCCGCGCCGTATTCGACGGTGGTGAAGATCACCGGAACCTGCGCGGCGCGCGCCGCTTCCAGAATCCGCACGGTTTCCGCCACGGGCTTATCCAGATTGCAAGCGAGCGGCGACTCTTGGTCGGTCGAGCCGAGATAATAGTCCACGACGACCACCGCCGGAGCGGCGCCGAAGCCCACCCGGCCGGCGAGGCCCTGGCGCCGGTATAACTCGCGCACGTCGTTTTGGCCGCTTCCGCTCATCTTCGTTTCGCTGCTTCCCTTCCCTCGCTCACGCGGGCAATGCCGCCTTGCGTTCTTCTTCCTCGCGCACGCGCTTGTAAAACTGCGCGGGTGTGCCGCTGGCCAGAATCCGGCTGGGTAGCTGCCTGCCGATGATCTCCTGCGCCAGCCGGCCCGCCTCCTGCAGTTTGTCCATGTCAATGCCGGTCTCCACGCCCATCTCGTGAAACATGTTGACCAGGTCTTCGGTGGCCACGTTGCCGGTGGCTCCGGAAACCACCACGGAGGAACCGCCCAGACCGGCGATGGAAGAGTCAAACATATCAATGCCCTCTTCCCACGCCACCAGCGCATTGGCCAGGCCCAGACCGCGGGTGTCGTGGAGATGCAGGGAAAGATGGGCCTGCGGATACTCGCGAAGCAGGCGGCGCATCATGCTGCGCACCTGCTCGGGGTTGGCCAGGCCCATGGAATCGGCGATGGAGATTTCCGTATAGCCCATCGCGGCCACGCGTCCGGCCAGCGCAATGACCTTGTCTTCCGGCACGGGCCCCTCAATGGGACAGCCGAAGGAAAGCCCAATGACCACTTCGGCGACCTTGCCGGCGCGTTGCGCGGCCGCCAAAACCTCTGCGCAATCTTTCAGGGAATCCGCAATGCTCATGCCTACGTTGCGCTGGTTGTAGCGCTCGCTGGTGCAGATGACCATCTTTACGGAGTCGGCGCCGCTCGCCAGGGCGCGCTCGGTGCCCTTGAGGTTGGGAACCAGAGCGATATGGAAAGCATCGGCGGGGCGCTCGATGGCGGCCATCACTTCGGCGGCGTCGGCCAGTTGCGGGACAACCCTGGGGCTGACGAAGGAGGTGACTTCCATGCGGCGAATGCCGGCGCGGGTCAGGGCGTTGACCAGTTCAATCTTGCGCGGCGTGGGGACAAAGGCCTTCTCGATCTGCAGGCCGTCGCGCGGCCCGACCTCGACAATCGTCACTCGTGCGGGAGCGCTCATGGTTGATTGGCCGCCTTCTCCTGGAACCCCGACGCTCTCGACTTCGTCGCATGGTCGTTTTCCGCGAAGGGGAATCGAGGGTGCTTCGCGCCGAACCCCTTGACTACTGTTTCAAATCTGAGACAATTGGTTCGGATATATATCACACCCCTCCCGTTGTCAAGGAAAAACACTGTTCGCGGACTCCCCGCTTCGGGCAGAATCAAGAGGCTTCCTGTCTGGTCATTTTCAACGCCACGGACGCCGGGACTTCGCTGATGGAATTTGTACTCGATCCGCACAGCACGCTGCCTGCTCACCTGCAACTGCAGGAGCAGATCAAGATCGCCCTGCTGCTGGGCCGCTTGCGCCCCGGCGATACCCTGCCCTCGATCCGCGACGTGGAAAAGCAGATCAAGCTGAGCCGCAACATCGTGCGCAAGGCCTACCTGGGCTTGCAGCGCTCGGGAATCCTGACGCTGCGGCACGGCAAGGGCGTGCTGGTCGAAAAGGATCTCAGTTACAGCGAGCGCGGGAGCATCATGGAGCAGTGCGAGGGGCTCTCGGCGGAAGTTCTGGCGCGGGTGGATAAACTGGGAATTACGCCTTCGGCGTTCGCGCGCTATCTCTACCAGCAGGCTCGCGAGCGGGAGCGGGAGCATCCTGCGCTCGTCTTTGTGGACGCGTCGGAGGCCACGGCGCGGCAGCGCGCGGGGAAAATTTCGAGCTACTGGCACATCAATGTGCCGGGACTGTCCATGGACGAGTTGGTCGTCCTGCACAACAACGGGCTGAAGGGCATCCGCACCATCCTGACCAACTACCTGCGGCTGGATCAGGTGCGGCAGATCGTGGGGCGCGAGCGCGTGGACGTGATTCCCCTGAGCTTGGTCTTTGCCCCGGAGATGCGCGAGCAGTTCCGCAAGCTGCCGGCCAACGCCAGCGTGGTGCTGGTGGTGGACGACCGCGATCACCCTGCGCTGACGCTGATTCTCGAGAGCTACCGCAAGATTCTGGTGGAGACCACGGTGCGCATGGCGGCCATCCGCCGCGGCGAAGTGCCGGACCTGGAAGCGTTCGTGCGCACGGGGAAGCATCATCTGGTGATTTTCAGCAACCGCATCTGGGCCCAGGTGCCGGACAAGGTCAAGAAGCTGCCGCGAGTGACGAGGCCGCTGATGGAGATTGACCTGGCGTCGCTCGAGAGCGTTCGCATTCGCGCCGGTGTGGTGATTTAGGGGCACGCGGCTGCCTTAGATAACGCCTTCCTCGGCGAGCTTCTTCAACTTCTCATCCGAATATCCCAGCATCCCGCCAAACACTTCCTTGTTGTGAGCGCCGAGCTTGGGGCCGACCCAATCCATGCCGCCGGGCGTTTCGCTCATCTTGGGGACCAGCGTTGGCAGCTTGACCATGTCGCCGCCGCCGAGGTCCACGTCCTCGAAGAGCCCGCGGGCCTGGAAGTGCGGGTCGCGCAGCATGTCCGCGACGGAATAAATGGGTCCGACGGGGACTCCAGCCTCTTCGAGAATGCGCACGACTTCCTTGGAAGGATGCTGGCGGGTCCAGGCGGCCATGGCTGCGTCGATTTCGTCGGCGTGCTTGGCGCGGTCATTGTTGTGCTCGAAGCGCGGGTCGGCGGCCATGTCCGGGAGATTCATCGCCAGCATCATGCGCTTGAAGAGGCTGTCGCTATTTCCGCCGATGATGATGTCAATGCCGTCCTGGCAGGGATACGTGCCGGTGGGAACGATGCCGCTCAGGCGGGTGCCTTCGCGCTGGCGGATGACGCCGCCCTTGTCGTATTCGGGAACCATTCCTTCCATCATGTTGTAGACGGCTTCGTAGATGGCCACGTCAATCATCTGGCCCTGCCCGGTGCCCTTGACGTCGCGGTGATAGACGGCCATGAGAATGCCCAGCGCGGCGTGCAGCCCGGCGAGGGAATCGCCCAGGCTGAGATTGGGGCGCACCGGCGGACGATCCGGATAACCGTTGACGAAGCGGAAGCCGCCGACGCCTTCGGCCACCGAGGCGAAGCCGGGCTTGCGCGAATAGGGGCCGTCCTGTCCCCAGCCGGAGATGCGCGCCATGATGATTTTGGAATTGACCTTTTTCAGGTCTTCGTAACCCAGGCCCCATTTTTCAAGCGTGCCGGGTTTGAAGTTTTCCAGGACCACGTCCACTTTTTTGGTGAGTTCGCGGACAATTTCCTGGCCCTGGGGCGCGCGCAGGTTGACCGTGACGCATTTCTTGTTGCGCCCCAGGATGTACCACCACAGCGCCGTGCCCTTATGCATGCCGCGCCAGGTGCGCAGCGGATCGCCGATGCCCGGCGGCTCGATCTTGATCACTTCCGCGCCGAACCAGGCCAGCATCACCGAGGCGAACGGACCGGCGAGAAGCTGGCCCATTTCCAGCACTTTCAGGCCTTCCAGCGGCTTCACACTCTTTCCCGGGGTCATCGAATTGCCTTTCTCAACAGCATCCCTGCGCAATGCACGGGTCTTTCCCCCAATGCATGTTCTTCAAGCCGGTCAGTCCGCCGCGTGGCTGGCATTCTTGCGGATGCCGATGGATTCCGGCACCGGGCCGAACGTGAATTTCTGGACGGGGCCGCGGTCGGCGCGCATTTTTTCGCGCAACGCGCTGCTGGCCGCGGCATCGAGAGCCTGTGTTTTCGGATCGAGAATCACGCCGTAATCGCTCTTCGCTTTTTCGATGGAGACCAGGCGGCGGGCCACGTCGGCCTGCACGCGTTCGGCCGGACGGTCGAAGGGATCCTTCCAACCGCCTCCGCCGGCGGTGCGGTAGACCAGGCGGTCGCCTTTGGAAACCTTGATGCCGCTGATCTTCGAGGGCAGTTCGGCCTGTTCTCCGTTCTTGCGCAGCAGCAGCTTGGTGCTGGTCTGCCCGGGACGCCCGCCGAGAATGCCCCAGGGCTGGGAGCGATCGCGGTCGTCGTGAATGGCGATTTCCCCGTCGGCCTCGAAACGGTAGATTTTGTGGACGCCATTGCCGCCGCGGAAGAAACCGGCGCCGCCCGAATCCATCAGCGAACCGTATTCGAGCACGGTGATGGGATAGTAGGTCTCCAGATATTCGCTGGGAATATTTTCAAACAGCGGCCACCAGGAGTGCGCGTCCATGCCGTCGCCGAAGGGGCGCCCGGGAATTCCGCCGAAACTGATCTCCATCAGATGGAAAAATTCGCCGCGTTCGTCGGTGCCGTTATAGAGAAGATAGGGAGAAGTGCCGTAGCCGGCCGCGGTGGTCAGGTCGGGCGCCTGCTGGCCCAGCGCGCCGCCGAGCACGTCGAAGAGGCGCGTGAGGGCGTGCGTCCGGCAGCCCAGCGCCGCGGGAAAATGCGGCTGGAGGAGGCTGCCGGCGGGCTGGGAGACGTGCAGCAGCGGGTAGAAGCCGTCGTTAAAGAGAATCTGCGGGTCGAAGACCATGATCAGGTAGACGCCGATGAACATCTTGAACATCTCTTCGTTGAGGTAAAAATTGATGGGGCCGGGGGCCTGCGGGTCGGTGCCGGCCCAGTCGAAATAGCCGTGCTCGCCCTCGCGCCAGATGGTCAGCTTCATCTTGTAGGGACCGTTGCCGCGGCCGTCGTCGTCGATGTAATCCTCGAAGCTGATTTTCTTTTCGGGGAGGTTCTTGACGATGAGCTGGGCCATGGCGCGGTGCGTGCGCTCGAGCAGGGCCTCGCAGGCGGAGAGATACAGCGTGGTGCCGAAGCGCGCGCAGAGTTCCTTGACGCGCTTGTCCGCGGTGCGGCAGGCGGCCACGATGGCCATCAGGTCGAAATAGTTCATCGTGGGCATGCGCGAGTTGTTGAGCAGCAGGTCCAGCACGTCCTCGTTGAGTTTCCCCCGCTCGAATAGTTTTACCGAGGGAATGCGCATGCCTTCGCCGAAAATGCTGGTGGCGTCGGTGGGCAGGCTGCCGGAAACCGGGCCGCCCACGTCGATGGTGTGCCCGAATTGCGAGCTCCAGCCGACCTGTTCGCCGTCATGAAAAATGGGGATGAGCACCATCCAGTCGTTGATGTGCGAGATGGCCCCCTTGCACTTGTAGGGGTCGCTCATCAGGAAGACGTCGCCGTCGTAGATGCCGCGCTTCCATTCGCTGATGAACCCGCTGATATACGAGCCGAACTGGCCCACCACCATGCGCCCGTCGGGCGTGCAGATCATGGGGAAGCCGTCGTGCTGCTCGCGGATCACCGGGGACATGGCCGAGCGGAAGAGCACGGTGTCCATTTCGAAGCGCGCGTTGCGCAGCGCGTTTTCGACGATGTCCAGAGTGATCTTGTCCACCGGCGTCAGCTTGCGCTTGGCCGTTTTCGCCGACTTCTGTTTTGCCTTGTTCGCCATGACTCTCTCCTGCCGCTGAATTTCCTCTAGCGCTTGCCGCGGGCCGCCGGGCGCTTACCCTTGGGCCAGATGAGAATGTTGAGGTACTGGTCCACCTCGCCGGTATGGCCGGGGAGGATCAGCGTGGTGGTGTCGCTCTGGGTGACGATGGCCGGGCCCTCGATCTTGCAGCCCGCGCCGAGCTTGGCGCGGTCGTAGGTGGCCGCGGCGATCCACTTGCCCTGGAAGTAGATTTTGCGCGAGCCGCTGCGGGCCTGGGCGGCGCTGCCGGATTTCTTGTGTTTGCGAATCTGAATCTTGGGCACCACGCCGACGGCAATCGCCCGCAGGTTGACCACTTCCACTTCGTGGTCAATGTTGAAGGAATAGTTCTGGAAGTGAATTTTTCTGAATTTTTCGATCATGCGCTCGACGCCCGAGGGGGAATCCAGCCAGCCGGGCTCGACGTCGATCGAGAATTCGTAACCCTGGCGGTAATAGCGCATGTCAATCTGGAACTGGATCTTCCGGTTTTTCGCGGCGATGTGCTCGGAAGCCAGCCACTCGCGCGCCTGTTCGCCAAGCGTTTCCAGCGTGGCGCGCATCTGCTTGAGGTCAATCTGGCTGACCGGGCGGATGACCGTGCGCGAGAATTCGCTTTTAATATCCGAGTGCAGAAAACCCTGCGCGGAAAGCACGCCGGGCATGGGCGGAATGATCGAAGGCCAGGAGCCGATAAGAATGGAGAGCGCGTTGGCGTGCAGCGGTCCCGCGCCGCCCAGGCCCACCAGGGCGAATTCGCGCGGGTCATAGCCGCGCTGCACGCTCACCAGGCGCAGCGCTCCGAACATGTTCTCGTTCACGATGTTGTAGATGCCCTCGGCCGCGACGTGCAAGGAAAGACCCATGGCATCGCCGATCTTCTGCACCGCCTGGGCGGAAAGGTTTTCGTCGAGCGTCATCTCGCCGCCAAGCAGCGTGGGCGGGAGATAGCCCAGCACGATGTTGGCGTCGGTGACGGTAGGTTCGGTCCCGCCCTTGCCGTAAGCGGCCGGGCCGGGTTCCGCGCCGGCGGATTGCGGGCCCACGCGCAGCGCGCCGGTCAGCGGCACGTGCGCGATGGAACCGCCGCCCGCTCCCACGGTGTGCACATCGAGGCTGGGAACCTTGATCGGATACTGGCCGACGCGGGTGTCGCGCACCACGTTGGGCGTGCCTCCGCGGGAGAGAGCCACGTCGGTGGACGTGCCGCCCATGTCGAAGGAGAGCACGTTGGAAAAGCCGGCCAGCGCCCCCAGATGCGCCGAAGCCACGCCTCCGCCGGAAGGGCCGGAGAGCAGCGTGTTGGCGGGGCGCTCGGCGGCCGCTTCGATGCTCATCACTCCACCGTCCGAGCGCACGATGTGCATGGGCGCCTTGAGCTTGCTCTGCTCCAGCTTCTGCTTCATCCCGTTGAGATAGAGCCGCATCTTGGGCCGGAGATAGGAGTTCATCACCGTGGTCAGGGTGCGCTCGTATTCGCGGAATTCGGGAAGGATATCGGTCGAAGCGGTGACCGGCAGGTCGGGGTACATCCCCTGAATGATCTTTTTGACCTGCTGCTCGTGCGCATGATTGGCGTAGGAGTTGATCAGCGAAATGGTGAGCGCTTCGATGCCCTTCTTGTGCAGCTCGGTCATGAAGGCGCGAACTTGCTTTTCGTCCACCGGGGTCTGCTCTTCGCCGCGCGCGCTCATGCGCGCACTGAGGCCACGGGTCAGCTCCAGCGGGGCCAGCGGGTCGGGCTTGATCATGATGATCCAGCCGGCCAGCGGGCCGGGGGTCTGCCCGCGGGCCACGTGCAGAATCTGCTCAAAACCCTGGTTGGTAATCAGTCCCACCAGAGCGCCTTTGCCTTCCAGGACGGCATTGGTGGCCACGGTGGTACCGTGGAGAATCAGCGAAATTTCATTGGGATCAATGCCGGCCTTGGCGGCGATCTTGTGGATGCCGGTGAGGACGCCAATCGAGGGGTCGGCGGGGGTCGAAGGCGTCTTGGCAAGAACCAGTTCACCCTTCTTTTCGTTAAAAAGAAGCAGGTCGGTGAAGGTGCCGCCGACGTCAACGGCAAGGCGATAGCTCATGGCAACGCTCCAGACAGCACAGCAGAAAGATCGGAGGTCAAAGAGAAGGCCCGACCGCCGCCGGCCGGAGCCGGGGACCAGACTCAGGATGATAAATCAATTGTTTCAAAATTCAAACAGAAAAATCCGAATCTGCGGTAGCATGGGCCCTGGCTCTTATGTCCTTTGTTCTCTATTACCGGCCGGGTTGAAGCTCCTGCGCCAAAACGAAAGAGTTGCTTTCGTCCTGGGGTATCCCCTTTGAAGCTGCCAACGTGGAAGGCAACCCTCCTGCCCTCCAGGAACTGCAGCGCCGCGGTTTGCGCCTGGTTCCTGTTCTCACCGATGGAGAGCGCACCTTCCACGGCTGGGACCCCGAGCGGCTGGCGCGCTTTGTGGGCATCGAAAAGAGGGACCAGAAGCATCTGGAACCCGCGGAATTGGTTCGCCTCCTGGACCGGATTCTTCTTGCCGCGGAACGCGCAATTCTGCAAGCGCCCCCCGAGGGATTAAACGTAAAAGTTCCCCAGCGCGAACGCACGGTGCGCGACCTCGCTTTTCATCTCTTCCGCTTGAGTCTGGCGTATCGCGACGCTTGTGCCGCCGGAACCTTCCCCGAGAGCTGGCTGTTGGAAACGGCTCCGCCGGAAATGCGGGATGCTGCCGCTCTGGCCCGGTACGGAGCCTCCGTTCGCGCGCAATTATCGGAATGGCTGGCGCGGGCGGGCGCTGCCGCAGGCCCGGTGGAAACCTACTACGGAACCCAGACGGCTGCGCAATTAATCGAGAGAACCGTCTGGCATGCCGCGCAGCACTTGCGGCAGCTTTACGCCCTGCTGGAAGGAATGGGCATCACCGCGCGAAATCCGCTCACCGCCGCCGATTTCCAGGGATTGCCGCTGCCGAAAAGCTTGTGGTAAACAAGGCAGACATGGCTAAGCGCAAGGGCACCTCACGCGCTCACCACCACCCGCCCCAGGATTCGCCCGCCGCGCATCTCTTCAAACACCTCATTGATCTGGCTCAGGGGACGCGCCTCCGTCCGGCATCGCACCTTGCCCCCCGCCGCCAGTTCCAGCAGTTCCCGCAGGTCCGCCCTCGTTCCCACCGACGACGCCACGATCCGCGTTTCCCGCGCCACCATCACGATCGCCGGAAAACACAAATCCTCCCCCGGCAGCCCGATGACGCCCAGCGTGCCGTCCGGCCGCAGCGAGGAAAACGCCTGATCGTAGGCCGCCTTGGAAGCCGAGGTGACCAGGGCCACGTGCGGCCCGCCGATCTTTTTCATCTGCGCCGCAAAATCGCCCGCTGCGGCATTCACCGCGTGCTCCGCTCCCATCGTGCGCGCCAGTTCCAGCTTCTCCTCGCTCACGTCTACCGCAATCACCTCGGCCTGCATGCTCCGGGCGATTTGCACCGCCAGATGTCCCAGCCCGCCCACTCCAAAAACCGCCACGCGCTGCCCCGCGCGCACTCCCGCGCGCTTGCTCGCGCGGTACACGGTCAATCCCGCGCAGAACAGCGGCGCCGCCTCCTGCGCCGTCAGCGCGTCGGGAACTCTGGTCACGTGGCTGGCCTTCGCTTTCACATACTCCGCAAACCCGCCGTCCACCGTAACCCCGGTGATCGCCTGACGCGAACAGAGATTCTCTAGTCCCTCCTTACACATCCGGCATTGCCCGCAACTCCAGTAAATCCAGGCCACCCCGACCCGCTCCCCCACGGCAATTTCGCCCACGTCCCCGCCCTTCTCCACCACCCGCCCTACCGCCTCGTGGCCCATCACCAGCGGCTTTTTTACCGCCACCGCGCTCAACAGTTGCGGCCACCCGCCATCGGCCAGATGCAGGTCGGAATGGCATACCCCGCACCCTTCCACGCGGATCAATACTTCATCCGCCCCGCATTCCGGACGGGCCACTTCCTCTATTCTCAATGGTTGTTTGTATTCGTGCAGGACCGCAGCTTTCACCCGATGCCTCCCAGGAAGCACCTGATGCTATCCGACTTTCCGTTTTTTCGGAAATGGCGAAAACGCGCTATTTTGCCAGCCCCGGATTGGGAATCATCCGCCAGAACCACGCCACCAGCACGGCGTAGTACGCCACCACCACTCCCAGGCTGGTCAGGAATGTGACCAGTTCTTTTCCGGTTCCGTGAAAAGACCTCTTCCATCGCAGTCCGCAAGTCACCACCATCGCCACCGCCAGCAGCGCCGTGATGCTCGCAACCAGACTCACGGAATTGCTGGGCCATTCCGTACGACTGGCCAGGCGCAAGACCTGCCCCACGGCCCCGCCTAGCAGCCCGGAAGCATAGGCCAGTATCAGCCAGGCCACCGGAGCCAGCATGCCGATCATGTACGCCCAGCGGTCCTCCATATAGAACAGCATCAGCAGTATGGCCATATAAATTATCGTCTGATAGAGATGCAGTAGGAAAAAATCAGGTTCCAGATAGGTCAGCAGGAGGAAGCAGATCACCTGCAAACTCGCCAGCGTTGCAAGGTCACGGTAAGCTTTCATAAGCGCCCCCCTTTTCCTTATGGATTCAAAGGACTTCCCGCTGTCCCCACCCAGGCAAATTTACCGGCAAGGCTGCGGAAGTCTTAAAATCCAAAAATCCTCCGCTATCATAAAGGGCACGCCTGCTGCCACACCTCAGGGCTTCTACATCGCTGATTCAGCAGGAGATAGTTTGGCGGACTGCGATTTCATCGCCGCGACTGCGTCAAATGCCTCTCCTCCAGTGCCTATTTCCCTCCCATTGCCACCGCGACATGCCTCATGCCGCTTAGTAGGTTGCTGAAAAACTCCCTTTTAACAGGGGGTCAGAGATTCAGCTTCGACATAAACCCTTTGCTCTCAATCGGGCTTTAGCCCCTGAGGAATTGTATTTCCATTATTTCAGCAACCTGTTAGGAAACGCCCGCGGAAATATCGCAATTGCAGCCGGTTTTCCGGGCCACCTCATTTACACTAGAGGGCCGGTGGCGGACTCTCTCAGCCTGCCCCTTCGGGACGTGCATCTTTGAATCGATTGGCCATCAGGCTCATCCTCACCGCGGCAGCTTCTTCTTTTCTGGCGGCATTCTCCCCGGCGCAATTCCCGGACCAGCCAGCGCCCCTTCCCTCGTCCCCGGAAATCCCCGCGCTCCCGCAGCAGCAGCCCGCCCCGCTCCACAAACTTCGCTACATGATCACCGACGGCGATTCCGACAGCCAATACCGGCTGACCTCCAATGAAAAATTTCTGCTGGCCCTGCAACATTCGGTCAGCCTCGAAGGCCATGCCGGAAATATTTTCTTGAGCGCCATTCAGCAGGCCGCCAACACCCAGCCGCACTACAAGCAGGGATGGGACGGCTATGGCCAGCGCATCCTGGCCTCGGAAGCCTACAAGGCCTCCTCCAGTCTCGTGACCATCGGCGCGCTTTCCTCCCTGATGAAGACCGACCCGCGCTTCATCCGCCTCGGCCACGGCACATTTCGCGAGCGCATCTGGTATGCCGCCCGGCGCACGGTGATCACCCGGCGCGATTCCGGTGGCTCCACCTTCAATTTTCCCTTTGTGCTCGGCCAGTTGGCCGCCGGTTCGGTGGCCGTCGCCTACTATCCCGATCGCGATCGCACCGCCGGCTCCGTCTTCGAGAGCTGGGGGCTGCATCTTCTCTACAACAGCGGCTTCAACTGCCTGCGCGAGTTTTCTCCGCTCATCCTGCGCATTCTGATTCCGCGCCGAAATCGCAAAGCGAATTCCACCCCCGCGGAAAGTCCTTCTTCTCTTCCCGGTCACGCGGCCAACCCCTGAAATCTCCAAATGCCCGCTAAGTCTGGTGACTCAGGTCACGTCAAAAACCGCAAGACTGCGCTTTTCAACTCAGCCGTTGGCCCTCGCAAGTTATTTCCTTGCTCCGCATCCGATTTCTGGGCACCCATTGCATAATAACTATTTTTGTTTCAATATATTACGGAGACAAGACCGCTCTATCGTAAATCTTCTATGGTGCGCAACTTGCTCTCTAATCTTCGGCAAGCTTTGTTGCGAATCCTGAATCACCGGTACCCTTCCATGCTTGCCCTTCATCCTCCGCGCATCCTTGGGTGTTGCGGCGCATTACTTTGAAAAGGCGGTGGTCAAACCGATGGGCCTCGTTTTCGGGCTGGATCTGGGCAGCGTCAGCATGAAGTGGGCAGCCGCCGCTCCCCTGCAAGACGAAGAACTCTTCCGCGCACTGCTAACTGGCGGCGCTGGATTCGACCCCGTCCCGGCCGCCCTCACGCAACCCTTGGGGCTGCATCTGGCCGTCTCCCGCTATCAGCGGATCCTGGGAAACCCGGCTCTCTGCCTCAGCGAATCGCTCGATGCCCTGCACCTCGCCATACCCCGCTCCGCCATCGCCGCCATGCGCATCACCGGTGCTGGCGCGCCCCTGGCCTCCAGAATCACGGGAGCGCCCGCGGAAAACGAATTCACCGCCATCGCTTGCGGCGTCGCCCGGCTCTATCCCGCTGTGCGCACCGTGCTGGAAATCGGCGGCGAAAGCTCGAAATACATCCGCCTGCATGCCTCCAACGGAGACGCCGGGCGCTCGGCTGCGGTCATCGCCGACTATTCCACCAGCGGCGAGTGCGCCGCGGGCACCGGCTCGTTCCTCGACCAGCAAGCCAGCCGCCTGCTCTACAACGTCGAGCAGATCGGCGAAGTCGTGAGCGGGGCCCAGCGCGCCGCGCAAATCGCCGGGCGCTGCTCGGTCTTCGCCAAATCGGACATGATTCACGCGCAGCAGCGCGGCTACTCCACCGGCGAAGTCCTGAAAGGCCTGTGCGAGGCGGTGGCCCGGAATTTCAAGAGCAACATCGTCAAGGGCAAGCCCGTCATTCCGCAAATCGCGCTGATTGGAGCGGTTTCCCGGAACGCCGGAGTCGTCGCCGCCCTCCGCGAAGTTTTCCATCTCGCCCCGGAAGATCTTCTTGTCCCGGAACTCCATGCCTGGCTCGGCGCCATCGGCTGCGCCCTGCGGGCGCTCGAAGAGACCCGCCATCCCACCGCCTCGCCCGCGGCATCCCCGGCGCAGTTCCGCACAGAGGCCGCTCCGCCCCGCGAGTCCGCCAGTCTTCCGCCCCTCTCGCTCGATGGCGTTCTCCTGCTGCGCAATCGTCCCCAAGCTCCTCTTGCGGATCTCCTTCCCGCGCACGGCGAAGAAAAAATACCCGCCTGGATGGGCATCGACGTCGGCTCGGTCAGCACCAATCTCGCCGTGCTCGATGAACAGGGCCGCCTGCTCCATCAGATCTATCTGCGCACCTCCGGGCGTCCCATCGAAGTGGTCAGCGACGGCCTGCGCGAAATCCAATCCCTGCTCGGCGAACACATCGAAATTTGCGGCGTGGGCGCCACCGGCTCCGGGCGAGAACTCATCGGCGAACTGGTCGGCGCGGACAGCATCAACGACGAAATCACCGCGCACAAAACCGGAGCGCTCTTCGTTCACCAGCACATGGTGCGCGGATGCGCGCCCGGTCCAGCCCCGCGGGATTCCGCCAACGGCGCGGTGGACACCATTTTCGAAATCGGCGGCCAGGATTCGAAATTCATTTCCATCGATCACGGCGTGGTCGTGGATTTCGCCATGAACGAAGCCTGCGCCGCGGGCACCGGCTCGTTCCTCGAAGAGCAGGCCGAGCGCATGGGCATCTCCATCAAGGAGGAGTTCGCGCGCCTGGCCCTGGCCTCGCGGGCGCCCGTCCGCCTCGGCGAACGCTGCACCGTCTTCATGGAGCGCGACGTCACCGCCTGGATGCAGAGCGGCGCGAAACTCGAGGACCTCGCCGCCGGACTGGCCTACTCCATCGCCCTGAATTATCTCCACCGCGTCGTGCGCAACCGCAAAATCGGCCAGGTCATCTATTTCCAGGGCGGCACCGCCTATAACGACGCCGTGGCCGCGGCCTTCTCGCAAATCCTGGGCCGCCAAATCATCGTCCCTCCGCACAACGGCGTCATCGGGGCCATCGGCATGGCCCTCATCGCCCAGGAGCTCTGCCGGGAAAAGCCCGTCCCCCTGGCCCTGGCCGCGGTCGCCGGCGGCGGGCGCGGAGTCATCAGCGAACGCGCGTCTTCCGCATCCGCCTTTCGCGGCTACGATCTCAACCGCACACGCTATGAAGTCCGCGAATTCACCTGCAAGGCCTGCTCCAATTTCTGCGAGATGAAGCAGATCCGCGTGGACGGCAGAAAAACCTACTGGGGCGACAAGTGCTCCGACAAATTCCGCAAACCCGTGCGCTCCTGCCGCCAGCCCATCATCCCCGATCTCATGGCCCTGCGCGACCAGCTCCTTCTCGGCGGCTACTCACAGAAGGAAAACGATTCGTCCCCGGCCAGTGCAGCGCGGGCCCGCATCGGCATCCCTCGCGCCATGTACTTCTACGACCGCTTCCCCTTCTGGCGCCGCTATCTGGAAAAACTGGGCTTCGCCGTCGTCGTTTCCCGCCCCGTCGAGCGGCTAAGCTCGGACTTCTCCGTCGCCGAACCCTGCTTCCCCGTGCAGGTGGCCCACGGCCATGTGCACGCCCTCTTCAACGGTTGCGCCGGCGAACCTCCCGCCGATTACGTTCTCCTCCCCAACGTCCTCGATCAGGAATCCCCGGACAGCGCCGTCGCCTCTTATCTCTGCCCCTGGAACCAGACGCTGCCCTTCGTCATTCGCGCGGCGCCCGTCTTTGCCGCGCACGCCGCGCGGATTCTCGCGCCCACGCTCCATTTTCGCCTGGGCCCGAATCATGTAAAGAAACAACTCCGCGATTATTTCGCGCGCCTCGGAGTCCGGCGCAAAGCCAGCGACGCCGCCGTGGATGCCGCCTATGCCGAACAGGCCTCCTTCACCGCGCAGTTGCTCGAGGCCGGGTGTGCGGCCACGCAGACTCTCCAGAGCAGCGCCGAACCCGCCGTTCTTCTCGTTGGCCGTCCCTACAACATCTACGATCGCAACGGCAATTGCGATATTCCCCGCAAGCTGCGCTCGCTCTACGGCGTCAACGTCCTTCCCATGGATTTCCTTCCCCTCGACGAGCAGCCCATCGGCGACCTCCACCCCGGCATGTTCTGGAATTCCGGAAGGCGCATCCTCGCCGCGGGCCTCCTGGCCCGCCGCAATCCCCGGCTGCATATCATCTATCTCACCAACTTCAAATGCGGACCGGACTCCTTCATCAAACATTTTCTGCGCGAAGCGGCCGGCGCGCCCTTTCTGGTCCTGCAGTTCGATGGCCACGGCAACGACGCCGGCTACCTCACCCGCTGCGAAGCCTTTCTCGACAGCAAAGGAGTTCTGCGATGCCCGCCGCCCCTCTAGCTTCCCGCATCCCCGCATCCCATCCTCTGTACGGGAAGAAAGTCTGGGTGCCGCGCATGAGCGACGGCAGCGCGCGCATCTTCGCCGCGGCTCTGCGTTCCCTCGGTCTCGATGCCGCTCCCCTTCCCCCTTCCGACGCCGGCACGCTGGAACAAGGCGCCCGCCATACCAGCGGCGATGAATGCTATCCCGCGAAAATCACCATGGGCGATTGCATCAAAATTCTCGAGCAGCCCGGCAACGATCCGCTCCAGACCGCTTTCTTCATGGCCACCGGCCAGGGCCCCTGCCGCTTCGGGCAGTACATTCACCTGATGAAATCGGAATTTGAAAAGATCGGCTATAGCGGCGTGACCATACTCGCACCCGCCTGCGAAACCGGTTACAGCGATTTCGGCCCCGGCGCCGATCTCTATGCCCGAAGCGGGTGGCGCGCCCTGCTCGCCGGCGACCTGCTTCTGAAATACCTGCTCAAGACCCGCCCTCATGAGATTTCTCCGGGCGATTCCGACGCCGCCCATGAAGCCAGCGTCGAAGACGTCTGCCGCTGCATGGAAACGCCCTGGCCCAGCGCGCGCATCCAGCTGGGCAGGCTGCGGGAAAGCCTGCTCCGCGCCCGCCGCCGTTTCCGCCGCGTTCCCACCCGTTTCGACGCGGAGCGCCTGCTGATCGGGGCGGTCGGGGAAATCTTCTGCCGCCTGAATTCCTTCAGCAACCAGGAATTCGTGCGCGCACTCGAACGCGCCGGAGCCGAAGTATGGATGAGCGACATCACCGAATGGATCTGGTACGTCAATTCGGACGAACTGCGCATGCACCGGCTGCACGGCAGGCAGTTTTCCGCGCGCGCGCTGGGCGCGCGGCTGCGCGCTTTTTTTCAGAAGAAAGACGAACAGGCGCTCCGCTCCCTCTTCGCGGAAGACTTTTCCGGCTATGAAGAGCCGGAAACACCAGAAGTCCTGCGCTCGGCCGCGCCCTATCTCCCCGCCGACGGCGCGCTCGGCGAGATGACCGTCAACACCGGCCGCAGCATCTGCCTCGCGAAAAAAGGGGTGGACGGCATCGCCGACATCAGCCCCTTCACCTGCATGAACGGAATCGTTTGCGAGGCCATCTATCCTCAAGTCAGCAAGGACCACTCCGGAATTCCCATCCGCAACTTTTATTGCGACGAAACCCATGCCGGCCCCGACCGGGACATCGGCATTTTCCTGGAACTGGCCCGGGGCTACCGCCGCGGAAAGCCCTGGCCGCGCTCCCGGCCTCTTTTCCCCGCCGCCGATGAGCGCGCTGCTTGCGCCTCCTGACCGGCCCGCTCCAGCCATTCCGAACGAAAAAAAGGGCGCAGCCGGCGGCTGCGCCCTTTCTGGAGAGTGCCTTTATCTCTTTTTTAGGCAGTCTTCACATCCACGTGAACTTTCTTCACCGTCTCCAGTTTCGGCAAAGTCAGCTCCAGAATGCCGTTCCGCAGGACGGCCTTGACGTGCTCGGCCTTGATCTCCACCGGCAGGCGCACGCTGCGATAGATCTGATTCATGGACTTCTCGCTGTACACCGGGGCGATTTCTTTCTTCTCCCCCTTGATCTCCCGTTCGGCTTCGCGCTTCCCGGTGATGGTGACCCGTGCCGGCTCCACCGTGATGTTCAACTCCTTCTCGGTGAATCCCGGCACTTCCGCCTTGAGCAGGAGCGCATCATCGGTTTCAAACAGGCGCACGTAGACCGGATGAATGATCTCCGCCTCCGATTTGAACCAGTTCTCCATCTCCCGCCCGAACAGCGGGCTTCTCCCGCCCAGCAATTCGAATGGCCGGCGCGCAATCATGTCAAAAAACTCCTGCACGCGCGTTGGCCACTCCTCCATCTCCGCGAACGGCACCGGAAGCAGGCTGCTGGATTTCTTCTCGCTTGACTCGATCATGGAATCCTCGCTTTCTTTTGAGGGTCTCGGCCCGTGGACCGCGCATGCTTCTCACGGCTTTCCACAGCAGGCACCCCCCGCGTTCTTCTCGGGAAGAACAAATGGACAAACTCGCGCTGGAACACCTTGCTGCTCTGCGCCCCCCGCAACGTAGGAGCATTTCGCGGACCAAATATGCTTCTTCCGGAAACAGCAGGCAATGATGGAAGTTAGCGGGATTCCCCATCCACGGACGGATGGGACTGTGCACTTTTTCCCGCTTGCGCTGAGAGATTTCGCCCTGCTTATAGAAGAGATGCCACGCGAAAAAAGGCGCTGACGATTAATCGTCAGTGCCTTTTTGATTTTCATTTTTTATTCCGCCGAAATATCCGTCTCTTTTTTCTGACGGAATATCGTCCCGGCCGCCGCTTGGCTCATTGATGGCTAGAACTTGCGGGTTTCCTGCCGCGACCACCGCTCAATCACCACCTTGGACTCGGTATAGAACTCCACCGCGTCGCGTCCCTGCCCGTGCAATATCCCAAAAAAACTGTCCTTCCATCCGCTGAACGGGAAATAGGCCATGGGCGCGGCCACCCCGATGTTGATGCCGATATTCCCCGCCGGCGCCTCATAGCGAAAGCGCCGCGCCGCCGCGCCGCTGCCGGTAAAGAGCGAAGCCTGGTTGCCGTAGGGACTGCGGCGGAGAAATTCGAAAGCTTCGTCCATGGAGTTGGCATGGACCAGGCTCAGTACCGGGCCAAAAATCTCCGTGTGCGCCAGGCTGCTCGCCGCCGAAAGGCCGTCGAGCACCGTGGGCTTCAGGAAATGCCCTTGCTCGTGGCCGGCGACTTTCGCGTTGCGTCCGTCCACCAGCGGCTTGGCGCCTTCCTTCACTCCCGTCTCGATGAGCGATTCGATGCGCTGCTTGCTCTCCCGGGAGATCACCGGCCCCATTTGCACGCCGGCGTCCAGCCCGCTGCCGATGCGGATGGCCGCCGCGGCATCGGCGATGGCGTCGCGGAAACTCTTCTGCGCTTCGCCGATGGTCACGGCCACGGACACGGCCAGGCAGCGCTGACCGGCGCAGCCGAAGGCGCTGTCCGAAATAATCTGCTTGGCCAGGTCCATGTCCGCGTCCGGCAGCACAATCACGTGGTTCTTGGCCCCGCCCTGGCACTGCATGCGCTTCCCGCTGGCCGCCGCCCGCATATAAACGTGCTTGGCCACCGGCGTCGAGCCCACAAAGCTGATGGCCCGCACCTGCGGGTGATCGCACAGCGCGTCCACCACGGCCCGCCCGCCGTTCACCAGATTGGCCACGCCCTTGGGCAGACCCGTCTTTTCCAGAAGTTCGTAGGCGCGGATCATCGTCAGCGGCACGCGCTCGGATGTCTTCAGCACGAAGGTGTTGCCGCAGGCGATGGCATAGGGAAGAAACCAGAACGGGATCATCGCCGGAAAATTGAACGGCGTGATCGCCGCCACCACTCCCAGCGGCTGCCGGATCATGGTCTCGTCCACTCCCGGCGTAACGTCTTCCAGGTTGAAGCCCTGCATCATCATGGGAATGCCGCAGGCCACTTCCACGTTTTCAATGCCCCGTCGCAGTTCGGCCTTGGCTTCGGGGAAAGTCTTGCCATTTTCCACGGTGATGATTCTGGCCAGTTCGTCCAGGTGCTCTTCCAGAAGATTTTTCAGCTTGAAGAGATACTGGATGCGTTCGCCGGGCGGCGTGCGCCGCCAGGCCGGAAACGCCGCGGCCGCCGCCTGCACCGCGGCGTCCACGTCGGCCGCGGTGGATAGAGGCGTGCGCGCGAGAACCTCCGCGGTCGCGGGGTTCGTGACCCTGGAATATTCGCTGGCGCTGGAGCGCTGCCAGCTTCCTCCGATGTAATTCTGCAATTCAAGTGTTTGCGGGGTGACGGCACTGCTCATGGATGACTCCGAGACGCGCACGGGGAGACGTGCGATAGCGGCGAACCGCAAAAGAGTAGCAACGCTTCAGTCTATCAAATATCCGTAAGGTTTGAACATCCGTACGGGTTTTCCCCCGCCCTCACGCGCCGGACTCTTCCCCTCCGTTGCGCGCGGCCCACTCCACCCGCCAGGCCAGCCAGGCCGTCACCGCCAGCATCCCCATCCATCCCAAAACCGTTGTAATACCGCCGATTTTCTGGTCCCGCGCAAGACATCCCCACTGGCTGAATAGAATATTCCAATCGTGTTCGCCCGAACCCACCAGCGGCAGGGCCTCCGCGCGCGCGTCCGCCATGTACGTCCCGATGTAGAGAAAATTTTCGAAAAACCAGAACCCGCAGAACGCGCACCCCGGCGCCTCCCGCTTCCATCCGAAATAGGCCGCGCACAGCAGCGGCACGATCAGCTCGCCCAGCGTCCCGCCCAGAATCATGAGGGTGTAGCCGCCCCAGATGAAGATCATGTGCCCGGCTTCGTGAATCATCAGATTCACGAAATCGATCAGCAGGAAGCCGCCGCGGTTGCTTGCGGCATACAGCAGAAACAGCCCATACATGGACAGCCAGGCGATTCCCGCGCCGCGCGAAACCGCCTTCCATTCGCCCAGTTGTTCTTCGAAGAGGCTCACACGGCAAGAGTAGCAAGCCGCCGAATGAGCTGGAACCGCGCCGCTCGTCCCGGTTTCCCCGCAAGCACCCGCCCGCGCCTACGCGCCCAGCGTTTCCCGCGCCTGCCAGGCCGCGCCCAGCAGCGGGGCATCCTCGTTGAGCACCACCGTCACCGGCATGTTGCGCATCAGTTCCTCGAACTTCTCCTCGCGGTCGCAGAAGTTCTTCATAAACGTTCCATCCTTGATCTTTTCCAGTATCTTCGCCGCGATCCCCCCGGCCACGTATACTCCGCCGAGGGCCAGCACCTTCAGCGCCAAAGTCCCCGCTTCCGCTCCGTAAATCGCCGTCCATAGGTCCAGTGCGGACACGCACACCGGGCAACTCCCATCGAGGCCCCGCCGTGTAATTTCCGGCGCGGCCGCGTCTCCCGGTTCATCGAACGAATCGTGCCGCACGGACGGGTCCAGAAACTCATGCAGCGTGCGGAAGCCGCGCCCGGAGAGGATCAGCTCCCAGGTGACATGCGCGGTTCTCTTGCGCATGAAGCGCAGCAGTTCAATCTGCTGCTCGGTATGCGGCGCGAAGTCGCTGTGGCCTCCCTCGCTGGGCGCCACGCGATAGCCCTTGCCGTTCCACACCAGCAGCGCCTGCCCATGCCCCGTTCCCGCCGCCAGCAGCGCCCGCGTCCCTCCCGGCTGCGGGACTCCCTTATTGAGAACGCAGAGTTCGTCGTCGCGCAGATGCGCCAGGCTGTGCCCGGTGGCCTCCAGATCATTCAGCAGCACCACGTGCTCGAACCCGAAGACCTTCTGCATCTCCCGCCCATCCACGATCCACGGCAGATTCGTGGCGTGCACGCGGTTCTCCACCACCGGCCCCGCCACTCCAAAGCCCGCGCACACAATCCGCTTCTTGCCGCAGGCCAGCTCCGCTTGTTTGAGAAATTCGGTGATCATCTCCGCAAAGCCGGCGTATTCGTGGCTGGTATAGCGCTGCTGCACAACGGGAGCCAGCCTCCCGTCTCTCTCCGCGAACACCGCCAGATTCGATTTCGTCCCGCCAATATCGCCCGCCAGAATCACTCTTGGCTCTCCCTCGACTCGCGCCTAGTAAACCACGAACCCGCGGGAATTGCGAGATTCCCCGCTCCCGCCCTGGCAGGTTGAAGCAAAGTGGAATTTGTCATTCTGAGTCCCGGTGCTTTTTACCGGAACGAAGAATCTCAACTTCATGTGCTGCCGGGACTTGCGGTTGAGATGCTTCGGCGAACCTCATCGGTTCGCCTCAGCATGACACCCATACTTAAGTTTTTCCGCCCCTAGGAAATTCGCCTCATTTCAAGTATGTTTAAAGTTCGGAGTTTTTCGAGGAGGCAAGCATGGCCAACGACTGCTGCGGAGGAGGAGGAGGAGGAGGAGGAAAATCCCCCGACCCCGAACCCATCAAGCCCGGCACGCGCATGGTGATGTGCGTGAAATTCGGCAAGGAAATGCCCGGCCTTGACCGCGCGCCATGGAAGGGTGCCCTCGGCCAGCGCGTCTACGAAAACGTTTCCAAGGAAGCCTGGAAAATGTGGGTGGAGTACTCCAAGATGGTCATGAACGAATACCGCCTGAACCCCATCGACCCCAACTCCCTGAAAATCATGGAAGAGCAGATGGAACAGTTCTTCTTCGGCGAAGGCGCCAAGCTCCCCGAAGGCTACGTGGCCCCCAAGGCCAAGGGCTGAACCTCCGCGTTTTTTTCTTGCGCAAACCGTAGCCGCCCTCTTCAGTCGCAAGACTCCGGGCAGCAGCCGGAGAGGGCGGGCTTTTCCACTCCACCCACGCACACCCGCTTCTCCTTTTGAGAAATGCGGGTTAACTTCCTCAACTAACTTTCCTCGCGCCCCGCGAATTTCTTCCCGCTCGCCGGATGCTCCACCGCCAGCCGCTCGCCCATGGTAAACCGCAGTTTCGCGTGCGCCCGGCGCAGCGCTCCTTCCGCTTCCTCCGCCGTTCCGCCCCGCGCAAACAAAAACCCCAGGTAACTCGCCCCCTCGGGCCAAGCCGCCAGATAGTCATGCAGCCGTGCGGTGATCTGCACCTCCGTGATCCCCGTCGTGGCCCGCGCCTCCTCTTCCCCTTCCACCTTTTCCAGCACCCCGCTCTTCGCCACCGGAATCATCATCACCCCGCTCGCCGCGCTCTCCCGCAGCCAGCCGCTCCCCGGCAGCCCGGCGGCGTGGCGCAGTAGCAACTCCTCCAGAAACACGGGCTCCGCGCCGGCGTCTTCCTCCGGCGCAAAACGCAGCGCGCGGGAACAAAGCCCGCCGATGGGCCGCGGAGCCACCTCCAGCGGCCAAACTCCCTGCTCGTTCACGCGAAACTCCGCGTGCACCGGCCCATGCGTCAGCCCCAGCGCACGCACGGCCTCCTGCGCCGCCCCCTCGATCGCGCGCTGCTCCGCCTGGCCCAGCCGCGACGGCGTCACGTAAATCGTTTCCTCGAAGTACGGCCCTTCCAGCGGATCCGGCTTGTCGAAAATCGCCAGCACGCGCAGCGCGCCTTCCGTCAGCAACCCTTCCACGGATACTTCCCGCCCCGGGATATAGCCCTCCACCAGAATCCGGTCCAGGTTCGCCTCCCGAGTCGCGCGCATCTCCGGCGATTCCAGCAACCGCCGAATGCGCCCAGTCGCCGCAAGAAACTCCTCCCGCGTATTGGCGCGGATCACTCCCGTGCTCGCCGAAAGCGAGAGCGGCTTCAGCACGCAGGGAAACGAGATCCCCGCCAGCGCCGGCTCCGGCGCGGGCACGAGCGGCAGCGCGCGAAACCACGGCACGCGCATTCCCGCTTCGCGAAAAACCTCGCGCATGCGCAGCTTGCTGCGGCAGGCTTCCACCGCCAGCGGATGGTTGTGCCATACGCTCAACCCCCGCGCCGCGTACGCCGCCGCCACCACCGGCCGGTCTCCCAGCGCCAGCACGCCGTCCACCGTCTGCCCGCGCATCTTCTCCAGCACGCTGTAGGCCGCCGCCTCGCCATTTTCGAAATGCACGGGAATAGCGTGATCTCCCCACGGATCATCGAGCTTCCCGCAGCGGTCGGTCACGTACACCAGTTCCACGCCCAGTTTCTTCGCGGCCTCCTCAAAGCTGCGCGTCTGGTAACCCAGCTTGGTGGCGAACAGCAGCAATCGTTTTTTCGTTCCGCTCATTCCCGCCCGCTCTTCCTTCTTCTACACAAACGAATCCGCCTTCCCCGCCGCTTCCCGCGCCCTGGCAATGGGGACCAACTGGTCCCGCGCCGGCTCCGCTCAACAATACCAGGGCTCATTCAGGTAGGGGACCGCCGCGCGCGCCGCCAGCACCGGCTGGGCCTGCTCGTCAGTGCGCACCACGCCCGCCGCGGCTTCCGCCTCCCGCTCGATCTCCCCAAAAATCTCCCGCCGCGTGCTCTTGCGCTCTTCCCCCGCGGCCACGATCCGCTGCACCGCCTCGCACAGCGCATCCACGCGCGCGTCCGCGTGCTTCCACGGATGCGCCAGCGCCTGCGCATCGAAGCGGGCCGCCACCCCGCGCATCTCCGGCAATTCCAGCAGCCGCGACCCCGCCGGAATCAGCAGGCGTATAGCCAGTTGAATCGGCGCCACGTTCTCCGCCAGCTCCTGCTCGCGCAGGACGCGCAGCATCTCCAGATATCCATCGAGCGTCGTCCACGGCGTGAACGGCAGAAACGTCGGCTGCAGCGCCATCCCCAAGCGGCGGAAAATTTCCACCACTCGCAGAAAATCTCCCCGCGTGTGCCCCTTCTCCAGCTTCCCCAGCACCATATCGTCCAGCGATTCCACCGCGCTCACCACCAACGCGCAGCCCGTCTCCCGCAGCACAGCCAATTCCGCCTCGTGCTTCAGCAGGTGCTCCACCTTGATGGTCACGTCGTAAGTAATTTCCGGAAATTCCCGGTGCAGCGCCTCCACCAGCGCCCGCGCATGCCCCGGCCCGTTGAAAAAATCCGGATCGCCAAACGTGATGTGCCGCGCCCCGGCGGCCACCTGTTGCCGGATATCCGCCAGCACCACCTTGCGCCCTACCACGCGGAATGCCCCCTTATACACCGGCACAATCGGGCAGTGCCGGCACAGGTGCTTGCACCCGCGGCTCGCCTCCGTGTATCCCGTCACCCGATGTTTTCCCGGAGCCTCCACCAGATGCGCGTATCCCTTCAACTCCGGCAGGCCGCTGCGGTCGGGCACGGCAAACTCCTGCCTCCCCAGCGAAATCACCGCCTCCTCCTGCGCCCGGCCACCGCCGCGCGCAATGCGCTCCGCTAGCCGCACCAGTCCGTCCTCGAACTCTCCGCCGAGGATCGTCTGCACTCCCAGTCCGCGCAGATAGTTTTCATTCATCGGCGCATACAACCCATAAAAACAGAGATGCGCCTCCGGATTTATCCCCCGCACCACCTCAATCAGCGGAATCGCCAGGCGCGTTGCCGTATGCATGGGCACATGCAGCGCCACCAGCCCCGCCCCCCTAACCGCTTCCTCGTCAAAGGCTTGCCGCGACACGTCCAGGCAGGCCACGGCATGCCCCCGCGCGCGCAGCCAGGCCGCCGGCGAAGCCAGCCCAAAGGGCTGCCTGCCCATCTCATACGTCGCAATCAGCGCAATCTTCACAACATTTGAATTATAGCTCTCCGCATCGGGAAAAGTTTTCGGTTATCATGGATGTTCGCTGGTTTAGCCGAAAGGACACGGAGAATGCCGCACGCAGGAAATTCCTTCAAGACTCACGACAAACTGAACGTCGGGGCCCGCTCCTTCGAAATCCACCGCCTCGAATCTCTCGAAAAGCAGGGGCTCACCCAGCTCGACAAGCTGCCCTTCTCCCTGCGCATCCTCCTCGAAAACGTCCTGCGCATCGAGGACGGCCGCTTCGTCCGCCCCGGCGACATCAAGACCCTGGCCGCCTGGAAACCCGGCGCCCCTATGAAAGAAATCGCCTTCATGCCCGCACGCGTACTCCTCCAGGACTTCACCGGCGTCCCCGCCGTCGTGGACCTGGCCACCATGCG
Source organism: Terriglobia bacterium (assembly GCA_041500985.1). Lineage (GTDB taxonomy): Bacteria > Acidobacteriota > Terriglobia > Acidiferrales > UBA7541 > Acidiferrum. The sequence goes on along the minus strand of JBGQNE010000010.1, from coordinate 42,405 downwards.
CGAAGCCGTCGTGAAAATGGGCGGCGACCCCAAGCGCATCAATCCCCTCTTCCCCGCCGAACTGGTCATTGACCACTCCGTGCAGGTGGACACCTTCGGCGCCTCCACCTCCTTCGCCACCAACGCCAATCTGGAATTCGAACGCAACGTCGAGCGCTACGCCTTCCTCCGCTGGGGCCAGAAATCCTTCCGCAATTTCCAGGTCGTTCCCCCGGACACCGGCATCTGCCATCAGGTCAATCTCGAATACCTCGCCCGCGTCGTCTGCATCACTCCCGAGGGCAGCCACCTCATGGCCTATCCCGATTCCCTCGTGGGCACCGATTCGCACACCACCATGGTCAATTGCCTGGGCGTCTTCGGCTGGGGCGTCGGCGGCATTGAAGCCGAGGCCGCCATGCTCGGCCAGCCCTTCTCCATGCTCATCCCCGAAGTCGTCGGCTTCAAGCTGCACGGCCGCCTCCCCGAAGGCGCCACCGCCACCGACCTGGTCCTCACCGTCACCGAAATGCTGCGCAAGATGGGCGTCGTCGGAAAATTCGTCGAATTCTTCGGTTCCGGCCTCTCCAGCCTCACCGTCACCGACCGCGCCACCATCGCCAACATGGCCCCCGAATATGGCGCCACCATGGGCTTCTTTCCCGTGGACGCGCAAACCCTCGACTATCTCCGTTTCACCGGCCGCTCCCAGGACCACATCGCCGTCGTCGAAGCCTACTGCAAGGAACAGGGCCTGTTCCGTCACGACCAGACTCCCGATCCGTCTTTCTCCGCCACGCTCTCGCTGGACCTTTCCACCGTCGAGCCCACCATCGCCGGTCCCAAGCGCCCGCAGGACCGCGTGGCGCTGGCCAAGGCCAAATCCTCCTTCCAGAAGCTCATCGAAGGCGCGCCCGCCAAGCGCGTTCCCGTGCAGACCAACGGCGACAAATTCGAACTCTCCAGCGGCGCCATCGTCATCGCCGCCATCACCAGTTGCACCAACACCTCCAACCCCTCGCTCATGATCGGCGCCGGCCTGCTGGCCAAAAAAGCCGTCGAGCGCGGCCTCACCACCAAGCCCTGGGTCAAGAGCAGCCTCGCTCCCGGCTCCAAGGTGGTCACCGACTACCTCCACGCCGCCGGCCTCACTCCCTATCTCGATAAGCTGCGCTTCAATCTGGTCGGCTACGGCTGCACCACCTGCATCGGCAACAGCGGCCCCATCGCCGACTCCATCGGCGCGGCCATCAAGGATAACGGCCTCATCGCCGCCGCCGTGCTCTCCGGCAACCGCAACTTCGAAGGGCGCATCCATCCGCTCGTCCGCGCCAACTATCTCGCTTCCCCCGCTCTGGTCGTCGCCTACGCCCTTGCTGGCAGCATGGATATCGACATCACCACCGAGCCGCTCGGCACGGACACCGCCGGCAAACCCGTCTATCTCCGCGATGTCTGGCCCACTCCGCAGGAAATTGACTCGACCGTGCGCTCCTCCGTCACCACGGAAATGTTCCTGAAGGAATACGGCGAGGTTTTCGAAGGCGATGCCCGCTGGAAGTCCATGCCCACTCCCGAAGGCGATCTCTACCAGTGGGACGCCAAGTCCACCTACATCAAGATGCCGCCGTATTTCGAAAACATGCCCAAGAACGCCCCGCCCCTCGCCGATCTCCGCGGCGCTCGCGTCCTGGCCATGCTCGCCGATAGCGTCACCACCGACCACATCTCTCCCGCCGGCTCCATCCCCGCCGATTCCCCGGCCGGTAAATATCTCGTCGCCAACGGCGTCAAGCCCGCCGACTTCAACTCCTACGGCGCGCGCCGCGGCAATCACGAAGTCATGGTCCGCGGCACCTTCGCCAACATTCGCCTGCGCAACCAGCTCGCTCCCGGCACCGAAGGCGGCTGGACCCTGCAGCTCCCCGGCGGCGAAAAGACCACCATCTTCGACGCCGCGGTGCGCTACCGCGAACAGGGCGTGCCCCTCATCGTCCTCGCCGGCAAAGAGTACGGCTCCGGCTCTTCCCGCGATTGGGCCGCCAAGGGCACCGCTCTTCTCGGCATCCGCGCGGTCATCGCCGAAAGCTACGAACGCATCCACCGTAGCAACCTCATCGGCATGGGCGTGCTCCCGCTGGAATTCAAACCCGGCGAAACCCGCGACTCGCTCGGCCTCACCGGCCACGAAGTCTTCGAAATCGAAGGCATCGCCTCGCTCACCCCGCGCAAGTCACTCACGGTGAAGGCCCGCTCCGCCGACGGCAAGGAGAAATCCTTCTCCGTCATCGCCCGCGCCGACACCCCCGAAGACGTCTCCTACTACCAGCACGGCGGCATTCTCCAATACGTCCTCCGCCAGATGCTCTAAAGTGAGCCCGCTCGCAAAAGGAGCTTTCGATGCGCAATAAAAGCATGGCGTTGTTCTTCATTCTGGCGGCGCTTCTGGCGCTGCCCGCCGCGGCCCAGCAATCCGCCAAGCCCCCCGCCCCGCAGCTCACCGCCATCAAAGCCGGAAAACTCGTGGACCCCGAGACCGGCCTGACCGCCTCCAACCAGATCATCCTCGTCGAAAACAAAACCATCCGCGAGATCGGCGCGAACCTAATAATTCCCGCCGGCGCCCGCATCGTCGACCTTTCCAAATCCACCGTCCTCCCCGGCCTCTTCGACGCTCACACCCACCTGTGCATGTCCGTGCAGCCCAAGCGCGACGCCAACAACTACTACATCACCACGCTGCTAGACACCACCGCCTACCGCGCCATTGAAGGCGTGGCCAACGGCCAGGCCATGCTCGCCTCCGGCTTCACCACCGTCCGCGACATCGGCAACGCCGGCAACTACGCCGACACCGACCTGCGCATGGCCTTCGAAAACGGCGTCGTCCAGGGCCCTACCGTCGTCAATTCCGGCATCATCATCGCCCCTTATGGCGGCCAGTTTCATCTCCAGCCCGAGAAAAAAGACCTGGCCACTCCCGAATATCTCTTCGCCGACACCCGCGACGATATGCGCAAAGCCATCCGCCAGAACATTCACTTCGGCGCCAAATTCATCAAGATCGTCGTGGACGACCAGCAGTACATCTATTCCACCGACGATATCCGCTACATCATCGCCGAAGCCCATGCCTCCGGCCTCAAGGTCGCCGCCCACTGCTGGACCCGCGCCGGCGCCCATAACGCCGCCGAAGCCGGCGTGGACTCCATCGAACATGGCTATCGAATGACCGACGAAGAATTGCAACTGGCCAAACAGAACAACGTCACCCTGGTGGGCACCGAGTTCACCGAAAAAATCACCCAGGCCCTCGGCAGCCCCTGGGACCACAAAACCTGGGTGGACCGCCTCCGCCGCGCCTACAAACTCGGCGTCAACATGGCCTTCGGTACCGACGTGGACGTCGAACTCCCCGGCGAAACCCGCGGCACCCTGGCCATCGACTACCTCTCCAGCTGGGCCGAAGCCGGCGTTCCCGCCGCCGACACCCTCCGCGCCATGACCACCAACGCCGCCAAACTCCTCGGCGTCGAAAAGGAACGCGGCTCGCTCAAACCCGGCATGGCCGCCGACATCATCGCCACTCCGGAAAATCCCCTCGACAATATCCAGACCCTGCGCAAAGTCTCCTTCGTCATGAAGGACGGCGCCATCGTCAGGCAATAACCGGGAGCATTTCGGGAAATGAGGGATGCCAGGCCGGCTACGGATTCCGGCAGTAGGCCCTGAGGAAAAACGTCGCATCGCCGATCGCCAGCCCGGGATCGTGCTTCACCCCGAATACCCCGCAAACCCGGTAGTTCCTCTCGATCCAACCCATCAACATCCGGTTGTAGTCCACACCCCAGACCTTCTGCGCAAACTCCTTCGTGGAACGATTGGCAATAAACACCAGGGGAGCGCGCAACTCCCGCAAACGCTCGATGGCGCGCTCTTCCCCCTGGCTGTCCAGATATCCCGGCGTGGCGATCTCTTCGCGCAGGGGATTGCGCCGGTTCGAAAAGAAGTTAAGCGCACTGCCTTCCGGCAGGACCGCGATCGCCTCCCCGGGCTCCGTATTCTTCCCGATGAAGTCCAGTGCCTCTGCGAACGCAATCCCGATCTCCGGCGTGGTTCGCCAGGTTCCCTTCGCCGTCACCAGCGGGTAGTTGAACTGCTTCCGGTAGCGCACGCAGATCGAGACCGCGGTGATCAACACGGCCAGCGCCAAAACCCACGAGACAATTCGCCGCGCCAGCCGCCTCTCCTCCTGTCCCGACAAGAACAACGGAAACAGTTCCCTCCAAACATGGATGAAGAGCACGATCGCGCCCGGCAGCAGAAACGAACTCAGTGATCCTCCCGTGGACACACGCAAAAGAATCCGCATCAGGCATCCTAACGACGCGGCGGCCAGCAGCACGAGCACGCCCGCGTTGCCCCGTGCCACCGCGGAACCCTCTCGGACCCCGCGCAGAAAAGCCGCCAGCCCGGCCGCGATGAGCGTCAGCAGAACCAACGGCATGGCCATCAGTGGTCCCAGATCGTGGAGACCCAGGCTCAGCACCGCAATCGTTCCCAGCGAAATCAGCAGCAGCGCCACGGGCCGCTCGGACGTTGCCTCCGCTCTCCCGCCCTCGCCCTGTGCCGCTTTGTCTCGTTTCGCCCGCAACATTGCTACCGCGGCCAGCAGGCCCCCGAAGGCGATGAGTCGCGCATAGGAGCCGGTCATCAGCCCGAAAGAACGCCAGGGCCGGTCAAAACCAAAACGCAATTTATTGAAATAGACCAGCTGCCACGGTATATGCCTGAAAAATAGATAACTTTCCTGCGTGAGCGTATGCCAGCTCGTTTGTGCGGCAAACCACGCGTAGACCGCCGCCGGTATTCCCAGCGCGGGCGCCAGAAACACCGCGGCCCGCGCCGCAATCCCGCTCGTGCGCGGGTATCCTCCCAGCGCCGCGGCCACCAAGCCGGTCCCGATGGCCGCCAACCCCATCTCCGTCTTGGCCAGAACTGCGAGGGATGCCAGCAGTCCCGCCGCAAACAGCCAGCCGAAACGCATTCTCCGCAGAAATACGATCAGCAGCGCGCTCGTTGCCAGAACAAAGATGCTGCCGTCCAGCCCCGCGTACGCATAGGGCATCATGTAGTTTCCCTGCGATTTCAACGCGCACACCCAGGTAACCGTCACGCACGCAAACGTCGCCGAGAATCGTCCGGTTACCTGCCGGGCCATCCAGTACACCAGCGCCAGAAGAACGAGCGTTGAAGCAATGCCCCGGCCCCACATCAACCACAGCGAAGGCTCGAAAATCCGGTACAGCGCCGCATTTACGTAGGGGGAAAAAGGACCGTAGATATACCGCACATCCGAATACAGCATCTCCCCGTGGAGCAGCCGCAGCGGCGCATTCAGTTCCCTCCCGGCATCCACCACGGGGTTGCCCCACCTCTGCCATGTGGCCGCCAGTCCTGCGGCAAAAGAAGCAAGGACCAGCAACAGACAGGAGCTCTCTTTCCGGCCTTCCATCTTCGGTGGCGTGCTCGAAAGGGTTTCGAGAGTATCTCTCCAGACTCGCCCCGCGTAACTCATTGGCCTGTCCCGGCTCCCCGCGCTTCTTTCCGCTCTCCGCGCAGCCGCCACAGCAGCGCCGCCCCCAAAATCATCGAAAACAGGCTGGCCGCCTGCGCATTCGATAGCCCGAAAAACGACCGCGGATTGATGCGCAGAAACTCCACCAGAAAACGCGCCAGCCCCGTCAGCAGCAGGTAAGCGCAAAAAATCTCCCCCCGCGGCTTCGCCCCGCGCAGCGCCTTCGTTCCCATGTGCCACAGAAGCGCCGCAATCGCCATCCAAACAAAAAATTCATACAGCGGCGTCGGATGCACCCGCTCCGTCGTGGGCACGATCCCGTTTGGAAAACTCATACCCCACGGCAGCGAAGTGGGTATTCCATAATCTCCGTCGCCCGAGAGCAGGCACCCGATCCGCCCGATCGCGTATCCCACCGCCCCCGCCGGCGAACACGCATCCAGAAACTCCAGCAGCGGAATCCCCGCGCGCCGCCCCAAAATCAAAAGCGCGCCGAATCCTCCCAGAAATCCCCCGAACCACGCGAATCCATAGCGGCTGAACAGCAGCGGCCACGGATCCGCCCACAGCTCCGCCGGACTTTCCAGCACGTGATAGAGCCGCGCCCCCGCAATTCCCGCCAGCCCCGCAATCCCGATGATCAGGAACGCGTCGGCGCTCATCTTCCGCCGCCGAAAATCCGCATCCAGAATATACGCCGCCGCCATCAGCCCGATCGCCACCATCAGCCCGAACGTGGGCAGTTCCAGCGGCCCGATATGCAAAAATGGAATCATAATTTATTCTCGTCTCCGATCCTCATCCCTGTTTCAACTCCTGCTGCGCCGGCTTGCTCGCGAACATCCGCAGAAAAAATCCCAGCCCCAGCCACAACCCCAGCGCCAGCCACTCCCACTCCGTGAAATGCCCCGGCACCCCCGGCACAAATTTCATCAGCGCGAACACCAGCGACGCCAGCGCTCCCGCCCCGGCAATCACCCGCATGCGCGGACGCGGCTCCACCACGAAGAACGACACGCACGCCGCCAGCCACCCCAGCGCCGACGCCGCCGATCCCACCTCCGTAATCGGCACCAGTATCGCGTCGCCCAGCACCAGCCCCGCCGCCGTTCCCGCCCCGATCGCCAGCACCGCTATTCCCGGCGTCTGATACCGCGCGTGAATCTCCCCGAACCGCGCGCTCACCGCATTGCGCCGCCCGCTGGCAAACAGCAGCCGGCTCGAGGCCACGAAATTCCCGTTGAACACCTCGAACAGCGCAAACAGCGCCATCGTCAGAATCAGCTGCACCGGCCAGCGCGCTCCCACCGCCTGCTCGAACGCAATCGCCGTCGCAAACCGCTTCCCCAGCACGCTCTGCCACGGCGTGATGTACGCCACCGACGCAATCGCCAGCGCGTAAAACAGCGCCCCCACCAGCAGCGCCAGCGCAATCGCGTGCTGAAAACTCTTGTTGCGAAACTCCGGATGCGCCTCTTCCGCCGATTTCGCCACCGATTCGAATCCCGTCATGAAATACGGCACGATCTGCAGCGTCAGCAGGATGGACACCGCCGGCGCCGCATGAAACAGCGGCCGGAAATTCGCCGCCGTCCCGTGTCGCGCGCTGATCCCCAGAACAAACAGAAACAGAAAGAGCACCATGCCCGTGCTCCAGTTCTGAAAATTCGCGCTGAACCGGATCCCCCGGTAATTCAGAAACGTCAGAAATCCCGTCAGCCCCATCCCCAGCACCAGCCGCGGCAGAAACACCGCATGCCCCGCGATGTGATAGAGCGGCATCGAATCCAGCGCCGGAAAAATGTACGCCGCGATCTTCCCAAACGCCACCGCCTCCCACGGGCACACGATGAAATAGGCCAGCAGCATCATCCACCCGGTCAGAAAGCTCACCACCGGCGGAAACACCTGCGCCACGTACGCCGCTTCCCCTGCCGCGTCCGGCAGCCGCAGCACCCACTGCCCGTACACGTACCCCACCGGCAGCAGCACCACCGCCCCCAGCAAAAATCCCAGGATCGCCCCGGCCGGCCCTCCCCTCCCCAGCCAGTCGTCCATCAGCACCAGCCAGCCCACCCCAATCATCGTCCCAAACGCCAGGGTGAAGTAATCGACCAGCCTCAGTTTGCGCGCCAGCGTTATCATAATTTGGTTCCATGGCCCGGCCTCTCCTGCGTCCCGCCACGGGAAGACGAATTCATATCACACTCACCGAAAATTTCGAAACCGCGCGATGTGAAACATCTATAACTGTACCCCGTCGCCGCCCGGGTGGACAGTCCCGCTCCGGCAGTTTACAATTTTTGTCTGCGCTTCTCTGCCGTCCGCGCGGACACTTCTGAAGACGAGGAACCCTGCAATGAAACTGGTCACTTTCAACCCTGGCTCACGCCAAGACCGCATCGGCGGCATCGCCCCCGGCGGCCTCATCATCGATCTCAACGCCGCTTACGCCCTTTACCTTCGCAACGTCCAGCAGGAAGGCGCCTTCTACGCCCTCGCCGACGCTCGCGTTCCCGCCGACATGCGCGGCCTCTTCGAAAACGGCGACCGCGGCCTCGACGCCGCACGCACCGCCATGGAATACGCCGCCAAGGAAGGCCCCGCCGTCAAAGGCCCCTCCGGCGAAGCCGTCTTCTACCAGCACGCCGCCGTGAAAATCAAAGCCCCCATCCAGCCCAAAAAATTCTTCCACACCGCCGGCAATTTCCGCGAGCACCACGAGGAAGCCCAGAAGTCCGGCTTCTCCCACCCCGTCCTTCCCTGGATCGTCTTCTTCCAGAACCTCGACGCCATCATCGGTCCCGACGATCCCATCATCTATCCCGAACACCTCACCCAGGAACTCGATTACGAACTCGAACTCGCCCTGGTCCTCAAAAAATCCGGAAAGCATTTCGGCGAATCCGAAGCCAGGGACTACATCGGCGGCTACGTCATCTTCAACGACATCACCGCCCGCGACATCCAGCGCCAGGAAATGAAGTCCGGCGTCTTCAGCTTCTGCAAAGCCATCGACACCTTCTGCCCCCTCGGGCCCCACATCGTCACCGCCGACGAAATTCCCCAGCCCAATAACCTCAACATGGAGCTGCGCGTCAACGGCAAGCAGCGCCAGAAATCCCACACCGGTAAAATGAGCGTCACCGTCCCCGAAATCGTCTCCCACTACTCTTCCATGGGCTATTCCGCCGGCGACGTCATGTCCACCGGCACCGTCTCCGGCGTCGCAGCCTTCAGCGACGACCCCAAGTCCCTGTACCTCAAGCCCGGCGACATCGTCGAATGCGAAATCGAAAAAATCGGCATCCTGCGCAATCCGGTCATCTCCTGGAAACAGGGCCACCCGGACAAGGCCTGAGCGCAACTCCCATGAGCACAACTTCTCAAGACAAAGGCGTCTGGATCAGCGATCTCAACGAGCGCCCCGAAATCCGCTCCCCCTTCGCCCAAACCAAATCCGTCCATTTCTACGACACCACTCTCCGCGACGGCGAGCAGACCGTCGGCGTCGTCCTCACCCCGCCGCAAAAACTGGAAATCGCCCGCGCCCTCGACGGGCTCGGCATCGAACGCATCGAAGCCGGCTTTCCCCGCGTCTCCGCCGACGACGCCGAAGCCTTTCAACTCATCGCCAACGCCGGCCTCAAAGCCGAAGTCTGGGGCTTCGCCCGCGCCGTCCGCGCCGATGTGGACGAACTCCTGCGCCTCGGCTCCCGCGCCGCCGTCATCGAAACTCCCACCAGCGCCATCAAACTGAAAGCCTACGGCCTCTCCCCCGACGAAGCTAAACGCCGCGCCGCCGACGCCATCTCCCACGCCGTCAAGAACGGCGTCAAAGTCGCCTTCTTCACCGTTGACGGCACGCGCACCGAACTCCAATCCCTCCGCTCCTTCTACCAGAACGCTCTCGACGCCGGCGCCAGCGAACTCGTCATCGTGGACACCATCGGTGTCTGCGGCCCCGAAGCCGTCGAGTTTCTCCTGCGCCAGGTCCGCGAATGGGTCGGCCCCTCCGTCCCGCTGCACTTCCACGGGCACGACGATTTCGGCATGGCCACCGCCTGCGCCGTCGCCGCCGTTCGCGGCGGCGCACAATGGATTCAGGGCACCATCAACGGCATGGGCGAACGCGCCGGCAACGCCGACCTCGGCGAAATCGCCATGGCCCTCCACGCCCTCTACAACGTTCCCATTTCCCTCGACCTAAAAAAAATCCGCGAAGTTTCCGCTCTCGTCCGCCGCTCCTCCGGCTATTCCCTGGCTCCCTGGAAGCCCGTCGTCGGCGAAAATCTCTTCATGCGCGAAAGCGGCGCCGTCGCCAGCCAGTTCCACATCCCCGAAGCCATCGAGCCCTTCTCCGCCTCGCTGGTCAGCGCCGAACGCCTCATTGTCCTCGGCAAAAAAAGCGGCCTCGATAGCATCGCCATCAAGGCCAAGGACCTGGGCATCGACTTCACCCCCGAACAGCAGCAAGCCGCCCTCGCCGCCGTCAAGAAACTCGGCACCGCCGAACGCCGCCTCGTCTCCGACGACGAATTCCGCTCCATCGCCGCCCGCGTCAAACAGTCCTCTTGATGCATACTCAAAAATGAAACTTGTCATTCTGAGTTCCGGTGTCTTTTACCGGGACGAAGAATCTCAACTCCTCAAAAAAGAAGGGGGCGCGGCTATCGCCGCGCCCCCTTCTTCATTTCAGCGCCCTCATATTGAATCCCTACCTCTTCTTCTTCCGAAAATGCGGCAGCACCTTCTTCCCAAACAGCTTGGCCTGCCCCGGCCGGTCCTTGCCCCACAGCTCCAGCATCATCTGCGTGCACCCCGCCGCGCGGTACTCTTCCAGCTTCTCGATGCACTGTTTCGGCGTCCCGGCCACCGGGCACACCTTGTCCAGAATCGAATCGCTCACCGCCTTCGCCGCCGCCTTCCTCCCGCCCGTCTCCATGGCCGCTGCGATCGGTGCAATCTCCTCCATCGTCAGCCCCGCGCACTCCAGCAGCGTGTCCGCCGACCCGCGAATGTTCTGCACCTTGTTGGCCAGGTACATCGCGGCCATCTCCCGCGCCCCTTCCCGCGCCGTCTTGGCGTTTTCTCCGATGCTCCCCACCACCACGCAGCCCAGGTCCAGCTTCGCGGGATCCTTCCCCGCCGCAACCGCGCCCTCCACCATCGCCTTCTTCGAATACGCCGCGAACTTCGGCGTGGTGATGCTCGCCGTCAGCAGCCCCGCCGAATGCGAACCCGCCAGCCTCTGCATCACCGGCCCCGTTCCCGCCACGTAAATCGGCACTGTCCAGCGCGGCACGTGCGCGTCCGCCTTGATCGGCGGCGCATACGTCTGGAACGCCTTGCCTTCGTACTTCACTTCGTTCCCCGCCAGCAGCGCCTGAATAATTTCGATGCTCTCGCGCATCACCGTCGCCGGCCCCACCTCTTTCCCCTTCTCGCCCTCGCCGATCTCCTTCATGAAAATCTTCGACGCTCCCAGCCCCAGCAGAAACCGCCCCTTCCCCGCGGCCTCCTGCAAGACGCGCGCCTCCATGGCAATCTGCACCGGATGCCGCGTGTACGGCGAAATAATCCCCCAGCCGATCGCGATCCGCTTCGTCTCTCGCGCAATGATGGCCGTCTCCGCCGTCGAAGACCGCGCCTCATACGAGTGCTTCCGCCACCACGGATAGGCCTCCGCCAGCCAGAACACGTCAAACCCCGCCGCGTCGCAGGCCTGCGCCATTTCCACCGTCTCGTCCAGCGGCTCCATGCTCAACTGCAAGACTCCCACTTTGAACGGCATGCTCATTTTGATGTTCCTTCCCTTTCAAGAATAAAAATAAAAACCTTAGGACGGGTCCGTCCAGGAATGCTCCAGCCCCTTGATCAGCTGCCACACCGCGCGATTCAGCGGCGTGGGCACTCCGCACTTCTCGCCCCAGTCCGCAATCGCCCCGTTCATAAAATCCACTTCCGTCTGCCGCTTGGCCAGGACGTCCTGCAGCATGCTGGCCTTGTGCTTCCCCGGCGCGTTGGCCCCCTTCTGCACCATCGCCCGCGGGTCCCCGTGCAGCGTGATCCCCAGCGCCTTGGCCACCGCTTCCCCCTCCGCGATCAGCGCGTTAAACAATGCCCCCGTCGGAGCCAGCCGCGTCGCCGCTCCATGGTGCAGCAGCGTCAGCGCCCCCACCGGATTCGTCGAAGCGTTGAAGATCAGCTTGGTCCATTGCGCCCCGCGCACATCCTGCAACGGAATCACCTTCATCCCTCCGCGCGTGATCAGCTCCGCCAGCTTCTCCACCATCGCGTACGGCGTCTTGGTCGGCTCGTACGGCCCGATCCAGGTGTCTCCGTTGATGTCGAATCCCACGTGCCCCGGCTCGATCACGTGCCCGGCGGGAAAAGTCGTCCCGCGAATCACGTATTTCACGTGCTCCGCGATGATTTCCTCGTTGCCCAGCCCGTTCTGCACCGAGCACACCGCGCTCGACTCCCCAAAAACATGCGCCGTCTGCTCGATGGCCCCGCGTGTGTGCGTGCTCTTCGTGGCAATAATTCCAAACTCGCACGGCGGTATCTCCTGCGCATCGGACGTCGCGTGCAGCTTGGCCGTGAACTCCGCCGCCCCGCTGATCCGCAATCCCCGCTCGTTGATCGCCTTGGTGTGCTCTTTCGAAACGTCGTAGGCGTGCACTTCCACGTCCGGCAGCTTCGCCAGATGCGCCCCAAACAGGCTGCCGATCGCCCCGCAGCCGACAATGCAGATCTTCGTGCTCATGCCTTCCCCACCGTTTCCGAACCGTCGTAAAATTTCCACGGAATGTTCACCAGGCACTCGCCTTCGCTCTTCCCCACGCGAAAGGTGTCCTGCGTGTACAAACAGACTTTCCCGTCCTGGTCCACCACCTGCGGATGAAAACTCACCACCATGTTTTCTTTCAGCTCCACCTTCGTGTTGGCTCCGATCGCCGGATACTCGATCATGGTCAGTCCAATCGAATGCCCCGTCAGGTGCCCCAGCGCGAATCCCGCCTTGGCGAAAATGTCCGCCGCGGCCTTATGCACATTGCAGGCCATCTCCCCGTCGCGCATCAATTTCCTCGCGGCCTCCATCGCTTCCGGGTAAACGTCGCTCATGGCCTTCGTCCGCGCGCTGATCTTTCCGCGAATCAGCGCCCGCGAAAACTCCACCCAGTATCCCGCCACGCCCGTAATCTCCAGCGAATACAGCAGCAGATCGTCCGCGCCCACCGTGCGCAGCGACGGCACCTTGAAATGCGCCTCGGCCTCCCCGCCCGTTCCGCTCAGTACGATGTTCATCATCCGCGGCCCGGCCCCCCGCGCGAAAAACCGCTCCACCGCCGGCGCCATGATCTCCGCCTCGTTCGTTCCCTGCCGGTAACCCTTCAGCAGCGCGCGAAACCCATCCAATATAATGTCCATGCTGTCGCGCACGCCAACCAGTTCCTCCTCGCTCTTCACCGCGCGCGCCATGTCAAACTGCGTGTCGAACTTCACGATGTCGAACGAGCCCGTCTCCAGCTCCCGGTAATCCCGCACGGCCATCACGAAGTCCAGTCCGTGCACGCCGATGCGCTGCCAGTTCTTCTCCTCGATCTTCTCCCGCAGCCATTTCCCCGGAATCTCCGCCCACACGTGCTCGCGCACGAACGTCTTCTTCTTGTCCCCAATCCACCGCGCCTCCCGCGGAAACACCAGCGTGGGATCGCCCTCCAGCGGAATCAGCACGTACACGTAGCGGTGCACGATTTCGAAATCCGAAGTGTAGCGCACCGCCCCTTCAAATCCCGCGTATTGGTTCCCGCACACAATCAGCGCGTCCAGCTTCTCCGCGGCCATCGCGTTGCGTATATTTTTGTAACGGCGTTCGATTTCCTGCTGGCTCGGCATAATGTCGATTCGCTCCCTGCTCAGTGCGCGCCGCAGAGTTCCGCGACGGCCAATGCGTACACTTTCGTCGTATTCACCAGCGTTTCGATGGCCACCTTCTCGCCTTCCGCGTCCCGCGGGCCGCTCGAAGGGCCGTAATTCAGCGTCTCGATCCCGAACCGCGTCATCACCGACGCGTCCGAATCCCACAGCACCGTCGCGTGCTTCGCCGCCACGCCCAGCACCTTCTGGTGGCACGCCTCGATCGTCTTCACCAGCTCGTGCTCCTTGCTGATCTCCGCCCCCGGCACCGAAACGAAAATCTCGTGCTCGATTCCATATTCCGGATGCGCCTTGCGCAAGTCCAGCACCAGCTGCTTCAGCGCCTTCCTCGCTTCCTTCAGCGCCATCGTCGGCGGCACGCGCACGTCCAGAAACACGTCCGTGCGGTCCGGCGTCCGGCTCACCCGCCACGGATACCCGCCGCGAATGCACCCCACGTTCACCACCCCCGGCTGCCCGTCATACACCGCGCGCTTTTCCCATTCCGCGATCCACGCATACACCGCCGGCAGAATCTCCTTCATGCGGAAAATCGAACTCAGGTCCTGCTTCCCCCGCGTGAACCCCGTATGCACATAATGCCCGCGCGTCGAAATCCGCGCCCACATCGTTCCGTAGTGCCCCAGCACCAGCTGCAAATCCGTCGGCTCGCCCAGGATGCACATGTCCGGCGTCACTCCGTGATTCACCAAATGATGCGTCCCCACTCCGTACCCGCGATACTCTTTCCCCACGAACTCGTCGCTCCACTGCGTCTTCTCGATCTCTCCGGCCACCGCCGCGATGCTCACGTCCCCTTCCAGCTTCACTCCCGCGCGCATCAGCGCCTTCACCGCCTGCGTGTAGCACACCAGCGCGCCCTTCATGTTGTAAATCCCCAGCCCGTAGATCAGCCCCTTCTCGATGATCGCCTTGGCCTTGTACCCCCGCCCCGTCAGATACCTCTCCCGCCCCGTGTTCGACGTGTCCATATGCCCGTTGAACATCACGCTCTTCCCGTTCGCCGTTCCTTCCCACAATCCCACCACGTTCGCGCGGCCCTCTTCCACTTCCTGCCAGGCCACCTGCAACCCCGCCTCTTCAAACGTCCGGCGCATGTACCGCGCCATCTCGCCCTCTTCCCCCGTCGGGCTTTGAATGTTCACCACGTCGCACGACATCGCCACGATCTCTTCCTCGCGGATTTGCGCAAGGATCGTCTTTGCCAGGTCCTGGTTGATTGCCACGTGCCTCTCCCTCTAGTTTCTAAAATCGTCGGGGTAACTACACAGCCTCTCGCACCCGTCCGCTGTCACCAAAAAATTATCCTCCAGCCGCAGCCCGCCTCCGCCTTCCCAATAAATCCCCGGCTCGATCGCCAGCACGATGCCCGCGCGCATCTGCCCGCCCGCCGCCTGGTGCGCATACGGCGGCTCATGCGCCCGCGCGCCCACTCCGTGCGCCACCGGATGCGACGGCTGCCCCGCATATCCCGCCTCCGCAATTCCCTGGCGAATGCTGCGATCCAATTCCCCCAGCGCCGCTCCCTCGCGCACGCTCCCAATCGCCTTCTGATACACCGCCAACAGTTGATCCAGCAGCTTGTCGTACTCCGCCGTCAATCGCCCCGGACACAGATTCTTCGTCAAGTCCGTCCAGTACCCGTCCGCGCAAACCCAAATCTCCACCAGCGTCGGTTCGTTCTCCATCACCGGCCGGTCGCTCGTCGCCGTGAACGTCGCAATCCCTTTCCCCGACCACACCAGCGTGAACGCCCGCGCCATCTCCACTTTTCCCTTATACCCCACGCCCACCGCGTGGATGTGCCCCTCGATCATCGCCGCCACTTCGCTTTCCTTCATCCCCGGGCGGATATTTTCCCGCGCGTGCTCCATCCCCAGCGCCGCCAGCTCGTTGGCCAGGCGCATGCGCTCGACCTCCTGCCCCGTCTTGATCATTCGCAATTCCGCCAGCACCGGCGTCGCATCCACAACTTCCTTGCACGCCCCAAAAAATGCGTCGTAATACCCCTTCCAATACACCGTGGGCTCGCCCACCATGCGGTCGCAAATCTGCGACGTCTGCGACAGCTCGATCCCCACGCGCCCCGCGAGTTTCCTCTCGCGCAGCACTTCCACCGCCATCTCCAGCGAACGAATCATCGGCGGCCGCGGGTCCGCCGGATGATACGACTTGAAAAAGCGCACATCCTTGTTCCACGCCGTTCGCCGCGCCTCCGCAAACTGCGGCTCGATCACCAGCAGCGTCGGCTCTCCCTCGCGCGGAAAAATCACCAGGTCGTAGCCCTTCATCGTCCAGTAATTCGTCAGGTACAGCACGTTGTCCGGCGCCCGCGCCACGATCGCATCCAGATTCTCGCGCTCCATCCGCTCGCGCACCCGCCGCCATTTTTCCGCGTCCAGCAAATACGGCGTCCGCGCCGCGCTCATCGCGCCACCTCGTGCTTTTTCCCCGCATACGTCCACGACGCTTCCTTGCCCCGAATCAGCCGGTACAGCGCCGTATGCAGCGGCGCGGGCAGCCCCGCGCGGTGCGCTTCCCGCGCAATCGCCCCGCCCAGATAATCCACTTCCGTCTTCAGCTTGTTGCGGATGTCATACAGCATCGATGGCGGATGATCCGTGCGCGCCCCGATCTTGTTCATCTCCCACGGATCGTCGCGCAGCGCAATCCCCAGACCCGCCGCCACGCTCTGCCCTTCCTTGATCAGGTCATGCAGCAGATGCCCCAGGTCGTCGAACTTTTCCTCCCGCGCATAATGCCCGCTGTGCACCAGCTCCGTCAGCGCCGCCGCCGAATTCACCGAGGCGTTAAAAATCAGCTTGGTCCATTGCGCCGGCCGCGCATCCTCCAGCGCCACCGCCTTCAGCCCTCCGGCGACGATCAGCTCCGCCGCCTCTTTCACTTTCGAAAACGGCGTCCCCGAAGGCTCGTACGGCCCTAGCCACGCTTCCGTATCCAGCTCCAGTTGCACGTGCGTGTCGCTGTGCCGCGTCCCGCTCACGAACGTCGTCCCGCGCAGCACCTGCCCGCCGGTCACCGCGTGGATCACTTCCTCCGACCCCAGCCCGTTCTGCAGCGAAAGCACCGCGCCCTGCGCAAACAGATGCGCCACCGGCCGCACCGCCTCCTCCGTCTGCGTCGCCTTGCAGCACACCATCCCCAGATCAAACTGCGGCATCTCCGCCGGCTGGCAGGAAGCCCGCGGCCGCGCCTGAAACTCATGCGTTCCCGTCACCCGAATCCCCTGCTCGTTGATGGCCCGCGCATGCTCCGGCCGGCGCACGAACGCCCACACCTCCGCGGCCCGCGCCAGATGCGCCGCATAGAGGCTCCCAATCGAGCCCACACCAATAATGCAGATTCGCTTCATGGGAAAATCACAATTCAGCGCTGCCGAGCCTTACCGCGCGCGCGCACTCTTGCCGTGCTCCACGCGAACCATCTCCGCATAGCCGCCCGCGTGTGCCTTGGCCACGGACTGGAAGATCGAATCGCCGTTGTTGTGCGAATCTTCGATGACCACTCCCTCCGCATACAGCGCATCCTGCAGCGCCGCGCAGATCGTGTGCACCGGCGCCGCTCCGCCCTCGCCCATGCCCTTCGCTCCGTTGAACGAAAACGGCGACGGCGATTCCATGTGCCCATACAAAAGCTCCGGCATGTTCATCGAGGTAATCGGCGTGTAATCGCTGAACGTGGACGCCAGCAGGTTCCCGTCCGCGTCATACGCGCAGTTTTCCATCAGCGCCGCTCCAATTCCCTGCGCCGAGCAGCCGTGCACCTGTCCCTTCACGATCATCGGATTGATCGCCCGCCCGCAATCGTCCACGCAGGCATACGCCAGAATCTTCGGCTGAAACGTCTCGCGGTCCACTTCCACCACCGCCACGTGGATCTGCGCCGCGTAGGTCAGGCAGAGGTTCCCGAATTTCCTCTTCAGGTCCGGCACCTCGAACGGCGCGTGATACACGTACCGGCAATTGAGCGTCACGTCCCACAACTCTTCCGGCATCCCCGCGTTGTTCACGTTCACAATGTTCGCGAGTCCCCAGTAGTTGATCGACTTCCCGGCCTTCCCCTTCACCCGCACTTCCGGCCCCTGCTCCCCCACTCCCATCTCCAAATCTTTTTCCTTGGCCTTCAGCGACCACGCCGCCAGCCGCAGCATCTCCTTCTTCAGCTTTTCCGCCGCCCCGTTAATCGCCGAAAGCCCCGTCACCGCGAACTGGCTCGCGTACGTTCCCGTGTGCCCCGTGTAGGCGTTCTGCTCCGTGTCGAATCCCGGCTTCACCTTCACCATGTCCGGCGGAATATTCAGCACTTCCGACACCGTCTGCGCCGCGGTCGTCTCGTGCCCCTGCCCCTGCGGCACCGAACCCATGCTGATCACCACTTCCCCGTAAATATCCAGCTTGGCAATCGCCGCTTTGGACTGCCCGGAAAACGGCGCCCCCGCATTGATGATTCGCGCCTGCCCGAAATTATTCGTCCCCGAATCCAGCGTGGACCCTATTCCCATCCCGATCCACCGCCCCTGCTTGCGCGCTTCCGCCTGCTTCTTCTTCCACTCGTCCCAGCCCGCCAATTTCTTGGCCATGTCCAGCATTCCCGCGTAGTCGCCCGAATCGTACACGCACCCGTTGGGCGTCTCGTAGGGCATCTCTTCCTTGCGAATGTAATTCCGGTAACGCATTTCGTCGGCGGGAATCCCCAACGTGTGCCCGCAAATGTCCAGCACCCGCTCGATGAACCACAGCTGCTGCATGCGCGAATACCCGCGGTTCGGCCCCACCGGGCACTTGTTGGTCACCACCTGATTCATGTCTATCCGCGCGTTGCGCAGACGGTAGCTCCCCGGCAGAACCTGCGCCCAGATCACGCATCCCAGCGGCTCGTACCGCGGATACGCCCCGCAGTCGTCCACGTGCCGCGACTCGATCGCCGTGATCACCCCGTTCTTGTCCAGCGCCACCTTGGTGTCCAGATACGTCCGCTCGTTCCCGTGCGCGCTCGCCTGCATGTGCTCCGTGCGCGTCTCCGCCCATTTCACCGGACGCCCGCCCGCCTTGCGCGAAGCCAGCGCGCACAGCGCCATGTACGGATAGTTCGTGATCTTGATCCCGAACCCCCCGCCGATATCGAAGCTCTTCATCAATATCTGGTCAATCCGCACGCCCAGCGCCGGCGACAAAAACTGCGCCGCGAACGACGGAAAAGTATTGTTCGACCGGAACTCGATGCGGTCCGCTTTCGAATCCCATTCCGCGATCATCGCGTTGTTTTCCAGCGGAGTCGACGAAAACCGGTGGAAATGCATCCGCCCAATCTTCACCACGTGCGCCGCATCCTTGAACGCCTTCTCCACGTTCCCGTATTCGAACACTCCGTGCCAGTTCTTGTTCGTGCCCATCGCCGGATGAATCAGCGTCTCGTCCTTCAGCGCATCCTCGGCCATGATCACCGCTTGCAGCGGCTCGTAATCCACTTCCACCAGTTCCGCCGCGTCCTCCGCCCCCATCCGCGTTTCGGCCACCACCGCCGCCACCGGTTCGCCCTGGTAAATCACCTTCTTCGACGCCATCGGGTAGTCCGCCACCTTCTGTCCCACGTCCGGCCCGATCTCGATGAACGGCTGCACCAGCCCGGCCACTTCCTCGCCCGTCAGCGTGCACACCACTCCCGGCATCGCCGCCGCCGCGCTCACATCCACTTTCCGGATATTCGCGTGCGCATACGGCGAGCGCACGAACCGGATGTGCAGCATCCCCTCGTCCCGGTGGTCGTCCACGAAAATGCCCTTGCCGCGCACCAGCCGGTCCTCTTCCTTCCGCCGGATCGGCTGCCCCACCCACTTCCCCGGCGCGAACACCACCGGGCCGCCCTTTTTCGCCGTGCTTTTCTTCGCCGCGGCGGGTTTCTTCTTCGTCGCTTTCGCCTGTTTCCTGGCCATGGTCCTCTTCCTCTGCCTACGCCAGCGCTTTCTGCAATTCGTCGATCATCTTCTGGATATTCTTCTTCGCCAGCGGCTCCAGCATTCCCCCCGCCAGCGACGCAATCCGCCCCATGATGTTCGCCTGACCCGCCCACACCACCTTGGTCCCTTCGGGCGCCGCCACCAGATCGAACCCTGCTCGCAGCTTCGCCGAGCCTCCCGGCACGTCTCCGGTTCCCTCGTACGCCGCGTGCTTGGCCCGCTCCGCTTCCGCCAGCGTCAGCTTCACCGTGGCGATTCCCCGGATGTGCGAGATCCCCACGCTCAGCTTCACCAGAAAATTCTTCTCGTCCACGATCTCCTTGCTCTGATAATCCGGCAGCAGCGGGCAGAATCGTCCCGGGTCCACCAGGAAGTCATAGACCTCCTCCGCCGACTTGCGCACCGTGAACTCGCCTCCGAACTTGATCTCCATGGCCTAGCCCTTCCCCATCGCCGCCGCCGCGGCCTTGATTGCCTTCAAAACATTCTGATAGCCCGTGCACCGGCAGGTGTTCCCCGCGATCCCCTTGCGAATCTGCTGGTCGTCCGGGTGCGGATTCTTCTTCAGCAGGTGCAGCGTCGAAAGCATCAGCCCCGGCGTGCAGAATCCGCACTGCAATCCGTGGTTACTGGCAAACGCCTCCTGAATCGGATGCAGCGCCTCCCCGCTCGCCAGCCCCTCCACCGTCATGATCTCCCCGCCGTCGGCCATCGCCGCGAACATCGTGCACGACTTCACCGTCTTCCCGTTGTACAGGACCGTGCACGCCCCGCAGTACGTCGTGTCGCACCCGATGTGCGTCCCGCTCAGGTTCAGCGCCTCGCGGATGAACTCCACCAGCAGTGTCCGCGGCTCCACCAGCGCTTCGCGCATCTCTCCGTTCACCTTCATGCGCACCTTCATTTTTCCGTCCGGCTCACCGTGCGGCATATTCGTGTCCGCCTTCCACTTGTTCTCCGCGCGCCCGCCGCGCCGCGATCCCGATGGCCCTCTTCACCAGCGCCGCCACCAAAATCCTCTTGTACTCCGCCGATCCCCGCATGTCGCTCTGCGGGTCCGCCGCCGCCCGCGCCGCTTCCGCCGCCGCCTTCAGCGTCTTCTCCGTCAGCGGCTTCCCGCGCAGCTCCGCTTCCGCTTCCTGCGCCCGGATGGCCACCAGCCCCACGCATCCCAGCACGATCCGCGCGTCCGCAACCGTATCCTTATCCCCCAGCGTCAGCTGCGCCGCCACGCTCGCCGTCGCATACACCGGCGCGCTCCTCTTGAACGCCACGCACGCCCCTCCGCTTCGCGCCGGAGGGATCTTCACGATGATCTCCCGCACCAACTCCCCTTGCCCCAGCACCGTCGTGTACGCGTCCTTCACGAACTCCTCGAGCGCCACGGTGCGCTCCCCGTTCGGCCCGACGCACACCACCCGCGTCTCCAGCGTCAGCAGCGTCGCTCCCCAGTCTCCGCTGGGGTCCGCCTCCGCCACCGACCCGCCAATCGTCCCCATGTTGCGCACCTGCACGTCCGCAATTCCCGCCGCGCAATCATGCACGATCGGTATCCCCGCCGCCGCGGCCGACGCTTCAATCTCCGCGTGCCGCGCCAGCGCTCCCAGCCGCAACTCCCCGCCGCGCCGCTCGATCCCCGCAATGCCGGGAATGTGATTGATGTCCACCAGCGCCACCGGCCGCGCCAGCCTCATCTTCATCAGGGGAATCAGGCTCTGCCCTCCGGCAATCAAACGCGCCTCTTCCCCGAGGTCCTTCATCAATTCCATTGCCTTCTTGAGTGAATCCGCCCGGTGATATTCGAATGAGTGAGGATACACGATAGTTCCTGAGGTCCCCGCAGGGGACGTTTGATGTCGCGCGCGCCCTCCGCAACAGCCGCGGGAACGCCACAACGTGATTCAGAATTTTAGTGCCAATCCCGCCTCCAACGCAAGGCGGAAACCGACGAAACAATTGTTTCACTACACAGCCCGCGCGGCCTTTTGCCATTCCCCGCGCGCTCGTCTATAGTTTCCTTCTCTGCCTCCATGAAACCTCGCGACATCGTCCCCATCCTTCTCGCCGCCGGCAGTTCCCATCTCCTCGGCGCGCCCCGCCCTCTTGCCCTCTTCGGCCGCCGCTCCGCTCTCCAAATTGCTCTCGCCAATTGCCGCGGCCTCGCCCGCCCCATCCTCGTCCTCGGCTGCGACGCCGCGCTCATCCGTCCCCACGTCCCCCGCGGCGTCCACATCGTCCTCAACCGCCGCTGGCGCTTCGGCGGCCAGCTCAGCTCCCTCCTCGCCGCCCTCCGCCACCTTCCCCCATCCTCCGCCTTCCTCCTCTACCCCATTGACCAGCCTCTCCTCCAGCGCCACACCATCCAAACTCTCGTCCGCGCCTTCCTCGGGCGCCAGCCCCATCAGCAAATCGTCCTTCCCCGCCACGGCCGCGAAACCGGCCACCCCATCCTCGTCTCCGCCGCCCTCCGCCCCGAATTCCAATCCGCACCCACCGCCCGCCACGTCATCTACAAAAAAAAACCCCGCATCCTCCAACTCCCCGTCCCCACCACCTCCATCTTCACCGACTTCTCCACCCCCGACTCCTACCTCTCCTGCCTGAAAAAATTCCTCTACCGCCGCTAATCTTGCTCTTGGTTTTGTAGCCGCCAGGCTTTAGCCTGGCATCTTTCTTTTTCCCTGTTTTTTTCTCGTGCCTTCCCTCAACCCGCTACCCTTCCACCCTCTCCCTCAACATCCCCGTCGCCATCACCCCCATCGCCGCAATCACCAACCCCGCCGCCACTCCCGCCACCACCCTCGGCCCCGCCCCATGCTCCACCATCTGCCACCACACTCCCATCGGAAACGCCACCGCCCCCACCAAAATCCCCGCCGCCAGCACCGTCTTCACCCGCTCCGAATACCCCACCCGCTCCATCGCCATCCCCAAAATCAGCAGCACCATCGCCAGCCCGATCCAGTGCCCGTGAATATCCACCTGCCGGTCATAGACGTACTTCGTCTCCCTGTACCGCTCCATCGCCGCCTGCATCCCCGCCGCGTCCCTCTGCGCCGCCGCCGCAAAACCCGTCGCCAGCGACACCCCCATCCCCTCCAGCGCCTGGTGCTCCGCAAACACCGCGTACCAGAATCCGTACCCCATCCCCCAGATCAGCAGCGCCAGCCCTCCCACAACCAAGATCTTCCGCGCCTTCATCGCGCACCTCCCGCCGCCGCATCCAGTTCGCCCGTATACCGCAAGATCCCCACCCACATCGCCATCAGCGCCACGATCACCAGCAAGCCACCCGTGTCCGCAAATCCCCCCGCCAGCAATCCGTATCTCAATTCCAGTAGCACGCACACCGGCAGCATCACCGACCCCGCCAGCAGCACCCACGCCCATCTCCGCCGCCAAACCTCCCGCAACCTCACGTACGGCTGAAAAAACGCCACCAGGATCGCCAGCAACCCGAACTCAATGCTGTGCGCATGCGCTGCGATGTTCACCGCCTTCTCTCCCTGCAACTGTCCGTACTCCCCCAGCGCCCGCTGCACCGCCGCCCCATCCCGCGCCGCCGCCCCTGCCGCCATCCCCGAAAGAATCGTCGAATCCGCCGCCTCATGCCGGTACAAATCCACCGCCGCATACCACGCCCCATGCGCGAACCCCAGCAAAATCAGCGCCACCCCGCCCGCCATCAGCACCCGCCCCGCTCCGTCCCGCGACGCCAGCAGCGAATCCGCAACCGCCTCGCGCGCCGCGCCCCCAAAATGCCTCCACAACCCCCACAAACTTCCCGCCGCCGCCAAAATCACTAGCCCCCCGCCCGCATCCGCAAAAATACTCGCCCACCCAATCGCCGCCAGCGGACTGTACGCCAGCCCCACATAATGAATCAGGAACACTCCCACCGGCAGCACGACCGCCCCCGCCAAAAGCACCACCGCCAGTTTTTTCTTCATCCTTTCACTCAGCGCCACCCACGGCTGCATCACCGCCAGCATCAGCGCCAGATACCCGAACCCGATCATGTGCACATGCGTGTCCACCTTCGTCCCGCGGTTCTCCATGAACCCGCCCACTGCCCCAAACTCCCTCATCACCCCCGTCGCATCTCCCGCCACCGCCGCCTGCGCCGCCCCCGCCAGCGCTCCGCCCACCCGCGCCGCATTCTGGTGCAAAACAAAAATCGCAAACAAATCCCCAAAGATCATCCCCGCCACAATCAAGCCAATCCCCCCCAGCACCAGCAGCCTCCGCGCCCCCATCGCCGCAAACTCCCCTGCCCCCGCCTGCCCCGTAACCGCCTTCTCCGTCGCCATACCCTCACCTCGCAAAATCATTCTCAAAAAACCAATAACAAAATGCGGTCATCCTGAGGCCCCGATGCTTTTTATCGGGGCCGAAGGATCTCAACGGAACGTGTCTACACCCCGTTCAGCCGTCTCTCTCCCTCGCCACTCCCTCCGCCAAAAAACCAACGGGCCCGGCCGCAGTATCTCTGCAACCGGGCCCGCTCCTTAACTTAACCCTCGCTCATCCCTCTCCGGTTTCCTTCCCGGCCAGGGGTTAGAAGTTAAACTTCACCGCCAGCTGCAACTGCCGCGGATTGTTCACCGCCCGCGGCGTCCCGTACACCGGGTTCGGCGAACCTTCCAGGTTCGTGTTCGCCCCGGTGCAGCCCGTCGCTCCGGGATCCATGGGGCAGAAGTCCGCCGCTCCATACACCGTATTGAAATACTTCACGTTGAGCGTATTCGAGAAGTTGAACGCCTCGAACATCAGTTCCAGGCTCTTCTTTTCCTTCAGGTTGATCGTCCGCGATAGCCGCAGGTCCACCGTCCGGAAATTATCCCCGGCAAACGTGTTGCGCGGCTCGATTCCCACCCGGTCGTTCGCTCCGAACACGTCCCCGTTGGCGTCAAATCCCGCGAACTTCGTGAACCGCATCGGCGATTGAATCGTGATGATGCTGCTCACCATGAAGTCCCGCCCGATCATCCCCCAGCTCTTCGGTGTGGACACCGATCCGTTCAGCACCAGCCGCTGCCTCACGTCATCGCTCGAGAGCGCCCGCTCCGCCTGGAAATTCTTACTGTCCTGCGGAATCAGCACGAAGCTCGGGTTCGGCCCGTTATCAATGCTCTTCGACAGCGTGTAGCTCGCCCCGTAGGCGAATCCATGACTCGGTCGCTTGTTCACGTTGATCAGTAATCCGTCATACACCGAATCCCACAGAGAATTCGCCTCGAAGTACACTCCGTAATTGCACTGCCGCGTCCCCGGCGATCCCACCGGCGAAAAACACGGATTCAGCGGATCAACCACGAAATACGTGTTCTTCGAGCCCGTCCGCCCCTGCGAGTCATACAACATCTGCGTTCCCGTCGGGTCCGGCTGGTTCACGTTGTAGAAGCTCCCCAGATGCACCCCGCGCACATGCAGCCCGCTGATGCTCACCGACGTATCCTTGATCGGCTCGAACTCAATCGCCAGGCTGGCCTGGATGCCGTAGGGATTCTTGTGGTTCTGGTCAAACCGCACAATCACCGCATCCCCGAAGAATCCGCACTGCGACAACCACTGTTCGCCCGCAAAGCAAACGTCCGTGAACGGCACCGCATCCGGATACGTCCCCGTCGGTCCGCCAAAGCCCAGCAAATTGAAAAGCGCAAACGGGGTGATTGCCGGCCCGCTGGCAAACGCGAACAGCCGCGTCGTCGCGTTCAGCGCATTCTCGTTCGGACGCCCCGGATACGGTCCCTGCGTTCCTCCGCAGGACGGCGCCTGGCACGCCAGCAGCGGCGACGGAATCATTCCGTGGAACAGCCCGAATCCTCCGCGCACCACCACGTTGTGCTTTCCGCCCACGTTATACGCCATCCCCAAACGTGGATCGAAGTTCTTCCACTGCGTGTTCAGCACGCCCGATGGCCACGTCTCCCATTCCCAGCGAATCCCGCCGTTCAGCGTCAGCTTGTTCGTCGCCCTCCACTTGTCCTGCAGGTAGACTCCGTTGTACGTGTGGTCCAGCGAACCCTGCGCCTGGTTACGGATCGCCGGCGTAAACGATGATCCCTGATACACCGATGTATTGATCGTCGGCTCCGTATAGCTCGACGCCGCGTCGAACCGCTCCATATAGAGAACGTAGGGATGCTGGCAAAGAGGCGCTCCCACCGCCAGCGCTGGATCGCAGTAGTTCACGCTCGTACCGTTGATGAAATCAAGGAAGCCCGTATTCACCCCGTCATTCCCCAAAAACGACCCCAGCGTCGGAAAATCCGCTTCGAACGGATAAAACAGCGGGAATGACTCCACCGTCCTCACCCAGTTCATATTTCCGCCGAACGACAGCGTGTGCTTCTCCAAGCTCCGCGTCACGCTGTCCACCACCTCGAACCGCGACTCCCGGTAAACGTCCGGATTCCCGCGGTTCACTCCCACCGCGAACGTGTTGGCCACTTCCAGATGCGGCTGCGTCGTCACCGTCGGAAAATCGAATGTCCGTCGCGCGAACTGCACCCGCACTTCGTTCACCAGCTTCGGCGAAATCACCGTTGCCAGGCTCCCCACCACCGACTGGTCCCGGTAAAAGCTGTTCTTGAACGCCGAAGGCAAATCGAACCCGTCGTTCAGCGGCGACTGGTTCAGCAGCCTCCCATCATTGATGAAATACCGCACATACAGATTGTTCTTCTGCCCGAAGCTGCGGTCCAGCCGGATAAACCCGTTATCCGAGTCGTTCGTCCGCAGCACGCTCCCCAAATTCGGCTCCGCCGGCAATCCATAGATCGTCGTCTTCACCTGGTTGATCGCCGCGATATTCGCCAGCACCACCGAATTGTAAAACGGCGATTCCCCGCGCCGCTGCAATTCATAATTCGCGTACACAAACGCCTTGTCCTTCTGGATCGGCCCGCCGATCGCTCCCCCGAACTGGTTCTGCCGCAGCACGTGCGCTCCCGTCGCTTGCAGCAGGTTCGTCGCGTCCATCTTGTTGTTCCGGAAATATTCGTACAGCGTTCCGTGCCAGTCGTTGCTCCCGCTGCGCGTGATAATGTTCACGATCCCGCCCACCGCGCGCCCGAATTCCGCCGAATAATCCGTGTTGATTACCCGAAACTCCTGCACCGACTCCTGCGGCGGCGTCCCGCGCTGAATCCCCGAGGCCGTCGAAATATCATCCGCCCCGTCCACCGCGATGAAATTGTAGTGAATGTTCTGTCCCGCGAACGACAGCTTGGTCACCGGCTCCACGATCACGTCCGTGCTTCCCGACGTCGTATCCCCGATCGTCACCGCCGGCGAGAGCAGCGCGAAGCTGATGAACTCGCGCCCGTTCACCGGCAGGTTGGTGATCTGCCTCTCCGTGATCACCGTGGACACCTGCGTCCTCGTCGGCTCCGCAACCTCGCTCGTCGCCGATACCTCCACCTTCTGCTCCACCTGCCCCGGCGTCAGGCTGAACACCAGTTCCGCCGACTGCCCCACTTGCAGCGTGACCACTTTCGTCTGCTTCCCGAATCCCGTGAAGCTCGCCGCGACGTTATATTCCCCCGCGGGCAGCGCCGGAATCACGTACTCGCCCGCCGCCGAGGTCTGCGCGCTCCGCGATAGCCCCGTCGCCGTGTTCGTCGCCGTCACCGTCGCGCCCGCGATGCTTCCGCCGCTCGCATCCAGCACCCGCCCGTCCAGCGTCGCCGTCACCGCCTGCCCGTACGCGCTGTTCATCGCTCCGCTCGCGCACAGCAGCAGCGCCAGCATCCCCGCAAAAATTGCCAGTTTCGTGAATTTCATCTGGATCCTCACCCCTTGCCCGTCCCTTTCATTCTGAAACAGGCGTTTCGATTCAAAGAGCATACCTCACCGCAAATCACAGTCAAGCACTTCTCATTAAAGAACAAACAGTCGTTTTTCCCTCCCGCTCCGCGCTCAACACCCTTCCGCAACCCTCAGGAAAATCTTGCCTTAGCCCGGCACTCCGCCGCCACTTGCTCAAGTAGTTTTTCCGCCCCCAACGGCTCTCCCCCCGCCATCGTCAGTTTCGCTTTGATCCTCCTCACAATTTCCCGCGCCATCCGCTCCCGCACATCCCCCTCCAGCGCTTCTCGCCGGTTCAAAAACGTCTCGATCAACGCAAACTCTTCCGCGCTCAGCCCCGCCCCGCCATACGACGTCCCCGCCTCCCCGGCCTGCGCCGCCCCCTGCCACGCCGGCCGCACCTCCTCCAGCGTCCTCTCTTGCACCACGATGCTCCCCGCCACGTAATCTCCCAGCCTCTTGTTCTGCGCGCTCAGCAGCACGCTCACGATCCCCACCGCATAAAATCCCGGCAGTTGATCCACGATCCGCAGCAGGTTCCTTCCCACCGCTTCCGCCGCCGTGATCGGCCGTCCCGTCTCATGAATCACCCGCAGCCGGATGATCCTCTTCCCCGGCGTCTGCCCGTTCCACATCGCCTCGAAAAACGCGAAGTACCCGAAATACAGCGCAAAAAACATCAGCCCCGCCAGCGCGAAATACCATATCGCCGACTTCGGAAAAAACCTCGCCAGCCCCGCCCCGATGAATAGGCTCACAAAAACTAGCGCCAGCCCCGCCGCTATCTGAATCAGCGTATCCAGCGCCAGCGCCAGGAAGCGGCTGCCGATTCCCGCAACCGCGAACTCCAGCACCGTCTGTTCCGGCGTGTCGATGGTATGCTTGTCGGCGGTAACGCCGTGCAGCGTCTCCGCACCGGGAGTGTTTTCGGACATGATCTCCACCCGCTGGCTTGAAAAGCGCAAGCCCTATTGGTCCAAACTCGAACAGTTCGTCAGCCGCTCCGCTCGCAGCGGCCCCTCTTCCCTCTCCCACCACGAACTTCAGGAACTCGGCCTTCTCTATCGTCAGACCGCTTCCGACCTCGCCGTCGTCCGCGAAGACCCCACCAGCCGCCACGCCGCATTCTATCTGAACCAGCTCCTCGGCCGCGCCCATAATCTTATCTATATGGGCCACCGCCCGCGCTTCAATAGCCTCCTCCGTTTCTTCACCCACACGTACCCCCGCATCTTCCGCGAAACCCTCCCCCAGATCCTTCTCGCACTCGCCGTCTTCCTCCTCGCCGCTATCGCCTCTTGCGCCCTCACCCTCCGCGACCCCACCTTCGCCCACCGCATCCTCGGCCCTCAAATGATGGCCAAAATCGAGCACCGCGAAATGTGGACCGATTCCATCCTGGCCATCAAGCCCATGGCCGCCTCCGGCATCATGACCAACAACCTCGCCGTCACCTTCACCACCTTCGCCCTCGGCATCACCGCCGGCCTCGGCACCCTCTGGATGATGCTCGTCAACGGCATGCTCATCGGCGTCATCGGCGCCGCCACCTTCCAGTCCGGCATGGCTCTCCAGCTCTGGAGCTTCGTCGCCCCTCACGGCGTCCTCGAACTCCCCGCCATCTTCATCGCCGGCGGCGCCGGCTTCGAAATCGCCCGCGGCCTCCTCTTCCCCGCTCTCCTTCCCCGCCGCGATTCCCTCGCCCAAGCCGGCGCCCGCGCCTCTCAACTCCTCCTCGGCGCCATCCCCATGCTCATCGTCGCCGGCCTAATCGAAGGTTTCCTTTCCCCCTCCGGCATCCCCGCCCCCCTAAAATTCCTCTTCGCCGCACTCCTCTTCGCACTCCTTCTCTCTTACCTCTTCTCCTCCCCCCGCGGACAATACAGCCACGCCCTACCCCGCTAACTCCGCTCTCTACATTCACATAGGCCTCGAAAACACCTCGCAACTCACTCTGTGGCCTTGGTGGCACAGCCATTCGTGTAAAGAATGTCACGGAACTTGACACAGGAATGGCTGTGCTCTTTCCCTCCATCCCGCGCAGCCCCGTCCTTCCTGGTGAGAAATGCGGGCTAAACCGTGCCATTTCACTCCCCCAAAAGAAAAAAGGCGGCCCCGGTCATCCCGGAGCCGCCCCTTCGGTTGAATGTTTTGCCGCTTACTCGACTTTCTTCTTCGCGGCGGTCTTCTTCGCGGGCGCCTTCTTCGCCGGAGCCTTCTTCTTCGGCGCCGCCACCTTCTTCTCCGCCGGGATGTCCTCGGCCTTTACCTTGGCATCCGTCCAGTGCAGCAGGAACGCCGGTTCCGGATCGTAGCCCGTGAGCTTGCCCGTGAACCGCGGTGCGCTGTCCTTTTCCAGCCGCGCCGCTTCCGGCTGCCCGGTCACCGTCACTTCCATGTTGGGGGCCACCGCCGCGTCGTATTCCGCCTGGTTCGATACGAAGGCCACCTTGAGCGCCACCTTATCCGCGCTCGCCGTGGCTTCGAAGAACTTCGTGGTCACGTCCGGGAACTCCTGCCCGCATGCCGCCAGCCAGGTCAGCTTGGCCTTGTCCCCTCCCGCCTTCAGGTCGTTGATTACCGTCAGGATGGTCATGCTCTTCAGCGCTTCGCTCAATTCCGTCGCGCTCGGCAGCGTGTAGCTCGCCGGACGCTCCGGCGACGGCCCCGCCAGGGCGATCATTTCGCTCACTTCCGCGTCCATCAGCGGTTCGCAGGTCGCCTGCTGGTAATTGCCCAATTGGCGGCGCAGCGTCGTCTTGATCGAATTCGCCGCCGTTCCGTTCAAGGACACCGCGTGCGCCAGCGCCCAGAATCCGTCCACCGCCTTCGGCGGGTCCATGGCCAGATACGTCGCGCCCAGCCGGTACCAGGTCACGTCCACATTCGGGGTCAGCACCAGCGCCTCCTTGTAATATTTCACGGCCGTCGCGTAATCCTTGGCCAGCCCCGCTCCCGTCGCCGCCGTATAGTCAAACGTCAGTTCGTGCTGCTTCCTCGTATCCGCGAAGGCCTTCTCGTCCACGCCCTCCGGCTTCTTGAAATTCGCCATGGCCGCCAGCCCGGCAATCGCCGCATCCCGCGCCGCCGCGCCCTGCGCCGCCGCCGTCGGATCTTTCGGGGAAACGCTCATCTGCGCAAAAAGATACGCCCGCGCGAAATAGGCGTTATAGCGGATGCCCGCCTCGGCCTTGTCCCCCAGCGCGATCAACTTATCCGCATACTCCACGGCTTTCGCGTTGTTCTTCTGCCCCGCGTAATTCTGATAGTAATTCTGGTAGGCATACTGCAGCAGCGACGAATTCGGATACCGCTGCACAAAATCATCCAGCAGCTTGATCTGCTGCGGCAGATTCTTTTCATCCGCGGCGGCCTTGTACGTATTGTATTCCGCCATCGTGTATTTGGGCGCCTCCTGCTTGGCCGCTTCCTGCTTGGCCGCTTCCTGCGCGTTCGCCGCGCCAAACAGACCTCCCGTTAGAATCATCGCCAGCGCGCCCACTGCTATTTTCCGCATTGCATTCATCCCTTTGTCTCCTCGATCAATCCGTCGTTGGGGATCAAGCCTTCTCTGCACCGGGTGCCGGGCCCGGCTCGCTTCTTCCATCCTGATAGAAAACTCCGGAGAGTATATGGAACATCGGGGGCATTCCGCAAGCTGTAACCTGCGGCACACCTCACCTTCATCATAACTGTCCCACCGCTGTGGCGCTCCCTTGCTCACCTTTAGGAACGCCTCCGGAGCCTTCCGCCCACGGTGTTATGATGAGTTTCGCACAAATAAAGTGGTCTGGGGAGGAAGAAACGGATGCCCGCCAAAATGTCACCTAATATACACGCCACCCGCTCCAGGCAACCTTCCGGCCCCCTCACCGGCCCACTGGCTGGACAAGTCTCCCTCATCACCGGCGCCAGCCGCGGCATCGGCCTGGCCATTGCCCTGCGCCTCGCCCGCCTCGGCTCCGCCGTGGCCATTTGCGGCCGCGACGCCGCCGCCCTGAAAAACGCCGAAGCCCGGCTCCGCGAAACGGGCGCGCCCGTCTTCTCCTGCCCCGCCGACGTCCGCCAGTCCGCCGCCGTGGAACAACTCGTCCGCCAGTCCGAAAAAGCCCTGGGCCCGCTCTCCGTCCTAGTCAATAACGCTGGCGTCGGCCTCTTCGGCCCCGCCCACGAGCGCTCCGAGCAGGACTGGGACCGCGTCCTGGACACCAATCTCAAATCCGTCTTCCTCGTCTCCCGCGCCGCCCTTCCCGGCATGATCGCCCGCCGCGCCGGCCACATCATCAATATCAGCTCCCTCGCCGGTAAAAATACCTTTGCCGGCGCCGCCCTCTATTGCGCCTCCAAATGGGGCCTGCAAGGCCTCTCCGGCTGCATGGCCGAAGACCTCCGCGACTACGGCATCCGCGTCAGCCTCATCTGCCCCGGCAGCGCCGCCACCGGCTTCTCCCACAGCTCCAAAAAAGACCCCGCCAAACTCCTCCAGCCGGAAGACGTCGCCCACGTCGTCGAAATGCTCCTCACCCAGGGCCCCCAATCCTTCGTCAGCGAAGTCCAGATGCGCCCCCTCCGCAAACCCTAGTAGGCTGCTGAAAAGGTCCTATGGATGTCATTCCGAGGAGCCGCAGGCGTCCGTATGCCTGTTTGCCAGACTGCTGAAAAATCCCATGGATGTCATTCCGAGGAGCCGCAGGCGACGAGGAATCTGCTTTTCTCTTGGTCTTTCAGCAATACGCATCCCCCTCGCCGCGCCCGTGCTTCTTTTTTTCTTTCTGCCATCTCCGTTCTTTGCATCCCGCCGATGCCTAGAAGCACCGCTGGATAGCGGCCTAGAAGCCATCTCATAAATGGTTCTGACTCATTGATACGCAAGGAGCTAGTCGGCCCGAAACATATTTATGAGATAAGTTCTAGTCACATGGCCACCATCCCCCCCAAACTCCCCATCCGCTGCTCCCTTCCCCCATTCCCTGGAATTCCCTGGAAATCATTTAACCAAATCCACCCCTCCATGCTATCCTCCGCCGTCTGTCATGCCAATCGCCCCTCCGCCGTCTGTCATCCCGAACGAACGTGAGGGATCTGCTTTTGAGGTTCTAACATGGACCACACCTATTCCGTCTACATCCTCGCCAGCCGCTCTCGCTCGCTCTACACTGGCGTAACCAGCGACCTCGAGCGCCGAATACTGGAACACCGCCAAGGCGTCATCCCCGGCTTCACCACCCGTTATCGCGTCTTCCGGCTCGTTCACTTTGAACTTTTCGGTCACATCCATGACGCCATCGCCCGCGAAAAGGAAATCAAAGGCTGGCGCCGCGAAAAGAAAATCCATCTGATCGAAAAAAGAAACCCCACTTGGGAAGACCTCGCTACCCGGCTCCCGCACATCTATAGAAGCCAGAAACTGCAAAGCAGATCCCTCACCCGTTCGTCAGACCCGGACGAACGGGATTCGGGATGACAACTGAAATAACGAGCCGAATGGCACCGCGCGCGACACCACGCACGGCAGGACAGCAGTAAGGCGCCCGCGCCATTCCGAACCAAACAGGACAACCAAGCACCGGGTGTCATCCCGAACGAAGTGAGGAATCTGCTTTTCTCGTGGTCTTTCAGCAATCAGCAAACCCCTCGCCATGCAGGAAATGACAGCAAGAAAACTTTTTCAGCAACCTGTTCTGTCATTCCGAGGAGCCGCGGACGACCGTATGCGGGTTTACCAACTTTCTGAAAAATCCCATTGCTGTCATTCCGAGGAGCCGCAGGCGACGAGGAATCTGCTTTTCTCTTGCATTCCAAGGCTTGCCCGGCCTAAACGAGAAAGCAACCCTGAGCCTCACCCTCAACACAAACGATGTCACTCGACAACCCCTGCCGTCCTCTACAAGGACGCCGAGCGCACCGATGACCTAATCCGAAACTGGCTCAGGAACCACAACACCATCGAATTCCTGGGTATTGGGGTGCAGTTGAACAATCCATGTTTTAAACCCGTCGAATTCGACGGGTTTAGCAGGCTGCTGAAAAATCCCATTGCTGTCATTCCGAACGAAGTGAGGAATCTGCTTTTCTCTTGGTTTTTCAGCAATCAGCAAACCCCTCGCCACGCAGGAAATGACAGCAAGAAAACTTTTTCAGCACCTGTTAAAACCAATCGGATCCTCGCTGAGGAAACTTCCTGCGGAGGGATCGCCGTATCTGGCGCGATAGTACAACGGGTTGGTTCCGGGGTGGGATTGGCGTAAGTTGAGCATCCCGATGAAATCTCCGAAAAACAAATAACTTCAAAAGCCCCACCTTTCGCGTGGCGCGAAAGATGGGGCACCGAAAATCTTCTCAAGCCTTAAGCCGGCGCCGCCCTCTATTGCACCTCCAAATGGGGCCTGCAAGGCCTCTCCGGCTGCATGGCCGTAGACCTCCGCGAATACGGCATCCGCGTCAGCCTCATCTGCCCCGGCAGCGTCGCCACCGACTTCTCCCACAGCTCCCAAAAAGACCCCGCCAAACTCCTCCAACCCCAGGACGTCGCCCACGTCGTCGAAATGCTCCTCACCCAGGGCGAGCAAAGCTTCATCAGCGAAGTTCAGATGCGCCCCCTCCGCAAACCCTAGTAGGCTGCCGAAAAATCCCATGGATGTCATTCCGAGGAGCCGCAGGCGACGAGGAATCTGCTTTCTCTTGCATTCCAGAACTTGCCCAGCATGGGAGCAGTTGAACAACCCCAGTTTTAAACCCGTCGAATTCGACGGGTTTAAAAAACAGGCGGGACTCAACAGCTTTACCTTGGCCCCCAAGCAGTGGATCGAAGAAACCAACGCCATTGGGAATCGAAAGCGGGGCGGTGGCACCTACACCCACGCCGCCAGCAGCCTCACCATTTCCTGTTTCGCGAAGACAATTAACATAGTGTCCATTTAGCTAAGAATCAGTTACCATTCTTTCGAAAGGCGGGGTCCAATGGCTGACATAATTGATCTGGCAAAATTCAAAGCAAATTCCAAGCTCAAAAACCGTTACAACAAGCAGCTTCAGAGGTTAAGGAACAAGAATATCGCCACGAATTGCATCGAAGATGCCGTCAAAGGAACCATTGACAATCTTGCGAAATCCGATGAATCGTCATTAGTAATCTACGGCGAGCCGCAAAGCGGCAAAACAGAAATGATGATCTGTCTCACGGCAAAACTCTTGGACGATGGCCACCCAATTATAGTGCATCTTATGAACGACAGCGTAGACCTGCTGACCCAAAATCTTGTCCGGTTCAAAGCCTCAGGCCTGGCCCCTGCCCCAAAAAGCTCATCAGAATTGCTCCAGTCATCTTCCAATCAGAAACCAAAAGAATTAGTGGTTTTCTGCAAAAAGAATCCATTCGACCTTGATAAGCTCACTGCTCGACTCCGAGACGAAGGGAACATTGTTGTCATTGACGATGAGGCCGACTACGCAACGCCAAACGCCAAGATCAACAAAGGGACCAAGACTGCCATCAACAAGCGCATTGAAAAACTCATTGGCAGCGACGGTTGCTACATAGGCGTGACTGCGACGCCAGCACGGCTAGATCTCAATAATACATTTCGGAACGATACGGCGAAGTGGGTAAATTTCCCGACGCATTCGGAGTACACGGGGCAAGACGTTTTCTTCCCGCTAACCAAAAAAGTTCCTTATCGATTAAGCCTTCTCACTCAAGGAGGAAGTCCCAAGGAGGCGCGAGACGCATTCGTCCGCTTCCTGGTCACTGCTGCGTATCTCAATTTGTATGAGCATTCCCACAAAGAGGAAAATTACACCATGCTGGTCCATACTAGCGGGAAGAAGGACGCTCATGAACTCGATCGCGTCACGATTGAGGAGTTGGTCCACGCATTAATCGATTGCGATAGCAAGGAATTCAACGATCTGGTGACGCAAGTGCACGGCGCTGCGCAAAACCTTTACCCAACACAATCAGCTGACGACTTAACCAGCTACGTTGTCGAGAACGCATCGAGAGCGACTCTTGTTGTCTTAAACAGCGAACGAGATCGTAAGGCCGCAGGTGAAAACCCGACCACGCCATCGTCGCCTTTTACCGTTATCATCGGCGGAAATATAGTTTCTCGCGGAGTTACATTTCACAACCTTCTCTCAATGTTCTTTACTCGCACGGTGAAGCACAAATTGCAGCAGGACACCTATATACAACGAGCGAGAATGTTTGGCGCACGAGGGAAGTATCTCAAACATTTCGAACTCACTATACCGCCCCAGCTTTACGCTGACTGGCACAAATGCTTCGTCTTACATAAACTGGCCTTGAAATCTATCGACAATAAGATGGGATCCCCCGTCTGGATCGGTGATAAGCGCGTTTCAGTCGCTGCCAAATCGAGCATTGATAACGCGACCGTAATTCTTGATAAAGGCGAGATGTCGTTCGCAATGTTTGACTACACCCCCGAGCTCGACAGTATCGTATTAGCGGATCAAGGGAGCCTTGACACATTGTGGAAGCTACAAAGCAAAATTGGCAAAGCGGCGCTGCCCGATTTCCTGATCGAATATGTAAAAGCAACGCCCCAAAGTGGCAAGCAGTCGTTAGCGATACATACGGCCTCGTCCATCGCGGGCAGCGTGGATGCCGATAAAACGGCCATCGCGCGAGCCAAGGGTTTTTTGGGCAAGAGTCAACTTGAACCAAAAAAGTTCTCTGACGCAGTCCACCATTTCAAAATCTTATACAACAAGAAGAAGAAAGCAAAACTGTTCTATAAATTCAAGGACAGTCTTCAATTCATACAAAACCTAAGGGAATCCGAGTAAAATGGTGAGCAGCGTTTTAGGCCGGGCGGACAGAATGCAGGTAATTGAGTGAACAAAATGGTGAATTTTCATAGGAAGACGATCTACGAGGCCTTGGGTCGTGAACCAGTCCACCCATTCCCTGCCAGGATGGCACCCGGTGTTGCATTAGAGCTCATGCCCGAAACAAAAAAACCTATGCGGGTGCTTGATCCGATGATGGGCTCTGGCACTGTGCTGGCAATGGCTCGCTCACGGGGCCATAAGGCAATTGGTTATGATATCGACCCGTTGGCCGTACTCATTACCAGAGTATGGACCACAGCCTGCAACCCAGATGTCGTGCGGGAAAGAGCTACAGAAACCCTTGATCGCGCACGTACTCTCTTCAAGACATTGGCCGAAGGGGAAGCATACCCAGAGAATGCTGATGATGAAACGCGCGCGTTCATGGCATATTGGTTTGATGGTTATGCTCGCAGGCAACTTACCTCGCTGTCGCGGGCTATTGCTCGAGTAAGATGTGAAACTACGCGCGATGTTCTCTGGTGTGGTTTTTCGCGCCTCATTATTTCTAAACAATCTGGTGCTTCACTGGCTATGGACCTATCCCATAGTCGACCTCATCGCGCCTTCAAGCGTGCGCCAGCAAAGCCCTTCCGTAAGTACCATGCAACCATTGAGAGGATTCTTGATAATGTAATCGATCAAAGGTTGGTAGGGCGAGGTCCTGCACCTTCTGTTCACGTGGGCGATGCGCGCAATCTACCTCTCGAGGACGGATCAGTTGACTTAGTATTAACCTCGCCGCCATATTTGAATGCAATCGATTACATTCGATGCAGTAAGTTTTCGCTCATTTGGATGGGTTATAGCGTCGCGCAACTGCGGAAACTACGGACAGACTCCATTGGCACAGAGGTAGGGACAGATTTGGCCTTCAAGGACATAAATATCAGTAGGGTTATACAGAAAATGAATCTTAGATACAGTATGACATCCAGAAATCAACGCATCTTGGCGCGATACATAAAGGACATGCATGAAGCGATCGGCGAAGTGAGCCGGGTTCTGTCGCCAAACGGGAAGGCCGTTTACATAATCGGTGAAAATACCATTAAAGGAGCTTATATCCGTACTGCGATTTTGACTTCAACATTAGCAGAATTATCAGGACTCCGGCTAATTGATAAAAGCATACGCACACTGCCTGCGAATCGGCGTTATTTGCCACCACCTATGCCTGGCCAGCAGCATGGTGCCATGCATGCAAGGATGAGGCGGGAAGTGGTTCTAACTTTTTCAAAATAAAAGCCGCGCTCATAATACGAAGAAGAGATGAAAGTCGCCCATGAATCATAACTGTCTTTCCACACCATCCCCTCCAATATCTTCCTCTTGACACTAGTCGTTGTAACGCGTACTCTCCCTCCATGGACACCCGCTTCCCGCGCCCCGCTCCCCTCCCCGAGGAAGACCTCTTCGTCTCCCTCCAGCACGCCGCCGATA
This sequence comes from Terriglobia bacterium, assembly GCA_041500985.1. GTDB lineage: Bacteria > Acidobacteriota > Terriglobia > Acidiferrales > UBA7541 > Acidiferrum. Next base: position 4,816 of record JBGQNE010000010.1, on the reverse strand, counting down.
AACTCCTCCAGGGCGTCGAACTCCTCCTCAAATCCCACGGCCTTTCCCCCGCCCAGTACAACGTCCTGCGCATCCTCCGCGGCGCCGGCCCCCCCGGCCTCAGTTGCCGCGACATCTCCCTGCGCATGGTCACCCGCGACCCGGACATGACCCGCCTCCTCGACCGCCTCGATAAACTCGGCTTCATCTCCCGCGAACGCGCCAAAAACGACCGCCGCGTCGTCACCACCCGCATCACCCCCCGCGCCCTCGACCTCCTCAAGCGCCTGGACCCGCCCGTGCGCGAACTCCACCGCCGCCAGTTGCGCCGCCTGCCCGCGCCACGGCTGAAACTTCTCAGCCAATTGCTCGAGCAAATCCTCGCGCCCCCGGCGGACGGACCCGGCTAATCACTCTCTCTGCAAAAAGGAATGACCATGGAAAAACCGGCGACAAACGAATTCCCCATTCACGACCTGCTGAAAAGGCGCTGGAGTCCCCGCGCCTTTTCGAAACAGTCCGTGGCTCCCGAAATCCTCTGCTCTCTTTTCGAAGCCGCCCGCTGGTCCTTCTCCTGCTTCAACGACCAGCCCTGGGCCTTTCTCGTGGCCACCAAGGAAAACCCGGACGAGTTCGCGCGCATGGCCGCCGTGCTGATGGAAGGAAACGCGGCCTGGGCCGCCCACGCCCCCGTCCTGGCGGTTTCGCTTGCACGCGTCAACTTCCAGCACAACGGCCAGCCCAACCGCCACGCCCTGCACGACGTCGGCGCGGCCACCGCGCTCCTCGCGGTGGAAGCCACCGCGCGCGGACTGGTCATTCATCCCATGGGCGGATTTTACGCGGACAAAGTGCGGGAGAGTTTTGCCGTACCGGCCGAGTGGGAGCCGGTGGCGGCTATCGCCATCGGCTATGCGGGCGAACCGGAAGGCTTGCCCGAAAAACTGGCGCAGCGCGAACGCGAGCCGCGCACACGGAAACCAATTTCCGAATTCGTCATGTCCGGGACGTGGGGCCAGGCTTCCCCGTTCCTTCGAAAATAGCCGCGCGCCGGCGCGGGAGAGTTTACAGCCGCGGCAGGACGATGCCCTGCTGCGCCTGGTATTTTCCTTTTTTGTCCTTGTAGGAAATTTCGCAGTCCTCGTCCGATTGAAAAAAGATCACCTGGCAGAGGCCCTCGTTGGCGTAGATTTTCGCGGGCAGCGGCGTGGTGTTGCTGATTTCCAGGGTGACGAAGCCTTCCCATTCGGGCTCGAAGGGCGTGACGTTGACGATGATGCCGCAGCGCGCGTAGGTGGATTTGCCCACGCAGATGGTCAGGACGTTGCGCGGAATGCGGAAATATTCGACGGAACGGGCCAGCGCGAAGGAGTTGGGGGGAATCACGCAGACGTCGCCCCGGAAAGGGACCAGCGAACGGGGATCGAAATTCTTGGGATCCACGATGGTGCTGTTGACGTTGGTGAAAATGCTGAACTCATCGGCCACGCGGATGTCGTAGCCGTAGGACGAGACGCCGTAGCTGATCACGCCGGTGCGGACCTGCCGGTCGGTGAAAGGCTCGATCATTTTGTGTTCCAGGGACATCTTGCGAATCCAGCGGTCCGGTTTAACCGACATCCAGCCCTCCTGTGGGGTGCCTGCAAAAATAGGTCTCGCGGAAAGAGACGCAGTGTAGTATACAGCGCACTGCTTGACAACCCGCAAGTCACACAATAGCATCGGGTTCGGCGTGGTTCGGGGAGGGCTCTGTGATTAAACTGGATATCGTCAATGCGGTCGTGGCTCGCACGAACATCAGCCGCACCAAAGCGGAGCAGGCCGTGGAAACCGTCTTCGAAGCTCTGAAGAGTTCCATGGGCAAGGGGCAGCGCATCGAGCTGCGCCGCTTCGGGGTCTTCAGCGTGAAGCCGCGCAAGACGGGCATCGGACGCAATCCGCGCACGGGCGAGGAAGTGAGCATCCCGCCGGGCAAGGCCGTGCGCTTCAAGCCGGGAAAAGAGCTGCAGGGAATCTGAAGCGGAGTTCTTCCGCACTCGCGCTATTATTCCGCTTCCGCCGTTTTCTATACCGGCGCCGTGCTCTCTTTTTGAATCCAGCACAATTCGCCGCGCTTTCCGCGGACCCCTTCCAGAGCAATCCCTCCATCCTTTCCCAGGGAGAGCCGTGCCGCACAGCGCAATGGCCGGAGAGCTGGCGATTGACCCGCGCCGCCGGCACGGTATGATGTTTTTCACAGGTATTTTCAGCGCACACTCTCTCGAAGGAAAGGCAGGTTGCAGACCGTGGAACACGAACTTCATCATGAAGGCGGGCACGATTCCGATCCCCTGGGGCAGCGCGTGGGCGTGCTGGCGGCGTGCATTGCGGTATTTCTGGCCGTGGTCACCATTCAGTCGCACCGTTCGCACACGCAGGCGGTGATTGTGCGCACGGAGGCCAACGACCAGTGGTCGTTCTACCAGTCGAAGAAGACCAAGGGGCACATTCTGGAGCTGGGCCGGGACATTCTGGGGAATCAGGCGCAGACCGAGAAGACCGCGGCGATCATCGAACGCTACAAGAGCGAAGGCGAGCGCTACGCGGAAGAGGCCAAGGAGATTCAGAAAGAGGCGCAGGGCAAGGAAAAGGAATGCGAACTGGTGGAGAGGAAAGCGCTGCGCTACGATCTGGGCGAGGGGTTTCTCGAACTCGGCCTGGTGCTGTGTTCGCTGTATTTCATTTCCAAGAAGAAACTTTTCCCGGTGATTGGAGTGATTTCCTCGGTTTCGGGGCTGGTGCTCGCGGTGCTGGGTTACTTGCTGCACTAGGCGATTGCCGACAAGCGTTTCCCGGGACCGCCGTTTTTTTGAAAGAGATACGCGCGGTCCCGGAGTTTTTTCCGCAGGAGAGATATGGGCACACTGGTACGCACGCTGCGATTCAAGGATTTGCTGCTGCTGTTTATCGGCTCGGTGATCGGTTCGGGAATTTTCCTGACGCCGGGAATTATTTTGAGGCAGGTGCACGGATCGGTGGGCGTGTCGTTGCTGGTATGGGTGGTCGGAGGAGTGCTTTCGCTGCTGGGCGCGTTGACTTACGCGGAACTGGCGGCCAGCAATCCCCAGGCGGGCGGGCTGTACTGCTTTATCCGCGACGGTTTCGGGCGTTTTCCGGCGTTTCTCTATGGCTGGTGCCTGTTCCTGGTGATCTCGAGCGGCGCCGTGGCGGCCCTGTCCCGCGCATTCAGCCGCCACCTCGCGGAAATCATTCCACTCTCGGAGCTGGAAACGACCATCGTTTCCGTCCTCATGATCGGCGTGGTCACGGCGGTCAACGTGTGGGGCACGCGCAAAAGTTCGGACATGCAGAATTGGACGACGTTCGTCAAAGTGCTCATCATCGTGACCCTGGGCGTGGTGCTGCTTTCGCTGGGCAAGCACGGCTCGGAGCTGCGCGGGGCGCTGGGCACGACGCAGCACGGCTCGGAGCTGCTTTCCAGTTTCGGACTGGCCATGATTACGGTGCTGTGGGCGTATGAAGGGTGGCAGTTCGGGACGTATACGGCGGGGGAAGTGATTGACCCGCAGAAGAATTTTCCGCGCGCGTTTCTGGCCGGTTCGCTGGCGCTTGGGGGGCTGTATCTGGTGGCGGTGATCGCATACTTGGTTGCGCTGGGGCCGGCGGCTGCTTCCGCGAGCGACGCCATTGCGGCGAGTTCCGTGGCCGCGGTGCTGGGGCCGTGGGCCGGGAAGATTATCGCCGCTACGATTCTGGTTTCGACTTTCAGCGCGGCCAATAGCGTGATCCTTACAGCACCGCGCGTGTTTTACGCCATGGCGCAGGACAATCTCTTCTTCAAGAAACTGGCCGAGGTGCATCCGAAGTTCCACACCCCCGCGGCGGCGGTGATTTGCCTGGGCGTGTGGTCGGCGATTCTGGCCAGCGCGGGATCGTTCGCCAAATTGATTGAAGGAGTGATTTTCATTGGGTGGGTATTTTATGGATTGGGCGCGGCGAGTATTTTTCCGCTGCGGCGCGCCGGAGCCGGGAAGGCCATTCCCTACCGCGTGCCGGGATATCCCTGGACGCCGCTGATTTTCGTGCTGGTGGCCGGGGTGCTGGTGGGCAACGAGGTGGTGGAGGCGTTCCACAACCCCATGGGATTTGTGAACATCGAAGTGGCGATTGGGCTGTTTGCGCTGGGCGTGCCGGCGTATTTTTTCTGGCGCAAGCGCGCGGATTCCCCCGCCTAGAATTGCGCAGACCGCCTGCGGGCGGGCCAAGAAAAAGCACGGAACAAGGCTGGAGCAGGTTCCGGTGATATCGGAACAGGCAGGACAGGTGTGCTTGTTGGAGTAAGAGCAATCCTTCGCTCCCGTTGGTCGCTCAGGCCAGATACCCTTCATCGGGTATCTGGTTAACAATATGACCACCACCCCCCGGTATTTTCTGTAAGTGCTGATTCTACGGGGTTTTAAGTCCTTTGTTTTGGAAGTGCAGATTATAAAGGGGTTGCGGGTGTGTTTTTTGGAACTGCAGATTCTAAGAGGGTTACGTGGGGACAGGGGATGAGGTAACGAGGTAAGGAGATAACGAGGTAATGAGGTGTGGGGTGCGAGTGTCACGGGGCATAATAGCACTGAAGAAGTGTTCAGTCAAGTATCAGTACTCAGTGGTACTAGTTTCGAATGGTTGGTGGTAGTACGGTTAAACGAGGCTGGTTCGGATGGGTGATGGTGAGGGGAGTCTAAACGGGTGTGTCAAGTTTTCTGTGTAAACGGATATGGTTTGGTTTTTCGGGAAGGGGTGCAGGGGAAGGGTGTCCCTTCCCCTGCCCGTATCCCGTAGAAAAACT
>JBGQNE010000009.1:0-88840 GCA_041500985.1 Terriglobia bacterium | reverse complement strand
CGTGCTCTTCGTGTCCGTCTTCATCGCGCTCAAACTCGGCGCCGTTCCCGTCTCCCTCTACGGCCTCGGCCGCGACCTCATTCGCGTCGCCCTCGGCTACAGCAGCGATCTCTCCACCGACTACCGCCTGATCGTCTTCGATATCCGCATGCCGCGCATCCTCCTGGCCATTTTCGTGGGCGCCTCTCTTTCCGTTGCCGGGACCAGTTTTCAGGCCCTGCTGCGCAATCCCCTGGCGGACCCCTATGTCCTCGGCGTCTCCAGCGGTTCCGCCGTGGGAGCCATCCTGGCGCTGATTGCCGCCCAGCATATGAACCTGCCGCCGCTGCTGTCCGGCTTGCTCACTCCCCTGGGAGCCTTTCTCGGAGGCATGGCCACGATTGCCGCGGTTTATTTTCTGGGCCGCCGCGAAGGACAGATCGAAAGCGGCACGCTCCTGCTCGCGGGTATCATCTGCGTCTCTTTTCTTTCCGGCATCATTACCTTTCTGCTGAACACCCTTTCCTTGCGCGACCGCGGTGGCATGAGCTTCTGGCTGCTGGGCGAATTGGGCACGCCGCTGCCCGCGAGCCTGCGCTGGTTTCTGGTGATTGGTTTTTTCGCCGCCGCCGCCGCCATCTATACCACCGCCTCGGATTTGAATCTGCTCCTTTCCGGCGAGCAGGAGGCCATGCATCTCGGCGTGGATATCGACCGCGTCCGCCTGGTGGTTTACATCGGCGCTTCCGTGCTCACCGGCCTGGCCGTTTCGGTCAGCGGGGCCATCGGCTTCGTGGGTCTGCTGGTGCCGCACATCATGCGCGTTATTTTTGGGCCGGATCATCGCATCCTGCTGCCCACGGCGGCGCTCGGCGGGGCCATTGTGCTGGTGCTTGCGGATACGCTGGCGCGCACGGTGGTGGCTCCGACGGAAATCCCCGTGGGCGCGGTGACCGCCATCGTCGGCGCTCCTCTCTTCATCTACGTGCTGCGCAGGAGGAGTGCATGAGCGCTTCCACGCCGATTCCCCCCTCTTCTTCCGCCGCGGCCCACCTGGCCGCCGGCGCGCTGGGCGCCCCGGGCAATGAAGTCCGCCTCAGCGTCGAGCAGGCCAGCTACGCCTACGTTCCCAATCCTTCCCAAGCCCCGCTGTTCACTCTCGAAGCCACCAGCTTTCAGGCGCGCCCAGGCGAACTCGTCGCGATTCTGGGGCCCAATGCCAGCGGCAAGTCCACCCTGCTGAAGCTGATTTCCGGCGCGCTGCGCCCGCTTTCCGGGCGAGTCCTGCTGAACGGATTTTCCACGGGAAACCTCGATCCGCGCACGCGCGCCCAGCGCATCGCCGTGGTGCAGCAGGAAAGCCGCCTGCTGTTTCCCTCGCGGGTGTGGGAGTTTGTGCTGCAAGGACGGCATGCGCACGGGCGCTCGCTCCGTTTCGAATCCGCCGACGACATCATCATCGCCCGTGGCGCCCTGGCACGCGTCGGCGCTGAACATCTCCTCGATCGCTGGATGGACCAGCTCTCGGGCGGCGAAAAGCAGCGCGTGATTCTGGCCCGCGCCCTCGCCCAGCAGCCACTCTTGCTCCTGCTTGATGAGCCCACGCTGCATCTGGACGTCGGCGCGCAAATGGATTTTCTCGAGGTCCTGCGCAGGCTCGCGGCGCAGAACCACTACACCATTGTGGTCGTGACGCACGAACTGAATCTGGCGGCGGAATACGCCGATCAGGTGGTGCTCATGCAGCGCGGCAAAGTCCTGCGCACCGGCTCGGCCGCGGCCGTGATGCAGCGGGAAATTCTCGAACAGGTTTTTCAGGCTTCCTTGAGCGTGGAGATCGGCGCATCCGGCCGCCCGCGCATCACGGTGCTTTCCGGCAGTCTCGGCAAGCAGACAAATTCTCGTTAACCTCAACCGGGCGCGCTTCGCGGGCGTCCATTTCGTTCAACCAGCGGACTTCGCGCAAGGGAAGACGGGCAACCGCTCTGCGGTTGCACTCGCAAGAGATGCCGTCGCCGCCGCGCGACTGTAAGGCGGATTCGTAGCAGCGTGGTCACTGTGGCTCCTCCCGCTCAAAACGGGAAGCCGTGGGAAGGCCGCGCGAGTCCCGGCACCACCGGGACGGCAGTGCCGCCAAGCCAGGAAACCTGCGAGGCCCGCAGCCGGTGCCGTTAATTTTTTGACGGCCCCGGACAACCTTCACCTCCCGCGCGAGAGGGAGCGGAGGAGACAAAATGAAAACATTCTGCGTTCGTCTGTTCGCTTTGCTTTTTCTTTCGATTCTTCCAGCAGTTCTTTACGCTTCCCCACAAGGACAATTGAGCGGCGTCGTGACCGACTCCACCGGCGGCACGGTCGCCGGTGTGCATGTAAGGGCCGTGCCCGAAGGAGCAGCGCAGGCAGCGGCCCTTACGGCGGTATCCGGCGCGCAAGGCCAGTATTCCCTGACGCTCCCCGCGGGCCGTTACCGCGTGCGCTTTGAAAAAGAAGCCTTCGCCACGCGCGAAGTCACTGTGCAGTTGGCCTCCGAAGAAGCCCGCACCCTGGACCTGCGCCTCGAACTCGAACGCCTCTCTTCCAGCGTCCTGGTCACAGCCCAAACCGAACCGCTCCAGGCCGCCGCGTCCCCCGCTCCCTCCAGCATCTATTCCCGCAAGGAGATGGACCAGCGCGGCGCCATCACCCTCACCGACCTCCTGCAAGATACCCCCGGCGTGAGCATTTGGCGCACGGGCGCGGGGGGCGGAATGGCCGCGGTCTCTTTGAACGGCGGCAATTCCAATTTCGTCAAAGTGCTGGTGGACGGCACGCCCGTGAATGATCCCGGCAGCGCCGTCGATTTTTCCAACGTCACCCTCGATAACGTGGACAAGGTCGAAGTCGTCCGCGGCGCGGAAAGCGCCCTCTACGGCACCGATGCCGTCTCCGGCGTCATCCAGATCATTTCCCACCGCGGCTCGACGCGCACCCCGGCGGTCTCCGTGTTCACCGATGGCGGCAGCTTTGCCACCGCCCGCGGCGGCGCGCAACTGAGCGGCCTGCTCGGCAAATTCGATTACTCCGGCGCGGCCTCCTATTCCAATACCGATGGCCAGGGCCCCAACGACGGCTTCCTCAACCGCACCCTCTCCGGCAACTTTGGCTGGAGCTTCAGCCAGGAAAATCAACTGCGCCTGACCTTGCGCAATACGGACAGCGACGCTGGCATCCCCGGACAAACTCTTTTCGAACCGCCGAACCTCGACCAGCACAGCGCCAATCACTCTTTCAGCGCCGGACAGCGCTGGAATTTCTCGAGCGGCCCCCGCTGGCGTCACGAACTCAGCGCCTCGGAATCCTACAGCCGCGAACTCAACGACAATCCCGGCCAGGATTTTTACAACCTCTTGGACCCCTATTGCCCGCTACCCTCGCCCGGGTCCACGGCGGTGTCCTCCTCCTATTGCGATTACACCTTCACGGACCGCAGTGAGTTCAATCGCACCGGCTTCCGCGCGCAGTCCAGCTACGTCGCTCCCAAACTCGGTGTCACCGCCGGCTACCAGTACGAAGTCGAAAACGGCTACATGCTGGCCTCCTACAGCGGCTTCGTGCAGGAGCTGAGCCACCGCCGCGCCAGCCAGGGCGGTTTCCTGGACCTCCGCTGGACTCCTCTTTCGCGCCTGCTCCTTTCGGGCGGCGTGCGCGCCGAAGCCAACGGCGTCTTCGGCACTCGCGTCGTCCCGCGCTTCGGCGCTTCCTATACCCTCCGCACGGGCCAGGGCTTCTGGGGCGACACCCGCGCGCGTGTTTTTTACGGCCAGGGCATCAAGGAACCGCGCATGGACCAGTCCTACACCCTCGGCGCGGATCCCTGCTATCCCGGAAATCCGGACCTGCGTCCCGAGCGCAGCCGTACCTGGAGCGCGGGCATCGATCAAAAGCTCGCTTCGGACAAGGTCCGCATTTCCGCCGAGTACTTTCAGAACCGCTTCTATGACATGGTCAGCTTCACCTACTGCTTTCCGGGCGGACCGTGCCCGGTGGCTCCTCCGCCAGGCTGTATCTATGGCTACGGCACCTTCTTCAACACCGACCTCTCTCGCGCGCGCGGAACCAACATCGCCATCGAGATCAAGCCCCTGCACTGGCTGAGCCTCGCCGGAAATTATTCCTACGATGACAGCCTGGTGCTCTTGTCTCCGAGCGCGTCAGACCCGGCCATGATTCCCGGCAACCGCCTCCTGCGCCGCCCCCCGCATTCCGGCTCGCTCATCGCCAATGCCTCCTTCCGCGGCGTGAACGTGAATCTGTCCGGGTATTTTACCGGCAAGCGCACGGATAGCGATTTCCTCTACCTGGGCATGACCAGCAATCCCGGCTACGCCCGCTTCGACTTCGCCACCAGCTACGTGGTGACTCGCGGCGTCACCATTCACGCCCGCATCGCCAACCTGTTCGACAAGCAGTATCAGGACGCCCTCGGCTATCCCGCCCTCGGTCGGGAGTTCCGCATGGGCGCAAACTACCGCTTCGGCGGAAAGGAATAGCCGGAACGTGAATCACGCGGCGGAACCCGTGCTTTTCTGCTGGAGCGGCGGCAAGGACAGCGCCATGGCCCTGGCCACGCTCCAGCAGGATCCCGCCGTTCGCGTGGCTGCCTTGCTCACCACCGTGACGGAAGGCTACGAGCGCATCAGCATGCACGGCGTTCGCCGCGAACTCCTCGCCCGGCAAGCCGATGCCCTGGGCTTGCCTCTGCATGAAGTCCGCATCCCCGCGCAGTGCGTCAACGCCGACTACGAATCCCGCATGGAAGAAGCCCTGCGCACCCACTATGCCAACGGCATTCGCCGCGTGGCCTTTGGCGATATTTTTCTCGAAGATCTCCGCGCCTATCGCGAAAAAAATCTGGCCCGCGCCGGCATGCAGGCCATTTTCCCCATCTGGAAACGCGACACCCGCGAACTCACCCTCCACTTCATGAACTCCGGCTTCCGCGCCGTAGCCGTCTGCATCGACGGCCGCAAGCTCGACCCCTCTTTCGCCGGACGCGAACTGGACGCTTCCTTCTTCCGCGACCTGCCCGCGCACGCCGACCCCTGCGGCGAAAACGGCGAATTCCATACCTTTGTCTTTCAAGCGCCAAATTTCCGCGCCCCCATCGCCGTGCGCACCGGAGAAGTCGTCAACCGCGACGGATTCCATTTCTGCGATTTGCTGCCCGACGAAAAAGGAGAGACACCATGAACACCCAGGAAACTCAAGTAGCGCAAGAAACTCAAGGAAACAACGCTCTGCGCCTGGCCGTGATTTTGCTCTTGATTGCCGCCGTTGCCTCGCTGCGCCTCCTGCCGCACCCCTGGAACTTCACCCCCATCGGCGCCCTGGCCCTCTTCGGTGGCGCCATGCTCCGCGACAAGCGCGCCGCCTTCCTGCTGCCCCTGGCGCTTCTCTTCGCCGGCGATGCGCTTCTGGGCTTTTACCGCCTGATGCCGGTCGTCTATGGCAGCTTCCTTCTGAGCGTGCTCATTGGCTTCCTTCTGCGCGAACGCCGCACCGCTCCGCGAGTGGCCGGAGCCGCTCTGCTCGGTGCGGCGCAGTTTTATATGCTGACTAATTTCGCCGTTTGGGCCTCCGGAGGCCTTTATCCGCGCACCGCCGCCGGCTTGGCCGCCTGCTATGCCGCGGCAATCCCCTTCTTCCGCAATACCGTCGCGAGCGACCTTCTCTGCGCCGGCCTTCTCTTTGGCGCCTTCGCCCTGGCCGAGCGCCTCCTGCCAGTCCTGCGCCTTCCCGCCCAGCAACGACCCGCCTGAATCCACATTTCTCGTAGGGGCGGGGCTTGCCCCGCCCGCTCCTGCAATCGCACGAATTCCTGTCCCGCTTTGCCGGGCCAGTTTCGAAAACTAGATTCCCCCCGCGCAATGGTATAATCGTCAGCCTGTCATGGCTAAAAGCGCTTCGGAAAACAGCTCGCTCGCGCCGGAGATCCTGGCCAAATACGAGCCGGTCATCGGCCTCGAAGTCCACGTCCAACTCCAGACGCGCACCAAGATCTTCTGCTCCTGCTCGACGCGTTTCGGCGACGCCCCCAACAGCAATGTCTGCCCCGTCTGCCTGGGCCTCCCCGGCACGCTCCCGGTGCTCAACAAACGCGCCGTGGAAATGGGTGTGCGCGCGTCGCTGGCCATCCATTGCGCGGTGCACGAACATTCGCGCTTTGCCCGCAAAAATTATTTCTATCCCGACCTCCCCAAGGGCTATCAGATCTCCATGTATGACCAGCCCCTGGCCACCGCCGGATTCCTCGAAATCGAACACGATGGCGCGCGCAAACGCATCGGCATCACCCGCCTGCACCTGGAAGACGACGCCGCCAAGGCCCTCCACGAAGGTTTTTCCGCCCCCGATAAATCCTACGTGGACTACAACCGCGGCGGCACTCCTCTCGCCGAAATCGTCTCCGAACCGGACATCCGCACGCCTGCCGAAGCCTACGCCTACCTGACCTCACTCAAGCAGGTCATGCTCTACACCGAAGTGAGCGACTGCAACATGGAAGAGGGTTCCCTGCGCTGCGACGCCAACGTCAGCGTGCGTTTGCGCGGCGCGGAAAAATTCGGCGTGAAGGTCGAAGTCAAAAACCTCAACTCCTTCCGCTATCTGCAAAAGGCCATCGAGTACGAAATCGAGCGGCAAATCGGCGTCCTCGAAAGCGGCGGAAAAATCTTTCAGGAAACCCGCCTGTGGAACCAGAACGAGGGCCGCACCATTCCCATGCGCTCCAAGGAAAAGGCCCACGACTACCGCTATTTTCCCGAGCCGGACCTGCTTCCCGTGCACGTCAGCGCCGAATGGCGCGAATCCATTCACGCGGCCATGCCGGAAATGCCCGACGCCAAGCGCTCCCGCTTCGTCTCCCAATACGGCGCCACTCCCTATGACGCCGCGGTGCTCACCGAAACGCGCGCCCGCGCCGCCTATTTCGAAAGCGTCGTCCAAGCCGGCGCGCCAGGAAAGATCGCGGCCAACTGGATGCAAACCGAACTCCTCCGCCGCCTCAACGATTCCGGCAAGGAAATCGAAGCCAGCCCGGTCGCTCCCGCCGCCCTCGCCGAACTCATCGCTTTGGTCGAAGAAGGAAAGATTACCGCCGCTGTAGGCAAAAAAGTCTTCGCCACCATGTTCGAAACCGGTCGCGCCGCCAAAGATATTGTCGCCGCCGAAGGCCTCGGTCAGATCAGCGACGCCGGCGCAATCGAACAGGCCGCCCGCGAAGTCATCGAAAAAAATCCCGACAACGTCGCCAAATACAAAGCCGGCAACGAAGGCGTTTTCAAGTTTTTCGTGGGCCAGGTCATGCGCGCCACCAAGGGCCAGGCCAATCCCCAGGCCATCAACGACGTGCTGAAGAAACTGCTCAGCTGAAACCGAGGCTGCCATGGCAAAGAAAGCATTGAAGGAAGGCGATAAAGCGCCGGATTTCCGGCTGAAAACGGACACCGGCGCGGAAGTTTCGCTGAAAGACTACCGTGGCAAGCGCGTGGTTCTGTTTTTTTATCCCAAGGCCAACACCCCCGGTTGAATCACCGAAGCGTCCGAGTTTCGCGACGCAAAGAAGGAATTCGACAGACTGGGCGTGGTGATTCTGGGCGTCAGCGGCGATTCCGTGAAGGCCCAGGCGGGCTTCAAGGCCAAGCAGAAGCTGAATTTCGATCTGCTCAGCGATCCGCAATTCGAAATCATCGAAGCCTTCGGCGCGCGCCGCATGAAGAAATTCCTGGGCAAATCCTTCCTGGGGATTGTGCGCAGCACGGTGCTGATCGGCGCCGACGGCACGGTCGAGAAAATCTGGGACAGTGTGAGCGCCAAGGGCCACGCCGCCGATGTTCTCGCCGAAATTCGAAAACGCTCTTAGCCCGCTCCCCGCTTCGGCTAAAGTTCAAACTGCAATTCGCCGCTCTCCTGCGGCGTGATCAGCATGTTGTCGAGAAGGCGCGTGCCGCCGAAAAAAACCGCGAGGAGCGCGTAGCAGGGGCGAAAGATGCGCGTGACGGGTTCAAGTGTTTCAGCATCCACAAGCTCGGCATAATCGGCGCTGGCCAGCGGCTCGCCGTCCAGAACGCGCCGCATCGCCGTTTGCAGTTGCAGGGCATCGCGCGCGCCCGCGGCCATTTCCGCCCGAGCGGTCTCCAGGGCGCGGTGTAGAACGGCGGCGGCGCGGCGCTCCTCGGGTTTCAGATAGGCGTTGCGCGAGGACAGGGCCAGGCCGTCCGCCTCGCGCACGATCGGGCAGACCACGATTTCGCTGTCCAGATTCAGGTCCGCGGCCATCTGCTGGATGATGCGCGCCTGCTGGGCGTCCTTGCGCCCGAAATAGGCCAAGTGTGGCTGCACGATTCCCAGAAGCTTGAGCACCACCGTGGTGACTCCGCGAAAATGGCCCGGACGCGAACGCCCTTCGAGCCGTTCGCTCAGTCCTTCGACGTTAACGCGCGTGCGGAATCCCGCGGGATAGATTTCGAAAGGCTCGGGAGCGAAAACGGAATCCACGCCCAGGGCTTCGAGTTTTTGCAGGTCCGCTTCCCACGTGCGCGGATATTTCGCGAGATCTTCCTGGGGTCCGAACTGCGCGGGGTTGACGAAGATGGAAACGGTCACCGGAGAGCATTCCTGCTGCGCGCGGCGCACCAGCGAGAGATGGCCCTCGTGCAGGGCACCCATGGTGGGCACCAGGCCCACGGTGCGCCCTTCGCCGCGCGCCTTGCGCGAAGCTTCCTTCATCCAGGCGATGGTGCGAATGGTCTCCACGAGATTTGCGCGCGCGCGAGAAAGAAAAAAATTCCGCGCCGCGGCTCGCGCCGGTTCAGCCGGCGATGTGCAGCTTTTTTCTTTCCGTCGCGGCCTGCGGCGCGTGATAGGACTCCGCGTCGGACGGAAACGTCCCGCCGCGCACATCCTCGCAGTATTCCTTCACCGCGCCGGAGATGATTTCGCCGAGATTGGCGTAGCGCCGCGCGAATTTCGGCGAGGCGCCGAAGGTCAGTCCCAGCAGGTCGTTGAGCACGAGAATCTGGCCGTCGCATTCGGGGCCGGCGCCGATGCCGATGGTGGGAATGCGCAGATCGGCGGTGATTTGCGCGGCGAGTTCGCGGGGCATGCCCTCGAGCACAATGGCGAAGGCTCCCGCCGCTTCCACGGCGCGCGCATCGCGGAGCACCTGCTGGGCCGCATCGGGCGTTTTGCCCTGCACGCGGAATCCGCCCATGGCGTTGACCGACTGCGGGGTGAGTCCGACGTGGCCCATGACCGGAATTTCCGCTTCCACCAGGCGCGCGATCAGCTCCATGCGCCGCTCGCCGCCTTCGATCTTGACGGCTTCCGCCCCGGCTTCCTTGACGAAGCGCATGGCATTGCGCACGGCATCATTGACGCCGGCGTGGTAGGTGCCATAGGGCATGTCCGCCACCACCAGGGCGCGGCGGGTGCCGCGGCGCACGGCGCGGGTGTGATGCAGCATTTCCTCGAGCGTCACCGGCAGGGTGCTCTCATAGCCGAGAACGCTCATGGCCAGCGAATCGCCCACGAGGAGAATGTCCACGCCGGCTTCGTCCACCAGACGCGCGGTGGGATAGTCGTAGGCGGTCAGCGCGGTAATTTTCGCGCCGTTCGATGGAGAATTGGGGGAAACCTGCTTGCGGCTGAGGATGCTGGGAACGGTAACTTTCCCGCTGCCCGCCTGGGGAAGAATGCTCATTTCGGCCTCCGGTGCCATTCCCGTACTTCGGGATACAGCCCTGTACCTTGCAGGCTCAGACTAACAAAGGGGGCGCAGAAATACCACACAATTTTGAGGGGCGCGGCGTGAAGGTCACCGGTCATGCGGTTTTTCCATTTTTCGCCGCCTGGGAGCGGCCTTTCCATTGGCCGCCGCGGCCCATCCAATAGCGCAGGGCGGAGAGCAGCGTGGCGTAGCTGTAATAGAGGGCCGCGAGGGGAAGCGAAAAGATCCAAAAAACATTCAGGCGGAAGAATCGGACGGCCGGGAGATAGAGCAGGGACATCAGCAGCCAAGTGGCCAGCGCCGTGTAGCGCACCGCGGGATGCGGATCGAGAAGGAGCAGCAGGGGAAGCAAATATGTAAAAAACATGCCGGCCAGAGCGCCGAGCAGGAGCAGCGGGGAATAGCGCAGCTGGGTGAAGGCGGTGCGGGCGATCATGTCGCGGATTTCGGCGAAATGGGAATAGGAGCGCAGGCTCTGGCTCGATCGCGTATAGCCGAGCCAGATTCCGCCGCCGCGCGTCTTGACGGCGCGGGCGATGGCGCAATCGTCGATGACGTCGCCGCGAACGGCGGAGAGCCCGCCCATCTCTTCGAGCGCCGCGCGGCGCAGCAGGACGCAGCCTCCGGCGGCGCCGGCGGTGCGCGCGCGGGGATTGGCCACCCAGCGCGGGGGATAGAGCTTGAGGAAAAAGAAGAGAAACGCGGGAATGAGCAGGCGTTCGGGCAGCGAGCGCGTGCGCAGAAGGACCAGCAGGGAGATGAGGCCGAGAGAGTCGCGCTCGGCGCGGGCCACGAGGCGGCGCAGCGTGTCCGGAGCGTGCACGATGTCTGCGTCGGTGAGCCAATAGAATGCGGGCGCGTCTTGAGGATTGGCGCTGGCCGCGAGGATGCCTTCGTTGAGCGCCCAGAGCTTGCCGGTCCATCCGGGGGGCAGACCGGAGGCGGCATGGATGCGGATGCGGTCCGGCGCGCCGGAGGCGATGGCGGCGGCGCGGGCGAGATCGGCGGTGCCGTCGGCGCTGTGGTCGTCGATGACCAGGATGGAGAAGGCACCGGGGTAGTCCTGCCGGGCCAGGGAGGCCACGCAGGCGGCGATGGAGTCGGCTTCGTCGCGCGCGGGGACCAGGATGGCCACGCGGGGCCAAGAGGGCGTGGAATGCTCTTCCGCAGCGGCGAGGTCGGTTTCCGAGCGGCGGAGGCGCCAGAAGGCGCCGCGGGCGAAAGCCAGAGAGAGCCAGATGAGCAGGGAGAGGGCGGCGGCGTAGAGGGCGATATGGGGCACGGTGTATTTTGCAATGGATGGAGAATTCCCGCCAGAGATTAGAGGATTTGTCACGAAGGCGATGGAGGAGAAGGAGTAAGAGAGATCCTTCGCTCCCGATGGTCGCTCAGGACAGATACCCTTCGCCGGGTATCTGGTTAACAATAAGACCCCCACCCCCCTGCCTTTTTTGTAAGTGCAGATTCTGAAGGGGTTATGGGAATATTTTTGCGAAAGCGTTGATTCTGAATGGGTTGTAAGTCTTGTAGTTTCTGCAGATACGAGGATGGCTCGTAAGTGAGGGAAAGAAAGGGGTTGGGGGAGGAATTTTTGTGCTGTAAGTCGTTTGGATTCTGCACTTACGGGAGGGGTCCGGAAGTGTTGATTCTGGAGGGGTTGCGGGAGGGGATGTTGTGGGGTGGTTGGGGGCGAGGGCACGGGCGGGATCTCCTTTGTTTTCAGCGCCCAGAAACAAATAACAGTATAACTCAAAAGTTAATAGATGTCAATATGGGTACTAGTATTGGGGGGCGAGGGGGGAAGAAAGGAAAGAGTTTAACGCAGAGAAACAGAGGGCGCAGAGGGGGGATGGTTTAAGAGGGATGGTGCAAGGGCGGCGATGGGGGAAAAAGCACAAAGAAAAACCCCACTTATGCTCCGCATAAATGGGGCACCCGCGCCTTGCCGATTCACTGAGTCTGCGCTACCCGCCGGAAGCTCAATCTGACAAGTTCGCATAACCTGACCAAGATTGTAGCAGAGCGGCGAGAGCACGGCATGCGCTACAATCTCTGAGTAGTCGCCGAAAGGCCGTTTTCATGCCAAGACCGAAAGAAAAAGTTCTGGAGAAGCTGAGAGAGCAGATGGATTTCCTGCGCACTTCCCTACGTGCCTTCTACGAGGGCCAGTTCGCGGAGAGCCTGCGCATTGCCACAACCATTAGGGTTTTGGTACACGAGACTGGCATGAGCAAACCCTTGCTCAACCAGGCTCGCCCGGACGGTCTTGATCTTCAAATATTGGAACATGCGGCTGAATCAAAGCCCGACGAGGAGGAAGTTTTTAGCTTTGCGGTCAGCATGAGAATAGGACCTGAACCCAACCTTGCGCCTGCCGTAGACCTCGGCTCCTCGCACCACACCATGAGTTCGGTTGGTCCTTGGTGGAATCGCACCGTGTTCACGTTTCGATCACAGCTTGGCAGGCAGTTGATTTATACGAGGAAGAAGATCGTCCTTACGCTTGCCAATAAAGAGGGCGGGGCACACGTGGACCCGAACGAGGACCTCGACTACGTTAAACTCCTTACAGACCAACCGTTGACCTTCAATGTTCAGGGAGTTGACATTGAGACGCCTGATCTCGCCAGATTTCTGACGGCACAGTCCGGTGTTCAAATGCTGGAATGCCTGAAACGCAATTTCTTTCCTGATGTCGATGTTCCATCAAAATGGGAGTTCGGTGCGGTCCCGCCCATCGCTACATATTTCGACCAAGTTTCTGGCAGGTTGGTGAGGCGCCTTGCATCTGAGTTCCCGAGTGCCGAAATGCGCGTCACCAGGAGGGATTGAGAAATGAAATCTCGATCTGCGAAGCAAAAAGAAGCATCCGCCGCCTTGCCGATCACTGAGCCTGTACCACCTGCCAGGAGTTGTAGCAGCGGAGGAATTGAGCGTCTGCGAATCGGTTAGACGGAATGTCTTAGGGGGTAAGGGGTTTGGAGATTGAAGCAGGGAAAGAGAAAAGCCCCACGTACAGACCCGGCACATGGGGCACTTGACATTCTGTTTTGGACAGAATCGCTGAGTGTTCGACAAACCTAAGTGATCAGTGGAGTTGATTTCAAATGGGTGACGAAGAAAAACTAGAATTTGAGTATGAACAGGTCCTGATTCATTGGCGAAGCCTCGCTGATATCCGTTTCAAGCTTCTAGCAATTGTGCCGGCGCTTGCCGGGGCCGCCGTTGCCATTGCGACCAATAATCGACCGCCTGGAATTGAGGTAGCCTTAGGGATAGTTGGACTATTCGCGACCTTGGGTATCCTTTTCTACGATCAACGAAATACTCAACTCTATAACGATGCAATGGCCAGGGCTAAATTTCTGGAAGAACTCCTAGGCTTTGTTTCGCATCGTAATAAACAAAAGCCAGGTGGTCTTTTTTTGAGCCGTCCAGAAAGGAAGTTGAAGTTTCTGGGTTTCATACTCATGTGGCATGATCGCGGACTCTCAATTGTCTATTCAGCCGCACTCTCTAGCTGGATTTTCTTGACTGTTCACGGGGTCTTGACCAGCAACTTGGCAGTCTGCCTCCCAAGCATGTTATTGAAACATCCTCTTATAATTAGTTTGGTTGCTGCAACGGTCTTGGGCATTGTGATTTACATCGACTTAATATCGAAGGATGTGGACGTAGACCGTGCTTATCGTGAGAGCAATCAAGAATCAAGGCCAACTAGCGGGCCACCATCCCTGTAGCCAAGTGTGTCCCCGGAAGATTTTCTCTGCGCCACTCGCCCAGAAAAATCGCCAAGATTTGATAATCCTACGGCTCGAGCCCGCGAATCTGAATGAATTCTTTCCTCGGAGCAGCGAGCAGCTTTGTCTTCTGCTCCAATCTGGGATTTGCCAGCCCCTGGAGCCGATGGTGAATCGCCTCCACGTCGCTAAACAATCCACGATATGCACTACACCTCTTCCGCCAAACTCGCTTGTGAGTAGCAATCTCAACATTCAGATCCTTTCCAAGCTCAAAAAGCTGGCCAGCAATATCATTCATCTTAGTGTGATACTCACTGCTTGACAGGTAGTCGTAAACTCGCTGCACAGCCTCTTCTCTGGCTTTGCTTGTGATCTTCAGTAGAGCCATCCTAACAAGGCTCTCTCGAAGTGTGTAAGTTACCGGCTCAAGGCTTAGAGGACTTATCACGAATACTGTTTTCTCCACAAAGTAAAATTGTTGCTTTGCCGGGAAGGCATTGGTGACCAGTACTGCGTAGTCCGCCTTGCGAATGTTCCGAGCTTCTCGGGCCTGCTCTACGTGCTTTCTATCGAAATGCTTGACTCGCTTGCACTCATAAACAATTTTGCCGGCTTCATTATTTCGGTCTCTCACAGTTTGGATGATATCGCCGCCCTTCCCTGGATGCTCGAACTTGTCATGAGGAAATAGCTCGACCAATTTCTTGAGTAACTTGTCTTCTTCAAGAAGCCCTTCGATCTGAGGCGTAATGCCCTTTTTGATTTGTTCTTTCAATCGCTTGATTTCGTTGAGCGCCGTTTCATGCTTATTGGCAGAAAGCTCGAGACTCCTCTTGAGCTGATCCATTTTGTTCTTGGTTTTTCTTAATTCGATTTCTTTCTTCTGGTATTGCTTTCTTTCCTCCTCGACGCCAGCTTTGACCCCTTGTTTAACTTCGGATTTGAGTTTCTCTTGGAACCTTTTTTCCCACCTCGCCCTCTGCTCTTTAAGCTCTATTGCTGCTTTTTTCTTCTCTTCTGCCATCAAGCGCTTTGTCTTCTTCTCTATCTCCGCTTCGCGTTTGCGAAACTCTCTTTCTTGCTTCTCAGACGCACGTCTGAGTTCGTTCCCTTGTTTTTTCAGCTTCTTCCGTTCTTCTTCCAGATGCTGTATGTGTTCTTGCTTGTCCTTCCACAACCCCAAAGCTCGTTCGAATTCACCTTGCGTTAGGGGCTTGCCACAGACTGGACACTTCCGTTTTCTATCCACAAAAACCTCCGAAATGTCGGTTGGCGCGTTGTACGCTCCATCGGCTTGCTTTTTGATGGCAACGCACTGTGAGAGTATACCACTTCTGCAAGTTAACGTGGATCAGTGAGATGGGGATGTCCCGTGGGGGAACAGTTTCGCAATGGTTTTCATGGGATAGAAGAGGCGATTGGGATGCGAGGGAAGGGGCAGAAAATCGTGGCGCAAATAGAATTGGCGGGCTGGTTCGTTTTTGGCGTCCACAACGACGGCGGCGGAGGCGACTTCGCGGGTATTTTCGAGGGCGCGGCGGAGGGCATCGAGTAATAGCAACTCACTGATTCCCTGGTTCTGAAAATGTTTGCTGACGGCGAGGCTGCATGTAGCGCAAAAGCCTGGCGGGGGAAAAGGCAAGATGCGAGGGAGGGGAACGCAGAGGCGCGGAGGTCGCGGCAAGAGAAAGGCAATACGCCAGCTTAAAAGCTGCATAAGAACGGAAAAGGAAAGAGCCGGGCTGAAGCCCGGCCTCTACGTTTGGTTTCATGAAACTATGCCGCGCGCGCAATTTTGGTATTGGGGTTCAGAGGAGCTTTTGCAAATCTTCCGGGGAGAGATCCGCGTCACGGAGAATGCTCTTGAGGATTTTGGGATGAAGAGTCTTGGCGGCGTGAAAAGGAACGGTGACGCGCTTGCCGGCGGCGTTTTTGTAAATCATGTGGCTGCCGCTCTGCCGGGCCAGCGAAAATCCCGCCTTCTCCAGTACGGCGATGATCTCGCGGGCCGTGAGGCGAGGAAGTTTGGGCATCAGACTGCGACTTCGACGGTGGAGAGGCTCACGGAGACGCGCTCGGGCACCTCTTCGCCGCTGGCCCGGCGATCTTCAATGTGCAGGCGGATGGCATCCTTGATGTTTTCCACAGCCGCTTCGTAGGTGTCGCCCTGGCTGTAACAGCCTTGCAACGCCGGGCAGGAGACGAAATACCCGTCCTCGTCGGCTTCCACGATGATTGGCAAGGTGATTTGTTTCATAGGCGGATTATACCCCTTCAACCGGAGAAGGCCAGCGGGATTCGCGGCGTGGGTAGTAGGGAAAGGCAAGATGCGGGGGAGGGAAACGCAGAGGCGCAGAGGGCACGGAGGAAAGAGGGGGCGCGGAAAAACATAAAACCACAAAGATGCCACCCTTCCCGGTAAAAAGCACCGGGATGCACAAGGCGCAGAAGGGTGGCGCCACAAAGGCAAAAGCGAAGAGAAAAGAAAAAAAGCAGATCCCTCGCTGCGCTCGGGATGACAGGCGTGTTTGGGGCTCGGCGGGATGACAGCGCGGAATTTTTTTGCGGTTTGCTGAAGGCTAGATAAAGTCGGCGGCGCGCAGCGGCAGGGTGCGGGCGCGTTTGCCGGTGGCGGCGAAGAGGGCGTTGGCGAGGGCTGGGGCCAGGACGGGGAGGGCGGGTTCGCCGATGCCGGTGGGTTTTTCGGAGCTTTCTACGATATGCACTTCGATGGGGGGAGCTTCGGGGAGGCGCAGGATGTTGTAGTCGTGGAAATTGCTTTGTTCGACGCGGCCCTGGCGGATGGTGATGGAGTCCTTGAGGGTGGCGGTGAGGCCGTAGATGGCGGCGCTTTCGACCTGGGCGCGGACGCCTTGGGGGTTGATGGCGCGGCCGATGTCCACGGCGGCGACGATGCGGGCGATGTGGATTTGGCCGTTCTTGAGGCCGGCTTCGACGACCATGGCGGCGTAGGAGTTGAAGGAGAAGTAGCAGGCGATGCCCAGGCCCATGCCTTTGGCGGCTGGTTTTACACCCCAGCCGGCTTTTGCGGCGGCGAGTTTCAGGACGTTCTTGAGGCGTGCGGTGCTCACGGGGTCGCCGGTGGGGCTCATGGCGTCTTTGACGATGCGGTCGTCGCCGAGGAGGCGGAGGCGGAATTCGAGGGGGTCGAATTTGGCGGCGGCGGCGAGTTCGTCCACGAAACTTTCCACGACGAAGCCGCCGCCTGAATTTTCGACGGAGCGCCACCAGGCGCGGGGAACGGCGGATTTAGCGAGAGTGTATTCGACGCGGTAGTTGGGCGCGAGGTAGGGGAGGAAGGCGGCCATGCCGAATTCGCTTTGCTCGGGCTTTTCGGCGCCGTTCTTTTCCCAGACGGCGGCGATGGAGGTGGAGGTCTGGAAATGTTTCCAGGCGGCGAGATGGCCGTTGGCGTCCACGGCGCCGGCCAGGCGATGGAAGGAGAAGGGGCGGTAGAAGCAGTGCTGGAGATCGTCCTCGCGGGTCCACAGAAGCTGGATGGGCTTTCCTCCGGTGGCTTTGGAAATTTGGGCGGCTTCGGCGACGAAATCGGCTTGATAGCGGCGGCCGAAGCCGCCGCCCATGAGCGTGGTGTGGACGGTGACGGCTTCGGGTTTGAGGCCGGCGATTTTGGCGATGGCCTCGCGGGCCCACTGGGGAGCTTGCGTGGGCACCCAGGCTTCGGCGGAGGCGGGCTGGATGTGCACGGTGCAGTTCATGGGCTCCATGCAGGCGTGGGCGGCGAAGGGGATTTGATAGTCGGCGTGTATGGCGCGGTCGCCGGCGGCGGCGATGGCTGACTCGGCGTCGCCTTCGTTGCGGACGGGCTTGCCGGGCTTGCTTGCGTTTTCCAGGCACTGCTGGCGCAGGGATTCGCTGGATTCCGTAGCGGCGGAGCCTTCTTCCCATTTAATTTGCAGGGCTTTGCGGCCTTCGATGGCGGCCCAGGAGTTATCGGCGACGACGGCGACGCCGCCGGCGGTGAAAGCGCCTTCGCCGATGGAGTCGATGGCCAGGACGTTGCGTACGCCCGGCACTGCTCTTGCCTTGTCTGCATCGAAGCTGGCGGGCTTGCCGCCGAAGACGGGGCAGCGGGCGACGACGGCGAAGAGCATGCCGGGAGTGCGGGCATCGAGGCCGAAGCCGGCGGCGCCGTTCACTTTGTGGCGGGCTTCGAAGCGGGGTGTGTCGCGGCCGACGATGATGAAATCGTTGGAATTTTTCAGGGGGACTTTTTTGAAATCCGGCAGTGGCAGCGCGGCGGCTTCTTGCACCAATTCGCCGTAGGTAAAGAGTTTTTTGCGTGCGCCGTGGATGACCGCGCCGTTTTCGGCTTTGCAGGTGTTGGGGTTCACGTTCCAGCGCTTGGCGGCGGCTGCGAGGAGCATCTGTTTGGCGGCGGCGCCGGCCTGCCGCAGGGGCAGCCAGGATTCCGGGACGCTGCTGCTGCCGCCGGTGCCATGCTCGTAGATTTCAGGATCGGTGGGGGCCTGCTCGACGGTGACGCTTTTCCAGTCCACGCAGAGTTCTTCGGCGAGGATCATGGGGAGAGCGGTCATCACGCCCTGGCCCATTTCGGATTTGGCCAGGATGAGGGTTACGCGATTGTCCCTGGCGATGCGCACCCAGGCGTTGAAAGGATTGGGCGGCTGGGCTTCCTGTTCGGCGGCGTCATCGGCGAAAGCGCGCGCGGGGAGATAGAAGCCGATCACCAGGGCGGCGCCGGAGCGGGCGGTGGCGGCGAGAAAGGAGCGGCGATTGAAAAGAGAAGAATGGGTGCTCATAGCGGATGGCCTCCTTGCAGTCAGCGGATGGGAGAAGGAATACGCCGCGCACTGGATGATGAGGGAGCGCGCGGCGTGAAATGGGTGGAACGGCGCTTAGCGCGCGGCGGCCTTTTCCTTGGGCGCGGCGGCGTGAGAATCGGCGGCGCGGTGAATGGCCTTGCGGATGCGCTGGTAGGTGCCGCAGCGGCAGATGTTGCCTTGCATGGCGTCGTCAATATCGGCGTCGGTGGGCTTGGGTTTCCTGGCGAGCAGGGCCGCGGCGGACATGATCTGCCCGGACTGGCAGTAGCCGCACTGGGGGACGTCTTCTGCGATCCAGGCCTGCTGCAGGGGATGGCTGGCGTCCGGGGAAAGGCCTTCGATGGTGGTGACGCTCTTGCCGGCCACGCTGGAGACCGGGGTAACGCAGGAGCGGGTGGCTTCGCCGTTGATGTGCACGGTGCACGCGCCGCACAGGGCCATGCCACAGCCGAATTTGGTGCCGGTCATGTTCAGGGTGTCACGGAGAACCCACAGCAGGGGCATTTCCGGGCTGACCTCGACGGACTGCGATTTTCCGTTCAATTTGAATGTAATGGCCATAAAACCTTCCTCCATGAACCCGCCTATCCTACAACAAGTTGGCCCGCGATTGTAGAGCCAGGAGAGCGGGTCGATTCCTAATTGTTTACCGCGGCGAAACCGCCTCAGGCATGGGCGGGTTCCGCGGGATGCTCCGGCTCGACGCCGCGCCAGCCGACCGGGCGGCCGCTCACCGCTTCTTTTACGGAGCGGAACAGCACGACGTACATCATCTGGCGATAGTAGAAGCGCTGCATAAGCACGGGAACGAGCAGGGTCCAATCCTCCTCGCGCTCGAGCAGGAAGGCCACGACGCAAGTGAACAGGTCAATGAGGAGGAATCCGGCGAAAAAGAGAATGGACTTGCTAAGGTCGGCGCTGGTCCAGATCTGGGGCAGGTGCAGGGAAGGGAATTGTGCCAGCCCCCAGAGGAGGATGGAGCCGAGAAACATCAGGTCAATCACCGGGGAGATGAGCGGCAACAGGAACTGGAAAATAAAGATATTGGGGAGGGCCACCGAGCCGAGGGTGCCGTATTTCGGACGGAAGAGCGTGTCGCGGTGCTTCCAGCAGGATTGCAGGGTTCCGAAGGTCCAGCGGAATCGCTGGCCGACGAGGGCGGCGGCAGTTTCCGGGGCATCGGTCCAGGCCACGGCGTCTTCATCATAGGTGACGCGCCAGCCCAGGCGGCGGATGCCCACGGTCAGGTCGGCGTCCTCGGCCACGGTATCCGCGGTGATTCCCCCGGCCTGTTCGATGGCTTTTCTGCGCCAGGCGCCCAGAGCGCCGGGGACGACGGTGATGCAGTTCAAGAGATCGAAGGCGCGCTTTTCCAGGTTCTGGCTGGTGATGTATTCGAGGGCCTGCCAGCGGGTGAGCCAGCGGGTGCGGTTGCCCACCTTGACGTTTCCGGCGACGGCGCCCACGGTGGGGTCGGCGAAGTGGCGGAGGAGGAGGGGAACGGCTTCGGGTTCGACCTCGGTGTCGGCGTCAATGGTGACCACGATTTCGGTGGCAGCCTGAGCCAGGGCGTGGTTGAGGGCCGCGGCTTTGCCTTGATTGGATTGGTGAATGATCAAAACCCGGGAATCGCCGCCAAACTCGGCATCCAGCAACTCGCCGGTGCGGTCCTTGGAGCCGTCGTTGACCACAATGACGCGCAGATCGGTAGCCATGGTGGCCAGCGCCGCGCGCACCGTCTGCACGATGACTCCCTCTTCGTTATAAGCCGGGATGAGCACGCTGACGGAAGGAAGCGGGCCTTTTACCGTGGCGTGGTGGTCGGTGCGCATCTTCTCGACCAGGGCGAGCAGTCCGATGACCAGGGCGCGCCCGCTGACCAGGGCGATGCCCACGATGAAGAGCGCGCCCATGGCCAGGCGCAGCCAGCGGTAGAGACCGAAGACGAAACCGTCGGCGCGCGCGCCCACGCGTTCGGCGGGCGAGAGGGGGAGCATGACGTCCGCGCGCGTTTTTCCGATTAAATCCGATACGGAAACAAATTGAAAGCCGCGGCTGCGCAGGCCGTCAATGATTCCCGGCAGGGCGGCCAGGGTCTGCGTGCGGTCTCCGCCGCCATCATGCAGGAGGATGATGTTGCCGCGGCCGTGCTCGGCCTGGTTCAGAACGCTGGCCACGATCTCCGCCGCGGGAGCCTGATGGACGCCGTCGGGATGCTGCCAGTCATGCGGGTCAATCTGCGAACCGACCAGGAGGTAGCCCATCTCCTGCGTCTCCGGGAGGTTTTCCACCTCGGAAGCGAATTCCGGCTGGTGGTCAATGCCGTAGGGCGGGCGGAAGAGAGTGGACTTGACGCCCAATTCGCTGGCGATGACGCGTTGCGTCAGGTTTAGTTCGATGCGCAATTGGGGGTGGGAGATGATGTTGAATGCCGGATGGGTGTAGGTGTGATTGCCGATCTCGTGCCCTTCGGCGTATTCCCGTTTGATCAGGCGTGGTTCCCGGCTGGCTTCGTCCCCGATTACAAAAAACGACGCCGGCGCCTTCTTGTCCCTCAGGATGTCCAGGATTCCCGGCGTCCAGCGCTTGTCCGGGCCGTCATCGAAGGAAATGGCGACCTTCTTTTTGGCCAGGCCGATCTGTTCGATGCTGTAGGAGAGCGGATAGACCTCGTAGTTCTCGGAAGTAATCAGGTCGGTCGCGGGGTCGTAGGTGAACTTGCGGCGTCCGTCCTTGGGGATGGATTGGATCCGCCAGATGTCGCCCTGGCCTTCGAGAATCAGATCCTGGCCGGGCGGCACGGTCTCTATCCTGGCGCGCACCGCGTCATCGGGACGAGTGGCGTCCCAGATCGGCCACAAGGAGGAATCCGAGGAGCCCATGCGCCACAGGGCGGTGCCTTGCACGCCGGAGCGTTCGCAGACGCGCAACTGGTTGTAGGCGGTCACGGCATCCTGCAACCAGACCTGATGGAGGCGGTTTTTTTCGTCGTAGTAGGAATAATGGGGATTCAGGGAATCTTCATCGAACTCGACGGTCGATTCGGATTCCGCGGCGCGCAGCAGGGCGTCCTGCACGGTCAGGTTGTCGGCGTGGTATTCCTGGCCGGGCTGTTTGGGCGCCCAGTCGTAAGCGTAACTGGCGATGCCCATGACGATCTTGGAGGGCGGGACGATCTTCGAGACCTGGCGAATGTTCTCGACGAACCAATCCTGGGAAGCGATGGGCCCTGGAGGAGAAGTCATCCAGTGCTGGTCGTAGTTCATCAGGATGATGGCGTCGCACTGCGCGCCCAAATAGGCGTAGTCGTAGGACGAATCGCGTGCCGGCAAGGCCACCATCAGCTTCAAGCCCACGGCGTGCAGCGCAGGCGCAAGTTCGCCGATGAACTGCCGGAAATGCCGCTGGCTGGCCTCGGGCACTTCTTCGAAGTCCACGACGATGCCGGCCTGCCGCGCTTTTACCGCATATTCCGTCAATTCCTGTTCCAGCCGCTGGCGCGCCGCGCGGCTGGCGAGCATCTCGGCCATTTCCCTGGTGAACCAGTTGGTGCCGTCGGAGTTGTTGACCATGCCCATGATGGGCAGATCAAAACCCGGCGAGGCGATTTTCTGCTGCTTCATCCACTGGTGCAGCTTGTCGGCTTCGATGCGCGCCAGGGCTTCTTCCGGCGTGGCCCGGACGGTTTCGTAGCGTTCATAGTCCACGACGGTGAGGCCGCCGTCGGGGGAAACCGCGTGGAGCTGCTCGGCGATGAGCAGGTCAATATCCTTGTAATGGACCTTCAGGGCGGCCAGACTGGTGGGATCCCAGCTGACGTAAAAGGCCGCGCGCAGGGGATCGTATTTTTCCGGCACATGGCCGATGGCCGCGATGCGCCTTCTGCGTCCTTCGCGTTTCACGGCCTTTTTGGCGTGGGCGGCACGCAAGCCCTGGCGCGTTTCGGGTTGCATCACTTCCGGAAGATAGACGGGAATGACGATGGTGACGGAGAAATAGATCAGCAGGGCCGTAAGGGCGGCCGCGGAAATCTCCAGGACGCGGCTGGTTCGGCGCCAGCGGGCCCGATTGGCCTCATAAAAAATGGGTTTTCGCTGCTTCATGCTTCTTTTAACGCTAGCGGGGTGTTGGCGGCGTGTCAATGACGGCGAGGGATGCGAGTTCCTGCGCCGCGGGGAATTGCGGTAAAATGCGAGGCGCCCGTTGGATCCGATGAATCGACGAACCCGATGAAGAAGCTCTTTGCCACTCCGCTGCCCGCGCTCGCCGCCGGATTACTCCTGCGTCTTTTCTTTATTTTCCGGCTCCCGGCCAACGCCGGCGATAGCGCCTTGTATGAAACGCTGGGCTGGAACTGGCTGACGCACGGAGTCTACGGGATGTTTCTGCACGGCCGGCTGACGCCCGTGGACCTTCGTCCCCCCGGCTATCCATCCTTTCTGGCGATGATCTATTTTCTGTCCGGGCAGGGCGGCGTGAGTGCGAGACTCTGGGTGATGCTGGCGCAGGCGGGCGTGGATCTTCTGAGCTGTTTTCTGATTGCTACTCTTGCGCTGCACCTGATCCCGCAGGCCGAGGGCGATGCCCAGCGCGTGAAGCTCCGCGCCCTGTGGCTGGCCGCTCTGTGTCCTTTTATTGCCAACTATAGCGCCGTGATTTTGACTGAAATTCTGGCCACCTTCTGGACGGCCGCCGCGCTGCTCTTTTTCGTCTTGCAACTGCGCGCCGCGGGCGACCTGATGATTTTCCTGCCGCCCACCTGGGGGCGCTGGGGCGCCTTTGTGAGTGACAATTTTCTGGAAGTTCTGGGAATTCTCGGCGGACTGGCCGTGGGGATCGGCACGCTGATCCGCCCGGAGGCGCCCATTCTCCTGGCCTCCTCGGGGCTGGTTCTGGGGGTGGTGATGATCCGGCGCGGCGAGACGGCCCGCTGGCTGCGCGCCGCGGTCCTGATGGGGCTGGGATGCCTGCTGCCTCTTCTCCCCTGGGCTGCGCGCAATGCGGTCACGCTTCACGAAGTGCAGTTCCTCAATCCGCGCTACAACGAGCTTCCCGGTGAATTCGTTTCCCGCGGCTTCATGGCCTGGGAAAGCACCTGGCTGGACCGCTACCGTTACTCCTATCTGGTCACCTTCAAGCTGGAAGAGCAGCCCATCCGCCCCGAGGACCTTCCCGCCTATGCCTTCGACACGCCGGAGGAAAAAGAAAAAGTGTACGCGGTGCTCGGGGAATACAACAAGACGACGGAATACGGTCCCCGGGAGGACGCCGTCTTCGCGCAACTGGCGCGCGAGCGAACCGCGCGCCACCCCCTGCGGACGCGGGTGTGGATTCCGCTGACGCGTGTTTTCGTTCTGTGGTTCACCCCGCAGATGGAACTGCTGCCCTACGACAGCACCGTGTTTCCACTGGCGCAGGAATGGGACGAGAACGGGGAAAGCCTGGTGATCACGCTGGGGATGTTCTTCCTGAACATTTTTTTTCTCCTGCTGGCGGCGCGGGGAGCGGCGCGGCTGTGGCGCTCGGGTTCTTCCGCGCGGGCGGTGGTGGCCCTGCTGGCCGCCTTCGTGGTTTTGCGCACGGCCGTGCTGACCACGGTCGAGTCTCCCGATCCGCGCTACGTGATCCTCTGTTATCCGCTGGTGCTGGCGCTGGCCGCGCACGCCTTTCACCGCAATGAGGAAACGGAACCAGATGCGATCGCGGTGAGAGCGGTGCTGCGCGCGGCCTAGCCGGCTTCTTCGGCGGGCTCGGGATGAATGGTGACGCGGTAGATCTGCGGGAAGCGCTCCTTCACGCGGATTTCGAGCGCGGCGGTGACGTCGTGCACCTGGGTGACGGGCATCTCGCTGTTCATGGCGCAGTGGCAGGAGACCAGGATGCGGTGCTCGCTGCGGCGCACGCGCACGTCGTGGCAGTCCACCAGCCCCTCGAAGGACCCCGGCAGTTGATTGAGAAAAGCCTCGACGTCGCGCGAGAGGCGCTTCGTTTCCTGCTCGCCGCTCTCGCTGGTGTGGATCTGCCTGCCCAGCGGCTCGATGTGAATGTTGACCTCGGTCATGGGCTTTCCCAGATCGCGGATGCCGTCTTCGAGTTCGGTGGCCTGGCGGTGAGCCTCGCGCAGCGTCAGATTTTCGTCCACCTCCAGGTGCAGTTCCACGAATAGCGTGTCTTCCTGCTGCTGCGCGGCGAGATCATGGATGGCCAGCCCCTGGCGGTGGGCCAGCGCGCGGATGGCCTCGAAGAGATGCTCGCCTTTGGGGGCGCGCGGCTCCACGTGCACGACCACGTCGGCGGGGGCGATCTGGGCGATGCGCGCTTCAATGGCGTCGGTGAGCGCGTGGGCCTGTTCGAGATTGGTGCTGCGCGGGACGCTTATGGTGATGTCCACGAAGTGGTGGTTGCCGGCGCGGCGCACGCGCACCCGCCGCGCTTCCAGAATCCCGTCCATCTGCGTCACCGCGTCGGCGATCTGCCGCTGCAGGCCCTTGGGCGCGGCATCCAGCAGGGCGTCCAGCGTGCGCCGTCCCAGTTGCGAACCGACCCAGATGACCACGCCGGCCACGCCTAGAGCGGCTACGGCGTCAGCGTAAACAAGCCAGGGAAGATTCCAGACTTCGCCGATCCAAACCAGCAAAATGCCGCCGATGACCACCAGCGTGCTCCAAACGTCCGTCGAGAAATGCAGGGCGTCGGCTTCGAGGGCCTCGCTCCGGTATTTGCGCGCGGCCTGTCCTAGAGCGCGCGAGCGGGTGATGTCCAACAGGAGCGCGAAGAAGAGAACGACG
Organism: Terriglobia bacterium; assembly: GCA_041500985.1. Taxonomy (GTDB): domain Bacteria; phylum Acidobacteriota; class Terriglobia; order Acidiferrales; family UBA7541; genus Acidiferrum. The sequence goes on along the minus strand of JBGQNE010000009.1, from coordinate 63,735 downwards.
ATGGCGGTCACGCTGGGCTCGATGTGCACGCTGCGGAAGAAGAGGCGCAGAAAAACTTCGTAGATGATGTACAGCGCGGTGATCAGCAGCAGCCCGGTCTCGACGAAGGCGGAAAAATTCTCGAACTTCCCGTGGCCGTAGGGATGGTCTTCGTCGGCGGGGCGGTCCGAAACGCGCACGGAGAGCCAGGTGATGACCGCCGCGAGCAAGTCCAGGCCGGAGTGCAAGGCTTCGGAAAGCACGCCCAAGCTGCCCGTTTTCAGGGTCAGAAAGGTCTTCAGGATGAGCAGCAGCGCGGCCGTGCCCACGCTGAGCAGGGCGGCTTGTTTCTTGTCCCGGATTTCTTCCTTCCAGTTCATGGCCGTCTGCCTAGACTACCTTAGTTTTACCTGCTTGCGCTTTGCGTCCGTGTTTAGACTTGCCATCCATAGAACATTATTGCGCGTTACTTAATCGTAGAGTATCTTCCTGCCAGCCCCTCCAGGAGGCTTTCATGAGAACTGCCCGTGTTCTCTGTTTGATTTTCTTTGTACTGGCGACCCCGCTGCTCCGCGCCCAGTCCGCCCCTGCTCCCGCCGCGGTCTCCGAGGCCGTTTCTGTCTGGGCGGCGCTTTCCGCTCCGGCCATGGACCCGGCCCGGTTCACGCGCGTAGAGAACGTGGAAATCGTGCGGGACCGGGTTCGCATCAAGTTGCTCAAAGGCACGCTGCAATTCACGCAGGCGACCAATGGAGTCGTTTTCGGAGCAGTCTTTCACGGCGAAGGCCGGCTCCTTGCCGAACCGCCCAACTCCACCGAAGCCTACCAGTTATTCCTCTTTACCAAGCAGCAGGGAAAACTGGACATGACCTTTACCGATGCCACGTTCAGCTTTACGGATGGTCTGCTGGAGGAAGTGTCCAAGCAGGTTGTGAAATGGGAACAGGGTCCGCCGGCCGACGATTTGTATGCCCACCGGCAGAAAGAGCGGGAAGATCTGGGAGCCGCCGATCTGCCTCGTCTCTTCAAAAGCGTTCTCTCTCCCGATCGCCAGCGCACCGCGTGGTTTCTCGCCGAACTCAAGACCCATGACAAAGGCTGGGTGGAAGTGCGTTACGACGCCATGCAGCCCGAAGAGATTCGCATTGGACGCTGGGGCGACCTCGGGCCCATGAAAATCCGCGATATCTGGATGAATTTTCCGGCCGGCGGCCGCAATCCCCGCCATGTCTATGACGATCCCGCCGAGCGCATGGACTTTCTCATCCCCGCCTACAATATTGACGCCAGCCCGCAGGAGAACGCCGACTTAAGCGCCACGGCCAAGATCACGGTCGAACCGCGTTTTTCCGGCGAACGTGTTCTACTTTTTGGCTTGGATTCCAATCTGCGTCTTTCCTCGGTCAAGGATTCACAGGGCCGGAATCTGGACTTTTTTCAGGCGCGGGAGACGAAGAATCGTTATCAGTCCTATGGCGATTATGTCGCCGTGGCGCTCAAGGACGCCGCCCAAGCTTCCAAAAGGGAGATTTTGGAATTTCAGTATGGAGGAAAGCGGGTTGTGCGGCGCGTCGGCAATGGAAACTATTTCTGTCCCAGCTTCGGCTGGTATCCCTCCCTGTTTGAAGGGGAGCCCGGCGTGGACATTTTTGCGTTCTACTCGGATTTCGAGATAACGTTTCGAAGTCCCAAGAAATATGGCCTGGTGGCGACCGGGAGCAAGATTTCGGATACCACGGACGGCAAGCAGCGGATCACGAACTGGAAGAGCCAGGTGCCTCTTTCCGCGGCGGGCTTTGCCTATGGCGACTACAAGACCTACGTCGAGAAGGCGGGAGAGGTGGAGGTGCAGGTCTACGCCAACAAGGAAGGCGATGACCGGTTCAAGGCGATTCAAAACGCGGTGGACAGCCCGCTGGACAGCCTTGCCGCGGGGCCCGGGGGAGGGGGATACCGGGGCACCGCTGTGGCTATTGGAGAACTCAGTCCCGCGGCGATGGTCAAGACCATCGGGATTGAAACGTCCAACACGATCCGTCTATTCGAAAACTATTTCGGGCCCTATCCCTACAAACAGATTGCGGTGACCAACATCGCCGGGTCCTATGGCCAGGGCTGGCCCGGCCTGCTCTATCTTGACGCGGTAACGTTTCTGGATCCCACGCAGCGGCATGCCCTGGGGATTCGTGATCAGGTGCAGATCTCCGATTTCTTCCGCGCGCACGAGAGTTCGCACCAGTGGTGGGGCCAGCGCGTGGCGTTCAAGAGCTATCATGACCAGTGGCTTTCCGAGGGCTTTGCGGAATTTTCCGGCCTGCTCTACGTTCAGTTTCGCCGCAGCCTCAATGAATCGCACACGCAATTTCGCAAGGACAAGGAACTGCTCAAAGCAGAGGACTTGCACGGCCGCAGAATTGATATGCTCGGCCCGGTCTGGCTCGGCACGCGCATCGCATCCGCGGAGAGCGGCGGCGGCGCGTATCAAGACCTGATCTACTCGAAGGGCGGCTACATCCTGCAGATGCTGCGCATGCAGCTCTACGATTCACGCAACCAGGATCCCGATCATCTTTTCAAGGACATGATGCAGGACTACTGCAAAATCTTCGACAACAAGGCAGCCTCCACCGAGGACTTCAAAGCCGTCGTGGAAAAGCACATGACCGCGGGGATGAATCTTGACAACAATCACAAAATGGATTGGTTTTTCGACGAGTACGTCTACGGCATGGGCATGCCGCACTATTCTTTCAGTTACTCGCTGACGCCTACAGCGGACGGCAAGACCCAGGTCAAGGCGACGCTGAACCGCAGCGGCGTTCCGGAGAGCTGGAAGGACGTGGTCCCACTCTATGCGCAGATCGGGGACAGGATGATTCGCCTGGGAACCATCGCCTCGCTGTCTTCCTCCACTCCGGTCGAAACCGTTTTGCCAGCGAAGATTGACAAGCTGGTGATCAACTATTTCGAGGACCTGCTTGCCGACGTGAAGCAGTAGCGCCCTCCGGGCGCTCCGCACGAGTTAGCGGGCCGCGGTCAGCGGCGGCGCGGGAACGAGCGGCATGCGCTTGGGGTCGCCGCGCGCCCCGCGCACTTCCAGTTCGTCGAAGAGCAGCGAGGGCGCGACCACCGCCGCGGGCAGCCCGCTCTGCGCCGAACCGAACGCTCCCAGAGCGGTGCCGGCGAAGCCCGGCACCTGGCTCTGCATGTGGTTGTAAACGAACAGATCGTTGCCCATGGCGGCGACATTGCGCAGCGCCCGCGTGTTCAAGCCGATGATACGGGCTCCCCGCACCATCTCTTCGCGGCCCGTTTCCGGGTAGACGCGATAAACCACCAGCGGCAAACGGTCGCCGGTGCCCGCTCCTCCCCCAAAGCTCGCCAGCAGCTCCGAAAACTCGTCCTGGCGCAGCAGGCTCACCGCCGGGTTATCCATCTCCCGCACCACCAGGCAATAGGCCAGTTTTTCTTCGCGGCATTTATCGAGGAATTGCTTGCGCATTTCGGCCGGGGAGAGGGCTTCGCTGGAAGTGAAAAACAGGTTGCTCATCGTGGGCCGCGCGTCATTGAGAAACCCGGCGCGTCCGCGCCCGTTGGAATGGTCGGAATCCGGGCCGGGGCGGCGGGACATCAGCAGCGCCCTGAGCACTCCATCTTCCACCAGCGTGAGTTTTTGTCCGCGCACTCCTTCTTCGTCCACCGAGTATCCGCCCAGCAGCGCCTGTCCCTGGAAATTCGTCGCTCCAGGATCATCCGCCAGCGTTACGCTTTTCGGCAGCACGCGCGCGCCTACCCGTCCCGCCCATTCGCTTCTTCCGCCCAGGCCGCTGAGCATCTGCTCGAAGACGGGCTGGAAAGAAATCGGCGGGCGCGAACCGTTCAGCGCCGGGCCGAGCACCTGGGCCACCAGCGGCGCCGCCGCGCGGGCCTCGAACAGGACCGGGCCAGTATAGTCCTGCGCCGGAGGCGCCGAACGCAGGGCCACGATCTCCGACGCGGCCACGTTCAATCCCTGGCGCACCGCGGCGGCGGAGGGCAGCCCCGCGGGCCTGGCCGCGTAGCTGGCATAGAAATGATGCAGCGGCATTCCATCCGTGGCCAGCGTCTCGATGCCGGCTTCGATGGCCGCCAGGCTGCGGCTCTTGCGGATCTCCGTGCCCTCGCTGGTCAGCAGGTACTCCGTCACATAGACAAAATAGTAGGCCACGCGGGAATCCTGCAGATCGGGATAGGCGCGCAACGCCGCGGAAGACTGCCGCGCCTCCTCCTCCCAATTCCTCGAGCTCCAGTCCGCTTCCAGGCGCGGGCTGATCGAGGAGTAGGCCGGCTCGCGGGAAAAATCGTCCGTATCCGGCTGCCGGGCCAGGCTGCTGAGGTAGGCCTGCTTGCGCGAGTAGGTCTCCACGGCTTCCTTGAACGCCTGGTCCGTGGCAATCCATAAATCCTGGCGCAGCGAATCGTAATCGCGGTCAATGCCCACGCCGCCGCTCGAGCCGAGAAATCCGCGGAAGCCCTCGTCGCCGACGAAGTTCGAGCTGTCCAGCTTGTAATCGCCGACCCGCGCTTCCACGTCCATGAAGCGGTTGCGCGAAGTCGTGCTGCTTACCAGCGCCCCGAATTCCGCCACCACCTGCTTCACTTCCATGTCCAGCAGGCGGTACTGCACGAAAAACGGCTTGACCGGCTGGCCCTGTCCCTCGATTTTCAGTTCCAGGCGCGCTTTCGACCGCGCCATTTCATCGCGCATGGCCCGCAGCGTCTGATCATTGTCCTCGCCCGGCGCCTTGCTCTGCGCGGCAAGCGTCCCCGCGCCGAAAAGTCCGGCTCCCGCCAGCAGCACGGCGGCCCATTTCATCCGGCGGTTCATCACAGCCCTCCCTTTTTCGCCGGATCTTTCACCGGGTCGTGCGCCGGATGCGGCAGGATCGGCGGTTTGTCCGTGGACGTCTCCTTCTTCTGCACTTCCAGTTCGGAAATCAGAATGGCCGGGGAAGCGGCGGCCACCGGCACGGAGCCGGATTCAGCCCCGCAGTAGCCATTAAAAACCTCCGGCGTGTCGCCCGTGGCCACGATTTTCGTGAGCGAGACCAGCGGCGTGCCCACGATGTCCACGCCGCGCACCAGTTCATCCGGCCGCCCGTCCGTGTACACCTTGTAGACCACCAGCGGCTGCACCTGGAAGGCCTGCGGCTGTCCGCGTCCGGTGAAGGTGAAGCCGCCTTCGATGTCGTCAATGAGCAGCCCGAAGGGTTTGCCCTGGGTCTTGGCCAGTTCGATCAGTTTCTGGCGCAGTTGCGCATTGGTCACCATGCGGCTGCTGCTGACGATCAAATTTCCCTGTCGCGAGACCGATGCGTAGCCAATTTGCCTGCGCCCGTGGCCGTTGGAATTCGGAAAGCCCACTAGCGGCGAACGGGACATCTCGAATCTCTTCAGGACGCCGTGCACCACGAGCGGAACTCTTTCCGCGCGCACGCCCTCGTCGTCGTAGGGGTAATAGCCCAGCAAATCCGTCTTGCCCAGCTTGCGCAGCGTGGGATCGTCGGTGATGCTCAGGAAGTCCGGAAAGATTTGCTCGCCCACCTTGCGCGCGAAGGTCTGTCCCTCGGCGATGTCCTTCTGGCGGTGGCCCTCGGCGCGGTGGCCGAAGACTTCGTGGAAAAAGACGGCCGCGGCCCTGCCCGTCAGCATGGCCGGACCCGCCGTGGGTTCCACCAGCGGCGCGGCCACCAGCCCTTCCATTTCCTTGCGCAGCGTTACGCTCACCGCGCGCACGGCTTTTTCGTCCGGGGCGTCGGCGGGATTCACCCAGTCAAAGTTGTAATAGCGGTTGATGTCCATTCCGTCGGCGGCCTTGCCCTGGATGAACAGCTCGAGGCGGTAGCGGATCTGGCCGAACTGCAGTTCGGTTCCCTCGCTGTTCACCTGATACTGGGTCTGCCCCAGGGCGCTGAAGGTCACGATGGAATTGATGATCGCCGCGGAGTCCCGGAAATAGCGCGTGTAGTCGCGCACTTTCTGCTCCCACGGCTGGCGGTTGACGGAAAGTTCCGCCGGCGCTCCGATGTAAGTGGAGGGCTTCTCCCGCGAAAAGTCCGGCGCTTGCCCTTCCGCCGTTTCCACCTTTACTTCCTTCCCGGTCTTGATCTTGATCAGGGCCTGCTCTGCCGCGCGGTATTGCCGGTCGGTCTCCAGCCAGATCGCCCGCCGCAGCACTTCCGCGTCGTTGTCCAGGGGCACCGGCCCGCCGGGTCCCGCCGAAGACGCCTGGCGCTCGCCCACCTTGCGGGTATTGTCCAGCTCGTAGCTGCCCGCGCGCACGGCCACTTCCAGCCAGCGGCTCTTCGATTCGGTGCTGGACAGCAAGGCTCCGTTCGACCCAGACACTTCCGCGCGCTGCGTCTCGGTCACCGTATAGCCGATGTAGTAGGCGGGCGGGTCCAGTTTCCCCAGCACGGCCGTCGAACGATCCAGCTCGGTCTTCATCGCCGCCAGCAGCGGCGAAGGGGCCGCGGCGGGGGAATCCGCCGTTCCCGCCCTTGCTCCCGGCGGCAGACTCAGCGCCAGGAGAATCAGGATGCACAAAAGGGACCGTGTGGTGATGCCGCGCTTCCTATTCAAGGGTGTGCCTCGCTTTACTTCCGTTGGAACAGCCAGACTGGCAGTGTACTGTAGGGACTCGCTGCCGCACAATTGCGGTGCCGTTCTTGCCACTGCTGTTGGATGAGCCCGGCGGGAATTGCGTTGGCTGCGGGGGCGCTCCCGCCACCCCGTGCCGTTTCCGTCACGCGGGCTTGTCTGACGTATTGCACGGAAGCCGGGAGAGCCTGAAAATGGCTGCATGCGCGGATTAGTGACAGTCCTGGTCGTCCTGCTTGCCAGCGGCGGGATCTACTACGTCTATATCAAGAATATGCCCACTTCGGCCGAGGGCACCGCGGCCACCCAGAACATCTCCATCACCGGTGTGAAGATGGATTTGACGCAGATCGCCAGCGCCGAGCGCTCGTATATCGCCGAGCACAATGAATGCGGTTCGATGGAGCAGTTGCTCTCTTCCGGTGCGATGACCATGGCCAAGTCCGGGCGCGACGGCTACACCTACGCGGTGGAATGTTCGGGGACCCGCTTCACCGTTCGCGCGCAGCATGCTCCCGCGCCGGACGGCTCGCCCATCCGCTACCCGAATTACGTCGTGGACCAGACCGCCGAAGTCCGCGAAGCGAATTGATCCATTTCTTGATTCTTGCAGTTCGGGGAGAGCGGCTGTAGAGCCGCTCGGCATTTACGGCGTGCGCTTCTGCTCGGAGACGAGCACGCCCGCTTCGGCGTAGTTCGTCGCGGGCACGTCCAGAAACGCCACGTGGATATTTTCCCGCTTGGCCTTTCCGTCCTCCACCAGCACCTGGGTCACCCGCTCGGCGATGTTCTTTTTCTGCTCCGCCGTCCGTCCTTCGACCCATGTAATCTGCACATGCGGCATCGTCGTTCCTCCTGGCTGCCACCCCGGATTCTAGCCGTCGGCGGCCTTTGTGGGAAGCTTTCCTGGCCGGGCCGTGTGATAAACTCACCCCCTATGCACCCGGCCATTGCCAAACTCATCGAAGTGCAGCGCGTGGACCTGCGCATTGCCGCCCTGCGCGCCGCTCTCGACGCCTTCCCCGCCCGCCTGCGCGCCGCCGACGCCAAGCTTTCCGGGGCGCAGAAAGAACTCGCCGCCGCCCGCGAAGCCCACACCGCCAGCCTGACCGAACGAAAAAAATTCGAACTGGACGCCCAGCAGTGGAAGGACCGCGCCAAAAAATACCGCGACCAGAGCGGGCAGGTCAAAACCAACGAAGCCTATAAGGCCCTGCAGCACGAAATCGCCAACGCCGAAGCCGAAGCCAGCAAAGCCGAAGACCGCGTCCTCGAATTCATGATGTCCTCCGAAGCGGTCGACCGCCGAGTCAAGGACGCGGAGGCCGCGCTGAAAGAGGCGGAGAAGGTTGTCGCGGCGGATCGCCAGGAGATCGAATCCGAGCGCGCCGTGAACAAGAAGGAACTGGAAGAGGCCACGGCCGAACGCGACGCCGCTCTCGCTCCCGTCCCCGAGGATATCCGCGACGTCTATCTGCGCGTGGCCAAGCGCCACCACGGCGTGGCCCTGGCCGAAGCCCGCGGCGAACAGTGCCTGGGCTGCGGCATGCGCGTTCTGCCGCACATCCATCAGGATCTCTGCCGCAGCAGCAGCGAAACCATCTACCAGTGCGAAACCTGCAACCGCATTCTCTTCGTGAACCAAGCCGCCGCCGCGCCTCCCGCCGCGGGGGCCGCCGAGTCTTCGCCGGCGGATTCCTCTTCATGAGCAAGCGCGCCGCGCCGCGTTCTCCTTCGGCCGCTCCGCGACTGTTCGAGGAGTCCGCGGCTCCCGAGCCGCAGCGCACCGGTTCCCATACCTTCAATATTGATGGCGGCTCGAGGGGCAATCCCGGCCCGGCTTCCTATGGCGTGGTGGTGCGCGAACCGGGCGGAAACGTCGTGGCCCGGCTCAAGAAATACATCGGGCGGACCACCAACAACGTCGCCGAATACTATGGCCTGATCGCCGCGCTCGATTACGCCCAGGCCCGCTCCCTCCGCGGCGTGCGCATCGAAAGCGATTCCGAGCTTCTGGTGAAGCAGATGCGCGGCCAGTACAAGGTGAAAAGCCCCGACCTCCGCCCCCTTTTTGAACAAGCCCGAAAAATGGCGCAGTCCTTCGCTTCCTTCTCCATCACCCACGTTTACCGCGAACAGAACAGGGAAGCCGACTCCCTGGCCAACCAGGCTCTCGACGAAACCGGCGGCGCCTCCGCCGCGGCCGCGGCATCCCCGGCGCGCGCCGCCAAGCCCTCCCCGGGCCGCATTCGCGCCCGCTACGCCGGAGGAGTCCTGATCCCCCGCGAGCCGCTCGACCTGCCCGAAGGCAGCGAAGTGGAGTTGCAGGTGTATCAACAGGACAAGCCATAAAAATACGGCATTTTCACATCCTTCCGGCAATGCCAAAATGATTCCATCAACGGTACTTTGGCCGTGTTGTGCGCGCCGCTTCTCATGGCGAACGTGGCCTTATCGTGGAAGGATGCGCCAGGGGCGTGAGCCGTGTTTGCCTTTCTAGACAAACTGCCAACCATTCTTGTGCTCGGCTCGCTGGTGAGCATTTTCATCGCGCTCCGCCGGCATTCCACTTCCGTCCGTCCGCGCCTGTGGATTTACTCTTGGGCGCTCATCCTTGCGCATCTCTGCTCGCAGATCTTCGAAGGGGGCGAGGGCCCGCTCGCCATGGCCAGCGCGGCGATCGATCTGGGCGCGCTTGAACTGGCCGGGATCATTTTCATGATTTCATCGAGCGCCTTTGTCGAACGCAAAGCCCGGCGCTATGCCCTCCTGGTTCTGCTGGGCGCGCCGGCCGTGTTTCACGCCGTGGCGGCGACCTATGGATGGGAGATACCGAAAACGATGGCCGTGGCTCTGGGAGTGATCTTCCTGACCAACGCGACGCTCTCGCTGGTGCGTTTTCCGCGCCCCACCCTGTACCATATGAGCGTCGCCGCGGTGCTCATTGCGGCGGGCACATGGTCCGTAGCCGCGCAACTTCGCGGCGATCCGGATCCTGCCGCGATTGCCATTCTGACGACCAGTTACGGTCTGTGCGGCGTTTTTTACTGGAAACGATATCCTCGTTTTTCCGCGGGAGTGCTCAGCGTCGCCGGAGGATTCCTGGCCTGGGGCGCGGTATTTCCCGCGGCGGCCCTGCTGGAGCGCTTCCATCCCGCGCTCAAGGTCAATCCGGAACTGTGGAATGTTCCCCAATATTTCGTGGCCTTTGGGATGATTCTGACCCTGCTCGAAGAGAAATCGATGGAAATCGAGCGCAGCAGTGTCCGCGAACGCTCCGAAAATCTTCTCCTCGAGCGCCTGGCCTTTATCACTTCCCGCCTGCTTCGCGGAGACGAACCGGTTGGGCTCAGCCATCTGGTGGCGCGCACCGTCACCAATGCTTTCGGTTTCCGCCGTGGCGCGGTCGTCGTGGCGCGGGAAAATGGCACTCTGTTTCTGGCCGGCTCGCGCGGCTATACCCACAATGAAAAAGATGTTCTCAACTCCCAGCTGGCCCTGCTGTCCATCTCCAGGCTCGATGAGATGCGCGCCGCCGGAACCACCGTCACCGGCAAGGTATTCTGCATCGCTGCCGGCAGCATGACTTCGCCGCAGCCCGCCGCGCTTCGCTGTCAGAACCTCGATTGCTGCAAGTGCACGTTCAGCGAGGACCTGGTCGTTCCGCTGATTTCCCGGCAGGGTTCCGACCTGGGATGGATCCTGCTCTCCGAGCCGGCCCCGAAATCCCGCGATTTTGTTCCACAAGTTTCCCGCCTCGATCTTCTGGCCGGAGACTTCGCCGGGCAGATTGAAAACTACCGCCTGCGGCGCCAGCTGGTGGTTTCGGAAAAGCTGGCCAGCATCGGGCAGCTCGTCTCCGGCGTGATTCACGAACTGAATAATCCGCTGACCGCCATCATGGGCAATGCGGAGATCCTGATGGGCGAGGCGAAGGAAGAATCTGCGCGCCGGCGGATTGGCAAGATCGGCGATGAGGGCCGGCGCATGAAAAGCATCCTGGACAGCCTGGCTCGCTTCGCCCGGCCGGGCCGGTCGCAGGCCGAATCCTCCGTGCTGGCCCAGGCCCTGCAGGACGCTTTGCAACTGCGCGCCTATCACGTGCGCAAGCACGACATTGAAATCTCGCTGAATCTGGAGAGTTCTCTGCCTCCGCTCGCTCTGGGAGATGATGAGTTGAAGCAGATCCTGCTCAACCTGCTCAGCAACGCCATTCACGCCGTGGAGAACAGCGCCGTGCGCCGCATCGAGATTGCCGCCGCGCACTCCGCGGGCTTTGTCTCCGTCCGCTTCGAGGATTCCGGCGCGGGCTTCGGCGATCTCCAGCGCGTCTTCGATCCCTTCTACAGCACCAAAGGCGTGGGCAAGGGGACGGGCCTGGGCCTGAGCATCTGCTACGGCCTCATGAAAAATTGCGGCGGGGAAATCCATATCTCCAACCGCCAGCCTTCGGGCGCCTGCGTCCGCCTGGACATCCCGGTCGCCGGCCAGCCCGTGGCAACTCCCCGCCCGGTCCTGGCGTAGAAAACTTCCTTACCCCGGCCATCTTCTGAAGGCGCGTGAAATCTGTTTTGTTTGCTATTTCAATGCGTAGGAGCGGTACAGCGTGTCGCGCTGCGCGGGAATGAATCCCGCGTCGGAGATGACCCGGCGCAGTTCGGTTTCGTTGGTGCGGTTCTTCACCCCCGCGGCGAACACCACATTCTCTTCGATCAGGATGCTGCCCACGTCGTCCGCCCCAAACTGCAATCCCACCTGGCATACCTTGATTCCCGGAGTCAGCCAGCTCGACTGAATATGGTCAATGTTGTCCAGGTACAGGCGGCTGACCGCCAGCGTCTTCAGGTAATCCACCGCCGTCGTTTCCTGCACCTTTTTTCCCAGCGCCGTATTTTCCGCGGCGAACATCCAGGGAATGAACGCCGTGAATCCGCCGGTGTCCTCTTGAATGCGCCGCAGCCGCTCCAGGTGGTTCACCCGGTGGCGCAGCTCTTCGCCGCAGCCGAACATCATCGTCGCCGTGGTGCGCAGCCCCAGCGCGTGCGCCGTGCGGTGCACGTCTTCCCATTCCTGGCTGGTGCATTTCAGCCGCGCGATCTTCCCGCGGATCTCGTCGTCCAGAATCTCCGCCCCGCCGCCCGGAATGGAATCGAGGCCGGCGTCCATCAGCCGCTGGATCGTGTCGCGCACGCTCAGTTCGGACACTTCCGCGATGCACAGAATCTCCGGCGCGGAAAAGCAGTGCAGGTGCACCTGCGGAAATTTCTGCTTCATCGCGCGCAGCAGGTTTTCGTAGTAGCCGATCTGCAGGTCGGGATGCAGTCCCCCTTGCAGCAGAATGCCCGTGCCGCCGACCTCCAGCATCTCCTCGATCTTCTTAAAAATCGCTTCGTGCGAAAGAATGTAGCCGTCCTTGGCGCCCAGCGGGCGGTAGAACGCGCAGAACGAGCAGTACTCCGTGCAGAAATTGGTGTAGTTGATGTTGCGGTCGATCTGGTAGGTGACCACGCGCGGATCGTTCTTCTTCAGGCGCAACTGGTGCGCGGCCATCCCGATGCCCACCAGGTCATCGGAATTCAGCAGTTCCAGCGCTTGCTCTTTGCTCAGTCCCACGGGATGTCCTTGTTTGCTGCGGCCTCTAGTTTAACGAATTCGCGCCGCAAACTCGAATCCGCTCCGCCCCGCCGCCCGGCCTCAGCGCGCCGCGCTCCAGGCCACCGGGTTGGCGCGCGGAATCAGCCCCAGCTCGGCGGCCTGCTCGTAGTAGAGCGCCAGCCCGCGGCGGTTCTCTTCGCCCAGGGTGAAGTCAATGTTGTCGCGCAGGTAGGCTTCCAGCGTGGCGGCGGGCATCCCCATCTCGCGGGCGGACTCCGCCGCGATTTCGCCGAGGCGGGCCAGGCCGAACTCGAGCGAAGCCAGAAAATCCCCGGCCACCTCGGGCGTCACCGCCGCGGGCCTCGCCGCCCAGAAGGCCATCACCGCCGGCAGCCCGGTCATGTTGCGCCACTCGCGCACAATGTCATAGAGAAATACGCTGCCGCCCCCGGCGATCCCGGCCTGCTCCGCCGCGCAGCGGAAACTTCCGCCGGCCAGCCGCTCCGCCGCATCCTCGATGCGCACCGCCAGGCGCAGCGCCGGGTCGCCGATCAGCAGCGCTGCGTCGGCTTGGCCCAGCATGGCCGAAACGTCCGGCGCGGCTTCGCTGAACTCCGGCGCGATTTTCCAGTGCTTGGCCGCCAGAATTTTCACGTAGGCCTGCGTGCTGCGGGAGCTGCGGTCGAGCGCGATGCGCCGCGCTTCCGCGATGGGCTTGCGCGCGACGAGCAGGAGGCTGCGCACCTCCTCGCGCGAGGCGATGGAAAGTTCGGGAAGGGCGACGAGCCCTGGGATTCGCTGGTATTCGATCGCCGGAATGATGGCGATGTCGGCCGCGCCCGCGCGCAGGGCTTCGGCGCACTGCGACGGCACGGTGAAGGAAAGCGCGTACTTCCCGCGCAGCGGCCCGTGCGTGAACCCGCGCACCAGCGGCGCGGTGTTCAGGTACTGCACGACGGAGATGCGGAGTCTGGCCACGGTGATAGGTCTCTCGCGAAGGTTCAGTATAGCAAAGCGGATTGGCCGTTCCCCGGAGCCATGGATTTGGGGGTATTATCTTGGGGCGTCCCGGAAAGGGACGCCGAGTGAGGCAATCCGTGCGCAAACTACTGCTTCTGCTGGCCATTTCCTTTGCCGTTTCGCGCTGTGCCGCCCAGGCCCAGGAAAAACCGCCCGCCGCGAGCCCGTCCATGCACTGCGACGGAAAGCACGAGGGCGACTGCAAGGAGCACTGCGCCCACATGGCCGGAGAGATGAAGTGCGGCGCGATGGACATGAAAGACTGCCAGCAGCACTGCGCCGCGATGAGCGAGCACCACGAAGCCGGCATGCACCACGGTCACGGCGAAGCTCACCACGAAGCCGGAGGCTTCATGCGCCGCGGCATGACTCACGAGGCGCAGAAAAATGTGAAGCTCGAGGAGAAAATTGACGAAGCCGCCCGCCTCATCACCCTCCGCGAAGGCCCCATGAATCTTCCCGCGCATAGCGCCCACGACATGACTCCCCAGCCTCCCGATCAGCTCTGGACGGTTCCCTTCGACGGCTGGCTGCTCGGCTTTACTCCCCAAATGATGGATTCCACGGGCGCCGCCGTTCCCGGCAAGCTGCTGCATCACGCCGCCTTTTGGAACACCAATCGCTCCGATTTTCTCTGCCGCAACAAGGAAGAGCACATCTTCGGCGCGGGCAGCGAGATGAACATCTGGCCCGTGGTTCCCGGCTTCGGCTATCGCGTGCAGAAGGGCGACCAGATCCGCATCGAGACCATGGTCTATAACCCCACCGACAAGGACTATTCGGGCGTGTGGCTGCAGGTGGACATCCAGTATTTTCCGCAGCCCGCCGGCGCGGAAAAAGCCGCCATCCGCAATATTTATCCGGCCTGGATTGACGTGCAGGAATGCGGCAATTCCGGCTATACGCTGCTCGCCGGCAAAAGCTCCAAGACCGGCGTCATCACCGTCCCCTACAGCGGCGCTCTGCTGGGCGTGGGCGGGCATCTGCACGACTACGCCACCAACCTGACGCTGCGCGAGGCCGCCGATGGAAAACTCATCGCCAGCTTGGATGCCAAAACCGATGAAAAAGGAACGCTGCTCTCCCTTCCCGTGGTCACCTTCCATGAAACCGGCGGCTACGCTCTGAAAGCCGGCGATAAGCTCGAAGTCACCGCCAGTTACAGCAATCCCTCGGACAGCGAAATTCCCGATGGAGCCATGGGCATCGTGGTCGGCTACTTCCTTCCCGAGGGCGAAGCCGGAATCGCCTCGCTCCGCCGCGTCAAAAAGCCCATCGACCGCAACGCCAAACCGTAATCCGCTCCGGCGCCGGAATCGTCTGCTGTGCTCTTTGGCCACGCATGCTCACATTCCTACGGCAGGGGTATGCGCGAAGCCTCAATCTGTTTTAGAATCAATCTAACTTCTTTTGTGGGCGTGTAGCTCAGCTGGGAGAGCACCTGCTTTGCAAGCAGGGGGTCAGGGGTTCGAGCCCCCTCACGTCCACCATTCCTCTTTTCCTCTGGTACGCGCCGCCCATTGTTGCGCACATCGTCTCTTCGCCTCGGTTCTGCCGCGCCGGGTTTCCCGGGTTTTCCAGCGGGTGCAAAATCACTCTTCTCCGCTCTCCATCCTCGCTCTCGTCAACTTACGCCTCCCGTTCAATCCAATTCCCACCCTCCCGGCGCTGATGTAAACTCTCCTCCGGATACGATAATCATGTTCCGGGCTGTTCAAGAGCACCGCTCTGCGATTCGTGGCGACTTTTGCCCGGTTGCTGCGGCCTGCGCTTAAGGAGATCCGGTGAATTCGATTCAATCGTTTTTTCGCTTTCCGCGCTTTCTCATTCTCTTTCTCCTCGTCGCTCCGTCCATCGCCGGTGCGCTCCCTCATCCCCAGAAGAAACCTAAGTCCCCGCGTCCTTCCCCCTCCACCCCTTCCGCCGTCCGGGAATCCATCCGCCTCAATAACCTCGGCGTCGCCTACATGAACCAGCAGCATTTTGACCAAGCCCTCGAATCCTTCCAGAAATCTTTCGCTTTGAATCCCCGCTTCGCCGCGGCCCGTCTGAACCAGGGCATCGCCCTGATGAACAAGCAGAACCTTCCGGCCGCTCAGGCCGCCCTTGCCGAGGCCGCCGCGAAAATGCCCGCCGATCCCCGCCCCAGCTACAACCTCGGACTGCTCTATAAAAATCAGGGCCGTCCCGAAGACGCCATCCGCGCCTTCCAGCAGACCGCCCGCCTGGCCCCCGCCGATGCCGATACCCGCTACTTTCTCGGCATGCTTTTTTCCCAGCAGCAAAAATATTCCGAAGCCATCGCCGCCTTCGAGCAGGCTCTCTCCCTCAATCCCCTGCATGCCTCCGCCGAATTTGGCCTCGGCCGCGCCTGGCAGCGCCACGGCAATTCCGAGCAGGCCCGCAAGCATCTCGCGCGCTTCCAGCAAATCACCGAAGCCAAGCTCGCCGCCCCCATGAGCCTCATCTACGGCGATCAGGGCCCTCTCTCCCTTGCCGAGCCGATTCTCCCGCAAGCCGCCGCGGCTCCCCCGGCCATCCCCGTTCATTTTTCCTCTTCATCGGAAAAATCCGGCCTCGCCGCCGGCACTCTTTCCTCCGCCGGTGTTTGCCTCTTCGACTTCGACGGCGACGGCCGCCCGGACATTTTTCTGGTCAGCGCCTCCGCTGATGCTCCGAACGCCCTCTTCCGCAATCTTGGCGACGGCCGTTTCGAAAATGTTTCCTCCTCCGCCAAACTCGATCTCCCCGGCCCCGCTCTCGGCTGCGCCGCCGCCGATTACGATAACGACGGCCACACCGATCTCGCCGTGGCCTTCGCCGATGGCGTGCGCCTCTTCCACAATGACGGCAAGGGTTCCTTCGCCGATGTCACCGCATCCGCCGGTATTCGCCGCGATCCCCATCCCGTCAGCGTCAATTTCGTCGACTACGATCACGATGGCGACCTGGACCTATTTGTCGTCCGCGGCGCCGCTCCTGGCGCGCCTCCAACCCCCGACTCCGCCACCCTCCGCGCCCAGCTCTGGCGCAACAACGGCAACGCCACCTTCACCGACTGGTCCGCGCAGTCCGGCCTGGACTCCGTCGGTCCCGCCATCGGCATTCTCTCCGTTGATTTCAATAATGACCGCGCCACCGATCTCGTCGTCACCGGCAGCGGCCGCGTTCCCCTCATTCTTCTTAACCAGCGCGAGGGCCCCTTCAAGTCCGTCCCCGCCTGGGACGCCGCGAAGGAAAATCTCCCCCCCGTCATCGGCGCGGCCGCTTTCGATTTTGACAAGGATGGCTGGATGGACCTGGCTTTCACCCACGATGGCGCTCCCGGCCTCACCCTCTGGCGCAACGTCCAGGGCCAGCGCCTCGAACGCGTGCCTCTGCCGGACCTCGGCTGGACCAGCGCACGCGGCCTGGCCGTTCTCGATTACGATAACGACGGCTGGCTCGATCTCGCGGCCGTCGGCGAAGGCCCCGCCGGCGGGGAAGTGCGCCTGCTGCGCAATCTCGGCAAAGCCGGATTTGCCGACGTCACCCAGGACGCCGCCCTCGCCCATCTACCGCTCGTCCATCCTCAATCCATCGTCACCGCCGACTTCGCCGCCGCAGGCGCGACCGACCTGCTCATCTCTCAACTCGGCGGCTCTCCCGTTCTCCTGCGCAACGCCGGAGGCCACCGCAACTCTTCCCTGCGGCTCTCCTTCAAATCCCTCGCCGACAACAAGGACGCCGTCGGCGCAAAAGTCGAACTTTTCTCCGGCGACCTCTATCAAAAGTGGGAAGTGCAGGCCTCCTCCGGCTACCTCGGTCAGAGCGCCCCCGGCATCCTCGCCGGCCTCGGCTCCGCGCATAACGTGGACATCGTTCGCCTGCTCTGGCCCACCGGCGTACCCCAGGACGAAGTGCATCTCCCCGCCGGAAAAACTCAGACCCTCTCCGAAATCGATCGCCGCGGCAGCTCCTGCCCCGTCCTGTGGGTCTGGAACGGCCAGCGTTACGAATTCATCGCCGACATGATCGGCCCCGGCATCGTCGGCCACTGGGTGGCTCCCGGCGAACGCAACGCCGCCGACCCCACCGAGTACCTCAAGGTGGACGGCTCGCTCGTCCGTCCGCGCAACGGCAAGATCAGCATGCGCGTCGCCGAGCCCATGGAAGAGGTCGTCTTCCTCGATCAGGTCCGTCTCCTCGCCGTGGATCACCCCTCTTCCCTCCAGGTCTATCCCAACGAGCGCTTCATGAGCGAACCGCCCTTCCCGCAATTTCAGGTCATCCCCAGCCGCTCCGCTCATCTCCCCCTCGGCGCCTGGGACGACCGCGGCCGCGACATCCTTCCCGAATTGCGCGCGCGCGACCGCCGCTACGTCACCTCCTTCGCTCTCGACTCCTTCCGCGGCTTCGCCAAAATGCATTCCATCGAACTCGACCTCGGCGAATGGTCTCCCTCCGCTCCCCTGCGCCTTCTCATGGCCGGTCTCACAGACTATTTCACCGCCACCTCCATGTATGCCGCGAACCAGGCCGGCATCTCCCCCGTGGCTCCCTACGTCGAAGCTCAGGACGCCGCCGGCCGCTGGGTTCGCGTCATCGACGACATGGGTTTTCCCGCCGGCCTGGCCCGCACCATGGTCGCCGACCTCACCGGGAAACTCCCCGCCGGCATTCGCCGCATCCGCATCACCACCAACCTGGTCCTCTATTGGGACCAGATCCTCGTGGACAATACTCCCGATAATCAGCCCGCCCGCGTCACCGATGTTCCGCTCGCCAGCGCCCAGCTTCACTTCCTCGGCTACCCCCGCGAAGTCCAGGTCAGCATCCCCGCCGATGTCGTCTACGACCATCAGCAAGTCAGCCCCACCGGTCCCTTCGAGGCCCAGGCCGGCAGCTACACCCGCTACGGCGACGTTCTCCCTCTTCTCCGCCAAGCCGATGACCGCTTCGCCATTCTCAGCTCCGGCGATGAAGTGGCCCTCGAATTCGACCCCGCGCGCCTCCCGCCGCTCCCCGCCGGCTGGTCCCGCGACTATTTCTTTTTCGCCGACGGCTTCGAGAAAGACCGCGACTTCTACGCCGCCCACGGCGATACCGTCTCCCCGCTTCCTTATCACACCAACAAAATCTATCCCTACCCGGATGACGCTCTCTATTCCAGCGACCCCGCCTCCCTCGGCTATCAGCTCAACTACAACACCCGCCTGCGCTCCGGCACCGCGCCCTCGTTCCAATATCGCTATCCCGTCAAATTGCCGGTGCCGCAAAAATCGGCCCCTGCGGTGACGCAGCGCTGAGGCCCTCGCAACCTGTCCCTGACCCGCTTCGCTTCGGGAATCGCCGGCATTCTTGCCTTTATTGGCAACTAAGTGACTTTCTCGGTCCGCGGGTTCACCCGGCCTCCTCCCCGCGCGCAATCCCCGGAATATTGATAGAATGGTACGTACAGTTTTCCCGCGCTATCCGCTAAGGAGTTGTTCCATGCCGTCCACCACTAAGGCTCCCCGCCCGGTCTGGAAGCGGTCCGCCCGCGTCGCCGCCGCCGGCCAGCCCTTCAAATATCCTCTCGAGCGCGCTTGCGTCGAGCCGGACTGGCGCCGTTTTCCCGGCTGGCGCGACGTCACCCGCGAGCAGTGGGAATCCGCTCTCTGGCAGCGCCAGCACACCGTCAAGAACCTCAAGGAACTCAAGGAGGTCATGGGCGCACTGCTCCCCCAGGATCTCGAAGCCGGCATCGAGCGCGATATCCGCGAGCGCGCCACCATGTCCATGCTCGTCCCGCCCCAGATGATCAACACCATGAACGAGCAGGATCTCTGGAATGATCCCGTTCGCCATTACATGCTTCCCGCCTTTGAAGACCGCCATCCCGAATGGCCCAGCCATCCCAAGGCCAGCCGCGACAGCCTCCACGAATCCGATATGTGGGCCGTCGAAGGACTCACCCACCGCTATCCCACCAAAGTACTCGCCGAAATGCTTTCCACCTGCCCTCAATACTGCGGCCACTGCACCCGCATGGACCTCGTCGGCAACGACGTTCCTCAGGTCACCAAACTTCGCTTCCAGATTCAGCAGAAGGACCGCTACGCCCAGATGCTCGACTATCTGCGCCGCACGCCGCAGGTCCGCGACGTCGTCGTCTCCGGCGGCGATATCGCCAACACTCCCATTCAAACCCTCGAATCCTTCGTCAGCGCCCTGCTCGACATCCCCAACATTCGCGACATTCGCCTCGCTTCCAAAGGCCTCGTCGGCATTCCCCAGCATTTCCTTCAGGACGAAGTCCTCGACGGCTACGCCCGCCTCGCCAAAAAATCACGCGAGCGCGGCGTCAGCCTGGCCTTCCATACTCACGCCAACCACGCCGCCCAGGTCACTCCCCTCGTGGCCAAGGCCGCCCGCCGCCTCCTCGAAATCGGCTTCCGCGATGTGCGCAACCAGGGCGTGCTCCTCCGCGGCGTCAACGCTTCCTCCCATGATCTTCTCGAACTCTGCTTTATGCTCATGGACCACGCCTCCATCACGCCCTACTACTTCTATATGTGCGACATGATCCCCAATGCCGAACACTGGCGCCTCGCCGTCCACGAAGCCCAGCAGTTGCAGCACGACATCATGGGCTATCTCCCCGGCTTCGCCACTCCCCGCATCGTCTGCGACGTTCCCTTCGTCGGCAAACGCTGGATTCACCAGTTGAAGCAATACGACCGCGAGAAGGGCGTCTCCTATTGGACCAAGAACTACCGCACCGGCATCGAAGCCCAGGACCCCGAAGCCCTCAGCCGTCAATACGAATACTACGATCCGCTCTACACCCTTCCGGAATCCGGCCAGGACTGGTGGCGTTCCCAAATCGGAACCACCGCCGAATAGCCCCTTTTTTCGGCTAAAACCAGGGTGTTACTTCCTGAGCAGCAACCCTGGCGACAGTTCTGTGAGCCTGCCGCGCACCCGTGATAATGTCTAGGAGAGGCAGAGGCATGGAACCGCTTTCCGCTCAGGTCGCAGAGAAGAACAATCGCCGCCGCAGCCAGCGCGTCTTGCTGGGCTTGACCGTCACCGTGATCGGCCAGACCCCCGACAAGAAACCCATCGAGGAAGCCACCCGCACGCTGGTCATCAACGCGCATGGCGCCCTCGTTACCCTGGATATGCGCGTTTCCATCGGCATGCAACTCACCCTGCGCAACGGCAAAACCAATGAAGAAGTCGCTTGCCGCGTGGTTTTCGCTGGGCAGCAACCGAGGAAGGCCGAAGTGGGCCTCGAGTTCCTCAAGCCCGTCCCCAATTTCTGGCATATCGCTTTCCCGCCTGCGGACTGGACTCCCCGCAGCCCCGAAGCCAAAAGCTCCCTATCTCGTCCGGCGGCTCCCCCGCGCCCCAACGCCTCCGCCTCCAACCCCGCCATTAAAAAATAACCGCCCCGCCCACTCGAGGACTTTTTCTCCCGCTTTTGTAGAGGCCGGGCTTTAGCCCGGCTGGTTTCTCCAGCCCAAAGATCAAACCGTGGACCCCGCCAGCGCCCGCCGCAGTTCCTCCTGCAGCTCCTTTTCCAGCTTCTTCCCCCGCGCCGTCAGATAAAATACGTCAATCGCCTTTTGCCCTTCCGTATCAATCAGCGCCACCTCGATGTTGCATCCGCACCGCGCCAGTTCCGACCCCACCTGGTACAGCAGCCCCACGCGGTCCTGCGTGATCAGCTCCAACAGCGTGCAGCGCTCCGAAGATTCGTCGTCGAACCGCATCGTTGTCTCCACCGCCACCTTCGGCGCACGGCTCCGCGCGGCCGATAGCCTCCCCTTCAGCAGCGGCTCCAGCGGCGCCTTCCCGCTGACCACATCCTCCAGGCTGCTCAAGAATCGCTCCTTCTCCCCGGGGTTCAGCTCCAGAGTCCGGTGCAAATCCTCGAAATGAAAAGTGTCCAGCACGATTCCCGCGGCATTGGCGAAGGCGTCCGCTTTCACGATGTTCATCCCCCAGCCCGCCAGCACTCCCGCGATCGTCGCAAAAAGCGCCGGACGGTCCGGCGTCAGCAGCGTCAGCGAATACGCGTGCCCTCCCGCCCGCAGTTCCGTCTGCACCGGCGCATTCGCCAGCTTCTTGTACATTCCGAAATGCGCCGCCACTTCCGCCGCCGAATGCACCGCCAGATACCGCCGCGGAAATCCCTCCAAAAACCATTCGATGTCCTCGATCCGCGCTCCCGCGATCCGCCGCGTCTCCTCGATGAACGGCGTTTGATGGTCGATATGCAGCCGTTCCCGGTCCAGCTCCCGGCTCAGGTGATTCGAGGTCGCCGCGAAAAGCTGCCACAGCATCTCCGCCTTCCACGGCGTCAGCGCTTCCGGGTTTACCGCGTGAATGTCCGCATACGTCAGCAGGCACAGCCGGTTCAGCCGCTCCTGCGTCTCCACCACCCGCGCAAACGCCGCGATGGTCGCCGGATCGAATATGTCCCGCCGCAGCAGCGTCGCCGACATGTCCAGATGGTGCTCGATCAAAAAGTGAATCTCCGCCTGTTCCTGCGCATCCAGCCCCAGCCTCTCCGCCGCCGTTCCCAGCGCTTCCAGGCTTCCCGTGACGTGATTGTCCCCGGGCATTCCTTTTCCGATATCGTGCAGCAGCAGCGCCAGCACCAGCAGCTCGCGCCGCTCCAGCGCCTTCCACAGCGCGGATAAATTCCGCGCCCGCTCCTCGCGCGGCTCGCCCAGCTCCTGCAAATGCTCGATGGCCCGCAGCGAATGTTCGTCCACCGTATAGCGGTGATAAAAATCCCGCACCACCAGCGCGTCAATCCTCCGGAACTCCGGCAGCACTTCCGCCAGCAGTCCCAGCCGGTGCATCGGCCGCAGTGCCGCCGCCGGATACGCCGCCTCCAGTATTTCCCGCAGCTCCGGCCATAAGGCTCGCGCCTCTTCGCTCCGGCCAGCCGTGCCGCGCTTCCACGCTTCCCCCAGCCGCTGTTCCGCTTCCCGCGCGGGTGGACAGCCCGTGCGCGCCGCTTCCTTCAGAAAAGCGAATACTGCCGCGCGGCTATCGAGCGCCGCCGGATCGCCGGCTATCAGTCTCCCCTCTTCCGCGTAAAACGCCTTCCCCCGCCGTCCCGCCGGCCGCCAGAATGCGCCCCGCCAGAACGCCCGCCGCTTCGGCGGCACGTCGATCTCCTGCAAGAGTTGCCGGTTCAGGGCGCGCGCGTGCTGAAAATAAAGCTGCATCCACGCCGCCGGATCGCGCGCCACGCCGTCGGGGGCTCCCAGCGCGCGCTGCGCCGCGATCTTCTGCAGCTCATACGTCAGCCCGTTGTCGTTGCGCCCGTTGGCGTAGTGCAGAAAACAGCGCACCGCCGATAGAAACTCGATGGCCGCGGCGGACGCCTTGCTCTTCCGCGCCGCAAACTCCGCTTCCCCTTGTTTCCCGGAAATAATTTCCAGCCACAGCGCCGCGTGGTGGTCCCGCAGTCCCCCCGGCGCATCCTTGATGTTGGGCTCCAGATGAAAAATCGTGTTCCCGTAGCGCGCATGCCTCTCCCGCGTCAGCTCGCGGATTTTTCCCGCCAGAAATTCGCTGCGGTTCCGCTCCGAATCCCGGAAAATGGCCGTGTTCACGCCGTGAAACATCTCGCGGTCACCCGTCAGAAATCGCCGCTCCAGCAGCGCCAGGTGAAATTCCGCGTTGTCCTCCTCGATCCGCTTGCATTCCTCCACGGTTCGTCCCGCCGAACTCACCCGGAATCCCAGGTCCCACAGCCTCCGCGAGAGTTCCGCCACCAGCGGCTGAAACTCCTTTTCCGCTCCCGCATCCTCGAACAGAAAAAGAATATCCAGGTCCGAGCACGGAAACAGCATCCGCCTTCCATAGCCCCCCAGCGCCAGCAGGGCAAACCGCCGCGGCCTCTCCGGCCGCAGCCCGTCCCAGATCTGCAGCAGGGTCTCGTCCGCCAAGTCGCACAGCTCCCGCACCGTGTAGGACCCCGTGGCCCCGGCTTCGAACTCCCGCCGGATTCGCGCACGCTGCTCCCGGCACGCGGACGCCAGCGCCTCCGCCGGACTGATCGCCGTGTTTTGTTCGTTCATGGACAGATTCCGGATCTTCGGCCGCGCTCCGTGCGGCCGGCTACAGCGCACTCTCTCCGCGATCCGAGTTGCGGATGCGGATCGCGTCCGCCGCCGGATAGATGAAAATCTTTCCGTCGCCGATGTTCCCCGTCTGCGCCGAGTTCAATATCGCCTCCACCGCTTTTTCCACCAGCGGCTCCGGCAGCACCAGCTCGATCTTCACCTTGGGGATCAGGTTCACGCTGTATTCCCGCCCCCGGTAAATTTCCGTATGCCCCTTCTGCCTCCCGTGCCCGCGCACTTCCGTCACGGTCATTCCTTCCACTCCGATTTCCCGCAGCGCGTCCTTTACCGATTCAAATCTCGACGGCTGAATGATCGCTTCAATCTTCTTCATTATTCTCTCCCCCTCGGTTTGTCTTTATCCTTCGTTGTCCCGCTCGGCCTCAGGCTCGGCGCGCCTGCTCTGTTCGCGCACCTGCGTATCATGCATATCTCCGCCCGCCCGGCCAACTCCATATTTTGCGTTTCTCCGATTGAAATCTGTTTGCCTGCCCCGCGTTTTTCATTTCTCGAATGGAAAACTTCCGTTCGCCTTCCGCATCCGCTCCCTGTACTCTCCGCCCTCAAGCGAGTTTCATTTCACTGCTCGCCACGTCCAGTCGAAGGAGATCAAGAGTGTCCATCCGCCGCGCGCTTCTGTTCTTAAGCCTTTCCGCTTTACTGATGTCCCCCCTGGCCAGCGGCCAGGCTGCTCCACCCGCCTCCCCCGCCCCGGTTTCTCCCCCGGCGCAGGATCCCGCTCCCTCGCCCACCTGGTCGGCGGGGCCCATCGACTTCAGCGGGCTCATTGACGGCTATTATAGCTTCAACTTCAACCACCCGGCTTCCGGTTTCAATCAACTCTATAACTTCAATGTGCGCTCCAACGAGTTCAGCCTGAACATGGCCAAACTCTCCATGTCCCACACCGCCGACCCTGTCGGCTTCCAGGTGGACTTCGGCTTTGGCCGCGCCTTCGATATTATCGCCGCCGGCGAGAAAGCTCCCGAGATCTTCCGCTATCTCGAACAGGCCTACGTCAGCCTCAAGCCCCCCAAGGGCAAGGGTTTCCAGGTGGACTTCGGCAAATTCGTCACCAGCGACGGCGCCGAGGTCATCGAATCCAACGGCAACTGGAACTATTCCCGCTCGCTCCTCTTCGCCTGGGCCATTCCTTATTATCACTTCGGCGTGCGCGCCACCTTCCCCGTCGGCAAGCGCTTCACCGGCGGCGTCATGCTCGTCAACGGCTGGAACAACGTCGAGGACAACAATTCCGGCAAGACCCTCATGTTCACCGGAACCTACACCGTCAAAAAATTCGCCTGGACCAACAACTTCCACACCGGACCGGAAAAGCCCGGCGCCAACAAGGGTTTCCGCAATCTCTATGACACCACTCTATTGCTTACGCCCACGGCCAAATGGAACGCCTATCTCAACTTCGATTACGGCTCGGACAAAAATATCGGCCCCGGCTCGCAAGTCTGGTACGGCGCCGCCGTTGCCGTGCACTACCAGGCTACGCCCAAACTCTCCTTCACCCCGCGCGTCGAATGGTTCAACGACCGCGACGGCTTCGCCACCGGCACCGGCGTCCAGCAGCAGATCAAGGAAGGCACCTTCACCGGCGAATACAAGTTCCCCGAAGGCCTCCTGGCTCGTCTCGAATACCGCCATGACTGGTCCAATCAGCCTTTCTTCCAGCGCGGCGGCTCCGTCAGCGAATTCGGCGGCTCCACCTATATGGGCCCCGTGGGCACGGCCAAAAGCCAGGACACGCTGACCCTGGGCATCGTCGCCTTCTTCGGGCCCAAGCGCTAACGCGCAAATATGATTTTGCTGTTGGTTGTGCTGTACCAATCATTCTTTAACGAAAAAGGAGGAACTACATGGGGGCAAATTCCACTCAGGCCGTTGCGGTCACGGCCTTTCTGCTGGGCTTCACGGCGCTGTCCGCCGCGATCATGAAGGGCAGCTTCCTGCTTTATCTGGTGACCGCGGCGCTTTTGGCTGTTTCCGCCGGCGCCTTTCTCAAATGCAAGCCGCTGGAACACGCGGAAAGCGGAGGTCGCTGAACATGATATTCGTCGGACTTCTTGTGATTATGCTCGGCTTCGTCATTGCTGTTCTTAGCCTGGCTCTCCACTCCGTGGGAGCCCAGCTCGCTGTCGTTCTGCTCGGCTTGGCCGTCAGCCTCTACGGCATCATGGGCGTGCTCAACCGGGCCTATCTCAAAAACGCAATCTGGAAGAAGGGGTGAGATGAGAATGAAAACAACGCTCAAGTTATTGTTCCTGGTCCTGCTGGCCGCGGCTGCTCTTGCGCCTCGCAGCTTTGCTCAGGCGCCTCCCGCTGCCGCGGCGGCTCCGGTGCCGGCCGCCGCTCCCGCTCCCAAGCCCGTTCCCATTACCGACGCCGACCTCGCGGGCGCGCCCGTGCCTTCCGCGGACGCTCGCGCCAAAGGCGACCCGGACGGCTCGCTCACCGGCACCGCCAGCGACATCACCGTCACCGACGCCAAGAAAGGCGTCACCATCGGCGATCTCGCCAATCAGGTCGGCCAGAACAAAATCGCCATCAACTTCGTCTGGACCCTGGTCACCGGCTTCCTGGTCATGTTCATGCAAGCCGGCTTCGCCATCGTCGAGACCGGCCTTTGCCGCGCCAAAAACGCCAACCACACCATGATGATGAACTTCGCCGTCTACGGTGTCGGCATGCTCGCCTACTGGCTCATCGGCTTCGCCATTCAGATGGGCGGCGTCGGCGCCACCGCCAACCTCGGCGGCACTCCGCCATTGTCCGCCGAATTCGCCATCACTCTTTTCGGCAAGCCCTTCGGCCTTTTCGGTCAGACCGGCCTCTTCCTCATGCACAAGGGCACCTATGACGTCTCCGTCATGGTCCTCTTCCTTTTCCAGATGGTGTTTATGGACACCGCGCTCACCATCGTCACCGGCTCCGCCGCGGAACGCTGGAAATACGCCGCCTTTGTCGTCTCTTCTTTCCTCATGGGCGCCTTCACCTATCCTCTCTTCGCCAACTGGGCCTGGGGCGGCGGCTGGCTCGCCAATCTCGGCGCCAATTTCAATCTCGGCAAGGGCTACTGCGACTTTGCCGGCTCGGGCGTGGTCCACGCCGTCGGCGGCATCACCGCCCTCGCCGTCTCCATGATTATCGGCCCGCGCATCGGCAAATATGACCGCACCGGCAAGCCCAACGCCATCCTCGGCCACGATATCGTCCTCGTGCTCCTCGGCTGCTTCATCCTGGCCTTCGGCTGGTTTGGCTTCAACCCCGGTTCCACCCTCGGCGCTTCCGGCAACGGCGCCCTGCGCATCGGCTCGGTCGCCGTCAACACCATGCTCGCGGGCATGGCCGGCGGCTTCGGCGCCATGCTCTATATGTGGACCCGCTACGGCAAGCCCGACGCCAGCATGAGCGGCAACGGCCTTCTCGCCGGGCTCGTCGCCATCACCGCTCCCTCCGGCTTCGTCAACCCCGTCGGCTCCGTGATCATCGGCCTCATCGCCGGCGTTCTCGTCTGCCTCTCCGTCGAGTTCGTCGACCGCGTCCTCAAAGTGGACGACCCGGTCGGCGCCATCTCCGTTCATGGTACCAACGGCCTCTGGGGCGTCATCTCCATCGGCTTCTTCGCCGACGGCAAGAGCAACTACGGCGGCTCCTGGAACGGCGTCGCTGGTTCCGTCACCGGCCTCTTCTACGGTGATAATGGCGGCCAGCTCGTCGCTCAGTTGATCGGCGTCGTCACTCTCGTCGGTTTCGTCTTCACTCTTAGCTTCATCCTCAACCTGCTTGTGGATTGGATCGTCGGCCAGCGCGTTTCCGCTAAAGCCGAACTCGAAGGCCTGGACCTCCCCGAAATGGGCGCTCTCGGCTATCCCGAGTTCGAGTTGAAGTCCTAACTTCAAGGAGCGTACTCACATGTCCACTACCACCACTGCACTGCAAGCCCGGCCGGGAGTTATTCTCCCCGGCCGGGAATTCTCCCGCCTTCCGGCCATGCCCTGGCGCGACCCTCATTCCGTCTCGCCACGGGAACTGGCCGAGCTTATCGTCTCCCTTCAGGAGGCCTGCGCCCTGCACCCGGAGAACGCCGACGTGCGCACCTGCTTGGGCATCGCCCACGCCATGAACTACGACCCCTATCGCTCCATGGATGCCTTGGAAGAAGCGCGCAGCCTCGACCCGCAAAACTTCTTCGCCCAGTTCAAATACGCGGAACTCTTCTACCGCCTTCGCGCCCTCGAAAAAGCCGAAGCCGAAACTCTCCACTCCCTCCAACTCGCCGTCACCGGAGGCGAACTGGCCCTGGCGCGCCACCAGCTCTCCGAAATTCGCCGCCTTCGCCGCGAAAGCGCCCAGCGCCCGGCCTGGACAAAATCTCTGAAAGTTCCCGCGCTCGGCCTCGGCTTGGTTATGATGGTCGCCACGGTTCTCTTTATGGTGTTTCGATGAAATCTCCGCTGAACCCAAAAAGGAATCCAAAAATGAACACAAAAATGAATCCCAAAATGAACCTAAAGTGGAATCTCTTCTTCGCCGCAGCCCTGCTCGGCGCCTATATGCTTATCTCTCATGGCATTCCCATCGTCCCGGTCCTGGCTGGCTGCGCCCTGGCCGCTCTCTTTACCTGGCGCCAGATCGCCCGCAAGCCCGCGCCGCAGCCCGCGCGGATGCGCTGACGCCCGCACATGCACGATTCGATGCCGCTTCCGCTCGCCATGCTCATTGTCTTTGGCTCGGCCAAGCTCCTCTCCGAGCTGTTTGAGCGCTGCAAGCAGCCCGGCATCGTCGGCGAAATTCTCGCCGGCGCCCTCATCGGCCCCAGCGTCCTCGGCTGGATACATCCCAATGACACCCTCAAGGCCCTCTCCGACCTCGGCGTCATGTTTCTCCTCTTCGGCGTCGGGCTCGAAGTCAAAGCCTCCGAACTCCTCAAGGTCGGCGCCAAAGCCACGCTCGTCGCCACCATCGGCGTCATCGTTCCCTTTTTCGCCGGCTGGGGCATTCTTCTTGCCTGGGGCGCTCCCCAGGTCGAAGCCATCTTCGTCGGCGCGGCCATGGTGGCCACCAGCGTCGGCATCACTGCTTCCGTTCTCTCCTCCCGCGGCCTCCTTCACGAAATCGCCAGCAAAATCATTCTCGCCGCCGCCATCATTGACGACGTCCTCGGCCTCATCGTCCTGGCCGTTGTCAGCGCCGTCGCCCGCGGCCGCATCAACTTCTGGGAAATCGCCCTCACCGCCACGCTCGCCACCGGCTTCACCGCGCTCATGGCCGTCTGGGGCACCACCGCCCTCAACCGCTTGCTCCCCCATTTCCAATCCCGCGCCCGCGCCGATGACGCCAAGTTTCACATCGCCATCGTTCTCCTCTTCTCTCTCGCTCTTCTCGCCCAATACACTGGCGTGGCCGCGATCGTCGGCGCCTTCCTCGCCGGCCTCGCCCTCACCGACGGCGCCGACGCCCGCGTGCGTACCCTCACCCGCGGCGTCAGCGAACTGCTGGTCCCTTTCTTCCTCGTGGGCATTGGTTTGAATTTGGACCTGCGCGTTTTCCGCTCCAAATCCGTCCTTGCCCTGGCCCTGCTGATTCTCGCCGCCGCCATCGTCACCAAGCTGGTCGGCTGCGGCCTCGGCGCGCTCTCCCTCGGCTGGGAAAATGTCCTGAAGATTGGTCTGGGCATGGTTCCGCGCGGCGAAGTGGGCATGGTCGTGGCCCAAATCGGTCTTGGCCTGTCCGTGATCAGTTCGGAAGTCTACGCCGTGGTCGTCTTCATGGCCGTGGCCACC
This sequence comes from Terriglobia bacterium, assembly GCA_041500985.1. Taxonomy (GTDB): domain Bacteria; phylum Acidobacteriota; class Terriglobia; order Acidiferrales; family UBA7541; genus Acidiferrum. The sequence continues at coordinate 34,592 of JBGQNE010000009.1, read as the reverse complement.
ACGCTGGTTACGCCGCTGCTCTTAAAACTCGCCTTCCGCTCCCCGCAGCCACTCCCTGCCTCATAACAGATCGCAACATATAAAATTTGTCATTCCGACCGGAGGGACGGCCGTTTTTGCCGTCCCGGAGTGGAGGAATCTCTCGGGAATTTAGGCTCTAGCCTGTGCCTCGCAGCGTTTGCACGAGTCACCAGTCACGAGTCACTTTTCTTCCCTACAGCGCGTTCTCCCCGCGCTCCTCGTTGCGAATCCGGATGGCATCCTCGACCTGCGTCAGAAAAATCTTCCCGTCCCCGATCTTCCCCGTCTGCGCCGCTTTCAAGATCGCTTCCACCGCCGCCGGCACCTGCGCATCCCGCAGTACGATCTCCAGCATGATCTTCGGCAGCAGGTCCACCGTATATTCCCGGCCGCGGTAAACTTCCGTGTGCCCCTTCTGCCTCCCGTGACCGCGCACCTCGATCACCGTCATTCCTTGTATGCCCGCTTCCCGCAGCGCGTCCCGCACCGACTCGAACCGCGACGGCTGAATCACCGCTTCAATCTTCATCATGGATGAGCCACTCTCCGCCGCCGCTCGTTTCCCATCGCTCCGCGCACGGGATCAGCCTTCCAGATTATAGGCTTCCTCGCCGTGTTGTGTAATGTCCAATCCTTCGATCTCGTGTTCCTGGCTCACCCTCACCCCCACCAGCACATCCACGATCTTCAGCAGCACCAGCGTTCCCACCGCCGCCAGCGCCCAGGCGATCGCCACCCCCAGCGCCTGATAGCCCACTTGCCCGAAATGCCCGTCAATCCATCCGCTCGGCAGCGCATTATTCCGCGCATCGTGAAAAATTGGATTGATCGCCTTCGCCGCGAACACTCCCGTCAGCAGCGCCCCGATCGTCCCCCCGGCCCCGTGCACCCCGAACGCGTCCAGCGAATCGTCATACCCGAACACCGCCTTCACCTTCGTCACCATCAGGTAGCAGAACACTCCCGCAATCAGCCCGATCAGCAGCGCCGGCATCGGCCCCACGAATCCCGCCGCCGGCGTGATCGCCACCAGTCCCGCCACCGCTCCCGAAATCCCGCCCAGCGCGCTGGCCTTTCCGTTCCGGATCCATTCCATCGCCAGCCACCCCATCGCCGCCGCCGCCGAGGCGAAATGCGTCGCCACGAACGCGCTCGTCGCCAGGCTTCCCGCCGCCAGCGCGCTCCCCGCGTTAAACCCGAACCATCCCACCCACAGCAGGCACGCCCCGATAAAGCTCAGCACCAGGCTGTGCGGCGGCATGGGCTGCCGCGGGTAGCCCGTCCTCTTTCCCAGATACAGCGCGCACACCAGCGCGGACACGCCCGAACTGACATGCACCACCGTCCCGCCCGCGAAATCCAGGGTAGGGAAGCGCCCTCCCCCCGCAGCGTTCAGTATCCCGCCCCGGCCCCACACCATGTGCGCCAGCGGCGCGTACACCACCAGGAACCACAGCGTCGTAAACAGCACCGTCGCGCTGAACTTCATCCGCTCCGCCGTCGCCCCGGTAATCAAAGCCGGCGTGATAATCGCGAACATCAGCTGGTAAATCATGAACGTCAGATGAGGAATCGTCGCCGCGTAAGCCGGATTCGGCGCCGCCCCCACCCCGCGCAGAAACGCATACTGAAAATTCCCGATAAAACTCCCGCTGCCCCCGAAACACAGGCTGTAGCCCACCAGCGCCCACAGCACCGTCACCAGCGCCATCAGCGCGAAACTCTGCATCATCAGCGCCAGCACGTTTTTTCTCCGCACCAGCCCCCCGTAGAACAGCGCCAGCCCCGGCCCCGTCATCATCAGCACCAATGCCGTGCTCACCAGCATCCACGCGTTGTCCGCCGAAGATTGCGCCGCGGCCACCCGCCCGTCCAGCCGCGCCATCGCCTCCCCCGCCGCCGCCGTCCCCTGCGCCACAATCGGCGCCGCAAACACCCCCGCGCTCGCCAATATCGCCAATCCCGCCAGCAAGACTCCGGCCACCCGCGCTTCCTTACTCGCCATAGCCATCCTCCCGCAAACCGCAAAACGGATGCTTTGCATTATAGATTTCGCTGCATCGAGCCCCGCAGAAATTATTTGCATCCCAGAAATGTAAATCTCTTCTACGGCTTCTCTCACCAACTCTCCTGTAGGGGCGGGGCTTGCCCCGCCCTCTTCAACTCTCCCACATACCGGTCCGCCTCCCGCGTCGGCCGCGGAATCCTGATCCCATCGCACACCGCCATCGTCAGCCGGATCGCCGTCTCCAGCGACACCCGGTGCCCCTGCGAAACGTAAATCGGCCGCACCCTATCCCGCGTCCGCAGCACCGCCCCAATCGTTTCTCTCTTCCCGCCGCTCGCAATCGTCAGCGCAGTCCAACTCCCCGCCCGCCTCCCCGGCTCGCTCTCCTCTCCGATTAAGCGCGACTTCGCGCACCCAATCGTCGGCCGGTCCAGCAACACCCCCAGATGACACGCCAGTCCAAACCGCCGCGGATGCGCGACACCCTGCCCGTCGCAAAAAATCACGTCCGGCTCGTGCTTTAATTTTCGAAACGCCGCCAGCAGGGCCGGGCATTCCCGGAAACTCAAAAGCCCCGGCACATACGGAAACCGCAGCGGCACAATCGCGAACGCCCGTTCCACCTCGATCATTTCCGGATAGCGATACACAATCACCCCCGCAATCGCCCGGTTGGCCTGCCGCAGCGCTCCCTGCCGCGAACGTTTTCCCAGCGCCTGCGACCCGCCCAATAAATACGCCGCGTCGCACCCGGCTACATACGCAATCTTCCCCGTTCCCTCCGCTAAGCGGTCGCGCCCCTCCCACCGTCCGCGCAGCTCGCTCTGCACGCGCGCCGCCTCCCGCGGCGTCAGGTTCCAGGAATGAAGTTTATGAACGCGCATTCATTGGCCTTCCCGCCGCGCCATCGTATAATGCCCACGGACCGAAGAATACAGCGCGCCGCCGCGGAAAGAAAAAATGCTTCCGCGCGGATGGAGAGCAAGACCATGGACATTGCCGTTCACGAAGAACATGGCGTCCACATCGTCCGCCTCACCGGCCGCCTCATCATCGGCTCTCCCAGCGACAAACTCAATGCCGCCCTCGAAAAACTCGAAGCCGGCGGCTCCTTGAAAATTATCGTCAACCTCGACGCCGTCGAACAAATCGACAGCTCCGGCCTGGCCACCCTCGTCCGCCACATGTCCCTCCTCCGCCGCGATTCCGGCGCCCTCCGCCTGGTCTGCGGAGAAGGCCGCGTCCGCGAAGCCCTCACCATCACCCGCCTCCTCGAAGCCATCCCCACCTACCTTACCGAACCCGCCGCCCTCGCCGCCTTTTCCTGACTCTGCCCCACTCATACGGCCTCCCGCTTGCATCTGTATCTTCCGCGTAACCATTCTCTTGTGGTATCGTTCTCTCGCCATGCGCAGCACACGCCTCTCCCGCATTGCCTTGCTTCCCGCTGCCTTCTTTTTCCTTTCTCCATCCCCTGCCTCCGCGCAGAAACCCATCACCATCGAACAATTTGGCAAGAGAATTCAGAAGGAAATCAAAAGGCGCAAATTGCACGTCGTCGTCCTGCTCGACCTATCCAACGCCGAGGGCCGCTTCACCGAACGCACGCAGCCGGTGACCGCCGAACTTTCGGATTTTCTTTCCGCTAATTCCGGCAATATAAAAGTTCTGCGGGCCGGCTTCCGGGTGGCCGCGGCGCAAGGCGCTCTCTCCGCCGCGGACCCCGGAACACTTCAACAACTAAGCGCCTTCTGCGCGCAAAATAAATGCGATGCTCTGCTGCACGGCACGGTGCAGGATGGTCCCTCGGGAAAAACCGTTTCGATCAGCATCGTGGATCCCCAGACCATGAAGGCATTGGCCGAGATTTCCGCTCTTCTCCGTCCGGACGCAGGCAATCCGCTCTACTGGGTCGATCCGCATTTCTCCGAACCGCCCCCTTACGCCGCCCCAGGCAAGGATGGCGTATCCATGCCTCGCTGCTACTACCAGCCGAACCCGCTCTATTCGGAAGCAGCCCGCATGAACCATGTACAAGGAAATGTGACTATGGGCGTGGTGATTTCACGGGAAGGAAAAATCGTAAAAATTGCCGTCCTCAACAGGTTGGGTTTTGGATTGGACCGCGTGGCGCTGGAGACGGTGCGCACTTGGAAATGCAACCCGGCGCTGGACCGCAACGGGAATCCGGTCCCTGTCGAGACGACGGTCGAAGTCGGCTTCCACCTGTTGCTCTAGTTATTTTGTGGAAGATTCGAATCAGCCGGGGAATCCCGGCTGCCCTGCTCAATCCCTACCCGCCCTTTTTCAATTCCCCCAGCACCAATTTCGCTACTTCCTTCAGCGTCTCGAACACGCCCTGCCCCGTCACCGCCACTCCCTCGATGACCGGCTCGCCCTTCTTCTGCAATTGCTTGGTCAGTTCCGCCACGGACATCGCATTGGGCATGTCCCGCTTGTTCAATTGCAGCACATAGGGTATCGTCGCGAAATCCAGGTTGTGTTCCTTCAAATGTTCCATCAAGTTTTCGAACGTCTCGAAATTCGCGTCCAGCCGCTCTTCCTGCGAATCCGCCACGAACACCACTCCGTCCGCGCCCTTCAAAATCAGTTTCCGGCTGGCCTCGTAGAACACCTGCCCTGGCACCGTATATAAATGAAAGCGCGTCTTGAACCCGCGCACCGTTCCCAGATCCAGCGGCAGAAAATCGAAAAACAGCGTCCGGTCGGTCTCCGTCGCCAGGGAAACCATTTTCCCCTTGGCGTTTTGCCCCGTATGGTCGTAGACCCACTGCAGGTTCGCGGTCTTTCCGCCCAGACCTGGACCGTAGTACACCAGCTTGCAATTGATTTCGCGCGCAGGAAAGTTAATAAATGGCACTTGTTCCGGCTCAACCTGACTTTTTAATTTAACACACGCCCCGCTGGCAGGCTAGTACCTGCTCAGGCCCACGGACACAACTTCACCACTTCTATTTTCATCCAGATTCTTGTTTTCCGCGGCCATATTTTGCGGCCATGTCACGGACATGCCACCCTCGCGCCCCCGCCCCATTCCCCAAGGGGGCCAAAAAAAGGCCCCCAAAAGCCGAAAATGCCCGCGTTGACGATAATCTAAGCCTCTGTTAGCATGCGCGCTATGGCTAAATCGAGAAAACCTTCGGCCAAGCGGGCTGCCCCCAAGAAGCGTTCCTCCGCCGGACCCTCCAAAGCGCGCAAAAAGCGCCCGGCGGTTCCCGCGCCGCCTCCTACCCGTGGCGGTGTCGAGATGGTCGACCCTCTCGTCCAAGCCCAGATGAAGACCTATGAAGGCGCCGTGCTCCTCTTCCAGCAGCAGAAATACGCCAAGGCCAAGCAGGACCTCGAAAAAGTCATCGCCGGACCCAGCAGGGAACTGGCCGACCGCGCCCGCATGCACCTGCGCATCGTCGAACAGCGCATGAAGCCCAGCTCCGAGCAGAATCCCAAAACCGCCGAAGAGCATTACCAGCGCGGCGTCACCCTCATGAACAGTGCCCGCTGGGACGAAGCCCGCGAGCACCTGCAAAAGGCCCGCAAACTCGCCCCCAAAACCGACTATATCCATTACGCCCTCGCCGCCCTCGATTGCCTCACCGGCGAAGCCCAGTCCGCTCTCGAGAATCTCAAGGTGGCCATCCAGCTTCGCCCGGAAAACCGCTACCACGCCCGCAACGACGAAGACTTCGCCTTCCTCCAGGAAGACCCTCAGTTCACCGAACTGCTCTACCCGGAAAAAGACGGCACCGCCGGCTGACCTCCTCGGGGCCCTCCCTTGCAACCCCAGCGCAACACTTCCAAAGCAGCCCCGCGCGGATCCCGCGCCCCCCGCGCCGGACTGCGTATCGTCGCTCTCGGTGGCGGCACCGGCCTTTCCGCTCTCCTCCGCGGCCTCAAGGAATTTACATCGCTCCACCCCGACCATCCCGCCCGCGGCCACGCCCCTCTCCCTCCCGCTCCCATCGCCGATCTCACCGCCATCGTCACCGTCACCGACGACGGCGGCAGCTCCGGCCGCCTCCGCCGCGAATACCGCATCCTTCCTCCCGGCGATATCCGCAACTGCATGGTGGCCCTGGCCGACGACGAAGCCCTGCTCAGTCGCCTCTTCCAGTACCGTTTTCCCCCCGCCGGAAAAGGCCTCGCCGGCCACAGCTTCGGCAACCTGTTTCTCACCGCCCTCACCCACGTCACCGGCGATTTCACCGAAGCCGTCCGCGTTAGCGGCAAAGTCCTGGCCATCCGCGGACGCATCTTCCCCTCCACTCTGGCCAATGTGACTCTCGAAGCCACGCTCGAAAACGGCCGCCGCGTGCAGGGCGAAACGCGCATCTCCAAAAGCACGGCCCGCATCCGCCGCATCGCCCTCGTCCCCCGCAACGTTCGCCCCCTCGCCGAAGCCCTCGCCGCCGTTGCCGCCGCCGACCTCATCGTCCTGGGCCCCGGCTCGCTCTATACCAGCATCATCCCCAATCTCCTCATCCCCGCGCTGGCTCGCGCCATCGCCCGCTCCACAGCACCGCGCGTCTACATCGCCAACCTCATGACCCAGCCCGGCGAAACCACCGGCTATTCCCTCGCCGGCCACGTCCGCGCCATTCAGCAGCACACCCCCGGCCGCGTCCTCGACTGGGTCGTCGCCAACCACAAAGTCATCTCCCCCTCGGTCGCCCGCCGCTATCGCCGCCAGGGCGCCCAACAGGTCATCGTGGACCTCCCCGAACTCCAGAAGCTCGGCCTCCGCGCCATCCTCGATAACCTCATCGAAGAACACGGCGTCATCCGCCACAACTCCCGCCGCCTCGCCCGCCTCCTTCTCGAAGAATTCTCCGCCCCCCGCCCCCGCTAAAATCCTCCCCCACCACCCTTTCAACCGGGATGCTGGGCAGTGCACAAGTCTTCACGAAATCTTGACTGCACCGTCCGGCGCGGGGTTACACTGGTGTTCCCCCCTCGCGCCCTTCAGTCGGGCACTAGCAAGCACCATTAATGGTGTTTCATGCCCGGATTAAACCAAGCTCCTGCAGCCGTGCTTCACGAGGCGCGCTCTTGACTCCCCCGCCGGTCCCCGCCCGGCCGTCGCGCGTCCAGTTTGTTTCGCTGGCCTGCGGAGCCTTCGTGGGCATTTTGGGGATTTGTGTGCTTGCCGGGTGGCAGTTTGACCTTCCGGCATGGAAGAGTGTGCTGCCCGGCGCCGTCTCGATGAAACCCAATACGGCGCTGGCCTTCGTCCTGGCCGGCTTCTCCCTGCTTCTTCTTTCCCCTTCGCCGGTCTCATCCTGGCGGGCCCGCGCCGGCTGGCTGCTGGCACTGCTGGCCGCCTTGATTAGCGCTGCAACCCTGCTCGAATATCTTGCCGGCTGGAATCTGGCCCTGGATGAGTTCCTGTTTCGCGATGCCCCGAATGCCGTGGCCACGGGCAGTCCCGGTCGCATGGCCCTTACCACCGCCCTGAACTTCCTGTTGCTGGGTCTTTCCCTGCTGCTGATCGACTATGAGCCGCGCAAGGGTTTCCGTTTCGCCGAAGCCCTGGTTCTTTTCCCCTTGTTGCTGAGCGGGGTCTCGCTCGTGGAATACGTTCACGGCGGCCCCATCCTCTTAGCCTTACCGCAATACACCAGAATGGCGCTGCACACGGCGGTCGCCTTCTTGTTGCTTGCCGTGGGTGTATTGCTGGCGCGGCCCGCGCGCGGGTTTCTGGGAGAAATCCACGGCGGGCTGGTCCACAGGATGGAACGGCGCGTTTACCTGGCCCTCGCCCTGAGTTTGGCTGTGCTGGTCGTGATCGGCCTCATCTCCATCCACAACGCTAACGATTCCGTGGCGCGTTCTCAAGAGGTGGAGCACACACTGCAGGTTCGCACTCAACTTGCCGGCCTTCTCTTGACTGTGCAAGAAATGGAAACCGGCGCCCGCGGCTTTTTGCTGACCGGCGACGAACAGTACTTGCAGCCCTATCACAAAGCACTGGACGAAGTCGCCACCCGCTACCTGTCCCTGCAATCCCTGATCGCGGACAACCCCGCGCAGACCGCCCGGCTGCGCCAGTTGGAACCGCTCCTGCGCGCACGGCTGGAATTCGCCCAGCGCAAAGTCGAGACGCGGCGCGCCCGGGGCTTCGACGCGGCCCTTGCGTTGGTGGCCCCGGGCGAGCAACTCATGAAATCCATCCGCGACATCGTGGACCAGATGGATGCGGAGGAAGCGCGCTTGCAGGCCGCCCGCGGACAGGAAGAACTCGACAGTGTGGCACGGATGAATCTCGCCATTCTTCTCGGCACCGGCTTTGCCCTGGGGGTCGTGGCCTTTGCCGGGTTCGCCCTGCACCGCGATTTTCTCCGGCGCCAGCGCGCCGAAGAGCTTCTCCATCAGCTCAACGCGGAATCGGAGGAGCGCGCCAGGGCACTGGAGACCGCCAACAAGGAACTCGAAGCCTTTACCTATTCCGTTTCGCACGACTTGCGCGCCCCCCTGCGCCACGTGGACGGTTTTTCGAAAATTCTGGAGGAAGAATTTGCGCCGCACCTGCCCGCCGAGGGCCAGCGGATGATCCAGCGCATCCGGGCCGGTGCCCAGCAGGCCGGGCATCTGGTGGACGATTTGTTGAACCTGTCCCGGGTGAGCCGCCGCGAGTTAAAACTGCAAATCGTGGGCCTGAAGACCGTCGTCGAGGCGGTCGTGAAAGACCTGGCTGGGGAGTTGCAGGGCAGGGACATCGAATGGCGCGTGGGCGAGCTGCCCTTCCTCGAATGCGACGCCGCGCTCATCAAACAGGTGCTCCTCAACCTGCTCAGCAATGCCGTGAAATACACCCGTCCCCGTCCCAAAGCCCTCATCGAGATCGGTGCCTGCGAGCGCGAGGGACAGCCCGCGGTGTTTGTCCGCGATAACGGCGTCGGGTTTTCCATGAAGTATGCGGACAAGCTCTTCGGCGTCTTCCAACGCTTGCACCGGGCCGAGGACTTCGAGGGAACCGGCGTGGGCCTGGCCACCGTGCAGCGCATTGTTCACAAGCATGGCGGCCGAGTCTGGGCCGAAGCCGAATTGGATAAAGGCGCCACTTTTTCTTTCACCCTGGGCCGCCGCACTTGAAGGTTTGAAAGGAGCTTGGCCATGACCAACATCCGAGAAGAAGAAATTCTCCTGGTGGAAGACAATCCGGACGACCTGGAACTGACCCTGCATGCCCTCCGCTCGGAAAGACTGAAGAACTTTGTTCATGTGGTGCGCGATGGAGAAGAGGCGCTCGATTTCCTGTTTTGCCGGGGATCCTACTCCCATCGCTCGTTTGACCGCCCCGTGCACCTCGTGCTCCTGGACCTCAAACTGCCCAAGGTGGATGGGATGGAGGTGCTCCGGGCATTGAAGAGTGACCCGCACACACGCAGGATTCCCGTGATTATTCTCACCTCTTCGCGCGAGGAGAAGGATTTGAGCCAGGGCTACGAACTGGGCGCCAATAGTTACGTCCAGAAGCCGGTGGACTTTGACGGCTTTCGCGCCGCCGTCCGCCAATTGGGCCTCTACTGGCTGGTGATCAATGTTCCTCCTCCCCTCCCCCAAGGGCAGTGAACCGAAAAGAGCCCGCGCCGCATTCCAGGAGTGCATTCGCCATGACCCAATCGAAACTGTTTCGTATCTTATATGTCGAGGATATGCCCGAGGACGCCGAACTTTGTTTGCGCACGCTGCGCAAAGCGGGACTCCAAATCACCGCCGACGTGGTGAGTGCGGAAGAGGACTTCCGCCGCCTCCTCGAGTCGCGCTCCTACGATGTCGTTCTTTCGGACTATCACATGCCCGGCTGGAACGGCATGCAGGCCCTCGAACTTTTGAAGCGATCCGCCAAGGACATTCCCTTCATCCTGGTCACGGGCACGATCGGCGAAGAGACTTTGGTGGAATGCGTCAAGCAGGGCGCCGCCGACTACATCCAAAAAGATATGCCGGCCCGTTTGCCCGCCGCCATTCGCCGCGCCCTGGAAGAAAAGGCCGCGCGGGAAGAACGCGCCCGCATGGGGCAGGCCCTGCGCGAAAGCGAAGAGCGCTATCGCCGCCTGTTCCACGAAAGTACGAGCTGCATCACTGTCCATGAGATGGACCCTGGCGGCCCGGGCCGCATCGTCGATGTGAACGACACGATGGTGTCCTTGCTCGGTTATCCCCGCGACGAGTTGCTGAAAATGACTCCGGCGGACCTCGGCCCCCCCGGTTTGCCTCTCGAGGAATCGGCCCTGCAGGCGGAAAAGCTTCAGCGCGGCGAGCGCATTGTCTTTGAACGGCCGGTCCTGGCCAAGGATGGTACCCAGCGTATCCTGGAGTTTCAATCCAAGCCCTTCGCCTGGCAAGGTAGTCTGCGCGTCTTGTCCGAGGCTCGCGACGTCACCGAGCGGAGGAGCGCGGAACAGCGCATCCGCATCCTGTCCGAAGCGGTTGAGCGCAGTCCCTCGCTGATCATCCTCACTGACGCGCAGGCCCGCATTGTGTATGCCAACCCCAAGTTCACTGAAGTGACCGGCTACACCCTCGAAGAAATCCTGGGGCGGAATCCCCGCTTCCTCAAGGGTAGCGAAACCCCGCCGGATGAATACCGGAAGCTGTGGCAGACCGTGACCAGGGGTGGTGTTTGGCGCGGAGAGTTTCACAATCGGAAGAAGAACGGCGAATTGTACTGGGCGGAATGCATGATCACTGCTCTTCGCAATTATGCCGGCGAGATCACTCACTATCTTGGAGTGCAGGAAGATCTCACTGAACGAAGAAAAATGGAGGAAGAAAAGCGGATGCTGGAGGAGCAGTTCCGCCAGGCGCAAAAGATGGAGGCCATCGGGCAACTCTCGGGAGGCATTGCTCACGACTTCAATAACCTCCTGGGAGTGATTATTGGTTTCAACGAACTGCTCCAGGAGCGCATCCAGGGGGATGAGGTAGCGCACAAATACATCGCCCAAATCCGCAAAGCCGGGGACAGCGCGGTCGAGCTCATCCACCATCTCTTGGCTTTCAGCCGCGAGCAAGTGCTCGAGCCCCGCGTGCTCGACTTGAACTGCGTCCTTTCCGAATTGGGCGAGATGCTTCCTCGGCTGATCAATGAGGACATCATGCTGCTCCTGGTTGCCCCGCCGGATTTGGGCCGGGTCAAGGCTGACCCTGGGCAGATCGAGCAGGTCATTCTCAACTTGGCGGTGAACGCTCGCGATGCCATGCCCCACGGCGGAAAGCTGACCATCGAGACGGCCAACGTTGAATTGGACGAAAACTACGCCCGCGAACACATCGCGGTCGTGCCCGGTCGCTACGTCATGCTCGCCGTCAGCGACACCGGAGTCGGCATGGAACCCGTCATCCAAGCCCGCATTTTTGAGCCCTTCTTCACCACCAAGGAGTTAGGAAAGGGCACCGGCCTGGGCCTGGCCACCGTCTACGGGATCGTCAAGCAGAGCGGCGGCAACATTTGGGTGTACAGCGAGCCGGCAAAGGGCACCACGTTCAAGATTTACCTGCCGCGAGTGGACGCGAAAGCCGACCTCGCGGCGGTCCCCGCCTCTCGCCACGCCGCGACGGGCGGTTCGGAGACCATCTTTCTCGTGGAAGACGCCGAAGAACTCCGCTCCCTGGTGCGGGAAGTTCTGGATTGCGCCGGTTACACGGTCCTGCAAGCCGCCGACGGTCGGGAAGCGGTGCGCATCGCCGAACAGCTCAACTCCCCCATCCACTTGTTGCTGACCGATGTGGTGATGCCGGGAATGAGCGGCCGCGATGTTGCCGAGCAGGTCGTGCGCCGCCACCCCGAAACCAGAGTCTTGTACATGTCCGGATACACGGACAGTTCGATCGTCCACCACGGTGTCTTGGAGGAAGGCGTCGCGCTCCTCTCCAAGCCTTTCACCCGGGAGCGGTTGCTTCGCAAGATCCGTCACGTGCTCGATCCCAGCGGCTAGTTGCTCACCCCCGCTGCTCCAGGTTCCCAGTTCGGCTCACCAGAAAGCCGAGCGGTTTTCGTTGGTCCAACTGGCAAAGTTCCCAACCCCGCGCTCGCGCGGCGCGCTCCGTCTGGCTCGCGCCGCGGATTCCTGCTAACTTTGGGGCTGTATTGTTTCCGAAACCGAACCGAGGGAGACCCATGGCAACATTCGGACTGATCGAATACCAAGACGCAAGCCCGGAAGTCCGGGCCATTTACGACGACATCATGGCCACGCGCAAGACCGACTGGATCAACAACTTCTGGAAGGCCATCGCCCACGATCCCGCCACGCTCAAGCGCACCTGGGAAGACATCAAGCAGATCATGGCCCCCGGCGCGCTCGACCCGCTCACCAAGGAACTCCTCTACGTCGCCGTCAGTGTTACCAACAGTTGCCACTACTGCGTCGCTTCGCACACCGCCTCGGCCAAAAACAAAGGCATGACCGACGCCATGTTCAAGGAGCTCCAGGCGGTTATCGGCATGGCCAACGAAACCAATAAACTCGTCACCGGCTATCAGGTGGAAATAGACGACCGCTTCAAAACACCGTAGAAGGCTGCGGAAAAACTCACTTGATGTGTCATTCCGAGGAGCGCAGCGACCAGGAATCTGCTTTTTCTTGACTTTTCAGCAATAAGCAGACCCCTCGCCGCACTCGGGATGACAGCAAGAGGACTTCTACAGCCACCGCCGCCACTTCTCACCACCTGCCCCGTCGGACAGTTTATTTCCTCCACCCCCCTCTGGACACTGCCCCAATTTTGTACTTCCGTACAATAGATTTTGCCCTTGCGCAGGCAGACCATGGATTGTCCGCATGGTTCGGGGGAACTGTCGTGAAACCGCCAATCATGCTCCCCACAGGAGCCGTTCTCGAGAGATAGTCATGCCGCCGAGCCTGAAAGAATCCGCAAATTCACAGAACGCCACCAGCGCTCCGCGCTCCGTTCCCGTCTGCCTGGAAGTTCCCGTGACCGTGCGCGGCGCCGTCCTTGACGACCTGACCAATCACAGCCAATCCTTTTCCGAGCCCACCCGCACCGTCCTGGTTTTCGCCCGCGGCGCCGTGCTGCGCCTGGCCGCTGCGGTCAACCCGGGGCAGACGGTCATCCTGGTCAACGAGCACACCAAAAATGAAGTTCGCTGCGAGGTGCTGAAGTCCAAAGCCCGCGCTGCCGGCTCGGGCGTGATCGAACTTGAATTCAGCGAGCGCAGCGACAATTTCTGGGGCATGAGTTTTCCCGGCGAAAAGCCCTCGCGCAAACCCGCCGCAATTCCCGCGGCGCAGCCCGCGCAAGAGTCCGATGGCCCGGCCTGGCCGCTCGATGATCGCCCGCTGGTCAGAATCACCCCTGTCTCCAATTCCTATTCTGGCCAGGCGGACCCGGCCCCCTCTGCCGAGCCTCCCAACGCTGCGCTTGCCTCCGCTCCTGCGGCGCTGGCCGCCCCGGTGCAGGAATCCCAGCCCATGCCCGCCTGGCTGGAAAATTCCGGCGCTTCGATCGAACCCGCCTCCGTGCGCTTTGCAAGCGCTTCCGCGCCGGCTCTCGGTTCTTCCCAGCCTGCGTATGACGATCCGCTCGCTTTCCATCCGCCCGCCGATCCGCGCAAGCCGCAATCGTCGCCGGTGGAGCAGACGCCGCAATCCGATACCATGGCGCTTCCCGATTTCCTGAAGCCCGCTTCCTCCACCGGCCGGCCTCTGCCCGATATTGCTCATCCTCCCAGCGCCACTTCCACCGCCTCGCGCTTTCTTCTTCGCGCTTCTCTCGCCGCGTTGATCTTGCTCAGTCTGGCCGGCGGCGGCTGGTACCTGTGGCCACGGCCCGGGCGCACCGCCTGGATGTCCTCTCTCCTCTCCCCCAAGCAGGCGAACCCGGCCGTCCAGCAAACTCCCCTTCGCAGCGAACCGCCGCAGCCTCTTTCCCCGCGGACCAGCGCCCCCCTCGCGGCCTCCGCTCCTCTCGCCGCATCCACGAACTACGATTCTTCCGCTCCCCCGGCCGTCAGAAAATCTCCCGAGGAACAGTCCCAGCCCGCCTTCTCCCTGCCCGCCGCTGCTCCCGGCTCGTCTCCAACGCAGCCGGACTCCCTGCATTCCAACACGCTCTCTTCCGCTCCCGTTTTTCCCAACGCGGAAGATTCCTCTCATCTCCCCATTCCTCCCGAGGCCGCCCTGGCCGCGCATACTTCTTCTCCGGCCGAGCCGCCTGCCCCGATTGCATCGGGATCTGCACGCGCCTCGCAGTCCTCTTCCGCAATCCCCGGCAGCATGGCCCCTGTCACTTCCGCCGCCCTGCAAGAAACCATCAAATCTCCCAAGCACTTGGGCGGGCTAACGCGCCCCGCGCGCCTCATTTCTTCCGTTCCGCCGGACTTTCCTCTCGCGGCGCGTGCCCAGCGCATTTCCGGCGACGTGCTTGTGGATGCGCTCATTGACTCAACCGGCCAGATCGGCGCCATGAAAATTATTTCCGGCAACACTCTCCTCCGGCAGGCCGCCATGGATGCCCTGCGCAAGTGGCGTTATCAGCCCGCCCTCTTGAACGGCGAACCCGTCGTCACTCATCTCCAGCTCACCGTCCAATTCCGCTTCCGCAATTAATCTTCTTCCACCCGCTTCTTCCTCCGGCTGCCTCATTCGCTCCTTTTCTCCCACAGCCAGCTTGCGGCCCCCTGCACTTGCTCCGTATACTGGCTGAACGGCCCGACGGGCTTGGCGTTTACGGGGTAGCCGCCACTCTCGCCCTCAAGGTCTCGGCACTTCGCCCGTCCCTCTGCAAAGGGCGCCCGCCGGCCAAGGAGAACTGCGCATGTCCAACCTGCCTCATCCCGAGGAACTGAACGTATACCAGAACGCCGAAGCGCGCTTCGAAGTTGCCGCGCAGAAAATCGGTCTCGAGCAGGGTCTCTACCGCTATCTCAAATATCCCAGCAAGGAAATCACTCTCTATATTCCCGTGGGCATGGACAACGGCCAGTTGGAAGTCTTCACCGGCTACCGCGTCCTGCATTCCACCGTGCGCGGCCCCGGCAAGGGCGGCATCCGCTTCGCCCCCGACGTGTCCCTGGACGAAGTCCGCGCCCTGGCCACCTGGATGACCTGGAAGTGCGCCGTCGTCAACATCCCCTTCGGCGGCGCCAAGGGCGGCATCATCTGCAACCCCCAGAAAATGTCCAAGGGCGAACTCGAGCGCATGACCCGCCGCTACACCGCCGAACTGGCCAACTGGATCGGGCCCGAAAAAGACATCCCCGCTCCCGACGTGGGCACCAACGAACAGACCATGGCCTGGGTCATGGACACTTATTCCATGCACACCGGCCAGGCCACCACCGCCGTCGTCACCGGCAAGCCCATCGAACTCGGCGGCTCCCGCGGACGCAAGGAAGCCACCGGCCGCGGCATCATGATGTGTTGCGATAAAGCCCTCGCCAAGACCGGCGTAAAGCGCGACGGCTGCCGCGTCATCATTCAGGGCTTCGGCAATGTCGGCTCCATGGCCGCCATGCTCATGCACGAAGCCGGCTATGAAATCGTCGGCCTCTCCGACATCGCCGGCGGCCTTTACAACGAAAAGGGCTTCGACATCCCCAAGGTCATCGACTGGGTCTACACCCAGAAAAAATCCCTCCAGGAGTTTCCCGCCGGCGGAACCAAGCTCAGTTCCCGCGACGTTCTCTTTCAGCCCTGCGAGATCGTCATTCCCGCGGCCATTGAAAATCAGATCACCGAGAAAAACGCCTCCCAGGTCCAGGCCAGGATTCTCTGCGAAGGCGCCAACGGCCCCACCACCTGGCAGGCCGACGCCATCATCGACAAAAAGGGCATCTTCACCGTCCCGGATATCCTCGGCAACGCCGGCGGCGTCACCGTCAGCTATTTCGAATGGGTCCAGGACCGCCAGGGTTTCTTCTGGCGCGAATCCGAAGTCAACGATCGCCTCCATGACTTCATGGACCACGCCTTCGATGAAGTCGTGCGCTACGCGGAAATGCACAAGGTCAATAACCGCATCGCCGCCTACATGCTGGCCATTGACCGCGTTGCTTCCGCGCTCCGCCTCCGCGGCATCTACGCGTAACCGGGTATTGCCCGGCGGCCACTTGCGCGAGTGACTCGCACGGAAAGGGAATCGTCCCCGCTGGATGGCGCATGCGCAACAGCCGCGGGCTTTCCCTCTGGTTTTTCGCCCCCCAATGGGTGTAATCTGCGGGTCGCACGGGGCCGGCTCCGGATTCCACACTGCCGAGCCGTCGCTTCTTTTGCCCCGGCGATCAAAGGAAAGGTTCAGCCGATGCCGTCGGAGTCGCTCTCACCGGGCCAAACAAGAACGGAGCAGCAGCACCGCCAGGAGATCTGTTCCGTCGGCCGCTGGATGTACGAGCGCGGCTTTATCGTCGCCTGCGAAGGCAATATTTCCGTTCGCCTCGATGCCTCCCGTATCCTGGCCACTCCCACCGGCCTCAACAAAGGCATGCTCTCCCCCGATGACCTGGTCATCACCGACATGGCCGGCCATCAGATCAGCGGCAGCCGCAGAGTCTCCTCCGAACTCGCCATGCACGTCCTGATCTACCGCATGCGCCCCGATGTCCAGGCCATCTGCCACGCCCATCCTCCCACCGCCACCGGCTTTGCCGCCGCCGGCCGCGCCCTCGACCAGGCCCTCCTCCCCGAAGTCGTCGTCGGCCTCGGCCAGGTTCCTCTCGCCCGTTATGGCACTCCCGGCACTCCCGAATTGAGCGCCACCCTCGAGCCTCTCGTCCCGCACTACGACGCCATTCTTATGTCCAATCACGGCGCGGTCGCTTTCGGCGCCGATCTCCTCTCCGCCTTCTTCCGCCTCGAGACCGTCGAGCAGTTCGCCAAAATCTCCCTCGTCACCAGCCTCCTCGGCACTCCCAAACTCCTCTCCGGCCGCGAGGTCGCCAAACTCATCGCCGCGCGCGCCCGCTACGGCTGCGCCCCGCCTCCCGGCGCCAGCCCCGAACTCCCCATCACCGCCGAACTCGCCGATTCCGGCGAAGGCGAATCCATCACCTTCACCCCCAAGGAACTCGAAGCCCTCATCGACGAAGCCGTACGCAAGGACCGCGCCCGCCGCTGACCCGTAGTGGAACGCCCTGTTCGGACATTAATTCAGAAATTAATTTACTTGACATAGTAGGTCGTATGAGGTATTGACAGTCCTGTGCTGGATGGCTCGGGCGTGTCCTTACGGCGATTCTCCCGGTTCCTTTCGGCGCCCAGGTCGAAAATTCAATCATTGGGGGATTCGATGACCAGAAAATGCCTGTTTTCTCTGTTGGCCGGCTTGCTCGTTTTTGCCGGCCCCGCACGGTCCCAGGGCCGCCCGGAAACCGTTGCCGCTTCGCACCAGGATGTTTCTCCAGCCCTGCGGGATATTCCCGCGGTGCCGCCGGGAGTCGGCTTGCAGCGCGAAATCCCGCTCCGCCGTCCCTATCCGCCGGAGGCCTCCACTCCATCCGCTGACCCCATCAAGCAGACCCTCACCGGCCCGCTGGCCACCACCACCGCCGGCCTGAATATTCAGGGCGTTGGCGTCGGCCTCGGTAATTTCGCCGATTGCTGCGCCCCTCCGGATACCAACGGCGCTGTCGGCGCCACCCAGTATGTCCAGTGGGTCAATCTTTCCTTTGCCGTCTTTGACAAAACCACCGGAGGTCTCCTCATGGGCCCCGTCGCCGGCAATACCCTGTGGTCCGGTTTTGGCGGTCCTTGTGAAACCAGCAACAGCGGCGACCCCATCGCGCAGTACGATAAAGCCGCCGGCCGCTGGGTGCTGGCCCAGCCCGTCTTCACCTCTCCTTACCAGTATTGCATCGCCGTCTCCACCACCTCCGATGCCACGGGCACGTACAACCGCTACCAGTTCCCCATGGCCAATTTCCCCGACTATCCCAAGCTGGGAATTTGGAGCGACGCGTACTACGCTTCCTTCAACATGTTCAACGGAAATTCTTTTGCCGGAGCCCAGGCCTGCGCCTTTAACCGTACCGCCATGCTCGCCGGCGCCGCGGCCAACATGGTCTGCTTCCAGAACAGCACCAGCGTAGCCAGCCTGCTTCCCGCCGACCTTGATGGCGCCACCGCACCTCCTGCCGGCTCTCCCAATTTCTTCATGAACTACGGCACTAACTCCCTCAATCTCTTCCGCTTCCATGTGGACTTTGCCACTCCCGCGAATTCCACCTTCACCGGCCCGGTCAACATCCCCGTGGCCTCCTTCAGCGCCGCCTGCAGCGGCGGAGCTTGCATCCCTCAGCCCGGCACCAGCCAGAAGCTCGATTCCCTGGCCGACCGTCTGATGTACCGCCTGGCCTACCGCAATTTCACCACCTACGATGCCCTGGTGGTCAATCATTCCGTTTTCGTCAGCGGCAACCGCAGAAGCCAGGTCGACGGCATCCGCTGGTATGAAATCCGCAACCCCAACGGTACCCCCTCGCTCCATCAGCAGGGCACCTACTCACCGGACACCAACTCCCGCTGGATGGGCAGCATTGCCATGGACAAGGTTGGCAACATCGTCGTCGGCTATAGCGTTTCGAGCGGCAGCCTTTACCCCTCCATCCGCTTCACCGGCCGTGCTCCCTCCGACCCCCTCGGCACCCTGCAGGGCGAAAATACCCTGATCAACGGCGCCGGCTCGCAACTTGCCAACCTCAGCCGCTGGGGGGACTACAGCAGCCTCTCCATCGACCCGGTGGACGACTGCACCCTCTGGTACACCACCGAATACCTGATGAACAATGGCACCTTCAACTGGAGCACTCGCATCGGCTCGTTCAAGTTCTCCGGTTGTATCTAACCGTACTTTCCCCAACTCCGCCCGGCGGGTATCCCCCGCCGGGCATTTTTCTTCTTTGAAATTCCCAAGATTCATCGAGCGCTGAATTCCCCGCCTGCGCTATCCTTCCTTTGAAAGCAGGACTCCCCCATGAGCGACACCAAGCCATTCTTCCAGGCCATTCAGGAAGGCAACGCCGCCGCCGTGGAAGCCCTCCTCGCCGCCGACCCCTCCCTGGCCTCCTCCATCAACGACCGCGGCCAATCCGCCATCCTCGCCGCCGTCTACAGTGGGAAAACCTCCATCCGCGATCTCCTCCTCGCCCACGGCGTGCAACTCCAGCTCCACGAAGCCGTCGCCGCCGGCCAGCTCGACAAAGTGAAATCCCTCGTCGCCCGCCGCAGCGAACTCGCCCGCTCCTCCTCTCCCGACGGTTTCCCCCTCCTGGCCCTCGCCTCCGCTTTCGGCCACCTCGATGTCGCTCAATATCTCTTCTCCCACGGCGCCGGCGTCAACGCCGCCGCTTCCAACGGCAGCGGCTACACCGCCCTTACCGGCGCCGTCACTGGGGGCCACCGCGACATCGTTGCCTGGCTCCTCGAAAAAGGCGCCGACGCCAACCACCGCTACGGCCCCGGCTACTCACCCCTCCTTGCCGCCGCCGCCAACGGCCACCTCGAAATTGTAAAACTCCTCCTCGACCACGGCGCCGACCTCCTAGCCACCACCGACGACGGCCAGTCCGCTCTGCGCCTCGCCGAATCCCGCGGCCATCGCCCCGTCGCCGATTTCCTCCGCTCCCGCGGCCTCTCCTCCTGATACGCGTTTTTATGCAACTTCGGTTGGGCGATTATCAGGAAATCGTTCCTGATAGGCACTTGCCTTGGCGTCGCGGCAGCGAGAAAATGCCAAGCGCCCCGTTCCACGGGGAATTACAGGCGCTTCAGCAAACTGAACCAGCGGAGGATTGAATGGTTGAAGTAGCGAATGTCACGCGGCGCGGTTTCTTGCAGGGAATGGTTTCCGCGGGAGCCTTTGTCCTCACCGTCCAGGTTTTTCCGGAAACTCTGATCGCTTCCACTTCCGCCGCCGGTGCCGATTCCTTCGCCTCCGCCGCTTTCCATTCCGGCGTCTATCTCGCCATCGAAACCGACGGCACCGTGCACATCATCGCCCACCGCTCCGAAATGGGGAACGGCAGCAAGACCTCGCTGCCCCTCGTCCTCGCCGACGAACTCGATGCCGATTGGAAGCGCGTCAAGATCCAACAGGCCGACGCCGACGAAAAATACGGCTCCCAGGACACCGACGGTTCCCACTCCGTCCGCGACTTCTTCGAACCCATGCGCCAGGCCGGCGCCACCGCCCGCCTCATGCTTGTCCGCGCCGCCGCGAAAAAATGGAACGTTCCCGAAAAAGAGTGCCACGCCGATCTCCACCGGATTGTCCACGCTCCCTCCGGCAAAAAACTCGGCTACGGCGAACTCGCCTCCGCCGCCGCTGCTCTCCCCGTTCCCAAGAAGGAAGAACTCGTTTACAAGCCAAAATCCGCCTGGCGCTACATCGGCAAAGGTGCCAAGACCTGCGACCTCCGCAATATGGTCTCCGGCAAAGCCCTCTACGGACAGGACACCCGCATTGACGGCATGCTCTACGCCGCCATCGCCCATCCCCCCGTTCTCGGCGGTACCGTCAAATCCCTCGACGACAAGGACGCCCTCGCCTTCCCTGGCGTCCAGCAGACCCAGACCATCGACACCTTCAAAGCGCCTCACGCTTTCCAGGCCCTCGGCGGCGTCGCCGTTCTCGCCGACAGCACCTGGGCCGCCTTTCAGGGCCGCAAGAAACTGAAAATCGAATGGGACCTCGGCGCCCACTCCGTCTTCTCCTCCGACTCCTACAAAAAGCAGCTCCAGGAAACCGCCCGCAAGCCTGGAAAAGTTTTCCGCAATAACGGCGACGTGGACGCCGTCTTCGCCAAGGGCGGAGGAAAAATCGTCGAAGCCGATTACTATGCCCCGCTCCTCGCCCACGCCCCCATGGAGCCTCCCGCCGCCGCCGCCGAATTTAAGGACGGCAAAGTCACCGTGTGGGCCTGCACGCAAAATCCCCAGGGCGCTCAGGAAGCCATCGCCGGCGCGCTCGGCATCAAGAAGGAAGACGTCACCTGCCACGTCACCCTGCTGGGCGGCGCCTTCGGCCGCAAATCCTTCCCCGATTTCGCCGTCGAAGCCGCCGTGCTCTCCAGAAAAACAGGAAAACCCGTCAAAGTTGTCTGGAGCCGCGAAGACGACGTCAAGTTCGACAGCTACCACTCCGTCGCCGCCATGTACATGAAGGCCGCTCTCGGCCCCGGCGGCCAGCCCGAAGCCTGGCTCCAGCGCTCCGTCTTCCCGCCCATCAATTCCACCTTCGAAGCCGGCACGGTGAACAGCGAAGCGTTCGAAATGAGCCTCGGCTTCACCGACGTGGCCTTCGCCCTCCCCAATCATCGCGTGGAAAACGGCGCCGCCGAAGCCCACGTGCGCATCGGCTGGCTGCGCTCCGTCGCCAACGTCTATCACGCCTTTGCCATTCACTCCTTTGCCGACGAACTCGCTCACGCCGCCGGCAAGGACCCTCTCGAATACGTTCTCTCGCTCCTCGGCCCCGCCCGCATCATGGACCGCAAGGAGCTTCCCGCCGACTATCCCAATCAGGCCGCCGACTACAAGGACTATCCCATCGACATCGGCCGCATGCGCCACGTCCTCGAACTCGCCGCCGAAAAAGCCGCCTGGGGCAAGAAAAAACTCCCCCAGGGCCACGGCATGGGCCTCGCCGTCCATCGCAGCTTCCTCACCTACGTCGCCACCGTCGTCCACGTGGAAGTTACGCCCGCGGGTGAACTCATCATCCATCAGGTGGACACCGCCGTGGACGCCGGCCGGATCGTCAATCCCATCACCGTGAAGCAGCAATTCGAAGGCGCCGCCGTCTTTGGCGCCAGCCTTGCCCGCACCGGCGAAATCACCGCCACCAATGGCGTGATCGACCAGTCCAACTTCAACGATTATCCCGTGGCCCGCATCAACGAAGCCCCTCGCGCCACCCGCGTCCACATCGTCCCCAGCGACGCTCCGCCCGCCGGCATCGGCGAACCCGGCGTTCCCCCCTTCGCCCCGGCGCTGTATAATGCGATTTTCGCCGCGACAGGCAAGCGGCACCGCGAACTCCCGCTCACCCGCGTCCAGTTGGTCTGAGCGCCAGGGAGAAAAAAATCGCGGGGGTGTTCTGAATGAACGTTGCAAACCGGCGCGTCTCATCCGGTCACTTTCTGGTCCCTCTGCTCTGCGCGGCGCTCGCGCTCTGCGCAGGAGGTGACCCCATGTCCGCCGTTCCCAAACCCACGCTGATTTCGAAACTCGATCTCACCAGCAGCGCCTTCGCACCCGGCGCTAAAATCCCGCACCACCACACCTGCTCCGCCGCCGACGTCTCCCCGCCCCTCTCCTGGAGCGAACCCCCCGCCGGCACGCAAAGCTTCGCCCTCATCGCCGACGACCCCGACGCCCCCGGCGGCGCCTGGACCCACTGGGTGATCTTTGATTTACCCGCGCAAACCCGTTCCCTCGATGAAAACGTCGAAAAACAAAAAGAACTTTCCAACGGCGCCCGCCAGGGCCGCAACGACTTCGGCAAATTCGGCTACGGCGGCCCCTGCCCGCCCCCCGGCAAATCCCACCGCTACTTCTTCAAACTCTATGCCCTCGACCGCAAACTCGCCCTCATCCCCGGCGCCACCAAAGAAAACGTCGAGAAAGCCATGCAAGGCCACATCCTCGCCCAGGGCGAACTCATGGGCCGCTTCGCCCGATAGTCATGCGAGGCCTAACAATATTCGGAAAGACTCAATTGAACGGGTCAAAATGACGCACAGCTCCAGAGTCGAAGACGTTCTGATGTATTTCACTCTCGCACTATTTGCTGCGGCAGTTTTGACGATGGTTAGGATTGTGCATGACGTTTTACCATACGTGAATGAGTAGGACCAAACACTGCTTAGGGAATGGTTTTCGTCACGGCGCCGTATCCGAGCCGACAGCGCCCTTGGTCGGGCGTGGACTGAACACAACCGCTTGTTTCCTGGAAGCCGCAAACGCGCGCTATTCGCCTGCCTTTTGATAGCTGCTTGCCTGTCAGTGTTTGGCTACCCGCTCTGGCTTTTCATGGGTCAGCGGTAAGAATGCTTTTCTGCAAAGCCGCGCTCTGGCGCGGACTAAAAAACAGGCGCGTATCTTCCATCCCCGTCCCCCCGTTGACAGGCGAAGAAAAAGCGGCAATACTGGCTCGCCATGATCGCCCAGCTGCGCGGTTCCCTCGCCGACAAGCGTCCCAACCAGGTCATCCTCGACGTTGCCGGCGTCGGCTATCTCGTGCACATCCCCCTCTCCACCTTCTCCGCACTCGGCGAACTCCGCGCCGAAGTCACCCTCCTCATCCACATGCACGTCCGCGAGGACGCCCTCTCCCTCTACGGCTTTCTCTCCTCCCGCGAAAAACATCTTTTCGAAATGCTCCTCTCCGCTTCCGGCGTCGGCCCCTCGCTGGCCCTCAAAATCCTCTCCGGCATGAGCGTCGAAGAACTCGTCCCCGCCATCCGCGCGGGCGACGTCGCCCGCCTCACGCGCATTCCCGGCGTCGGCAAAAAAACCGCCGAGCGCATGGTCGTCGAACTCAAGGACAAACTCGAAGCCGTGGCCATCGAACACGACCGCCCCGCGCCCTCCTCCCCCGCCGGCGCCGCCGCCGACGTCGTCTCCGCCCTCATCAATCTCGGCTACGACCCCCGCGCCGCCGAAACCGCCGTCGAAGACGCCCGCCGCGCCTCCGCCTCCGCAACAACAAATTTCGAAACGCTCCTGCGCGCCGCCCTGCATTCCCTGAGCCAGTCCCCGGCCCGCTCCGCGCGCAGCGCGCCATGAATTTTTCGAGTTTCGTATTTCGAATTTCGCTGTTCGGCTCTAAACTGAAAACTGTGAACTGATTACTGAAAACTGTCAACTCTCTTATGCCCGATAACCCCAACCCGCCCCGCATCGTCTCCGGCCAGGCCATCGACGAGGACGCGCGCCTCGACGCCAGCGTCCGCCCCAAATCCCTCGCCGAATATATCGGCCAGAAGCGCGTCAAGGAAAATATCCAGATCGCCATCGAAGCCGCCCGTTCCCGCGGCGAAGCCCTCGACCACGTTCTCCTCTACGGCCCTCCCGGCCTCGGCAAAACCACCCTCGCCCAGATCATCGCCCACGAAATGAACGTGCCCATCAAAACCAGCGCCGGCCCTCTCCTCGACCGCAAAGGCGACCTTACCGCCGTCCTCACCGGCCTCGAAGCCCGCGAAGTTTTCTTTCTCGACGAAATTCACCGCCTGCAAGCCGCCGTCGAGGAAGTCCTCTATCCCGCCATGGAAGATTTCCGCGTGGACCTCATCATCGGCCAGGGCCCCGGCGCGCGCGTGCATCCCTTTCCCCTCGCGCACTTCACTCTCGTCGGCGCCACCACCCGCGCCGGCCTCATCACCGCCCCGCTGCGCTCCCGCTTCGGCATCGTGCACCGCCTCGATTTCTACGAGCCGGCGGATCTGCTCATCATCCTGCACCGCTCCGCCAAAATCCTGAATATCCAGATGGACGAATCCGGCGCCGAAGAAATCGCCCGCCGCTGCCGCGGCACGCCGCGCGTCGCCAACCGCCTCCTTCGCCGCACACGCGATTTCGCCGAAGTCCGCGCCGCCGGCCGCATCACCCGCGAAGTCGCCCAGGACTCCCTGCGCATGCTCGGCGTCGACGAATCCGGCCTCGACGAAGTCGACCGCAACCTCATGCTCGCCCTGCTCGATAAATACGCCGGCGGCCCCGTCGGCCTCGGCACCCTCGCCGCCGTCCTCAGCGAAGAGGAAGACGCCATCGAGGAAATCTACGAACCCTACCTCATGCAAATCGGCATGATCGACCGCACCCCCCGCGGCCGCGTGGCCACCCCCCGCGCCTACGAATATTTCAATCGCACCCCTCCCAAACGCCAGCCCCGCCTCTTCTGATTTTTTTAACGCGCAGGGTGTTCTAGCGCGGGGTGTTCTGACGCGGGGTGCCCCACACGCCGTTGTTGCGTGTGGGTCTTTTGCCTTTACCCCGCTCCCAATATCCAACCCGCGCAAAAATAAAAGTGCGCCGTCATCCTGAGGCGCAGCCGAAGGATCTCAACGTAACGCGCTACCGATACTCCCGCCGGGTGCAACCGCGTTCTCTTCCCGCGCCCCCGCTAAATCTTTATTCCCGCCGCCGCCATCCGCGCCTTCATCTCCCGCGTCAGGTGCGGCTCGATCCCAAAGAGCCTTCCGATCAGCATCAACTGCCCCCGGTGATGCATCTCATGTTCTTTCACGCTCAAAATCATCTCGAACCGGCTCCGCGAAGCCGGCTCCGCCCCGGGAGGCATGTGCACCCGCTCTTCCAGAAACTTCTCGCCCAGCCCCTCCAGAAATCCCGCCCATTGCTCTCCGTTGCTGCGCAGCAGTTCCACCACTTCCTTTTTGCCGCGTGCCTTCTTTTCCTCCGCCAGCGCGTTCTGCACGAACCCGGCAAAATCGAATCCCTCGAACGAATTCCGCCGCTCCACCGCATGCAGCCGGTACTGCATCCCGCACGACAAGGCGACATGCGCCAGCAACTCCCCCACGCTCCTCCCCTCCGCGAACGCCCGGAACCCGTACTTCTCCTCCGGCACTTCCTCCGCCACCACAATCGTGTTCTTCCTCACCGTACGGAAACTCTCCGCCAGTTCCTTCGCTCCGTAGCAATTCATATCGCCCCCTTCTCCTTGTGATCTCGGAAACACCGGCAACCCCAAAATCGAACCATACACCATTCTTTCCGCCGATGGCATATCCGTATCGCCCCAGTACCAACGGGGGTGCCGCACCCTTATGCTTTTCAAGGGTGCGGATTTTGCCTTTTCTTTCCGCGGGACTGCGGGGAACCACCTGAACACTTATCCCAGCCGCCCCGCATCAATCAGATAGTTGTCATCCTGAGGCGAAGCCGAAGGATCTCAACTTCGCGTATCATTGACATTTCAAATGGCACGAGCAGGCCTCGCCCCTCCGCGAACGCCCGGAACCCGTACTTCTCCTCCGGCACTTCCTCCGCCACCACAATCGTATTCTTCCGCACCGTCCGGAAACTCTCCGCCAGCTCTTTCCCGCCGTAGCAATTCATAAAGCTCCCTTTCTTCCTTCGCTCCCGGAATTTCCCCCAACCCGGAAAACCTACCATACACCGTTCTCCCTCCCGATGGCGCACCCCGAACGTGCCAGGACCAACGGGTGCCGCACCCTTATGCTTTTTAAGGGTGCGGGTTTTGACTTTCCCCGGCCACTTTTCCACAGATCTTTCGAATACCTACTCACTAAGCACTTGACAATACGAGTATCAGTATGCTATTCTCACTTGTGAAGTTGACGCACCATCCCCGCCGCCCCTCTCCTCGCCCGCCCCAAATCTCTCCCGTTTCCCATAACCCCTTTAACGTCATACTCTTAGTCCGCCCCTTCGCCATAACCTCCACGGGATCATTATCTTGCAAGAACCTGGGAGGGGGCAAGGGGTCTGTCTCCTTGCCTCTTTATTCCCATCTCTCTGAGGTCCACTATGTCCGCCAAACAAAACACAGCACTTAAAGTCCCCGCCGGCCCCTACTGCCAGCATGTCAACGCCAAAGGTCGCCGCTGTTACATGCTCGTCGACCGGAGCCACCGCCTCTCCAACGGCGAGCACCGTCCTCCTCTTTGCGCCTACCATGCCAATCGCCTCAAAGCTGCCACGCCCCTCCCCGACCCCGAAACCCTCGCCGCCGAACTCCTTGGCTCCATCGAGGACTTCGGCACCGCCGACGCCGTCAACATGTTCCTGGGCAACCTCCTGAAACAGCTCGCCCGCAAACGCATCGCCCGCCGCGACGCCCTCGCCATGGCCTACGTCTCCCAACTCCTCCTCAATAGCCTTCCCGCCCTTCGCCGCGAAAACGAGGACGAAATGGACGCCGCCGCCGGCCACGAACTCCTCGAAGCCATGGACCGTTTCAGCGCCGAATCCGCATCCAGCCAGTCCCACGAGCCATCAGCAAATCAACCCATCCCCATGCGCCGCCCATGAGCATCTCCCCGCCTTCACGGGCTACAATGGTCCGGCCATGCCCACGCACCAAATCTACCTCTCCCTCGGCTCCAACCTGGGCGACCGCCCCGCCAATCTCCGCGCCGCCCTCGCCGCCCTCGAACAAGCGGGCGTCCGCGTCCTCCGCGTCTCCGGACTCTACGAAACCGAGCCCGTGGACTTCCTCGACCAGCCCTGGTTCCTCAATTGCGTCCTCCACGCCGAAACCGCTCTCCCCGCTCGAGCTCTCCTCCGCGCCCTCCGTGGCATCGAAGCTGCCCTCGGCAGCCACAAACTTATCCCCAAAGGTCCGCGACTCCTCGACCTGGACATCCTCCTCTACGGCCTGGAAACCATCGCCGAGCCTGACCTGCAAATCCCCCACCCCCGCATGCTCCAGCGCCGCTTCGTCCTCATCCCCCTCGCCGAACTGGCTCCGGACCTCCGCCATCCCTCCTGGGACGCCCCCGCCGCCGAACTGCTCGCTCGTTGTCCTGACCGCAGCACCGTCCGCCTCGGTCCTACTGTCCTTTCGGACAATTAACTTTTACGCGCTCCCCGCGCCCGCCGCCGTTGCTCCTTTCCCGGTCTGCTCCCATCATCGTAAAAGCACTAATTTTGCGCGAGGGAAACCGTTTATGAAACGCATGGGCATCTTTGTCGCTCTCTTTCTGGCCGCTCTTCTGGCAACCCCGGCGCACGCCGCCCCCGTCAAGGTCCGTCTCCGCGTCATCCTCGTTGACGGCGACCTGAACCAGAAGCCCGTACCTTTCCTGACCGTCATTTTCAAGGGCGCTGGCGCCTCCTCCGAGGTGAAGACCTCACTTGACGGCACCGCGGAAATCAATCTCGCTCCCGGCGCTTACACCGTCTCGACGCCCAAGCCCGTGGAATTGGCGGGCAAGCGCTATTCCTGGTCTGTTCATGTAAACCTTTCGGGCGCCGAGAAAACCATTGACCTGACCAACGAGAACGCCAGGGAAGAGGAATCCGCCGCATCGGCTTCGCCGCGCTCCGCGGGAGCCTCCGCGGGAGACCTCACCGAGCAATTCAAGAAACTGAAAAACACCGTGGTCACCGTGATCAGCGAATCCGGTCACGGCACCGGCTTCTTCGTGGACGGCAAGGGTCTGATCCTCACCAACCAGCATGTTGTTGGCAAATCCGAATATCTCGCCGTGCAGTTTGACCGCGAACGCAAAATCGCCGCCCGCCTGATCGCCTCCGACGCGCAGAAGGATGTGGCCCTGCTGTGGGTCAATATGAGCGCCCTGCCCAGCGCCGCTCCCGCCGTGCTGGCCCGCACCAGCGGCGGCCACGCCCAGGTGCAGGAGGGCGAACGCGTCTTCACCATCGGCAGCCCCCTCAGCCTGGACAAGATCATCACCACCGGCATCATCAGCAAGGTGGACGCCCACACCATCATGTCCGACATCAATATCAATCCCGGAAATTCCGGCGGCCCGCTCTTCAATAACGCCGGCCAGGTCGTTGGTCTGACCACCTTCGGCGCCAGCGCGGCTATTGGCCCGGGCGTTTCCGGCGTCGTGCGCATCGAAGAAGCCCTTGCGCTGCTCGAGGAAAATCGCGCCAAGGCCGCCGGCACTCCGCCGCCGGGCGCGCTGCTTCCGGTCGAGCCGCTCACTCCCTATCCGGTCGAGGGATTGAAAGCCGCCCTGCAGGGCGAAAAATTCGACCCCAAGCCGTATTACCTGACCGCCGGTGATTTCAATATCGCCCTCTCCACTCCGCCCTTTGATTACCGCGAAAAGGAAGAGAATCGTCTGCGCGCCGAACGCACCCAGAAAAAGCGCAACAGGCGCGGCCACGGCGGCGACGCCGAGTCCTCGGACGACAGCGGCGAGGATTCCCCGCGCGACTGGCAATCCGAAGCCGGCGGTCATAAAGCCGTTTTCGGCGTCTATGTTCAGCCCAAGGTGAAGGAAGGATTCGGTTCTTCTTTTTCCCGCAGCCTGCGCAATGGCTACGGCGCCGCCAAAATGAAGTTCAAGACCGACTTCCAGAGCATGAAGCTCTTCTGCGGCGACAAGGAAGTTCAGCCCATTCTTCCCGGAAGAATGCCCATCACCGTCAACGTGCGCAACTCCTCCGTGCGCATGGAGGATTCCAGCTACAGAGGCGTTTACTTGTACTCCCCGGACGCCGTCAATCCCGATTGCGGCCTCGTGAAAATCGCCATCTATTCCTCGAAGAACGATGAACCGGTCATCAAGCAACTGGATGGCAACACCGTGGACCGCATCTGGGCCGATTTCAACGCCTTCCGCCAGGCCGAAGCCGAAGCCCATCCCGGCGCCAAGAAAAAACACTAACCCCGCGCTCTCCGCGCGAATGGAGAAACGATGTTCCTGAAAAAGATACACCTCCGCGCAGCGTTGGTCAGTCTGGCTCTGGTGGTGGGTCTTCCCGCCATGGCGCAGCAGTCCTCGAATCCTTCCCCTACACGGCATGTGCGGCAGGAGCGGCTGTGGTCGGCGCTCGAAAAGCTGGGCGAGTTTGGAAAGAATCCCGAGGGGGGAGTGAGCCGGGTGGGGTTCACGGAGGAGGATCTGGCCGGGCGGGCGTACGTGATGGGGCTGCTGCGCGAAGCGGGGCTGGAAGTGCGCGTGGATGCGGCGGGAAATATTTTCGGGCGGCGCGCGGGGCGCGAGAATCTTCCCGTGCTGCTCTTTGGCTCGCATATTGATTCGGTGCCGCACGGAGGGAATTTCGACGGGGACGTGGGCAGCCTGAGCGCGATTGAAGTGCTGCGGGCGCTGGGCGAGCGCAAGGTGATGACGCGGCATCCGCTGGAAGTGGTCGTTTGGACGAATGAAGAGGGCGGGCGGTATTACTCGGGGCTGTTTGGCTCTTCGGCGGCGGCGGGGATTTTGCCGGAGAATGTGGCCGGGCGGAAGGATGAAAAAGGCGAAACGCTGGGAAGCTGGCTGGCGCGGATGGGCGGAGACGGGGCGCGGATTGCGGAGGCGAAGATTGCGCCGGGGCACGTGGCCGGGTACGTGGAGCTGCACATCGAGCAGGGCGCGACGCTGGATGATGCGAAGACGCCGATTGGGGTGGTGCAGGGAATCGTGGGGATCAGCCTGCGGTATTGCACGGTTGCGGGGTTTGCCAATCACGCGGGGACCACGCCGATGAACCGGCGGCGGGACGCGCTGGCGGCGGCCGCGAAGGCGGTGCTGGCGCTGCGCGAGGAAGTTCGCGCGGAGGCGGGGAGACAGGTGGGCACGGTGGGGGAGTTGAGGCTGGAGCCGGGAGCGAGCAACGTGATTCCTGGAAGAGTGGTGTTTTCTGTGGAGCTGCGGGATCTCGACGCCGAAAAAATCGCGCGCATTGGCGAACGGATTCAGCGGCGGCTGGAAGCGGTCGCCAAGGAAGAAAATGTGGCCATCACCTGCACGGAGCCGGACCTGGACCGGCCGGCGCTGACGGCGCCCGCGTTTCAGGAGGCGATTCGCGCGGCGGCGCGCGAGGCGGGGCTGGCGACGATGGACCTGCCCAGCGGGGCGGGGCATGACGCGCAGAACGTGGCGCGGTTCGCGCCGGTGGGGATGATTTTCGTGCCCAGCCGCGGGGGCATCAGCCATTCGCCGCTGGAGTTTACGCCGCCGGAAGCGGTGGCCAATGGCGCGGAGGTTTTGTACCGGACGGTGCTGAGGCTGGACGCAGAGTTAGATCGGTAGGCTGGATGCGGGGTTATTTTGAGGATGCATGGAAGCCAATGATTATTTGGCGATTTGCCGGGGAATGATATGCTCGCGCGGCATGGGGGAATCCAGAAAATAAAGACGGAAGGCGAGGGTCCGCGGAGCTATGAGCAAGCCACTGCTGCCGATACAGGAGATTGCGCGCAAGCTGGGAATTTCGGAGAAGCACTATGAGCCCATCGGGAATTACGGCGCGAAACTCAAACTCGAACTGCTGAGCGATCCGGCGTTTCCGCGGCGCGGGAAATTGATTTTGGTGACGGCGACGACGCCGACGGCTTCGGGGGAAGGCAAGACGGTCACGTCCATCGGGCTGACCCAGGGGCTGGAGCGGATCGGGAAGAGGACGGTAATCACCTCGCGCGAGCCTTCGCTGGGGCCGATTTTTGGGATCAAGGGGGGAGCGGCGGGAGGAGGATTGTCGCAGCTGGAGCCCAGCCAGAAGATCAATCTGCATTTTCATGGCGATTTTCATGCGGTGACCGCGGCGCACAATCTGCTTGCGGCGCTGATTGACGCGCATCTGTTTCATGGCAACGATTTGCAGATGGATCCCGAGCAGGTCAGCTGGCCGCGCACGATGGACATGAACGACCGCGCGCTGCGGCGCATCGCCGTGAGCCTGGGCGGAAAAGAGGATGGCGCGGGGCGGCAGACGGGATTTGTGATCACCGCGGCCTCGGAAGTGATGGCCATCCTGGCGCTGGCCAAGAGCCGGGAGGATTTGCGGCGGCGGCTGGGAGCGATCGTGGTGGGCGTTTCGCGCTCCGGGAAAAAAGTGACGGCGCAGGATCTGGGCGCGACCGGGGGAATGCTGGCGCTGCTCACCGACGCCATCCTGCCGAATCTGGTGCAGACCAGCGAGGGCACGCCGGCGATGGTGCACGCGGGGCCGTTTGGAAATATCGCGCATGGAACGAGCAGCGTGATTTCGCATGAGATGGGCCTGCGGCTGGCGGAGTATGTGGTGAACGAAGCGGGATTCGCGGCGGACCTGGGCGCGGAAAAGTACATGGACATCGTCATGCGCACGTCGGGTATTGCGCCCGCGGCGGCGGTGCTGGTGACCTCGGTGCAGAGCCTGAAGCTGCAAGGGGAAGGGGAGTTGCAGCGGGGCTTCGCCAATCTGGGCAGGCACGTGGAAAATCTCGGCCGCATGGGACTGCCCACCGTCGTGGCCATCAATCATTTTCCAAAAGACACGGCGGCGGAGTTGGAGCGCATAGCCGCATTTTGCGGAGAACTGGGCGTGGCCCATGCGCAGAGCGAGGCGTTCGCCAAGGGCGGATTGGGAGCGGTGGCGCTGGCCGAAAAGGTAGTGGAGACGATTGGAAAAAATCCCGATGCCAAACCGCGGTCCGTCTATCCGCTGGAAGACGCGCTGACGGTAAAGATTGAAAAAGTGGCCAAGGAAATTTACGGAGCTGCTGCAGTGAACTACAGCGAAAAAGCCAAAGCCAAGCTGCAGCGATTCAGCGAGTGGGGCTGCGCGGGTCTGCCCATCTGCATCGCCAAGACGCAGTATTCGTTTTCCGATAATCCCAAGCTGATGGGAGCGCCACGGGACTGGACGCTGCAGGTCACCGACGCCTCGCTTTCGGCCGGGGCGGGATTCGTGGTGGTGATGGCGGGAAACATCATGTTGATGCCGGGCCTTCCGAAGGTTTCACGCGCGGCGCAGATTGACGTGTCGCCGGGGGGAGAGATTTTGGGGGTGTGAGGGGGGCGCGGAGAGATGCGAGGAAGCGGCGGAGCTTTCGTTTTTTCGCAGGTGGGACAGGGAGCGAATGTTCCTCGGGGAATGACGATAAGGAGAAAGAATGCGAGGAGGGGGCAAATGAACAGGCGACTGACGCCAGTCAGGTTCCCTGGCGAAGCCGGGCGTCGAATTCTTCAATAGTTGACCATTATAGCTAAATTAGCTAAAATGAACGTTGGAGATAAACTCATGTCTATCGGCAACATACTTCTGATGGACGAAGAGCCTGCCCTTGGGGTGACGTATTCCCGCGGGCTGTCGAAAGCGGGTTTTGCGGTAACCAAAGCGAAAGCTGGCAGCGACACCTTGCGCCGTCTTGAGAGCGGGACGTTTGACGTTCTTCTTGCCGACATGCACAGGCCCGAAAAGAATGGCTTGGCCCTTTTGCGAGAGATACACGCCCTTTCGCCCGACATTCCTGTCATCGTGATGGTTTCCGCGCTGAACAACCAATTCACGGTGGATGCGGCGGAGCTTGGAGCAGTGCAATTTCTTGCGAAGCCGGTCGAGCAGGGCTTACTGCGTAGAACGCTGAGTCGCGCCATTGGTTTGAAGCATGCCCGGCGACAAGCTCCCGCCGATCCGCTGACAGGACGCGGACAAGCGCCAATCCGAATGAATGCAACCAAGGTAAAGAACCAGATGGGGCAGGTTCTGGACAAGGTCATACAGGGAGAGATCGTGCTGATCACGAGGCACGAAACTCCGAAGGCGGCCGTGATTTCCATGGCGGAATTCGAGAAGCTCTCGCGCGGACCGGGAGAAAGGCTCAGTGCGCTCAGCGGCAAATACGACGCGATGCTGGCGCGAATGCAGGCGCCGGCGGCGCGCAAGGGAATGAAGGGCGCCTTCGACGCATCGCCGAAACAACTTGCACAAGCTGCATTGAGGTTCGCGCGTAAGCATGGCTGATCGCCGCAAGAAGGCGCGCATCTATGTCCTGGCCGGAGTAAACGGCGCGGGGAAAAGCAGCGTGGGCGGCGCGATGTTTGCGGAAGCCGGACAAGAATTTTTCAATCCCGACCTTGTTGCTCGGGAATTGTTTTTCGAGTCTCCCGGGATCAGCATGGGAGAGGCGAACGCCATGGCGTGGCAGGAGGGGCGGCGTCTCCTGGAAATGTCGATCATTACGCGGCAGGACTTTGCCTTTGAAACGACTCTTGGTGGAAACACCATTGTTCGTCTGTTGAAGCAAGCCGCGAAGTCTGGAATCGAAGTCCGGGTTTGGTATGTAGGTCTCGAAAGCGTTGAACTGCATATTGAGCGGGTGCGATCGCGGGTCGCTCGAGGCGGCCACGACATTCCCGAGGCGAAAATACGAGAGCGGTACGACCGCAGCCGGTGGAATCTTCTCGATCTTCTTGCGGAGTTGGTTGAGCTAAAGGTATTCGACAACACAGCTGAAAACGACCTGCAGGCAGGACACTGGCCGGAACCGAAACTGCTGATGCATTGGCGTCGCGGCAGAATTGTGCACTCGTACAATCTTGTTCAGATGCCCGAATGGGCAAAGCCAATTCTGCAAGGGGCGATTGATCTTTCGGGAGGAAAGTGACTCCCATTCAGAAGCGATTCCCTGCCGCGCAACGGACAAGTGGAGATGCGGAATTCGTTGCAGCCGGGGCGAGTGTGGAAAGTTCATGGTGAATAGAGAGGCTGGGCGGGCAGACAAGACAGAAAGAGAAGCGCGGCGCTAGAAAACAAACGTGCGGCGGAAAAGAGTTTCGTCGCCGGAGTGGCAGTCGATCGAGACTTCGCGCTCGGTGCCGCAGCAGACGGGGCAGATGGTTTCGCCCTTGGCCGGGCAGAAGCGTCCGGGCTTTCTTTTTTCGCAGATGGGACAGGCCACGGAAGTTTCCTTGTACAAGCTGGTAAAAAGAAAGAATACGCGGGGAGGGGCTAAAAGGCAAAAGTGGGGGGGGGGGGGGGAGTTGATAGGTACCGACCGGGTGGATGCCTGACAGATTAGACCGGGGAGATGCCTGACACTGTGAATTAATGGCGAGCGCTTGCTAGGAGGAGCGCTTATGCCGTGGAAAGTGAGCAGTGTCATGGAAGAAAGGCTGCGGTTTATCTTG
>JBGQNE010000008.1:0-89336 GCA_041500985.1 Terriglobia bacterium | reverse complement strand
TGCAGGCTCATCCTGCTCTGGAGGAAGTAAAGACTGTGTTTGCCCGGGCCCGCCCGGGCCGGGGATCACCGCGGGAGCGCCCCGGCGCATCTCACCTACTATGCGACGCCATACCCTGCTGATTGACGCCGACGACACCCTCTGGGAAAACAACGTCTTTTTCGAAAAAGCCATCGAGGACTTCATCACCCTCACCGAACCCTGCGGTTATCCCCGCGCCTATATCCGCCACATCCTCAACGAGACCGAACGCCGCAACATTCGCCAGCACGGGTACGGAGTGCGCAGCTTCGGCCGTTCGCTCGAAGAGACCTACCTCAAGCTCGCCGGGGAGATGTCCCGGCACGAGAGCCTGGCCGAGATTCATAACCGGGTCGTGGACCTCGAGCGCACCCCGCCGAAGATCCTCGACGGCGTGCCGGAAACTCTGGCCTACCTGACCCAGCGCCACCGTCTCATCCTCTTCACCAAGGGCGAGCCCGCCGAACAGGCCGCCAAGGTGGAACGCTCCGGCCTGCAGGGCTTTTTCGAAGCCATCGAAATCGTTCCCGAGAAGGATCCGCACACCTACCGCGGGCTGGTCAATAAGCACAAGATCGTGAAATCCCACGGCTGGATGGTGGGCAACAGCCCCCGCAGCGATATCAACCCCGCCGTGCTCGCCGGCCTCAATGCCGTCTATATCCCGCACAGCAACACCTGGGAACTCGAGCACGAACCGGTGGTCAGCGGCTCCAGCAAACTGGTCATCCTCTCCACCTTTCGCGAGCTGCGTTCCCACTTTTAGCCGGCTGCAAACAAAAGGAATCTGTCATTCTGAGTCCCGGTGCTTTTCACCGGGACGAAGAATCTCAACTTCATGTACCGCAACCACTTACAGTGGCGATGCTGGGGCGCCCCGCCGTCTCTCCTCCCAAATTGGATGTTGCGCCGGGTTAACACCGTGGCACACTTCCCTTTGCTTCGCGTAGTACGCGCATCCAGGAGGCATCGAAGATGACCGCGGCACCCTCATCAACAGCAACCGATTGGCGACAGGAATGGTTTGAGTTCGAAGAGGCCACCTATCTGAATACGGCGGCGCAGTCCGCCATGCCCAAGGTTGCCGTGCGCGCCTCGCTCGCCGCCATCGAATGGAAAAAATTCCCCCAGCGCATGCCCGATTCGGCCTACGAGGAAATCCCCGCGCGCGTCCGCGCCTCGCTCGCCCGCCTGCTCGCCGCGCATCCCGACGAGATTGCCCTGACCACCGGCGCCAGCACCGGCATGGCCGCGGTGGCCTACGGTCTCAACTGGAAGCCCGGCGAGGAAATTCTCACCGGCAAGGCGGAATTCCCCGCCCAATTCAGCACATGGAAGCCGCTTGAAGAGCGCGAAGGGGTAAAGCTGCGCATCGTCGCGCCGCGCGAACGTTTCCTCACCGCCGAGGATTTTATTGCCGCGCTCACTCCCAAGACGCGCCTCGTCTCCGCCAGCCTGGTGCGCTTCGACGACGCCGTACTGCTCGATTCCGCGCGCCTGGCCGCCGCCTGCCACGCCCAGGGCGCTTTGCTGCTGCTCGACGCCAGCCAGTGCTGCGGCGCCCTGCCCATGGACGTCGCGCAACTCGGCGCCGACTTCATCGCCTGCGCCGGATACAAATGGCTGCTGGGTCCCTACGGCACCGGATTTTTCTGGATCAAGCGCGCACTCATCGAATCCCTGCGCCCCGGCCCCTTCTACTGGCAGGCCCTTCCCGGCGCGCATCAGCACGCCTCGCTCACCTTCGACAACCCCCGGCCCGTCGCCGGAGCGAGCCGCTGGGACTCCGCCGAAACGGGCAACTACCTGAACCTGTGCGCCCTCGACGCTTCGCTCGAATTCCTGCTGCGCGCCGGCGTGGAAACCGTCGCCGCACACAACGCCCGCCTCATCTCCCTGATGCTCGAGCGCCTTCCGCGCGACCGCTGCATCGCCGCCAGCCCGCTGGACCCCGCCCGCCGCGGCCCCTACGCCTGCTTCGCCGCGCGCACGCCGGAAAAAACGGCGGCACTGCACGAGCGCCTCATCAAACAAAATGTGTTCGTCAGCCTGCGCGAGGGCAAGGTGCGCGTCTCCCCGCACCTCTTCAACACCGAGCGCGACATCGACCGCCTGATCACTATCGCCACGGTCTGAAGCCGGGCGGGAAAAAGCTTACGCAGCGGCCTCCGCGCTTCGATAGAAACTCACGGCAGCGTCGCCCTGCTTGAGCACGCGCACCCGTTCCAGCCCGCCGTAGTTCTCCAACAGTTCGTGCTTGGAACTGTGCTCGGCGATCACCAGCGCATCCGGCGCCAGAAACTCCGCTTCGCCCAGCGCTCCCAGAACGCGCGCGTATTCCTCTTTCTCCGCCCACGGCGGATCGAGAAACACGATATCCACGGCAAAATCCGCGTCCGCGGCATGCCGCGCCGCCAGCAGGGCCACGCCGCGCAGCGCATCCACGCTCAGCACCACTGCGCCCGAATCCACCCCCAGCGCCTCCAGATTCCGCAGAATCAAATTCGCCTGCGCGGCATGCTTCTCGATGAACACCACGCGCGCCGCGCCCCGGCTGAGCGCCTCGAGGCCCACCGCGCCCGTGCCCGCATAGAGATCCACGAAGCGCGCCTCTTCCACGCGCCCGCCCAGAATGCTGAAGAGCGTCTCGCGCAGCCGGTCGCTCGTCGGGCGCAGTTTCATGGCGCCCGGACTTTTCAAAACGCGGCTGCGGTATTTTCCCGCAATGATGCGCATCCTGCTTCCCTCTTCCCTCAAGTCCCTTGCCGCCCGCTCAGCCCACCCGCGCCAGATGATACCGCCGGCTCCACTGCGGCGGCAGCGCCCGCAGCACGTCCTGCAAGGCGCCGGCCTGCGCCGGATCTTCGGCCAGGGCAAAGGCTTCGCGGCGCGCCAGCTCCAGCACCGCGCGGTCGCGCAGCGGATTGGCGATGTTGAATCCCAGGCTGCCGTGCTGCCGCGTGCCGAAAAATTCTCCCGGCCCGCGCAACTGCAAATCCGTCTCCGCGATTTCGAAACCGTTCGACGTGCGCACCATCGTCTCCAGGCGTGCCCGCGCCTCCTCGCTCATGCGCTGCGGCCCCACCAGGATGCACGTGGATTTTTCCGCGCCGCGCCCGATGCGCCCGCGCAACTGGTGCAACTGCGAAAGCCCGAAGCGCTCGGCATGCTCGATGACCATCACCGTGGCGTTGGGCACGTCCACGCCCACCTCCACCACCGTCGTGGCCACCAGCACCTGCACTTCATTCGCGCGGAAGCTGCGCATCACTTCTTCCTTTTCCTCGCTGGCCAGCCGTCCGTGCAGCAGCCCCACGCGCAGCTTCGGAAAAACATCCCGCGAAAGCCGCTCATGCTCCTCCATCGCCGCCTTCAGCTCCAGCTTGGACTCCTCGATCACCGGATAGACCACGTAGGCCTGCCGCCCCCGCGCCGCTTCCCCGCGCACGAACTCCCACACGCCGTTCAGGTGCGGCTCGCTGGTCAGCCGCGTCTCGATGGGCGTGCGTCCCGGCGGCAATTCATCCAGCACGGAAACGTCCAGGTCGCCGTAGAGCGTCAGCGCCAGCGTGCGCGGGATGGGCGTGGCCGTCAGCACCAGCACGTGCGGCGCCTGCCCCAGCTTGGCGGCTTTGTCCATCAGCCGCTTGCGCTGCAAAACTCCGAAGCGGTGTTGCTCGTCAATGCACGCGAGGCCCAGCCGCGCGAATTCCACTTCGTCCTCGATCAGCGCGTGCGTGCCGATCACCAGTTGCGCCTCTCCCGTGCGAATGCGCTCCTTGGCCGCCGCTTTTTCCTTCGGCTTCATCCCGCTGATGAGCAGCTCGACGCGGTACCCCGCCCGCCCCAGAATGCGCCCCGCGGAAAGAAAATGCTGCACCGCTAGAATTTCCGTCGGGGCCATCAGCGCCGCCTGGCATTTGTTTTCGATGGCGATCACCGCTGACTCCAGCGCCACGATGGTCTTTCCGCTGCCCACGTCTCCTTGCAGCAGGCGGTTCATGGCCACGGGCTTTTCCAGGTCCGCGGCAATCTCCGCCAGCACGCGCTTCTGCGCCCCGGTAGGCTTGAAGGGCAGCATCCGCTTGAGCGCCTCGCGCACGCGCTCTTCGCGCACGATGAACGCCGGCGCCGTTTCCTTGCGCTGCGCGCGCCGCTCCAGCGCCAGGCTCATCTGGTAGAGAAAAAACTCCTCGAAGATCAGCCGCTGCTGCGCCGGCGAACGAAATTCGTTCAGCGCCTCGAGCGGCGTCCCCGCCGGCGGAAAATGCGCGGCGATCAGCGCCTCGCGCCGCGAGGGCAGCCTCAGCCGCTCGCGCAGCCCCGCCGGCAGCGCGTCGGCAATCTGCGCCGGAAGATTCTGCAGCGCCATGTACACCGCGCGGCGGATCGAACGCGAACCGAACGTCCCCATGGCCTCGTAGATCGGTACAATCCGCCCCACTTCGGTGGAGTCCGCTCCCTCCGCGCTGAGCAGCTCCATCTGCGGATTGACCATCTCGACGCGCGCCGGCCGCAGCCGGTCAATCTCCGCCTTGCCGTGCAGCACCAGCAATTGCCCCGGCTTCAGCCGCCCCTCGAGGTAGCCGCCATGAAAAAATTTGCAGGCCAGCGATCCCGTCTCATCGCGCACCAGCAGGTGATAGACGGAATCGCGCCGCCGCATGGACTGTACCGCGCTCCCGCTGGCCACTTGCGCGCGGATCGTGTACGTCACGCCCGGCCGCACGTCCTTGATCGCCGAAAAATGGATGCGGTCCTCGTAGCGGAACGGCAGGCAGGCCAGCAGGTCCTCGAACGTATAAATCCCCCGCTTGGCCAGCAGTTCCGCGCGCTGCGGGCCTACCCCCTTCAGCATGCGCACTTCCGTATTCAATGGCAGCGACATCGCTCTGCATTTATATCATCCCCGGAGCCTCCCCGCTCCTGCCCCGCCCCCCCCGCAGCTCTCTTGCTTCCCGCCCCGGCTGCCGCTAGAGTGGCTTGTCCGCACGTCTTCGCCGGAGGAAATGGACATGTCCAACGAACGGCTCACCTCTTCCGACCGCCGCGCTCTCATCCTCTGGGTGGCCCTGGCCGTCGCCGGCGCGCTCTTCGCCTATAAATATTTCTTCGCCGCCTTCCCGGAAGCCTCCGTGGACCTGCGCGTCTCCCGCGGCGAAGCACTCGGCCGCGCCCGCACTTTCGTCAGCGGTCTCGGCGAGGACGTTTCCGGCTATCGCTCTTCCGTTCTCTTCGCCGTCGCCGACGACTCCAAGGACGGCCACGCCAAAACCTATCTCGAGCGCTCGCTGGGTCTCCAGGAAGCCAATCGCCTCATGTCCAGCGAAGTCAGCCTGTGGTATTGGGAAGTGCGCTTCTTCCGCCCGCTCCAGAAAGAGGAATTCCAGGTCCGCGTCACCCCCGCCGGCCGCATCGCCGGCTACGAGCACGTCATCGAGGAGTCCCGCCCCGGCGCCAAACTGGACCGCGCCGCCGCCGAATCCGCCGCGCGCCAATTCCTCGCTGCTCAGTACGGCACGCAGTTTCCTTCCTGGGACTTCCTTCCCGAGGAGGCCAACTCCGAAGCCCGCCCCAGCCGCACCGACTGGTCCTTCACCTGGGAAAAGCACGGCTTCAAAGCCAAGGACGCGCACTACCGCCTCCGCGTGACCCTCGATGGCGGGCGCCTCAGCGGCTTCGGCGAATACCTGCAAGTCCCCGAAGACTGGCAGCGCGACTACAAGAAACTCCGCGCCGGCAACGACGCTCTCGCGCAAATCTTCATTTTCCCCTACCTTCTCCTCACTGGCATGGCCATCTGGCTGGGCATTCACCTCACCCGCCGCGGCCAGACCTCCTGGCAACTGGCCCTGCGCCTGGGCCTGCTCGTCGCCGTGCTGCTCTTCCTGCAGAACCTCAACGACTGGCCGCATTGGGGCGCGGACTACGACACCAACGCCTCCTTCACCAGTTTCATCGCTTCCCGCCTGGGAATCGCATTGCTCCTGGCCATCGGCTCCGCCTTGACCGTCACTCTCATTCTTCCCGCGGCCGAGCCTCTCTATCGCTCCTATCAGCCGGATCGCCTCACCCTGCGCAGCGCCCTGACCCTGCGCGGCATTCGCTCCAAGGAGTTTTTCTCCTCCGCCGTCGTGGGCCTTTCCATGGCCGCCGCCCATATTGGCTACGTCGTCGCCTTCTACATGATCGCCAGCCATTTCGGCGCCTGGGCACCGCAGGAACTGAACTACGAAAATTCGGTGAATACGATGTTCCCGTGGATCTCCGGCGTGGCCATCGGCCTGCTCG
This sequence comes from Terriglobia bacterium, assembly GCA_041500985.1. Taxonomy (GTDB): domain Bacteria; phylum Acidobacteriota; class Terriglobia; order Acidiferrales; family UBA7541; genus Acidiferrum. The sequence goes on along the minus strand of JBGQNE010000008.1, from coordinate 83,024 downwards.
CCTCCACCAGCGAGGAGTTTCTCTTCCGCCTCTTCGCCATTCCCTATCTCGAAAAACTCACGCGCTCCCGCTGGATCGCCGTCATCGTTCCCGCTTTTCTCTGGGGTTTTCTGCACAGCAACTATCCCCAGGAGCCCGCCTGGATCCGCGGCGTCGAAGTGGGCCTGATCGGCGTCGTCGCCGGCGTGGTCATGCTCCGCTGGGGCATTCTGGCCACGCTCATCTGGCATTACACCGTGGACGCGCTGATGGTCGGCATGCTGCTGATTCGCTCCGACAATCTCTATTTCAAGCTCTCCGGCGCCATCGTGGCCGCCGCGGCTATCGCTCCGCTGGCCTTCTCCGCCATCTCCTATCTTCTGCGCGGCCGTTTCGAAAACGCCGATGACCTGCTCAACCGCGCCGCTCCCGCTCCCGAAATTCGTCTGCTCCCGCAAACCGCTGCGGCGGAGGCAGTCGCCGCGCCGCGCCGCTACGAGGCCCTCTCCCCGCGCATGATTTCCGCGCTGGCCCTCTGCCTGCTCCTCGGCGCGGGCCTGGCCTGGCGCCTGAAATCCCCCGCCGTCGGCGACTACCTCCAACTGACCGTGGATGCCCGCGGCGCGCGCGCCGCCGCCGATTCCGTCCTCCGCCAGAAGGGCCTTGATCCCAACTCCTGGCATCACGCCACTCTCCTGGTGGACACCACCGATCCGCTGGCCAATGAATTCCTGCGCCGCCGCATCGGCATCCCCGCGCTGGACAAGATTTATTCGGGAAAAATTCCCGGCGCTCTCTGGCGCGTGCGCTATTTCCGCGATAGCCAGGCCGAAGAATACGTCGTCGTCCTCAAACCCGATGGCGCGCTGCATTCCCTTCATCACCTCCTGCCCGAGGCCGCTCCCGGCGCTTCCCTCACCCAGGCCGAAGCTGTCGCTCGCGGAGAGAAATATCTTCGCGAGGAAAAAAAGCTGGACCTCTCCCGTTGGACTCTGATTGCTCCCAACGCCGAAAAAATGCCCCATCGCACCGACTACACCCTCGTCTGGCAGGAGAATGCGCCGCTCGATCCCGCCTCCAGCGGCGCTGCGGATCCCTCCGCCCAGGCCCACGCTCGCGTCCAGGTGCAATTGCTGGGAGGGGAAATCGCCGGCTACCGCACCTTCATCAAGATTCCCGAAGACTGGACCCGCAAACAAAGCGAGAGGACGCTCTTGCGCGACGTCCTCTCCTATCGTCTGCTGATGTTCCTGCTTTTGTTCGGAATTCCCCTGGCCGCCTCCATCCTCTATTTGAAGCGCGTGCGCACCGATCCCTCCCATTCCGTCCCTTGGAAACAGTTGCTTCCCGTTTCCGCTCTCATGCTTTTCGGCTACGCGCTGGTCTTCGCCTTCGGCGACCGCATCCCCAATGCCCTGAACCAGTACATGACCGCCATCCCCTTCAAGCTGATGTTCATCGGCCTGGCCTTGAGTCTGGTTCTCGGCGCCGCTCTGTATTCGGGAGTGGCCGCCCTGCTCTTCGGCATGGCCTGGCATTACGCCGCGCGCACGTTCGGCGAAGAGCGCCTGCCCCGCTGGTCCGCCATGCCCGCCGCCTATTACCGCGATGCTCTGTGGATCGGCCTCGGCGGCGCCGCCGGCCTGATAGGCTTGCATGCTCTCTTCGCCGCGGTGGAACAGCGCTTGCCCATTCTCTACCGCTCCTTCCCCTCCTCCATCGGCGGCGATTTCGATTCCATTTTCCCCGCCGGTGGCGTCCTGGGCCAAACCCTGCTCAACTGCCTGCTGCGCACGGGCCTGCTCGTTCTGCTGGCCAGCTTCATCGCCGCGGAGCTGCGTTCGCTCCGCCTGCGCATTCCTCTCTTCCTCCTCGGCGTGCTGGCCTTGCTCGGTAACTGGGGCAACACCACCGAACTCATTTTTAAGCTGCTTACCGCCGCCATTTGGCTCGCTCTGGTCGTCTGGGGCGTCGCGCGCGTGGCCCGCTTCAATCTGCTGGGCTACTTCCTGATCATGGCTGGGACGGGCCTGGTGGGCTCCGCCGCCACCCTGCTCGGGCAGCACCACCCCTTCTACAAAGCCAGCGGCCACGGCATCCTCCTGGCCCTTGGCCTGTTCTACCTATGGGTGCTCTTGACCTGGCGCCTGAAAAGCACTCCCAATCAAGATGTAACCCATTCAAATACAATGAGTTAATGGAATGCTCCGACTCCTTAGCCCCCTCATGGGCAACCCCTCAGCCTCCCCGCGACTCTGGAACATTAGCCCGCGCTTTTACGTTAAAGAAAGGGGGGATAATCGCTCACGTTTGGGTGCCCAGTCCGTCTAAACTCGACGATGACCGCAGGCTGTTTTATGCTTGCAATGAACCGCCGGGAGCCGTCCTGTACGATTCTTGAAAATGGTTCCCCGCAGTCAGGACTGGATTCCGAGCGATGCCTCTTCCCCGATGGACTTTGGCCTTGGCTGATGCAAACGGCCGGACCGGCAGCCTCGATGCCGCTCCGTCTTCGGCGGTCTCATTGAGTGAACTGGACGAACGGTCCCTGGTGGCCGAAGCGCAGGCGGGCAACCGCGCCGCCTTCGAGGAACTGGTGCACCGCTTCGACCGCAACGTGCTCCGCCTGGCGCTCAATCTCATGCGCCGCCCGGAAGACGCCCGCGACGTCTATCAGGAATCCTTCCTCAAGGTCTACCGCAATCTTCACCGTTTCCGCTTCGAGTGCAGCTTCTATACCTGGCTCTACCGCATCGTCACCAACGTCTGCCTCGATCATCTCCGCCGCAAGCGCGCCCGCCCCGAGGACCAGGCGCCCGAGTCCGCCGGCGGCGCATACGAAGACGGCCACACCGATTTCTTCGAGCGCCAGCGCGAGCATCGCGCCACGCTGGACCCCGAGCGGCAGTTGCTGGGCAACGAAATCCAGCGCAAGCTGGCCTCCGCCATGCTCAAGCTTTCGCCGCGCGAGCGCGTCGTCTTCGAAATGAAGCACTATCAGGGCCTGAAGCTGCGGGCCATCGGCGAGGCCCTGGGCACCACCGAGGAGACCGTAAAAAACTCGCTCTTCCGCGCCACCCGCAAACTGCGCAGCCAGTTGGGAGAATTGCGATGAACGGCCGCGAGCAGCGCCATCCCGCGCGCGCGCGTTCCTGCGCGGAAATCATCGCCCTGCTTCCCTTCCACGCCTGCGATGAACTCGAGCCGGCCGAGCGCGACGCCGTCGCCGCGCACCTCTCCGCCTGCTCTTCCTGCGGCGCGCAGCTCGCCCAAGAGCGCGCCCTGCTCGATTCCCTCGCCGCCCTGCCCCAATCCGCCGACCGACTCGACCCTGACGGCACGCAGCTCTCTCAGTGCCGCAGCGAACTCGCCGAATCCCTCGACGACCTCGCCGCCCCGCGCGAAATTCGCTGGGAGTTCTTCGCCTGGTTCAAGCAGCTCCTGGTTTTCCACCCCGCTTGGACCGCGGCCTCGCTGCTCCTTCTCGGTATTCTCGCCGGAACGCAGCTCTTCCGTCCCGCCCGCGATGCCCAGCCTTCCGGCCAGATCGTCCGCGCCACCCCGCGCTTTACCGATGAGCAGTTGTCCCGCATCGCCGTTTCCGGAATCAGCTTCGGCTCTTCCCCCGGCTCCGCGCCGGGCACCGTGCAGGTTCAGTTGAGCGCCGAACAGCCCCAGGTTCTTTCCGGCAGCCTCGAGGACGCCGACGTGCGCCGCGTGCTCGCCTACGTCGTCGCCAACGGCCCGCGCTTCAATCCCGGCGTGCGTCTCGATTGCCTGGATGCGCTCAAGTCCGCCACGGCGGACTCCACCGTGCGCCGCGCCATCGTCTCCGCCGCCCGCTTCGACGCCAATCCCGCCGTACGCTTGAAGGCTTTCGACGCCCTGCGCGCTTCCGCCGCCGAGCAGGATGTCCGCGAAGCCCTCCTCGAAGCCGTGGAGAAGGACGCCAATCCCGGCGTGCGCGTCGAAGCCCTGAACCTGCTGGTCGCTTCGCTCGGCGATAACGATGACTCCGCCACCGCATTGCCGGAGCCCCCGGTTCCCCCCGATCCCGCCGCGGCCGCCGCCGATCTTTCCCTCGCGCGCGTCACCCGCACGCTCGAAATTCTCACGCGCCAGGACCCCAACCACTACGTCCGCCTGCGCAGCCAGGCCGCGCTCCGCCAGATCGGCGCGCGGGAGATCCAATAGAGTCCCGCGATGTTTCCTCTTCCTCCAAGCCGCTTTTCCTTCCGCCGGAGGCCGAACGCTTTCTTCTTTCTCGCTGCCGCATTGCTTCTCGCCCTTCCCCCGCGGACCCCGGCGGCGCTCGAATTCGCTCCTCCCGAACCCGCTCCCCGCTCCTTTCTCGACCGCAACGGCGTATTGCCCGCCCAGGACGGCGGAAAACTTCACCTGACCGCCGACCTCGGCGCCGTGCGCATTTTTCCCCTGGCTCCCGGCGAAGCCCCGGTCGTGCGCTATTCCGTGCACATCGAAACCAATGCCCAGGAACCGCAAGCGCAGCAAATCCTCTCCCGGTATTCTCTCAAGGCCGAATCCACTCCCGACGGCGTGCGCATCGAAGGCTCCCTGCCTCCCAAAAACCGCCGCGACTCTTCCGCCTCCGCCCAATTCTGGGTGCGCTTTGACGTCTTCGTCCCGCGCAACTACAGCGTCGAAGTCCTCACCGGCGGCGGCGACATCGAAACGCAGGACATCGGCGGCATGGCCCGGCTCGTCACCGGCGGCGGCTCCATCCGCTGCGGACAGCTCGCCGCTTCCGGCAGGTTCGCCTCTTCCGGCAAACCCGCCGCCTACCTCGAAACCCAGGGCGGCCATATCAGCATCGGCGATGTTGCCGGAGAGCTGTACGCCTCCACCGGCGGCGGGCACATTCAAGCCAGGGAAATCTCCGGCAATGCCACGCTGTATTCCGGCGGCGGGCATATCCGCGCCGCGCGCATCGGCGGCCAGGCCGATCTCAGCACCGGCGGCGGCAACATCACCGTCGGCCAGGCCGGCGGCGCCGTCAGCGTGCACACCGCCGGCGGCCAAATCGATTTCGGCGAAGCTCGCGGCTCGGTCCAGGCCCGCACCGGCGGCGGCGGCATCCGCGTGGCCTCCGCCAGCGGCCCCCTGCAGATTGAAACCAGCGGCGGCAGCATCTGCCTCACGCGCATCGCCGGCTCCGTCAGCGCTTCCACCTCCAACGGCGCCATCACCGCCTTTATCAATCCGGACGCCGCTTCCGCGGGCGGCGCCGTGCAGCTCGCCGGCGATTCCCTGCTCTCTTCCCGCAGCGGCGACCTGCTCGTTTATCTCCCGCGCAATCTCGCCGCCAATATCGAAGCCGTGGTCGCCAATGGCGGCCCCGACCGCATCCAGGCCGATCCTTCCCTGCCCCTCACTCTCCTCTCCGAAGGCCCCGCCGGCTCCCCGCTGCGCGCCACCGCCTCGCTCAACGGCGGCGGAGCGCTCCTCCGCCTGCGCACCGGCGGCGGCAATATCCGCCTGCAATATCTCGATTCCGATATCGCCCTGCGCCAGACTCTTCTGCGCGAACAGGCCCAGCGCATCGAAGAGCGCATGCGCGATGTTCGCCGCGAAATGGCCGCGCGCATGTCCGGCTTCCAGCAAGCCGGTCTCCAGCAGCCCGCCGATTCCCCGCCCGCTCTTGCTCAGGACGACTCCTCCGACCTCGGCGCCTGGATGGCCTTCTGGCGGGAGGTCGAGGAAAAACTCCGCGGCAGCATCGGCGCGGACCCTTCCGAACTGCAAAAACGCGCTCTCTTCACTCCTCCGCCGGTTTATCCCCCGCTCGCCAAAAAGGCCGGTATTCAGGGAACCGTGCGCCTCTCCATCCGCGTGGACAAAAACGGCAACACCGAAGTCCTCAAGATTCTCGAGGGCGAACCCGTCCTCGCCGACGCCGCCATCGCCGCCGTGAAGCAGTGGCGCTACCGCCCGCAGCGCCTCAACGGCGGCGCGGTCAGCCTGATTTCCGAAGTCACGTTCACTTTTGTTCTGCACTGAAGCCGCGCCCCGCGCGGCTTTGGCGCCATGTTCAGCGAAGGAGGATCACCCCATGCCACTCCGCGCATCCGGCTCCGCATCGCGCACGCTTCCGCGCCTCGCTCTTTTGCTCCTCGCCGCGGTTTTCCCGGCCGCTTGGCCCTCTTCCGCCGCCTTCCAGGACGATTTCGACCGCACCCTTCCCATGCGCGCGGGAGCCGCCTTCGATCTGCAAAACATCAATGGCGGCATCACCGTGCAGGGCTGGGACCGCGATGAAATCCAGATTCAAGCGCTCAAATCCTCGCGCGGCAATCCTTCCGATGCCGAACGCGTCAGCATCGACGTCACCTCCACGCCGCGCGGCGTCTCCGTCTCCACGCGCTATCCCCAGGATGAAGGCGTGGAAGTCGTCGTGGATTACACCGTGCGCCTCCCGCACTCCGCGCGCATCCAGCGCATCGCCACCATCAACGGCACGCTGCGCATTTCCGGCGTGGATACCCTGCTGGACCTGCGCACCGTCAACGGCAACATCGAAGTCTACGACGCCGGCGGCGCCGTGCACGCGCGCACCACCAACGGCGGCGTGCGCCTCGATCTGCCCCGCTTCGGCCTGGCCGCTGAAGCCACCGCCGAAACCACCAATGGCTCCGTGCTGCTCGCCGTCCCCCAGGAAATTCAAGCCACCCTCCAAGCCCTGAGCCTCAATGGCGATTTCCAGTCGGAAATCCCCCTCAAGCTCAATGGCTCCCTGCGCCCCCGCGAAATCCGCGGACAATTCGGCAAAGGCGGCTCTCCTATTCGCCTGCGCACCGTCAATGGAACTATACGCGTGGCTGCTCTGCGGCCCGTCGTCTGACGGCAATCGCGCTGCCCGCCGCCGGACAGAAAGAGAGAACGGAAAAATGATCAAACGCACCTTTTGGATTGCCGGAGGGCTGGCCGCGCTCGCTTTGCTCCTCGTGGCGATTCCCTCCCCTTCGCAGACTCCGCAAGACCAGATGGAAACGATGCAGGCGCTTCACCAGCATCTTCAGGAGATGGCCGCGCATGGCGATGCTTTGCCCGGCGGCGATGACGAAAAGCAAATCGAAATCGTCACCACCAGCGACGAAGGCGGAAGCTGGCTGGGCGTGGAAATTCAGGACGTGGACGCCGCTAAATCCAGGGAACTCAAGCTCCCCGCCGAACACGGCGCGCTCCTCTCCGCCATCGTTCCGGACAGCCCCGCCGCCAAAGCCGGCCTCAAGTAACAAGACGTCATCGCCGAACTGAACGGCCAGCGCGTCGAGGGCGCCATGCAGTTCCGCCGCATGATCCGCGAAATTCCCGCCGGACGCACCCTGCAACTCTCCGTCTGGCGCGGCGGAAAATCGCAAACCATCGCCGTCACATTGGCCCAGCGCGAGGAACGCGGCGGCGGTCCGCGCGGCTTCCATTCCCGCGAATTTAATTTCCGCATGCCGGAAATGCCCGATATGCGCGACATTCCCGGTTTTGACTGGCATGCCCGCATGCTCGACGGAAACCGCCCCCGCCTGGGCATTGACGGCGACGACCTCAGCGGCCAGCTCGGCGAATATTTCGGCGCGCCCGACGGCGAGGGCGTACTCGTCCGCGGCGTGAACGAATCCTCCCCCGCCGAAAAAGCCGGCATCAAAGCCGGCGACGTCCTGATTAAATTCAACGGCGAGCGCATCCGCACCGTCGGCGGCCTTCGCGAAAAACTGTCCGGCCTGGGCGAGATGAAAGACAAAAAAACGGTCAAGATCGCCCTGCTGCGCAATCGCAGCGAGATGACCGTCGAAGCCTCCATCGAGCCGCCGCCGGCCCCCAAGGCCCGCGCTATCTCCCGCCGCACGCATATCTGACGGCCGGCGCAATCGGCGCACAATGAAAAAGGCCCGGAACTTCCGGGCCTTTTTTATTTCTTCAACACGGTCCGCCCGCCGCCGTACTTTCGCGCCAGCCGCAGCGGCCTCCGCGGCACGCCGCCCCAGCCCGCCGCCCGGTTTCCTCCTTCTCCGCTCCAATCCTCCTCGGTCGGCGTGAACAGCAGCCGCAGCAGAAACGCCGCGCCGCGCCATCCTCCTCCGCACATCCACGCGCGCATCCTGGCCCGCCGCAAAGCGCCCGCTTCCATCTCTTCCCCGCGGAAGATCCGCCCACCCAGCTTGCCCGCCAGCCGCGCCGCGACGCGGTTCGCCCGCGCCTCCGCCATCGCCGCCTCCGGCAACTCCGCCGAAAGCACGTCCGCGGCCAGCAGCAACCCTAGCCTCACCATGCGCTCCGTTCCCGTTTTCCGCGCCACCGCAAACACCTTCCGCCAATCGAGATCCCTCCGCCGCGCCGCGAATCCCGCCACATCCGCAATCCACATCAGCCGTTCCCAGAAATGCTTCGACCCGTGCACGCAAATAAACACTAGCGTGTCTTCCGCCGAGAGCGCCGGAACGCTCTGTCCGTCCACGATCGCGTTTTCCCGCCGCGCGAAAAACTCCTCCACGGGGAATCCCTTCACGAAATAACGCAGCGTCCGCTCCGTGTGCAGCTCCACCAGCGCCGCCGGATTCTCCCGCCAAAAACAATACTGCCCGGGGATATTTTCCCCGGCCGCCTCTTTCTCGGAAATCTCCGCCGCGTAGCCGTCCTCCAGCAACATCCGCGTGGCCCGGGCCGCGTCGCGCTGACGCACCACGATGTCCAGGTCCGCATATTGCCGCAGGCTGCTGGCGCCAAACGCCTGCTGCGCCAGCACCGGCCCTTTCACCGCCGCGGCCTCCAGCCCCGCCGCCGCAAAGCGCCCGCAAATCCTGCCCAGCTCCGCCGTCATCCGCAGCGAGAAAAAAAGATGCTCCTTGCAGGACTCTTTCAGCTCTTCTCTCGCCCCCGCGGGCATCTCCTCGATGGCCCCGGCATTCTCCAGCGTCCGCGCCAGCAGCGGCGTCATCCCGTGTTTCCGCGCCAGTTCCAGAATCGCCTGCCATTCCGGCTCCGGCCCCAGCCGTGCCAGCAGTTCCCGCGCGCGCGCGCCGTCCAGCCGCGCCGCCGCGCTCGTGCGCAACAGCTCCCACGCTGCTTCCTCGCGGCTCATGCCCTCTCCGCCCATTTCCTCTCCGCCCCTCCCCCACAATCGTCGCGCCGTAGGGGCCGGGCTCGCCCGGCCCGCTGCCGCAACAGCATCATTGCCTGTTTTGCCGTGCGTGTCATCCTGCGGTTTTCCCCCACTGGGAAATCTCACCGAATCTCTGTAGCCGCCTTCTTCAGAGGGCGGGTCTTTCCCCTCCGCCTCAAAGAAAAAGGCCGGCTCCGCGGAGCCGGCCTTTTTCATTTTTATTTTCTGCCGCACGCTCGGTCTCGCAAGAGCGGTACCTCCCGGCGGGAATGGGTCAGTTCTTCTTTTTCTTCGAAGGAGTGCCGATCTTGGTCTGCACCCCTCCGGTCAGCTGCGCCAGCATTTCCAGTCCCTGTTTGGCCTGCACGCCGAAGGGACCGTTGGGATCCAGCTCCAGCGCTTTCTGGTAGGCCTCTTGCGTTCCGGGCCGCACGATCATCTTCATCGTGCCCGCTTCCGTCTTGAAGTCCGCCGTGGCCACCAGCGCCGCTCCCAGCAGATACCAGGCTTGCGCGCTCTTGGGGTCCAGTTCGACCGCCTTCTGCAGCGGCTCGACCGATTCCGGCAGGCGATTGGCGTTATACAGGACCACGCCGAAATTGCGCCAGGCCTGCGCCGCGCTCGCCGGATTCAGCTCGATGCACTTCAGGTACGCCGCCCGCGCTTCTTCCACCTTGCCCGCGCGCGCCAGCACGTTCCCCAGGTTGTTGTAATACCCCGCGCCGATTCCCGCCTTTTCCTTGTCCGCCAGCATCGGCTCGAACGCCTTCACCGCCTGCTGGTAGGCGTTGATCGCTTCTTCATTCCGCCCGCCCAAGTCATACGCCTCGCCCAGCTTGGCCCACAGCAGATGCTGGTTGGGGTCCTTTTCCGGCGCGGCCTTCTGCGCATCGCTGAATTCGGTGATCGCCTTGTCGGCAACTTCGGCAAGATTCTTCTTCGCCGTGTCCTTCTCTTCCGGCGTGGCCGTGGCCGGCAGTTTCGTCACGGCCGCCTTCGCCAGCCGGACCTGATCCAGCAATTGCGTCCCCGCGTCGAAATGCTGCTTCATGCTGGCGAACTTCTGCTTTTCCTCCGCCTGCTTCTTCATGGCTTCCTGGGCTTCCGCTCCCGCCTTGGCCACCACGTCCTTGAAGTTCACGTTGGCTTCCGCTTGCTGCCCGCCCGTCACCCGCACCTGCAGGACGAATGGCGCCTGGTTCGGGATCATGACGTTGATCGTGTAGATCCCCGACCGCAGGTTGCGGAACTCATAATTTCCCTTCGCGTCCGTCTTCGTTTCCGCCTTCTGCCCCTGCTCCCCCACGGACTGCAGCGGCAATGCGACCCACGGCTTTCCTTCCACGTCCAGAATGTTTCCCTTGATCGATCCATCCTGGGCCGCCGCTTGCGGCGCCAGCAGCATTGCCAGCGCCACTCCCAGCATCGCCGCGCTGATCATCAGTTTCCGTAGCAGCTTCATGTCCTTCTCTCCTTTAGGCCCTCAGGTGCTTTCCCTGCTGGTCCCGCCTTGCTCTCAAAGTGTTTGCCCCGTCTTGCGGGTTCCGGTTCCACTTATTATCCTCTTTTGCCCGCCGATTCCAAGTCCGTCCCTCTTCCTCCGTTGCCTGATCCCAACTAAGCCTGCTTCCCTCTCCGGTAGGGTATCGGGTCCGCGCTCCCCGCTTCGGCAAACGCCCGCAGCCGCAGCAGACAACTGTCGCAATCCCCGCAGGCCTCCTCTTCGCCCTGGTAGCATGACCAAGTTAGATGCAGGGGCGCGCCAAGCCTGATGCCCTCTCGAATAATATCCTTTTTTTTCAATGAGATAACAGGCGTCATGACTTCAATTTGCGTCTCCGGCCGCGTCCCCACCCGCACCAGTTCCTGAAACGCCCGGTAGTATTCCGGCCGGCAATCCGGGTATCCCGAGCTGTCCTCGGCCACCGCGCCGATATACACCGCTCCCGCCCCAATCACTTCCGCCCAGCTCACCGCCACGGACAAAAGGTGCGTATTGCGGAAGGGCACATACGTCACCGGTATCGCGCTTTCCCCCGCCGCGCCCAGCGCCTGCTCCGGCACGGCAATCTTCAAATCCGTCAGCGCCGATCCCCCAATCACCCGGAAATGCTCCAGCCGCACCGCCAGCCGCTCCCTCACTCCGTAGAAGTCCGTAATCTCCTCGAACGCGCGCCGCTCCCGCTTCTCCGTTCTCTGCCCGTAGCTCACGTGCGCCAGCGCCACATTTCCGGCGCCATGCCGTTCCCGCGCCAGCGCCGCGCACACGCACGAATCCATTCCTCCGCTCAGCAGCACCACCGCCTTGCGCTGGTCGCTCACGCCCCGCTCTCCGTTCTTCTCATTTTCGGATTTTATTCCGCCGGGGTGTCAGTGGCCGGAAGACTCCGGCTTCTTCTTCAGTCCCCGCCGCACCAGCCAGATCGCAAAAACTCCTCCGGCCAGCCACATCGCCAGCAGCGGATAGCCCGGCGAAAGTCCGCGCATGTGAATCATCACCAGATAGCCCGCCAGGACCGCCGCCGCGGGAATCGCCACAATCAGCATTCCCTTGTTCATCCGCGCTCCTCAGTTCCCGGGACGATACCGCGCGCTGCTCGTATCCGTTTCCCACACCGTGATTTCCGTCACCCGCGCTCCCGCCGGCAATTGCTTCAATCTCCTGGCCATCTCGTCGTAAAAATACTTGGCCATGTTTTCCGCCGAAGGATTCACCGTCCGGAACGGCTCCAGATCATTCAAATACTGGTGATCAATCCTCCCGATGATCTCGCGCAGCGCCCCTTTCACGTGCACGAAGTCCGCCAGCAGCCCGATCCCATCCAGCTCCGGCCCTTCCACCGAGACCGACACCCGGTAGTTGTGCCCGTGCGGGTTCTCGCACTTGCCCTTGTATCCCCTCAGGGCGTGCCCCGAGGAAAACGTCTCTTCCACATTCACTTGAAACATATCGCTCCGGAATTGGCGCTGTCTTCCTGACCCGCTTACGGGCGCCGCGCCTTATGCCGATGCCTGCTCCTTGAAAAACCGGCCGACCTCCGCGATGTCCTGGGTCGTTCCGTACTCCGGCAGGGAATCCATGAAAATCTTACCATAGCGCATGCGCTGAATGCGGTTATCCAGCAGCGCCAGCACTCCGCGGTCGCTCTTGGCCCGGATCAGCCGCCCGAACCCCTGCTTCAGCGCCAGCACCGCCTGCGGCACCTGGTATTCGCTGAACGCGTCCCGCCCTTCGTCCTTCAGCGCCTGCACCCGCGCCGCCACCACCGGGTCCGAGGGCACCGCGAACGGCAGCCGGTCCACGATCACGCAGGAGAGCTGCTCGCCCGGCACGTCCACTCCCTGCCAGAAACTCGCCGTCGCGAACAGCACCGCATGCGGCGTCGTCCGGAAGCGGTCCAGCAGCACCGTGCGCGGCGCCGTCCCCTGCACCAGCAGCGGATACTTCACCTTCGTGCGCACCCGCTCATGCAAATCATTCATCTGCGCATAGCTGGTGAAGAGGCAAAACGCCCGCCCGTTGCTGCTCTCCAGCAATCCCACAATCTCTTCCGCCGCCCGCACCCCAAACCCCGCGTCGCGCACATCCGGCATCCGCTGCGGCAAATACAGCAGCGCCTGCTTGGGATAATCGAACTCCGGCGGCAGCGTCCTCTCCTTGGCGTGGTCCAGCCCCAGCCGCTGCCGCATGAAGTCGAACCGCTTGCCCACCGTCAGCGTCGCCGAAGTCAGAATCACCGTGTCGAAAGATTCGAAAAGCCGCTCGCGCAGAATCTGGCTCACGTCAATCGGCGTCGCCGCCAGGAATACTCCCTTGTTCCGCCGCTCGTACCAGTAAACGCAGTTCCTCTCGTTGGACTCCAGCAGAAACGCCAGCTCCTGGCGCAACTCGAAGCTCCGCCGCGCCATGCGGATCAGCTCCTCCGGCTTTTGCGGCATCGCCGCCAGCTCCGTCTCCAGCGATTTCAGCGCGTTCACCAGCGCGTCATACGCCTCGCGGTTCTGCTCGACGAACGCCTCGCGCTCCCCTCGCGCAAACGAAAACCTCCCGTCGCGCGGCGCAAACGCCTCGAAAAACGTCCGGCTGCGCTCGCGGATCCGCTGCGTCCTCCGCAGCAGCGCCGCCGACCCCAGCTTCGCGAGCCGCAGCGTCTGGTCCGTGTCTCGCGCCAGCTCCTCCACCCGGTAATTCGAAATTTGTCGCCCGAAATAATCGCTGGCCACGTCCTCGATCTCGTGCGCCTCGTCGAACACCACCGCCGAATATTCCGGCAGGATGCTCCCGAAATCGTCCTTCTTCAGCGCCAGGTCCGCGAAAAACAAATGGTGGTTCACGATGATCAAGTTCGCTTCCCGCGCCCTCTGGTGCATCGCCGTCAGAAAACACCGCTGAAAGTCCGGACACTTCTGCCCCGTGCAGGTGTCCCGCCGCGCGTCCAGCTTTCCCCACAGCTCCGAATCGTCCGAGAGAAAATTCAGCTCCGCGCGGTCTCCCGTCTCCGTCACCTGCGCCCAGTCGCGGATCTGCCGGAAGGCGTCCAACTCTTCCAGCCCCGCCAGCATGGGCTGGTCCCCCATCTGATCCATCTTGCTCCAGCACAGAAAATTCGCCCGCCCCTTCATCACCGCGACCTTCAGCTCCGGCGCGAAATGCTTCTGCAAGAACGGCACGTCCTTCTGATACAGCTGCTCCTGCAAGGATTTCGTCGCCGTCGAGATCACCACCCGCCGCCCGCTCATCAGCGCCGGAAGCAGGTACGCCAGCGTCTTTCCCGTCCCCGTTCCGGCCTCCACAATCGCGTGCTGGTGCGACTCGAACGCCTCCTGCACCACCTCGGCCATCTCCAATTGCGCCGCGCGGTGCTCGTATCCCCGCGGCATGGCCTTCTCCAGCAGCCCTCCGGGACCGAAAATCGCCGCAATCGAGGGCCTTTCTCCCTCCTCGGCGGACTCCTTCTCCGCGCGCACCCGCGGCTCGTCCTCCTCCGTCAGCGGCGCGTAATGCCGTTCCACAATCGTCTCGGGGGAAGATTCAGGCTCGCCGCCGGCATTGGCCCGCGCGGCTGCTTTTTTGGAAATTCGTTTAGGCAGAAAAGGACTCTCCGGAAAAGATGCTGACCATCATCAGAACCCTAACAATAGCACAGCGCCTCTCCCCCATTCCAAGCCTCCTCCGCCAAGCAATCCGCCTCGCCGCCGCTCCGCAATTTGCCTCCCCTTGTTAGTCATAGAGCAACTTTCGCGGTTATTCAGTGCATCCCACTCCTGTAAGTGCTAAATTCGTCATGCATTTCACAGTTGAATAGTGCTTGCCGCGGCTATGGCGCAAGATTCCAATTCGAGGTGCTTCATGAAACGCACGCCCCTTGCTCTTTCCACGATCCTCCTCGCGGCTCTCCTGCTGGCCTCCTGCAGCGGCGTCCCTAATGCGGTGGTCCCTCCCGCTCCCGGCAACGCCACCGTCAGCGTCACCTTCACCGACACTCCTCCCGCCGGCGTCTCCATCCTCTCCTTCACCGTCACTCTCTCCGGCCTCGCCCTCAATCCCGCCTCCGGCACGCCCGTAAATTTCACGCTCTCTCCCAATCCGCTTTCCGTCGAACTCACCCGCCTGCAGAGCGATTCCTTCCTCGGCGCCACCTCCGCCGCGGTCCCCTCCGGCGCCTACAACAGCATCACCGTCGCCGTCGCCAGCTCCAAAATTGTTTTCTTCAACAACAGCGGCTCCACCATCGCCTCCACTTGCTTGAATAACACCCTGTGCACCGTCACTCCCATCTCCGCCGCCACTGTCACCTACACCTTTCCCACCGCCCTCTCCCTCACCACCGGACAGCAGACCGGCGTCGCCCTCGACTTCAATCTGAATAACGCCATTACCGCCGCCCTGGGCGTGGATTTCACCCTCGCCGGCGCCGTCACCGCCACCAACCTCCCCCACACCGGCACTCCCGCCAGCACCCTCGACCTCATCGAGGATTTCACCGGCGCCGTCACCGCCTACAACTCCTCCACCGGCAGCCTCACCGTCCAGTCCGGAACCCGTGGCACCCTCACCGGCATCCTCGGCGCCGGCACCCTCTATTACGATCCCCTGACCACTTGCGCCGCTTTGAACTCCACCTGCCTCGCCATCGGGCAAACCCTCAGCGTCAACGCCGGCCTAAATCTCGACGGCACTCTCGCCATCAACTCAGTCGATCTGATCGATTCCACTTCCGTGGACGTCCTCGAAGGCGTCATCTATCAGACCCCCGGCACCACCACATCCTTCAGCATGGTGCTCTCTGATAAAGTGGTGGTTTCCAGCTCGAACACCGCCCTCACCGGCGCCGCGGCAGGCGATACCGTAAACCTCTCCTGGTCCAGTGCTCCCACTTTCTTGGTGGATAGCGCGGGAATGACATCCGCTATGCAGGGCAGCTACTCATCCCAACTGTCCCTCTTCACCGGCGGCACGGATTCCAGCGTCCTCTTCCCCGGCCAGACCGTCATGGTCACCGTCACCGGTGTCACTTCCCCGTCCGCCGGCGTCATTTCCGCCACCGCCACCCGCGTCCTTCTCCGCCAGTCCCGCTTCACCGCCTCCGTGAACACTGTCCTATCCAATTCCTTCAGCCTCAACAACACCACCCTTCCGCCTTTCTTCGGTTCCTTTGGCGCAACCGTTCCCGTGGTCCAAGTCTTCTCCAACGTCACCAGCTACGACAATGTCGCCGGCTACGCCAGTCTCGCCTCCGCGGACGTCGTCTCCCTCCGCGCCCTCTACATTCAAAATTCCGGGATGACTACCTCTCCCATGTTCTTCGCCACCAAAGTCCGCAAACACTGATTCCCGCGCATCACGCGGGCTGCGCCGCCGGCGCGGACGGAAGCACCGGAGTCCCCCGCTGGAAACGCTTGTACACCGCCAGCGCGATCGCCCCCATGCCCCACAAAATTACAGCCAGGCGCGCCAGTCCGCCCGCGTGGGGAACGTAAAACACGATGCGAATCACAACCACCCCCAGCGCCATCCGCGCCGCCAGCGCCCAGACGTCTCCCGCCGGGGCCTCCCCCAGTATCCAGCCTCCCACAATGGCCCCCACCGCGATTTGCGCGCAGTACATCATCGCCAGCCACAGGAAAAATGCCGCGATCCCCAGGGGAATTCCGATCATGGTCACGCAGGCGATTCCCACGGCGATCGGCACGCCGATCAGCATCAGCAGGCCCACTCCGAACGACTCCCCATAGCGCCCCGCGGCTCCGGTGGTCTGCCGCGCAAACTCCGGGAGCAGCAGGAAAAGCGCCAGTCCGAACAGCATCTTCCCCAGCGTCCAGAAAATCTGAAAGCCGTAGTGGTGCGAAGCCCAGCGCCGCGGCTCTTCCTTGTACTCCTTATAGACCAGCGGCGAACCCAGCTTCGCCTCCGGAGATACTTCCGCCTTTTCCTTCCCGGTAAATTCCGAGCTTCCCTGCACCTGCGCTGTCGAAGCGATGCTCAGGCTGCGCCCCTTCAGCTTGAGATTTCCGCCGATCAAGCCCGTGAGCGTGGTCTGCTTGGCATAGGCCAGCACGTCGCGCCCGGTTTTCCCGTCGAGCGAAAGGCTGTCCGTAAACGCGGTCACCCCTCCCTTGATCTGCGATCCGGCATCCTGGTCAAACACTTCCGTGAAACTGGTGACATTGCGGCCCACGGGTCCGCTCAGCACGAGGCTGCTGGCGAAGACACGCACGCTGCCGTCCACCTTGCCCTTAACCCGCAGGTTCTTGGTGAACGCAATCACGTCCCCCGTAACAGTTCCGTCCACGTCCACGCTCTCCCCGGCGGCCACCAGATCTCCGTCAATCGTCCCGTCAATCCGCACCCGTCCCGCAACCACGTACAGGTCGTTCTTGACGATCTCGTCCTTCTGCAGCGTATAGATCTGCCTCTGATAGGCGTGCTGCCCAACCACGCGCAGATGTGTCTCCTGCGCCCCCGCGCCGCCGGGCAGCGCCAGCAGCACGCAAAAGGAAGAAAGAACCACCGCCATCGCGCGCGGCCTCCGCAGCCAGCGTCTCGCGAACAGTGCCGCGGTTCCCGCCATCGTCGCCATTGCCAGAATTTGTATCAGTGAAATCATGGATTGCCACCCTTTCCAGAATGCTCCTTGAAATATCAGCATGCTGATCACATCGCTTCCGCCAAAACCAATTTCGTCCAGACGCCCCATCACCGGCTCGAGATATCCGCTGTAAAGCCCGTAAACTCCCGTCGCCGCCAGCCCCAGCACCGCTCCCCAGATCCAAGGCAGCGGCGGCCCCGATCTCCCCGGCAGCGCCGCCAGCCGCTCCGGCAGCGGCTCATCCTCCTCGATCATCGCCCTCTTCAGCAGCTTCGTTTCGCTCCCCAGCGCCCGCAGCAACTCCCGGCAATCCGCGCACTCCTCCGTGTGCGCGGAGACTTCCCGCGCCCGCGCTCGCTCCATCTGCCCTTCCTGATAGAGCAGGCAGGCCATCTCATCGAGGTGCTCCGTCATCCCTGGTTCCCTCTCGCTCACCGTGTCCCTCCCGCCGCCAGCGCTTCCGGCCGTTCCAGCGCCTGCCTCAATTCGTGCCGCGCCCGCAGCAGCACCACGCCCACATATCCCCGCGGCACTCCCAGGGCCTCCGCTATCTCGTCGTAATTCATCTCCGAGTAGTAGCGCAGCACCAGCGCCATGCGCGCCCGCGGATTCAGCCGCCCCAGCGCCCCGCGCACCTGCTCGCTCGTGCTCTGCTCGATCAGCCGCTCCAATTGGCCCGGCGCGGGATGCGCCAGCGGCAACTCCGCCACGTCTTCGGTTTCCTTGTCCTGCCGCCCCTTGCGCCTCCGCAGGATGTCCCAGCAATGGTTCGCGGAAACCTTATACAGCCAAGCGGAGAAAGATCGCGAAGGATCGTACTGCCCGATTTTTTCCCGCACCTTCATGAATATCTCCGTCGTGGCGTCTTCCGCATCCTCGCGCGTCGGCAGCGCCCTCCGGCAAAACCGGAATATCGCCCCCGCGAACTGCCGATAGATCTCGCCCCAGGCCTCGGCATCCCCTGCCTGTGCCCGCTGCACCGCCTCCGCGGGTTCGATCATGCCCGGTGCGCTCATCCGGCTTGTTCTCGTGCCATCCATAAGCTATTACGCAAATGCCGCCCAAAAAATTTCACACCTCTTAAGTAGTTGAAGAGTCAGGCTTTTGCGTAGTTTGCATCCCGGTGGCGTACAACCGGGAAGCCTGGCAGCTTTCTTCTCCCCCGGATTGCTCCGCATCCCCGCCAAAAAACAAGCGGCCCCGACCGAAGCCGGGGCCGCCGCAATTCCCTTCCGCAATTTCGCGGAAGAGTTAGAAGGTGAGCTTCACCGCCAGCTGCAACCCTCGCGGCCCCCCGCTCCCCAGGAACGGATAACCGATTCCCACGTCGCCAGTGGCGGTCAGGTGCAAAGCGCCGCAACTGCGTCCAGCCGCGACGTTTGGACAATTCGAGCCCAGCGGCAGGCCATCACTGATCCCCTGTTGCGCTGCATCCGCGATGAAAATAGGCAGATAAGGATTGGCAAAGTTGGGGTGATTGAAAAGGTTAAACGCCTCGGCGCGGAATTGCACTTTGATCCGCTCGTTGATCTTCGTATCCTTGAAGATCGAGAAGTCAAACTGCCGGAAGTCAGGGCCGCGGAGCGAATTGCGACCCAGCGTGCCGAAATGCCGCGTCCCCACGGCGCAGGACATCGCGGTGCCGTCTCCGCCCACCTGATAGTCGCACGGGGCGGCAAAGGCAGTGAGGTCCAGGAAGTTCCTCGGATCGCCCGGATTGTAGGTGACCTTCCCAACCAGATCCGGCCGTCCAAATCCTCCTCCGCTCCCGTCGAAATCGCCCTGGAAGTTGTAGTTAAGCTGGAACGGCTGCCCGGCCTGCACCGTGACGATGCCGTTGACTCCCCATCCATCCGTCAGCTTGCTCATGCTCCCTTTGCGATTGGGGAAGTTGTAAGTAAAGTTCCAGGTGAGATGCTTGCGCACGTCAAAGTTGGAATTCCCCCGGTTCATGCGGATGGGTGACGTGCTGTCATTGGGCTGCGCCGCGTTGGGCACGTAATCCTCGCCGTCGCTCGCGTCGTCGATCGAATGCGACCAGTTAAAACTCACCGTCGAGCTGAGTCCCCTCCAGTTATTAATCTTCCAGCTCAGCTGCAGCGAGTTGTAGCTCGAATTCGCCGAACCCTCCTGCCAGTTGATGTACCAGAACGGCGAAGTGGCTATATGCCGCGGCGCCCCCCAATCGTTGATGCAGTCGCAGAGCACATCCGCCGCCGTGATTTCCGCTTGCGACGGCTGGTTAATGTCCCGGAAGCGCAACAATTTGTGTCCGTTCGAGCCCACGTACCCGGCCTGCACCACCATGTAGCGGTTGATCTCCTGCTGCAGGTTGAGGTTGTAGTTCTGCATGTATGGCGTGCGCAAATTGGGATCCACGCCGAAGGCATCGCCCATCAGCGAGGCGTTGGGAATGTCAAAAACGGGCGTAGCGGCGCTTAGAGGGAGGGGATTGAGCGTGATGGGATCTAAGCTTATTCCGGCAAACGAAATGGGGTTGGGCCCGAAACCGGCATAGGCCGGACCCGGGTCGAAACCGCTGTTCCACGGCAGGTGCCCCAGGAACATGTCCTGCGAAATCGCGTCATAGAAAAATCCGTAGCCCGCCCGGATGACCGTCTTGCCCTTCCCGCTAGCGTCCCAGGCCAAGCTCACCCGCGGACCAAAATTATTCTTGTCCGGATTATACAGACTGGCCCCGTTCAGAACGATCGGCGTCCCATCCACCGGATTGATGTTCGTGAAATTCCCGTTGTCTTCCTTGGTCACCCCGTAATAGTCCCAGCGCACGCCGTAATTAACGGTCAGGTTCTTGTGCCACCGGAAGCTGTCCTGGATATACAGCGCGTGCGAGTTCTGGCTGGTGTTGCGGCTGGTGTTCCCGATCAACCGCGACCCGCCCGACGGCGTGCCCGCAATGAACGCATCGAGAGAATCAAAGCTGAGCTTTCCTCGCCCGGTCCGGTCGAACATCTGCCAGATCGTCGTGCGCCTCATTTCATAACCGAACTTGATCGCGTGCCCGCCCCGGCTCAGCGAGATGTTGTCAATGAAGTGCAGGTTGGTATCCACGCGCTCGCGCGGGTCCCCGTTGTCGGCGCCAATCGGAGGCAGCGAACTCCCAAGCGGAGAAGAAACGCTGATCTTCGGCAGGCCGAAATCATAAGCGGGAGCCCCGGTGTTCAGGCCGATCGTCGAAGGATCAAAACTGCGGTCCTGCGGGAAAAAACCCTCCACGAACCGGTTGAACCCGAAACGCGCCTCATTCACCAGCTTCGGACTGATGGTATAGACATGCGAAAGCGACACAACCTGGACACGCGTGGGCGTGGCTGTATTGAATCCCGGCACCAAACCGCCGCCCACCAGCGCCAGCGGAAAGCTCTGGTCGCTGTCGCCGAAGTAGTACCGCCCCGTGAGCATCTGGTTCTTCCCGATATTGTGATCCACCTTGGCAATCAGGCTGTCCACTCGGTTCGAAAAGGGCGTCTGCAGCGCCGCATTGGATGGGTCCCCGTTGTAGCAATCATACGCGTTTGTCGGCGCGGGCCAGGGATTGCGCGCCAGAATTGCCGCGATCACCGGATTGACCACACCTCCATTATTCGCCGTTGCCGTGGCAATGTCCGCCGCTGTGGGTACGCATGATGGACTGCTCTGCGCCCCGTGCTCCCGCGTTCCCTCATAGTCAAAGAAGAAGAACGTCCCATCCTTGCGGATCGGGCCGCCCAGCGATCCTCCAAACTGATTGTTGCGGAACGGCTGCTGCTCCCCCGCCGAAGCATCGTCAAAGTAGTTGCGCGCATTGAGCGTCTTGTCCCGAAAATATTCCAAGCCCGTGCCATGCCAGTCATTCGTTCCGCTCTTGGTCACGATGTTGATCACGCCACCCGCGCTGCGCCCGTATTCCGGCTCGAAATTCGACAGCACGCGCATTTCCGCCACGGCCTCCACCGGCAAAATTGTCGCCGGCGTGCCAAACACACCCGCCTCATTGATCGACGGGTCGTTGCGGTACCCGTCGTTCATGTCCGTCCCGTCCAGCAGATAGTTGTTCGAACGCCCGCGCGCCCCGTTCATCGAGAAAATCCCGTACGACCCCGGCGAATCCGTGATCTGGTCCGGCGACCCGGCCACGCCGGGAACCAGGTAGATCAACTTCTGATAGTCCCGCCCGTTCACTGGAAGATTGGTCATCGTGCTGGCTTCCACCATCCCCCCCAGCGTGTTCGACGTCGTCTCGATCTGCGGCAGCGACTCCCCGGACACCTCCACCTTCTGCGAAATCTCTCCCGGCTGCAGCGTCACGTCCGCCCGGTTCGTCGACGATACCTCCACGCGGATGCCCGTAACTACCCCCGTGCGGAATCCCGCCTTCTCCACCGACACGCTGTAATTCCCAATGGGCAGCTCGGGCACGTTGTAACTGCCATCGTCCGTGGTCGTCACCGTCCTCGTCAGCCCCGTATCCAGGTTTTTCACCGTCACAGTCGCTCCCGCCACCGAAGCGCCCGACGAATCCATGATCGTTCCCAAGATCGACCCGCGGTAAGTCTGCGCCTCCGCGGCAAATCCAAGCGTCAGGACCAGCACCGCGGCGCACACCATCAGCACGCCGCGCATCCACCAAGCGCTATTCTTCATTGCATTCTCCTTTTTCTTCGAGTTCATGCGCCCACCCCTGAGCTAGCGCAAAATATCGGCAACGCCGCTGCCGTTAGACCCCCGGCCCGGCAATTCACCCCGTTCTTACGCAATACACTAGTCCCACCGCTCCCTTCCGTCAAGTTCTGCTTCTCTTGCCCCTCGGCCCCGCCCTCCACCCCGGAATACCTGAGCACGCACCCCTCAAATGCTGTAAAATTGCTGGTTCACACCTTATGCCTACGAAACTTCCATCCCTCGTCATCCTCGGCCGTCCCAATGTCGGCAAATCCACACTCTTCAACCGCCTCACCGGCACACGCCGATCCATCGTCACCGACGAGCCCGGCATCACCCGCGACCGCATCTACGGCCAGGCCCATTGGCGCGGCCGCACCTTTGAAGTCGTGGACACCGGCGGCATCGTCATCGGCGATAACGCCCTCATCCCCAAGGAAATCTTCCGCCAAGCCAACGTCGCCATCCAGAACGCCGGCTTGCTCGTCCTGGTCGTCGACAGCCACGCCGGCCTCGTTCCTCTCGACGCCGAAATGGCCCAGATGCTGCGCACCACCGGCAAACCCTTCGTCGTCGCCGCCAATAAGACCGACACCCTGCGCCAGGAAGTTCAGGCCGCCGTCTTCCACGAACTCGGCGCCACCGTCTATCCCATCTCCTCCGAGCACGGCACCGGCGTGGACGATCTCCTCGACGCCGCCATTCATACCCTCGCCGCCCGCGAAACCCCCGAAGTCGTCCCCGTCGAGTCCGTTGAAGTCGCCATCATGGGCCGCCCCAACGTCGGCAAATCCACCCTCCTCAATCTCCTCGCCGGCGAAGAGCGCGCCATCGTCTCCCCCGAAGCCGGCACCACCCGCGACAGCGTGGACACCGAAACCATTCACGACGGCAAGCTCTACCGCTTCGTGGACACCGCCGGCATGCGCAAAAAGGGCAAAACCAAGCTGGTCGCCGAAAAACTCAGCGTGGTCATGGCCCGCCGCAGCCTCGAACGCGCCGACGTCGCCCTCCTGGTCATTGACGCCGAGCACGGCGTCACCCAGGGCGACGCCACCATCGGCACCTACGCCGAGCAGTCCGGCCGCTCCGTCATCATCGTCATGAACAAGTGGGACCTCGCCGTCGAGGCCGCCCGCCAGGCCCGCGACAAGGCCGCCGCCGACATGCTCAAGAAAAAAGTCCCCGACAAGCGCAACGCCATCGAGGGCTTCGATAAGGACCGCCTGCTCCACGATTACGAAAAAATGGTCCGCGATAAATTGAAATTTCTCAGCTACGCCCCCGTCGTCTTCATGTCCGCCAAAACCGGCGAACGCGCCGAGCGCCTCTATCCCCTCATCGAAAAAGTCGCCGCCGCACGCAGAAAAAAAATACCCACTCCCGAACTCAACCGCTGGCTCGCCGGCGTGGACCTCAGCCGCGGCACCACTCCCAAGGCCCGCCCCGTCAAAATTTTCTATATCACCCAGGCCAAGGCCTCCCCGCCCACCTTCGTCCTCTTCTCCAATCAGAAGACCGCCCTGCATTTCAGCTACGAGCGCTTCCTCGAAAATCAGTTGCGCGCCTCCTTCGATTTCACCGGAACTCCCGTGCGCTTCGTCCAGCGCCTGCGCCAGCGCCCCCCGCGCGAAAAACACGAAAAGCGCCTGCCGCGCGGCGCCCGCTGATCCCCGCGCCTCGTTGACTCCGCCGAATTTTGGTCTACCATGAGTGAGTCGCAGCGCTCTCAAACCACCATGTCGAATAACGCACAGGCCGCTCCATCCCCCGCCGAACCCGTTCTCTTCCGCATCGGCGAAGTCAGCCGCCTCACCCGCACCAAAGCCTTCGTCCTGCGCTACTGGGAAACCGAATTCCCCATGCTCCAGCCCGTCAAAACTCCCGCCGGCCACCGCTTCTACCGCCAGCAGGACGTCGAACTCGTCCTCACCATCAAGCGCCTCCTCCACGACGAAGGCTTCACCATCGCCGGCGCCCGCCGCCTCCTCCAGGAAAACCACGGCCAGCTCCCTCCCGAATCTTCTTCCGCCTCCGCCGGCGACGCTCGGCAACTCCTCAGCCGCAAAATGCTCCTCGACCTCCGCGACACCCTCCGCGCTTTCTTGACGCTACTGGAACGCCGGTGATAACCTGCTTGTGTAGTACGGTCGGGACGTAGCGCAGTCTGGTAGCGCGCACGCTTGGGGTGCGTGAGGTCGCTGGTTCGAATCCAGTCGTCCCGACCATTTTTCTCCTCCCCCAAGAAACCTTTTCCCTCATCCTCCTGCACCCGCCTCTACTTTCGCGTAAACTAGTCATGTAGCTTTTCGTTTCTCTGGACGATTCAGCAATGACCAAGACGCCCCAAAAAACGCCCCACATCCTCCTCACCAACGACGACGGCTACCACGCCCCCGGCCTCGCCGCCCTCGCCGCCGCCCTCCGCCCCTGGGCCAGGCTCAGCATTGTCGCCCCCAACCGCGAACAAAGCGGCGCCGCGCAATCCCTCACCCTGCGCACTCCCATCGTCTGCCACGAACGCGGCGAAAACGA
The DNA here is from genome assembly GCA_041500985.1 of Terriglobia bacterium. Taxonomy (GTDB): domain Bacteria; phylum Acidobacteriota; class Terriglobia; order Acidiferrales; family UBA7541; genus Acidiferrum. Next base: position 58,643 of record JBGQNE010000008.1, on the reverse strand, counting down.
ATGGGCCATCGAAGGCACTCCCGCCGATTGCGTCATCGTCGCCCTTCACAAACTTCTTCCCGAGCCGCCCGACCTGCTCCTCTCCGGCATCAACCTTGGCGCCAACCTCGGCGAAAACGCCTACTACTCTGGCACCGTCGGCGCCGCCCGCGAAGGCGCTCTCCATCACGTCCCCTCCTGCGCCCTCTCCCTCTGCTCCAAGCACGCCGCCGCCGATTTCTCCGCCGCCGCGCGCGTCGCCCGCCACATCGCCGAACTCATCCTGCGCGAGCCTCTGCCCGATCAGGTTCTCCTCAACGTCAATGTTCCGGAAAAATGGGATGGCGAAGTGCTCTTCACCCGCCAGTCGAAAAAAATCACCCGCAACCATCTCCAGGAAGGCCGCGACCCCAAAGGCCGCACCTACTACTGGCTCTCCGAACAGAGAATCGATAAAGACGCCGAAAAGGACACCGACTACGCCGCCATCTTCTCCCAAGCCGTCTCCATCACCCCGCTCCATCTCGACCCCACCCACACGCAGTCCCTCAACCACCTCTCCCACTGGGCCCAGCCCCTGCAATCCGCTTTCGAACGCTAGCAACCATCCCCTCAATGCGACCGCGCCCACCGCTCGCTGTCATTCCACCGCTCACTGTCATTCCGAGCGAAGGGTCGATGCTTTTCATCGACCCGCAGCCGAGGAATCTCTCTTCCTTCCATTTATGAAATCACTTCGAATCATTCTCGCCACGCAGCTTTATCCCGAAAACGAAAAACTCCGCACTGAAAACTGATAACTGAAAACTCTCCCCGCTCAGCCCCGCCCTGAAAACTGGTTACTGAAAACCGATTACTGATCATTGAAAACTGACTACTCTCCCGCTTCCCCGCCCTCGCCAACGCTCCCTTAACCGAAACCCGCGTCTGCCAGTACGAAAACACCTCCAACGGCGACTTCCTCATCGACCGCCATCCCGAAATCGAGAACCTCTGGTTCGCCGGCGGCGGCTCCGGCCACGGCTTCAAACACGGCCCCCGCCTTCGGCGAATACCTAGCCGCCCAACTCGAAAATGGCTCCACCCCCGAACCCCGCTTCTCCCTCTCCACCAAACATATCCACCAACACCGCTCCATCTTCTAACCGCAGCACGGCAACCGCATCCTGAAGTTCCTGCGCGACCGCGTCGCCAAACTGGACGACCCCCGCACCATCGGAAAAGCCCTCCACGGCTCTCGCCTGGGCGAATTCTGGAAATACCGCGTCGGCGACTACCGCCTCATCTGCAAAATCGAAGACGATCTCCTGCTGGTCCTCGTTCTCCGCGTCGGACATCGCAAGGAAATCTATCGGTGATGCTTCACCAGAGATACTTTTCTCCACACAACTGGCTACTTCCGCCCAGCCTCCACGCAATCCATTTCTCCTCGTCGCCCCACTCTGCACCATTCACACTATGGCCGTCATCCTGAGCGCAGCGAAGGATCTCATCTGAGCCACTCTATAGTTTCAAACCATTAACGCGGGCGGTTCCAGGTGAATAAGCAGGACAGGTTTTATGTGGCGGGGCGTAATGAACGAATAATGCCGCGCAAAACTCAATACTCGTGCAGTCGGCAAATGTCGCGAAGGCTTCGTACTTTCAAGGGGTATTCGTGATGTTCCGCGAGTTTCGGGATTCCTCTGGTGTCGCCCTTCACCAACCGTAAGGCACCTTTTTCGAATCCGAGGGCGTCAGTGCAGCAAAAAACAAGTCGGAACTCATCCTGCCATTTGTAATTCTTGAGTTTGGACATGGCAATCATGTCAGGCAACGCCCAACGGGGACTGGCACCCTCAACCTGATCATAGTATTCGACCCGCCCTGCGCGAAAAGTAGCGTTTACTGGCAACGCCCTCCTTATCCTCTCGCAAAACGTTGGAATTTTTTCAATTTCAACGCACACGGTCGCCTCAAACCTTTTGCGAAGTTTATCGCTGTGCGATCTGCTTGCACAGAACACGAAAACTTCTTCCTGGTTCGCTGTTGACTCAAAAGCGTAGTTCGGTAGATTGAATGTCTTCCCCTGGGTGTGATTGTTGACGATCAGACCTCCTACAGGACGAAAAACTGCGGTCCCCTCGTTTTTATCTTGCCTGACATTCTCGTCCTCGTAATCGCGAAAGGACGATAACGAACGAAAAAAGACTTCTCCATCCAGAAACGCATCTGCCCATTTGCGTTCGGTGAAGTATTTATACAGTTTGTGCTGCATACGAGCGATTATCCCGCACTTTTGACTGACAGGTCATCCGAACCAGGTGCAACCCACGCCCCTACGTACAAAAGGCTTTCCCCGACTGGTATACTCCGCCCATGCTCACCATATTCACTGGCCATCATCAGGCTTACCCACCCTACTCCACGATGAATTATAAACATGGTATCCTCTTTTCGCTCAGCTACGCTAAGAAGATATGGGGATGACAAGCGGCTCCTGCCGGCCTGGCAGCCCAACGCACTCGATGTTGCACCGAAAGGCCCGAGATATACTTCGTCCTACTGGGAGGATCTGATGGAAGGCACTGATCATGTCACAGAAGGCCAAAAGAAAGAACGAGCGTGGAATAGCCCCCTGGTCGCAGGTGTAATTTCAGGAATCGTCGTACTCGTCTTCATTCAACCGATTCTTGGGCTTCTATGGCGTTTTCTACTTTCAAACATCAAGCACATCGCGAACGCAGCCTATGGTCAGGCCGCGCTTGGATACACTGACATTTTCAACTTTTGGTTTATGGTAATGATCATAATGGTAAGCGTGGGATTGACCTCAGGGTTTGCTACTGGGCACCTCCTCAGCGCATATGGCAAGATCCGAATCGCGCGGAAAATATTATCCCCTCTGTCATCTACAATCCTTTCAGTAGTCATTGCAATCGGCATAATTCTGGCCGGCACGGTGCAGCTGACGCATTATTTTGTGGTTATGCAACTGAAGGCTTCTTTTTATCAAAGGTTAGCTGTTCTTGCCCCCAAAATTTCCCAACAGGAGTATAAGGAGTACCTTGCGTCTTGGGCAGCAATGCGCGACGAAGAAGATTACCGTCGTATTGTTGAAACCATGGAAGCCAGCGCAAAGAAGGGCGGAACCACGCTGCCCGAGCTACTGCCAGGCGCGCGCCTACCAAATTAAGGGTAGATAGCAACTCCTCGAAGAGTCCATAGGGTTTCCCCTGCGCCGGTATTTACCCGCGAGGACCCCCCAATCCTAGCAGCACTACTGCCATCCCCCACCAGACAAACTACTTATCTATATTCACTTGACAACAAGTAGCTCTAATGCTATCATTTTCCGTGAATCGCAACCCTCACCTCCGCCCTCAATCCCCACAGCCTCAAACCGCTCTCCCTTCCCTCTTCCAAAAACAGGAGCACTCAGCAACCCTCCTGCAATCAATCCCTTGCGCACTCGTTGCGCTCTTCCAGAAGCAGGAGCGCCCCGCAACTCCCGTGAAATCTGTAAATTGCCCACTCTTTGCAAAAACACCGGGGGTGTACCCTCTTTCTTCTTTCAACTTTCAACTGTCAATTTTCAATTTCTTCCCTAACTCCTTTACAATCAGCAGATCCAAAAAACCAGCCCGCAACCCCTTTATCATCTGCACTTCCAAAACAAAGGACTTAAAACCCCGCAGAATCAGCACTTACGAAAAACACCGGGGAGTGGGGGTCATATTGTTAACCAGATACCCGGCGAAGGGTATCTGCCCTGAGCGACCATCGGGAGCGAAGGATCTCTCTTCCCGCCCCCACAACTCTTCAAACCATGAAACTTTCCGCCACCTTATGCGTCTCTCTAAAGTGATGATACTGTTGTGCCTTAAGCTCCTCCCAGCCTCACCCGATCGTCCGCCTCTGGAGGTAACATGCGCTCTCTGAAAACCATCCTGCCCCGCGCTTCCGCTCTCCTCGCCGCATCCCTGCTCCTCCTCCCGCTCCTCGCCTCCGCCGCCCCGCCCGCCAAGGACGATTTCCGCGTCCCCGTCGAATATTTCAAGCTCCCCAACGGCCTCCGCGTGGTCCTCTCTCCCGACCACACCGCTCCCACCGTCTGCGTCGCCGTCTATTACCGCATCGGCTTCCGCATCGAGCCCAAAGACCGCACCGGCTTCGCCCACCTCTTCGAGCACATGATGTTCCAGGGCTCGCGCAACCTCGGCAAAATGGAGTTCATCAAGCTCGTCCAGCAAAACGGCGGCATCCTCAACGGCTCCACGCGCTTTGATTTCACCAACTACTTCGAAGTCCTCCCCGCCAACAAACTCGAAACCGCCCTCTGGGCCGAAGCCGACCGCATGGGCGGCCTCGCCGTCACCGACGACAATCTCAAAAACCAGCAAGGCGTCGTCGGCAACGAGGTCAAAGTAAACGTCCTCAACCGCCCCTACGGCGGCTTCCCCTGGCTGGACATGCCCCAGTACGCCAACTCCAACTGGTACAACTCCCACAATTTCTACGGCGACCTGAAAGACATCGAAGCCGCCACGCTCACCGACGTGCAGTCCTTCTTCCATACCTACTACGCGCCCAACAACGCTTCTCTCGCCATCGTCGGCGATTTCGACCCCGCCGAAGCCCGCCGCTTCGTCGAAAAATATTTCGGCGGACTCCAGCCCTCCCAGCTTCCGCCCATTCCCGATCTCACCGAACCCCAACAAACCGCCGAGAAGCGCGCCACCAAAACCGATAAGCTGGCCACGCGCCCCGCTCTGGCCTTCGCCTACCACATGCCCGAACGCAACACCCCCGAATATTTCGCCATGGGCCTGATTGATCAGTTGCTCCTGCAAGGCGACGACAGCCTCCTGCACCAGGAACTCGTGCAGAAGCGCGGCCTCACCGACAGCGTTGACGGCGGCATCAACCTGCTCGGCAATCTCTACAACTACGACGGCCCCATGCTCTGGATGGGCTCCCTCTTCCATGACTCCGCGACGAAACCGGAAACCATTCTCGAAGCCGTCGATACCAGCATCGAAACCCTGCGCAGCAAGCCCGTCGAGCAGGCCGCGCTCGACCGCGCCCTCGTAAAACTCCGTTCCGACCTCTATGACAACATGAGCCAGTTCGGCGGCTTTGGCACCGCCGACCTCCTCGCCAGCCTGGCCCTCTTCGACGACAATCCCGCGCGCATCAATTCCCTCATCCCCGAATTTCAGAAAGTCACTCCCGCGCTCATCCAGAAAACCGCGCGGGAATTTCTCATTCCCTCCAACCGCACCGTTCTCACCATCGAACCGCCCACGAAACCCGCGGAAACTTCTCCCAAGCCGGCCGCGCCGCCACAAAATCAGAAGGGCCAGTAGGAAAGGAAAAGCGATCATGAAACTCACTCACACGAAAATCGCAGCGCTGGTTCTTGCGGGACTGTTTTCTGCCGGCCAACTCTTCGCCCAGACGCAGGCCCCCGCGCCGGAAAAGCAAACTCCGCCGCCGGGCGGCCCGCCCCGGCCCTTCACCGTTCCCGCGCACGAAACCTACACGCTCAAGAACGGCATGCAAGTGACCCTCGTTCCCTACGGCAACCTCCCCAAGGTCACTCTCGGCCTCGTCCTCCGCGCCGGGCAGGTCAATCAGCCCGCTGATAAACTCGGCGTCGCCAGCCTCACCGGAGAACTTCTCAAGGAAGGCACCCCCACGCGCAACGCCAAGCAAGCCGCCGAGGAAGCCGCCAAAATGGGCGGCGCCATCGAGATCGGCATGGGCGAGGACGAAAGCTCGCTCTCCACCGACGTCCTCTCCGAATTCGGTCCCAGCGCCGTGCGCCTTCTGGCCGACGTCGCTCAGCATCCTCTCCTGCCCGAATCCGAACTGCCCCGCCTCAAAAATGACGCCCTGCGCAACGTGGCCATCGCCCGCACTCTGCCCCAGCGCATCGCCCAGGAGCGTTTCCGCAAGATTCTTTATCCCGATCACGCCTATGGCCGCGTCCTGCCCACTCCGGAAACCATCGAAAAACTCACCATCGCCGACGTGAAAAAATTCTACGCCGATAATTTCGGCGCCGCCCGCGCCCATCTCTATGTCGCCGGACGCTTCGACGCCTCCGCCATCAAGAAAGCCATCGAAGAAAGTTTCCAGAACTGGCCCAGCGGCCCGGCCTTCAATGCCGAGCCTCCCAAAGTCGAAGCCCGCCGCGTCCTTGACGTCACCGACAAACCCGGCGCGGCCCAGTCCACGCTCTACGTCGGCCTGCCTGTTCCCGGCCCCACCAGCCCGGACAACATCGCTCTCGGCGTCGCCAACACCCTTCTCGGCGGCTCCTTCGGCTCGCGCATCACCTCCAACATCCGCGAGCAGAAGGGTTACACCTATTCCCCGTCGAGCCAGGTCTCCCGCCGCTATCACGACGCCTACTGGATCGAAACCGCCGATGTCACCACCGCCTCGACCGGACCCGCTCTCAAAGAAATCTTCGCCGAAATCACCCGCCTGCAAAAAGAAGCCCCGCCCGCCGCCGAACTCGCCGGCATCCAGCGCTACATTTCCGGCCTCTTCGTCATTCAGAACTCCTCGCGCCAGGCGCTCATCGGCCAGCTCCGCTACGTGGACCTGCAAGGCCTCGGCGAGGACTACCTGAAAACCTACGTGCAAAAGGTCAACGCGCTGACGCCGGAAGACATACGCAAGATGGCCGCGCAATATATCCAACCGGAAAAAATGACCATCGTGGTGGTGGGAGATAAATCGAAAATCAGCGAACAGCTGGCGCCCTTCGCGCCCGCGCCGGACTCGCCCAAATGAATCCGCTGCCACTCAGCTCCGCGGCTCCGCCGGCCGGCCCGCCGCAACTTCGTCGGTGCGCCCGGTCTTGCGCCGCGCTTTTTCCTTGTACAGCTTCTTGTCCGCGTTCAGCAGCAGTTTCTGAATGCGTTCCCCATCCGGCTCGTACACCGAAATTCCGATGCTGGCCCCAATGGCCGGCTGCTCCGTATCGTTTTTCATCGCTTCGCGGATTCGCTCGGCCACGTGCTGCGCTTCGGCTTCGCCCGATTCCGGCAGCACCAGCGCGAATTCGTCGCCGCCATAGCGCGCCGCCGTGTCCATCGAGCGCGACTGCACCCGCAGAACATCCGCCTGGCGCATGATTGCGCGCGTCCCGGTCAGATGCCCGTAGGTGTCGTTTATCTTTTTTAGACCATCCATATCCAGTAACAAAACGGCAAAGGGCCGCCCGGTGCGGTTGGTGCGCTCCGTTTCGTTTTCCAGCACGTCCACCAGGCGGCGGTAATTGGCCAGGCCGGTGAGCGGGTCGCTGGCTGCCAGATGGTGCACCTGTTCGAACAGCCGCGCGTTATCCAGCAGTGCCCCGCCCAGCAGGACCGCATAGCCGCCCAGTTGCAGGCACTGCACCAGTAAAAACGGAGAATCGAGCAGGCGTTCGGATTGCGTGGCGGCCAGCTGCGCCGCGAAATTCAGCCATACAAACGCGTACAGCGCGTGATCGAACGCCGAATCGGCGTAGATGCGCCGCAGGCGCGCTTCCACCAGCGCGTAGAGCAGCAGCACCGCGGGAATCAACTGCTGCGGGCCGGGAATGATCGTGCCGGAGGGCGTCAGCCCCAACTCCCACAACCGCTCGACGGCGCTGCTCATCATGTAGGTGAGCACGATCACCGCGAGAAGCGCGCCGGCGGATTCTCCCTGGGGGTGGCGGGTGCGGGGAAAATGCCAGTCCACGAAAAAAGTGACGACAAGAAGAAGGGCCAGGAGCATGCGGCTGGTCCACCAGGCCAGCGGGGCCCAGAGGGCCTGGGCAGGTTCGGGGCGGAGCAGCTGAAAAAAGAAGACGCTGGAAAGGACGAGCATGGCGCCGGAAAGAAGAAAACCGAAACCGAGCATGAGAGCGACGCGGTCGCGGGCGCCGCGAAAACGCACGAGCGACACGGCGGCGAAAACCAGGGCGAGCAACCCCGCGGTCATTTGCAGATAGCCGTGGAGCATGGGGTCGGCGGTAACGGGCATGCGGCGGAGCCACGCGGCCACAGCCAGAACGGCGATAAATCCGGCGCAATGCAGCAGAAAAACCGAGCCGGAAGAAAGTCCGGCGGGGGCGGAATCGGCGGCGGGTTGGTTCGCGACGGGGGATTGCGGGCCGGGGGCGTTCGAAAGTTGCGCTTTGTTATCCATGTGATTGATACCTCGCAAGAATGAAGCAAGGCGAGGGAGTTTGGAAACTGTCCCAAAGGGCAGGTGTAGCCACGGGAGACAGGGGGAGGAGAGCGGTTTCGAAAGACGGGAAAAGCTTTGCTGGCGTTTTGGGGGGAATTTGAGTATGAAAACTACTCGAACTTTGTAACCGCGAGGGCATGCAGCCATGAACTCCTATCTCGGGGCCATCGATCAGGGAACGACCAGCACGCGATTCATGGTGTTTGACCGCGGAGGGCGCGTGGTGGCCGCGGCGCAGAAGGAGCACGAGCAAATTTTTCCCCGGCCGGGGTGGGTGGAGCACAACGCGGAGGAGATTTTGCAGCGCACCCGGGAGGTAATCGCGGAGGCGATGGGACGCGGCGGATTGAAGGCGGGGGATCTGGCGGGGATTGGGATCACGAATCAGCGGGAGACTGCGGTTGTGTGGGAACGGGCGACGGGGAAACCGGTTACCAACGCGATTGTGTGGCAGGACATGCGCGTTGCCGCGGACGTGGCGCGGTTTTCGGCCACAGGCGGGCAGGACCGTTTCCGGGCGAAGACCGGATTGCCGCTGAGCACGTACTTCAGCGGGCTGAAGCTGCGCTGGATTCTGGAAAATGTTCCCGGTGCGCGGGCGCGTGCGGAAGCGGGGGAACTACTTTTTGGGACGGTGGACAGCTATGTGGCGTGGCATCTGACGGGAGGGGCGCGGGGCGGGGTACACGTGACGGACGTGAGCAACGCGAGCCGGACGCAGCTGATGAATTTGGGGACGCTGGATTGGGATGCGGAGATTTTAGAAACTTTCGAAATACCGCGGGGGATGCTGGCGGAGATTCGCTCGAGCAGCGAGATTTACGGGAAGGCGGTTTTTCCGGAGATTGCCGGCGTGCCGCTGGCGGGGATTCTGGGAGATCAGCAGGCGGCGCTGGTGGGGCAGGCGTGCTTCAAGCCGGGGGAAGTGAAAAACACGTATGGGACGGGCTGTTTTCTACTGATGAACGTGGGCGAGCGGGCCGTGCCTTCGACGTGCGGATTGCTGACCACGGTGGCGTATCGGTTTGGGAAGGAAAAAACGTGTTACGCGCTGGAAGGAAGCGTGGCCATTGCGGGAGCGCTGGTGCAATGGCTGCGGGATAATCTGGGAGTGATCGAGAAGAGCGGCGACATCGAGCCACTGGCACGCAGCGTGAAGGACAACGGGGGAGTTTATTTCGTTCCGGCGTTTTCCGGGCTGTATGCGCCGTATTGGAAAGAGGGCGCGCGCGGAGTGATTGCCGGGCTGACGCGCTATGCGGGGAAGGGGCACCTGGCGCGGGCGGTGCTGGAGGCGACGGCGTTCCAGACGCGCGACGTGGTGGAGGCGATGGAAAAGGATTCGGGGATCGCGCTGGATTCGCTGCGGGTGGACGGGGGGATGGTGGGCAACGAGTTGCTGATGCAGTTTCAGGCGGACATTTTGAATCGCGAAGTGGTGCGGCCGGTGGTGCGGGAGACGACGGCGCTGGGAGCGGCGTATGCGGCGGGTCTGGCGACGGGAGTTTTTTCCGGCACGGAGGAGTTGAGGAAAAATTGGGCGGTGGAGCGGGTGTGGAAGCCGGAACTGGGGCAGGAGCGGCGGGAGGAGTTTTGTCGGCGGTGGAAGATGGCGGTGGAGAGGTCGTTTGGGTGGGAGGGGTGAGGCGGAATTTGTGGAAGAGGAGCGTGGGTGGAATTTTCCGCCTGGCGACGGCAATTAATAGGTTGCCGATAGAGTCTTCCTGGTGACATCTCGGGTAAGGCGAGGGACTTGGGTATTGCTGAAGAAGGAAGAAAAAAGCAGATCCCTCGCTGCGCTCGGGATGACAGCACCTGAATTTTGTAGCAAATTGTCAAATAACGGCATGCAGAAGACAGGGCGTGGCAAGCCCCGCCTCCGAATTTGTGAGAATTGCGGGATGACTAGAGGAGAGGGACAGAGATGACATCGCCATTGGTGGGGGAATTTTTGGGGACGATGATTTTGATTTTGCTGGGGAACGGGGTGGTGGCGGGGGTGCTGCTAAAGAGGTCGAAGGCGGAGGGGAGCGGGTGGATGGTCATTGCCACAGGATGGGCGATGGCGGTGATGGCGGGGGTTTTTGCCGCGATCGCCTGTTGGAGCGCGGACGCGCATCTGAATCCGGCGGTGACGCTGGGGATGGCGGTGCGTTCGGGGAGTTATGCGAAGTTTTTTCCGTATTTGGCGGCGCAGATGCTGGGGGCGATGGCGGGGGCGGCGCTGGTGTGGCTGCACTACCTGCCGCACTGGAGGGAGACGGAGGACGGAGCGGCCAAGCTGGCCTGCTTTTCCACGGGGCCGGCGATTCGCCACGCCGCGGCAAATTTGATGAGCGAGATGATCGCCACGTTCGTGCTGGTCTTCGTGGTGGGGGCGATATTTTCGAAAGCGGTTGCGGCGGGCGGGCCCGCGGCGGGGCTGGGGCCGTATGTGGTCGCCAGTCTGGTGTGGGGCATCGGGTTATCGCTGGGCGGGACGACGGGTTATGCCATCAATCCGGCGCGGGATTTGGGGCCGCGGATTGCGCATGCGCTGCTGCCGATTGCGGGCAAGGGAAGGTCGGACTGGGGGTATGCGCCGATACCGGTGGTGGGGCCGCTGATTGGGGGAGCGCTGGCGGGGGTGTTGCTGCGGATGTTGGGCGTGTGAAGGGGTGACTGGTGACTCGCAGGAAGAAGAGCAAGCACGGGAATTTTCGTGCAACACTGATGCGAGGCGGCAAGAAGGAAAAACCCGCACCCTTTTAAAAGCGAAAAGGGTGCGGCACCCCCGCTTGGAAAAAGGGAGAGGATTGCGGATGAGTGGAAAGAGTGTAACGCGGGTGCGCATGGCGAAGGACATTGGGAGTCCGGTGCTGGACAGCCTCGCGCCGGTGATCCGCGCTTCGCGATTTGTGCGCACGGATGCGCGGAAGATCGCGGAGCATGCGGGGTGGATGGCGTACGAGGAATTGCCGTTTCCGGATTTTGTGCTGCCGTTCGGGGTGGGAGCGAATGCGGAGGAGGCCATTGATTTCGTGATGGTGGCCGGGCTGATCAATTTTGCGTTCACGGATTTTCGCAGCCGCAAGAAATTTGAAGTGGAGTATGCGGGAAAGCGCTGGTCGGACGCGGAGGCTATGTTCGCGTGTTTGAAGAGGGCGGCAGACGAGGGAGTGGCGGTGCTGGACGGGGAGTGGCTGGCGCGGGCGAGCGCGGGGGAATTGGCGCGGATTTTCCGGGGCGACATGGAAATGCCCATGCTGGCGGAGCGGGCCGAGATTTTTCGGGGGGCGGGGGCGGTTCTGAACGAGCGCTACGGGGGGAGATTTCACAATTTTTTTGGAGAAGGGTCGAGAAAACTTTACGACAACGGGCGGGGGATGGTGGAGCGGCTGATTGCGGAATTTCCGCGATTCAACGACGTGAGCCGGTTTGGGAAGCACGAGATTAAATTTTACAAGCTGGCGCAACTGGCGATCTGGGTGCTGCACGCTTCGCTGCGGCATTCGGGGGGATTTGCCGTGGAGGACATTTCGAAAATGACGGCGTTCGCCGATTACATCGTGCCGGCGGGGCTGCGGGTGATGGGGATACTGCGGTATGCGCCGGGGTTGGAGAAGGCGATTCGTAATGGAAAACTGCTGGAGCGGGACAGCCGGGCGGAGACGGAGATTCGGGCGCATACGCTGCATGCGACGGCGCTGCTGCGGGAAGAGGTGAACAAGCTGCGGCCGCGGGAGCGGCAGGTGATTATTCCGCAGATTGACGCGCGGTTGTGGACGCATTATCACACGACGCACTGGCCACATCATTTGACGCGGACGATTATGTATTGAGGGGGAGAAGGGATTAAAGGATGTTCATCGTGGATTGGGCGACGCGTGTGGGGGTTGAAAAGTGCGGGTTGGATGTAAGTTGAAGGGAAAAAGTTTGCTTGGTTTTGAGACGCCATTCGGGAGAATGGCGTTCCCGGGAGGCGGAGAAAGAGGGAGAGGGGAAAGGCTGCTGATGCGGAATGGGCGGGATGAACAATTGAAAGAGAAGAGGCGGCGAGTGCGAGCATCGGCTGGGAAGGGGCCGGTGCGGATGGCGATCGATACGGGGGGGACGTTCACGGATTGCGTGTATCTCGAGGCGGACGGGCTGCGGGTGTTGAAACTGTTTTCGACGCCGGGGGATCCGGGGGCGGCGATTTTGGATGCGCTGCGGCAGATTGGGCCGGGGGCGGGGGCGGACATCCGGCATGGAACGACGGTGGGTACGAACACGCTGATCGAGCGGAGCGGGGCGCGAGTGGCGTTCGTGACCACGGCGGGATTTGAAGACACCATTGCCATCGGGAGGCAGGCGCGGCCGAGATTGTACGACTGGTTTGCATCGCCGGATGAGCCGCTGGCGCCGGCGGAGATGCGCTTTGGGGTGGCCGAGCGGACGCTGCATAATGGAAAAATTCTGACGGCGGTTACGGCGGAGGAAGTGGAGCGGGTGGTTGCGGAGGTGCGCGCGGCGAAGCCGGAAGCGGTGGGGCTGTCGCTGCTGTTTTCGTTTGCGAATGCGGAAAACGAGCGGGCGGTGGCGGCGGGGCTGGCGCGGCTGGGCGTGCCGGTGTCCGTCTCGCACGAGATTTTGCCGGAGTTCCGGGAGTACGAGCGGGCGTCCACCGTGCTGGTGAATGCGTACCTGGCGCCGAAGATGGGGCGGTACATCGGAGGGCTGGAGCGGGCGGTGAAAGCGGAATTCCGCGAGGCGCGCTTGCAGGTGATGCAATCGTCGGGAGGAATTGTTTCGGCGGGGGAGGCGGCGCGGGAGCCGGTGCGGACGATACTTTCCGGGCCGGCGGGCGGAGTGGTGGGAGCGTACGCGGTGGCGCGCGCGGCGGGATTTTCGCGCATGGTGGGATTCGACATGGGAGGGACGTCAACGGACGTGGCGCTGGTGGACGGAGAAGCGGGCGGGCCGCGCACGACGAGCGAATCGCAGGTGACCGGGCTGCCGGTGGGCGTGCCGGTGCTGGATATTCACACGGTGGGAGCAGGAGGAGGTTCGCTGGCGCGATTCGACGCGGGAGGAATTTTGCGCGTGGGGCCGCAATCGGCGGGAGCGGAGCCGGGGCCGATTTGCTACGGGCGAGGGACTGAGCCGACGGTGACGGACGCGAATCTGATTCTGGGGCGGATGGACCCGGAGGGATTTCTGGGCGGGAAGGTGCGGCTGGAGGAGAAGCGGGCGCGGGAGTTTTTCGAAAAGAAGAAAGGGCCGCTGGCGAGCGCGGAGGAGTTTGCGGAAGGGATCATTCGCCTGGCGGATGCGGCGATGGAAAAGGCGCTGCGGCTGATCTCGGTGGAGCGGGGGCACGACCCGCGGGACTTCACGCTGGTGAGCTTTGGAGGAGCGGGGCCGCTGCACGCGTGCGCGCTGGCGCGGGCGCTGCGCATGCCGCGGGTGCTGGTGCCGCGGATGCCGGGGGCGCTTTCGGCGCTGGGGATTCTGATGTCGGACGTGGTGAAGGATTATTCGCGGACGGTGATGGCGGAGCCGGAGATGGCGCGGCTGGAGGGGCATTTCGCGGAGATGGAGAGGCGCGGGGCGCGGGAGATGCGCGTGGAAGGATTTTTCTCTTTCACTTCAGGAATGGCGGTGCGTTCGCTGGACGTGCGCTACGTGGGGCAGGGGTACGAGTTGAACGTGGAGGCGGGGCGGGATTTCGTGGCGCGGTTTCACCGAGCGCACCGTTTGCGGTATGGATACGCGGATACGGGGCGGGCGGTGGAGGTGGTGAACGTGCGGGTGAGGATGGTGGCGCCGACGGAGCGGGTTCCGCTGCCGGCGCGGCGGCTGCGCGCGGGGAATGGGCGGCAGGCGGTACGGAAGAAGAGGCGGGTGATTTTCGAGGGGCGGGCGGCGAGCGTGCCGGTGTTGGAGCGGGAACTGCTGCGGGCGGGGGACGCGTTTCGCGGGCCGGCGATCATTACGGAATACAGCGCGACGACGGTGGTTCCTCCGGGGTGCCGGGTGCGCGTGGATGCGCGGGAGAATTTGATTATTGAGGTTTAGAGGGGATGGAAAAGAAGAGCCGGGCTAAAGCCCGGCCTCTACAAAACCGGGAAGCGGAGAGGCGCGATGGCGCGAGGCAAGAGTAAAGCGAAGAAGAGCGATGCGATCGAGCTGGCGATTTTCAAGAGCGCCTTTCATTCGATCGCGGAAGAGATGGGCGCGGCGCTGCGGCGGACGGCGTTTTCGCCGAACGTGAAGGAGCGGCGGGACTATTCGTGCGCGGTGTTTGACGGGGCGGGGCAGGCGGTGGCCATGGGCGACCACATGCCGGTGCATCTGGGGTCGATGCCCATGTCGGTGGCGGCGGCGGTGGCGGCGATGGAGATGGCCGAGGGGGACATCGCCATACTGAACGATCCTTACGCGGGCGGAACGCATTTGCCGGACATTACGATGGTGCAGCCGGTGTACACGCGGGGGGCTGCGCGGCCATCGTTTTATGTGGCGACGCGGGCGCATCACGCGGATGTGGGCGGGACGTATCCGGGGTCGATGGGATTGTGCCGGGAAATTTATCAGGAGGGCATCCGGATACCGCCGGTGAAAATCGCCGAGAGGGGAAAGCTGCGGCGGGACGTGCTGGATTTGATCCTCTATAACGTACGCACGCCGGGGGAGCGCGAAGGCGACCTGACGGCGCAGATCGGGGCGTGCCGCATCGGGGCGCAACGGCTGGCCGAGATGACCGGAAAATACGGGCTGGCGACGATGCAGCGGAACATGCGCGAGCTGCTGGACTATTCCGAGCGGCTGATGCGCGCGGAGCTGGCGGGCATGCCGGAGGGAACGTTCACGGCAGAGGATTTTCTGGACAGCGACGGGATCACGGAGGCGCCGATTCGAATTTGCGTTTCCGTGCGGATTGATCCGCGGCGCGCAGAGGCGGTGGTGGATTTTGCGGGGACGGACGCGCAGGTGGCGGGGAGCGTGAACGCGGTGTACGCGATCACGGCGTCGGCGGTGTTTTATGTGTTTCGCTGTCTGCTGGCGGAAGACGCGCCGGCAACGGCGGGGCTGCTGCGGCCGGTGACGATTCATGCGCCGGCGGGAAGCGTGGTGAACGCCGTGCCGCCGGCGGCGGTGGCCGGGGGAAACGTGGAGACTTCGCAGCGAATTACGGACGTTCTGCTGCGGGCACTGGCACAGGCGATCCCGGGGCGGATACCGGCGGCGAGCTCGGGCACGATGAACAACCTGACGATTGGCGGCGTGGACCCGCGCAACGGGAAAGCGTATGCGTACTACGAAACGACGGCGGGAGGCATGGGAGCGCGGCCGGATCGCGACGGAGTCTCCGGGATTCACACGCACATGACCAATTCGCTGAACACGCCGGTGGAGGCGCTGGAATACAACTATCCGTTCCGGGTGCGGCGGTATGGATACAGGAAGGGATCGGGCGGAGCGGGAGAGTTTCGCGGGGGCGACGGGCTGGTACGGGAAATCGAAGTGCTGGGCGAGGCGCAGGTGACTTTGCTGGCCGACCGAAGAAGATTCGCGCCGTATGGATTGGCGGGAGGAGAGGCGGGAGCGCGCGGGCGGACGACGCTGCTGCGGCGCGGCGGGGGCGAGGAGGAATTGCCGGGAAAGTGCAACCGCCAGGCGGCTGGAGGAGAAGCGGTGCGCATCGAATCGCCCGGAGGCGGGGGATGGGGAAGCGCGGCGCGGCGGAAGAAATCCATCAATCGATAGACGGAAAACGGGCGGCGTTCAGGGACTGCTCGAGAGATTCGCCGACGGCGAGAAGAAGGGGCTCTTCGAAGGGGCGGCCGATGAGCTGCACGCCGATGGGCAGGCCGTCTTTCGAAACGGCGGCGGGAAGTGAAAGGCCCGGCAGGCCGGCGAGATTGAGCCATTGGGAATGGCGCATGGATTCGCGGAAGGACGCGGCGGTGGCGGGGCGCCAGGCACCTTCGCCGTGGCGGAAAGCGGGAGCGAGGGAGACCGGGGAAAGCAGGACGGGAAACTTTTCCATTTGGCGGAGAATCTGGGCGCGGCAGAGATCCCGCTGGGTGCAGGCGTCGAGAAAAGAGTCGAGGGCGATGGGCGGTTCCGCGGCGGCGATTTGCAGATATTCGAGGAGCATGGGGCTGAGCGCGGAGTGGTGACCGGCGAGAGGGGCGCGGAGGAGATGCTCGATGACCGGGCCGAAGAAATACCACCACAGGGAAATGGCCTGATCGAGAGCGGAGATCCGGATGGGCTCGACGAGGAAGCCTTGCGCTTCGAGGGCGCGGGCGGCGAGAGCGACGGCGGCGATGGTTTCCGCGGTGGGCTGGCCGAGCGACGGGGCGTCGAGGAGGCCGACGCGCAAGCCGCGCAGTTCGCCCGGGGGAACGGAGCGCAGCGGGACCGGGGCGGAGCAGGAGTCGCCGGGATCGGGGCCGGCGAGAGTTTCGAAAAGCAGGCGAAGGTCGCCGACGCTGCGGGCCATGGGGCCGACCACGCCGATCCAGGGAAACGAACCGGAGCCGGAGGGAAAATGGCCGGTGGCGGCGATGCGGCCGGGAGTGGGCTTGAGGCCGCAGATGCCGCAAAAATGCGCGGGG
This sequence comes from Terriglobia bacterium, assembly GCA_041500985.1. GTDB lineage: Bacteria > Acidobacteriota > Terriglobia > Acidiferrales > UBA7541 > Acidiferrum. Next base: position 41,862 of record JBGQNE010000008.1, on the reverse strand, counting down.
ACGCGAATGGAGCCGCCGCCGTCGCTGCCCACACCACCGGCGCTGCAGCCGGAGGCAATGGCCGCGGCTTCCCCGCCGCTGGAGCCGCCGGAACTGCGGGCGAGGTCCCAGGGATTGCTGGTGCGGCCGTGCAGCGAATTGTTGGTCTCGTAGTTCATCAGGAATTCGGGTGTGTTGGTGCTGCCGAGAAGAATCGCGCCGGCGGATTTCAGACGGGCGACCAGGACGGCGTCCTGCTGCGCGACGTAGTCCCGGCGCAGAACGGAGCCCGCGGGACAATTCCATCCGGCGACATCAATGCAGCTTTTGACGGTGAGGGGAACGCCATGCAGCGGGCCCAGGGGGGCGTTGCGGGAGACGGCGGCTTCGGCGGCGCGGGCCTGGGAGCGCGCGGCGGCTTCATCGAGATGGACGAAAGCGTTGAGGCGGGGATGCAGGGCGGCGGCGCGGTCCAGGTGGGCTTCCACAACCTCGACCGGAGAGATTTTTTTGGCGCGGATGAGGGCGGCCAGTTCGCGGGCGGAGGATCGCGTGGGATTTTGCATCCAAAGAAGTTACGCGGCGCCTGGGGGAAGCGCAAGGAAAACCGTTGGCATACTTGTTGACATCTCATTCGGGAATGAACAGAATTCATCATTCCATTTTTGGCGGGAGTGAATCGGCATGATTTACCGCAGGGGTTTGTCCCGATGAAGCGCGCTGCTGTGAATGCCGTATGGCTGCTGGCGATTAGCGGCTTGTATCTCTACGCGCTGCCTTCGGCCACGCTGGCCTATTTTGGAGCGGTGCTGCTGCACGTGGCCGCGGGCGTGCTGCTGGCCGTGCTGTTGCCGCCGTTTTTGGCGCGCGCCTGGAAAACGGAAACCTGTGCGGCGCGCATCGGGTGGGCGCTGCTGGCGGCCGGGGCGGCGCTGGGCGTTGCGCTGATCGTGACGGGGACGCCGCAGCGGCTGCGCGGCTGGCAGATGGCGCATATTGTTCTATGCGCGGTTGCATTGGTTGCGCTGGCGACTGCCTGGCTGAATACGCGGGGCTGGCCGGGCGCGGGAGCGAGGGCGCTGCGCGGAGCGGGAGTGCTGCTGGTTGCCGCGGGGCTGGCCGGGGGCGCGTGGTGGATGCGGGAAGTTTATTGGCAGCGGATCAACCGGATCGCGAATCCCGCGATCGCTCCGGAAAGCATGGAACACGAAGGGGACGGGCCCCAAGGACGGTTTTTTCCGACGTCGGCGCAGGTTCTGCACGGGGGAACGATTCCTGCGCACTATTTTCTGGAGTCGGCGACTTGCCAGCGCTGCCACAAGGATATTTACGACCAGTGGAACAGTTCGTCGCACCATTTTTCGTCGTTCAACAATCAGTGGTACCGCAAGAGCATCGAGTATATGCAGGACGTGGCCGGGGTAAAACCGTCGAAGTGGTGCGCGGGATGCCACGATCCGGCGCTGCTCTTCAGCGGAATGTTCGACCGTCCGGTGCGGGAGATTGAGAATCTGCCGGAGGGCCAGGCGGGCCTGAGCTGCATGATGTGCCACAGCATCGTGCAGGTGAAGAGCACGATGGGGCAGGGGGATTACACGCTGGAATACCCCAGCCTGGATAAATTCGCCACCAGCGACAATCCGCTGATGCGCGGGCTGCACGATTTTCTGCTGCGGGTAAATCCGGAGCCGCACCGGCGGGCGTTCCTTAAACCGTTCATGCGCCAGCAGGCGCCGGAATTCTGCTCGGCCTGCCACAAGGTGCACCTGGACGTTCCGGTGAACAGTTACCGGTGGGTGCGGGGATTCAACGAGTACGACAACTGGCAGGCCAGCGCGGTATCGGGCGAGGGGGCGCGCTCATTTTATTATCCGGCGGCGCCGATGGGATGCCCGGACTGCCACATGCCGCTGGTGGCGTCGAACGACGACGGCAACGTGAACGGATACGTGCATTCGCACCGCTTCCCGGGGGCCAACACGGCGCTGCCCACGGCCAACCAGGACGCGGCCCAACTGGAAGCGAGCCGGAACTTCCTGCAAAGCGGCAGCGTGGGAGTGGATATTTTCGCGATTTCGCCGGCGGGGCCGGCGGCGGCGAGCGGGCAGATGCCGGGGGCGGAGATCAGCACCACATTCGCGGTGGGCGAAGAGGCCGAGCAGGCTCGTCCCACCGGGCCGGCGGGAGAAGCACGCGCGCTGACCGCGCCGCTGGGGCGCGTGGACGCGGCGGTGCGCCGCGGGGAAGACGTGCGCGTGGACGTGGTGGTGCGCACGAAAAAGGTGGGGCATTTTTTCCCCGGAGGAACCGTGGACGCGGCGGACACCTGGCTGGAGCTGCGAGCCACGGACGAAAAGGGGCGGACAGTTTTCTGGAGCGGGATGATTGAAGATGGCGGGAAAGGCGGGCAGGGACCGGTCGAGCCGGGAGCGCATTTCTACCGCTCGCTGCAGATTGACGGGCACGGGAATCCCATCAACAAGCGCAATGCCTGGTCCACGCGCTCGGTGGTTTATGTGCGGCTGATCCCGCCCGGCGCGGCGGATACGGTGCATTACCGGCTGCACATTCCGGAAAACGCGGGAGAGAAGCTGACGCTGCACGCCAAGCTGAATTACCGGAAGTTTCCGTGGTGGAACACGCAGTTTGCCTATGCCGGGGTGCGCGATCCGGCGGACGCGCATCCCGATGTGAGCAAGAATTACGACGATGGCAAATGGATTTTTACGGGAGAAACTTCCGGCGTTTCCGGAAAGCTGCACCAGATTCCCGACTTGCCGGTGATTACGCTGGCCGAGGACACGAAAACGCTGCGGGTGCTGGGGCGCGGAGCGAAGGCGATTACTCCGCAGACGGCGCTGGCCAAGGACGACTGGGTGCGCTGGAACGACTACGGAATCGGGCTGCTGCTGCAAGGGGATCTGCGGGCGGCGCAGGCGGCGTTTGAAACGGCCACACAGGTGGATCCGCAAAAGGCCGATGGATGGGTAAATATTGGACGCGTGCGCGTGCAGGAGGGAGACATGGCGGGGGCGCGCCCCGTGCTGGAGAAGGCGCTGGCGCTCTCGCCCGGACTGGCTCGCGCGAACTATTTTTACGCGCGCGTGCTCAAGAGCGAGGGGCGCTACGAGGAAGCCGCGGCGCGGCTGGGGGAGGTGCTCGGGCAATACCCGCGGGACCGCGTGGTGCGCAACGAACTGGGGCGCATTTTTTTCCTGGAGAAGCGCTATGCCGGCGCCGTGGCGCAGTTCGATCAGGTGCTCTCGATCGATCCGGAAGATCTCCAGGCCAATTACAATCTGATGCTCTGCTACAACGGGCTGGGCGACGAAGCCCGCGCCAATCAATACAAGGCGCGCACCCTGCGCTTCAAGGCCGACGAATCGGCGCAGACGCTTACCGGGCCGTACCGGCAGGCGCATCCGGCGGACAACAACGAGCGGCAGGCGGTGCATGAGCACGGAAGCGCGCCGCTGGGCAAAGGCCCACAATGAAAACAGCGCATTGCGCAACTTTGGCATTCGCGGGAATACTGGCCGGCATGCTGGCGGGGCTCTTTGCAGCGCCGTGCGGGGCGCAGACGCCCGCTTCGCCGGCAGGGGCGGTTACGTTTCGCGACGTCACCCGCGAGGCGGGAATCCGCTTCGTCCATAATTCCGGGGCGTTCGGAAAGAAATATCTTCCCGAGACGCTGGGGCCGGGTGTGGCTTTTATCGATTACGACAACGACGGATGGCCGGACATTCTGCTGGTGAACGGGATGGACTGGCCCGGGCATGCGCGGGGGCATTCCACGCCGAAGCTTTACCATAACAATCACGACGGCACGTTCACGGACGTGACGCACAAGGCCGGGCTGGACGTGGAACTTTACGGAATGGGCGTGGCCGTGGGGGACTACGACAACGACGGCTGGGACGATATTTTTATTACCGCGTACGGACAGAGCCGGCTTTTCCGCAACAATGGCAACGGAACTTTCAGCGACGTGACCCAAAAAGCCGGGCTGAGCACCGGTCCGGAATTGAGCACCAGCGCCGCCTGGGTGGATTACGACAAGGACGGCCACCTCGATCTCGTCGTGGGCAACTACGTGCAGTGGTCGCCGGAGAAGGATTTGTACTGCACGCTGGACGGAAAAGCGAAATCGTATTGCACGCCGGAATCCTATCCGGGAACGTCAGCGAGGCTGTGGCACAACCGCGGCGACGGAACGTTCGAGGATGCCACCAAGAAGGCCGGGCTGTACGATCCCACGTCGAAGACGCTGGGCGTGACGATCCTCGATTACGACAACGACGGCTGGCCCGATTTTCTTTTGGCGAACGATACGCAGCCGAACAAGCTGTACCGCAACAACGGCAACGGCACGTTTTCCGAAAAAGGGGTGATTGCCGGGGTGGCCTTCAGCGAGGACGGCATCGCCCGCGCGGGAATGGGAACGGACGCGGCGGATTACGACCGTTCCGGGCACGCCAGCGTGCTGATCGGCAATTTTTCGAACCAGATGCTTTCGCTGTATCACAACGAGGGCAACGGACTTTTCGTGGACGTGGCGCCCAGTTCGGAGGTGGGCCGCGCTTCGCTGCTCACGCTGGGCTTTGCGTGTTTTTTCTGGGACTACGACCTGGACGGCTGGCCGGATATTTTCGTGGCCAACGGGCATATTGATCCGGACATCCAGAAGGTGCAGGCCAACGTGCGCTACGCCGAACCGCCGCATCTGTTTCGCAATCTGGGCAACGGCAAATTCAGCGAAACGACGCGGGCCATGGGCGGGGCGTTCCATCAGCCGCGCGTGGCGCGCGGCGCGGCCTACGGGGATATCAATAATGACGGGAGGCCGGACCTGCTGATCGCCAGCAACGGCGGCGCGGCGGCGCTCTTGCGCAACGAGGGCCGGGAAAATTCCAGCCTGCGGGTAAAGCTCGCGGGCACGCGCTCGAACCGCGACGGCATCGGAGCGGTGGTGCGGGTTACGGCGGGAAGCGACGCGCAAACGCAGATGCTGCGCAGCGGATCGAGTTATCTTTCATCGAGCGAACTCGTGCTCACCTTCGGGCTGGGCGCGCACGGGCAGGCGGACGCGATCGAGATCCGCTGGCCCAGCGGGCAGACGGAGCGGCTGGAGAAAGTGGCCGCGGGGCAAACGGTGACGATTACGGAAGGAAAAGGAATCACATCCACGCGGGCGTACGGGGTGAAATGACCGCTTACGCGGAAATTCAATTTATCATTCTGGAAACCTGTTGGAACTGTGCCGTGAATCCGGTTTAGAATAGGGCCGCCACCGGCAGAAAGGAACCAGCGCTTCGCAAGCCGCGAATAAGACTCCATGAGCCTGATGCGATCGCTACTGCTGGCCGCTTCGCAGAATCAATGGATGCGGCAACGCGCCTCGCGTTATGCATTTGTGCGGCGCAGCGTTGCGCGCTTCATGCCCGGCGAAACGCTGGAAGACGCGCTGGCTGCGGCGCGGACGCTTAAAGAGAAGAAGATTGGAGCGGTCTTTACGCACCTCGGCGAAAATGTGGCCGAGCGAGCCGAAGCCGTGCAGGTCGCCGAACACTACCGGGGAGTGATCGAGCGCAATCACGCGCGGGGGCTGGGGACGGAAGTATCGGTGAAGCTGACGCAACTGGGGCTGGATATTTCCCCGGATTTTTGTTTCGAAAACCTCAAATCAATTCTGGAACACGAGCGCAAAGAATCCACCGTATGGATTGATATGGAAGCCAGCAATTACGCGGACGCGACGCTGGCGCTTTACCGCCGCGCGCTGGCCGCCTTCCCCAATGCCGGGATCTGCTTGCAGGCCTATCTCCATCGCACGAAGGACGACCTGGAAAAGCTGCTGCCGCTGCGCCCCGCGGTGCGGCTGGTCAAGGGGGCGTACAAGGAGCCGCCGGAGGTTGCCTTTCCGCGCAAGCGCGACGTGGATGAAAGTTTTTTCACCCTGGCGCAGACGATGCTGCGCGCGCGGAAGCGCGGAGAGATGGGGCGGGTGGCCCTGGGAACGCATGACGTGGCGCTGATCCGGCGCATCAGCGGGTTTGCCGAAAGCGAAGGAGTGCGCAAGGACGATTTTGAGATTCACATGCTGTACGGGATTCAACGCGGCGAGCAGACGCGCCTGGCGGAGAATGGTTACCGCTCGATCGTCCTGGTGGCCTACGGCCGCTACTGGTATGCGTGGTTTCTGCGGCGCCTGGCCGAGCGGCCCGCCAACGTCTGGTTTCTGCTGCGCAATCTTTTCTAAGCGCACTTTTTTCTTTGGCCAGGCTCAGTCCGTCTTTCCAAAAGATTTTTCGCTGGAAACAAAATGAGAGATGAGGCAATGAAGGCGGCTTGGCTGTCATTGCGCTTTGGGGAACTTCCGCTGCGGCACTCTTATATTGAATGTCACTTTGGCCATGCCATGCGCCATTGAGCAATCCGATAAACTGCCGGTCATCTTCGAGCGGCTCAAGCAAGGAACCACGGACGTTTTACTGCTGGACCTCTCCTGCCCGTGCAATCCCGGAATCGGAATGATCGAGCAACTGCGTGCGCAGGGAAAAAACGTGGCCATCGTCACGCTGATTCCGCCGGACAAGGAAGAGTTGGCGCGGGCCTCGCTGCGGGCCGGAGTGCAGGAATATCTGGGCCGGGAAACGCTGAACGGGGCGGACTTGGCGCGCGCGGCAGGGACTGAAGGTGCTCTACGTCTCCGGCTACGGCAGCGAATCCATCGGCTCCCGGGGAGGATTGGAAACCGGCCAGGCCTTCCTGCAAAAACCGTACGCCATGAGCGCGCTCGCGGGAAAAGTGCGCAAACTTCTCGACGCTCCCGCAAAGTGACCGTGCGGCTGCTGCGGTAAGAACCAGGACGCCGGCGCCCTGGCGCCGTCTGTTTCTCCCTACCGCCCAGCGTTGGTCTCCCGCACCACGCCCGCTTCGCCTCTTTCGCGCGCCAGATACTGGCCGTAAATCCAGCGGTAGGTTTTCTCCATGCCCGCGCGCAGCGAAGTATCCGGCTCCCAATTCAGAACTTTGCGGATCAGCGCGTTGTCGCTGTTCCGCCCGTTCACGCCTTTGGGCGCGCTGAGGTCATAGTGGCGCTTCAGCTTGATTCCGGCGATCTCTTCCACGATATCCAGCAGTTGATTCACCGTCACGGCTTCGCTGGAACCGAGATTGATGGGCTCCAGAATGTCCGAACGCATGATCAGCTCAATGCCCTTCAGGCAATCGTCGATAAACATGAAGCTGCGCGTCTGGTTCCCCGGCCCCCAAATTTCGATCTCGCGCTTCCCGCTCACTTTCGCTTCGATCACTTTGCGGCAGATCGCCGCGGGGGCCTTCTCCCGCCCTCCGTACCACGTCCCCCACGGCCCGTAGACGTTGTGAAACCGGGCCACACGCGTCTCCAGTCCGAAATCCTCGCGAAAGTGCCGGCACATGCGCTCGGAAAAGAGCTTTTCCCATCCATACCCGTCTTCGGCCATCGCCGGATAGGCATCCTCTTCCTTGAGCGACGGTGCTTCGTAGGTTTTCTGCTTTTCCGCGTTATAGACGCAGGCCGACGACGAATAGAAATAACGCTGCACGCCATGCTTCACGCTGGCCTGCAGCATCTGCGTATTGATCAGCACGGAGAGCATGCACAGCGCTTTGTTCTGTTCGATGAAGCCCATCCCGCCCATGTTCGCCGCCAGGTTGTAAATCTCCGCGGCGCCGCGCGCCGCCACCTCGCAGTTTTCCTTCAGGTTCAGGTCGAGGGAGAGATTTTCGACGTTTTCGAAACGCTGATACCACTCGTCGAACGGCTTGATGTCAATCGCCCGGATGCGCTGAAAACCCTTCGCGCGCAGGTCCGCCACCAGGTTTCCCCCGATAAATCCGCCGGCCCCCGTCACGACAACGAGATTATTCTTCATCATGTCCTTCTCCCCAATGGCTGCCCGAACCGCCGCGATGCTCTGCCCGCACGCCTGCGCTTCCACCGGTCCGGTGGCAAATGGTCCGCTCAAACGCCCGCACCGGTTTCCTTGAGAAAGTTTACCTTACTTGATGGGAAAAAATGGATTGCGGCGAAAGGATTTGAACCTACGGCCTTCCCGGCTTCGCCGGGACGCGCTTGCCCTGCTGGCGCACCCGGGCACCTACTCGTCGCACGTTCGTCTTGGGCTGGAGAGGAAGAAAAGTGGTCGGGGCGATAGGATTTGAACCTACGGCCTCCTGGTCCCGAACCAGGCGCGCTACCAGGCTGCGCTACGCCCCGACACGCCACCCAGACTATTGCCGCTAGCCTGGCTGGATTTAAAAGATTAACATAGCTTGGCGGCTGCGCCTAGCCGCGGTCCCGGCCTTCGCCGGACGGCCGCGGATGCCGGGCGCACGCTACTCCCCATGGCTATTCCCCGCAGCGCGCTGCAGAAGATTGACGACTACCGCTGGCTCGTCCCGCGGGGCACGCGCGAGGGCATGCTTACGGACGCGCTGATTTACGCCGACGAAAAGCTGCTGGAGCAAATTCTCGGCGACCTCTCGATCGACCAGGCCATTAACGTCGCCTTCCTCCCCGGCATTGTGGGCCGCTCGCTGGCCATGCCGGACATGCACCAGGGCTACGGCTTCCCCATCGGCGGGGTGGCGGCCACGCGGCTGAAGGATGGCGTGGTCTCCCCCGGCGGCGTGGGCTTCGATATCAATTGCGGGGTGCGCCTGCTGGCCGCTAATCTTGAGCGCGACGCCGTTACGCCGCACCTGCGCGCGCTGGTGAATCAACTCTTCCGCGACGTCCCTTCGGGCACGGGCGCGGAAGGGCCGCTGCCTGTCTCGCACAGCGAACTGGAAAACGTTCTGGCGCGCGGCGCGGCCTGGGCCGTCGAGCAGGGCTACGGCGAAGACGCCGACACGGAATACTGCGAAGAGCACGGCTGCATGCCCAGCGCCGACCCCGCGCAGGTCTCCGACCGCGCCAAACAGCGCGGGCGCACGCAACTGGGCACGCTGGGCAGCGGCAACCATTTTCTCGAAGTGCAGTACGTGGAACAAATCTTCGAGCCGGAAACCGCGCAGGTCTTCGGACTGCACGAAGGCCAAGTCGTCGTGCTCATCCACTGCGGCTCGCGCGGACTGGGCCACCAGGTGTGCACCGATTTCCTGAAGACCATGAACGAGTCCATGCGCAAGTACAACATCTCCCTGCCCGACCGCCAGCTGGCCTGCGTGCCCACGCAGTCGCCCGAAGGGCAGTCCTATCTCGGGGCCATGGCTGCGGCCGCCAATTTCGCCTGGGCCAACCGCCAGGTGATCACGCACCTCGCGCGCAAATCTTTTCGCCAGGTTTTGGGGGAGCAGACGCGCCTGCGGCTGGTCTACGACGTTTCGCATAACATGGCCAAGAGCGAGCAGCATCGCGTGAACCACGGCGAGATCGGCGTGCTGGTGCACCGCAAGGGCGCCACGCGCAGTTTCCCGCCGGGTTCGCCCTTTATTCCCGCGGCGTATCGCGGCGTGGGCCAGCCGGTAATCATTCCCGGCTCGATGGGCACGGCCAGCTACGTCCTGGCGGGGGCGCAGCGGGCCATGGAGGAGACGTTTGGCACGGTGTGCCACGGAGCGGGGCGGGCCTTGTCGCGCACGGCGGCCAAGCGCGGGCGCAACGTCCACGACGAAACGAAGAAGCTCGAAGACCGGGGCATTTTCCTGCGCTCGCAAACGCGCGACGGGATACTGGAAGAGGTTCCCGAAGCGTATAAGGACATTGACGCGGTGATTGACGTGGTGCACCGCGCGGGGCTGGCGCGGCGCGTCGCCCGCCTCAAACCCATGGCTGTCATCAAGGGCTGAGGCGCCGCGCTGTCCGCTATTCCGCCAATTCCATTTTGGCGGGAAGCCATCTGATGCAACGGTTTCTTCTTAAGAAGAATGACCGCGCCTGACTTGCAGACGCGGTCGCGGAAGCGGGTTTCTGCCGTTCAGTAGTATAGTTTCAGGCCGAACTGGATGAGGCGCGGCGCGCGCGCCGATGTCACCTGCCCAAAGGTTCCGCTAAAACCCTGGTTGTCTGGCCTCATGAACTGCGCATGGTTGAAGGCGTTAAAGAACTCCGACCGGAATTCCAAGTTCTTGGACTCGGTTATCTTTATGCGCTTGATAATCGAGACGTCCCAATTATTGATCCCTGGCCCGCGCAGCGTATTGCGGCCAAGAGTCCCATACGTAAATTGGGCCACATTGGTGCAATCGAAGCTCGAAGGGTTGAAATAGAAATTCCCCGTCGTGGAGCCCGGCAAGCACGTACTGTTAAACGTTTGCACGCTGCGTGCATTGAACGTCTGAATCGGCCCTACCAGATCGGGCCGGTCAAGGTAGTTTTGTTGTCCGCTCGAATCATTGTTCTGGTAGAGCGTGAACGGAGTTCCAGATTGAAAGGTGACGATCCCACCGACTTGCCATCCCTCCACAACCTTGCTCAGAATTTTGTTCCCCCCGGATAGCCGGCTGGTTGGCAATTCATATAAGCCGCTCACGACGAGCCGGTGGGTGGCGTCAAAATCGGCCAGGGCGTGATCCATTCTTGGAATATAAGGATTCGTATATCCATACGACCGGGCCCGGAAGCCGGAGGTTAAATCCGTCGTCTTCGCCAGGGTATAGGCGCTACGCACCGTAAACCCTTTGCTGAATCGCTTGTCCACCGTGACTTGCAACTCGTGACTGGCCGAAATTCCACTGCTGAAATTCGTCAGCAAGAGCGTGGCGCCCGTGGGCGAGCCATTGGGATCCGCCGGATTGGCGCAGCCTGCCAGCGGCCGCGCGCAATCGGCATTGATGAAATTAAACCCCGCCAGTTGCTGCTGCTCAATGTTTGTTTGTGGAAAATTCACTTCACCGGAACTGATCAGCTTCCGTCCAAGGCTCCCCACGTAGACGGCCTCGACCACCGTATCCTTGCTGAGCTGGTACTGGAAGCCGTAGTTGAAGTTTTCCGAATAGGGAGTCCGGAAATTTGGACTGACCAGGAATGCGAAGGAGATCGCTGGAACGCTGAAGTAGGGATTGGCTTTGTCGTACGGGAAACTGTTCGTTGTCCCATAGGCGGTAAAAGGGTCGGCAAGAATCCCCCCGGACGTCATGTTACCCGGGCCGAAGTAAAGGTTGGCCACGCTTCCGAAAGGCGCTTGTCCGCCAAACTGAAGATTCAGTGCGCCGTCTTCGATATCGTAGAAAATTCCTCCCCCGCCGCGCATGACCAGCTTTGCATTTCCGAAGATATCCCAGGAAAAACCGACCCTTGGCGCGAAGTTGTTGCGGTCGGGATAGGTCAGGCCATTATTCGGGGTTCCCGGATCGCCGGCGTAGAGAATGCTCTGCGGCGCGCCGGGGAAAACAGTGGATTGCTGCCCCGGAAAGAAGCCCATGATGTTGTTGTGAATGTCGGTCATCGGAGTATTGTATTCATACCGAAGTCCAAGCGTAACCGTAAGCCGCTTGGTGGCCTTCCAGGTGTCCTGCGCGTAGAAGAAATATGAACTCGTTCGAATTCCATAGACGGCGTTGGAGAACTGAAAGAAATTGTCCGGAAAGCCCCCGACAAAATCGGCTAGTGCACTGCCCGGAGAGTTCGCTGAAACGGGACTGGCCGTGAATGCGCCGAAAGAACCGAAATCGAAACTGCCATTATTAAAGAAGTCGTAATTGAAGTTGTTGCGCACGCGGCGTACGTCGCCGCCGAAGCGCCATTCATGCCGCCCGCGCGGCAGGACGAAATTGTCCTGGCCTTGAAACGTTGCGTCATGCAGCTTCGTCGGGCCCTGCGGCGAAGGCCCCAAGTTGAAGGCCCCGGAAACGAACATGATCGGCGGCGCCGCCCCGCTGGGGTCATCTGGATTCACGTTGGTGAAGCCCAGTGCCGACGGAGTAGTCGTGTCTGCCGGGGTCGCCTGGAGGCTCGCCGCGCGGTTGGCGGCAAACCGCGCCTCATTCAGCCAGCCATTTGCAAACGTATGGGACCAGGTCAGCGTCCCCACCTGATTGCGGGTCAAATCGCTGAATCCCGACCCGACCGGCACGTTACCGCCCGTCGAGGCTCCGTTAACGATGCGAAATGGGTAGGAATCCGCGACGTCATTGACCACGTAAAGAAAGGAAAGCGTGTCCCTGGCCGAAAGATTGTGATCCAGCCGGACGATGCCTTGTTCCGCTCGGATGCTTCCCACCGGCCCGCCAACAAACTGGTTCGTGCCGATATTCGGCAAGGGAACATACTTTGAAATATAATTCGCGGAAACCACATTGACCGGCACCTGATTATTTGCAAACGGAAGGCCTGTCGACGGGTCATACAGCTGGCCATAATCATTTCCCGTGGCAGGATCCGTGCTGCCCGTGAACAAATCACTGAAATCGCCGGATCGTTCCGGGACGCTGAGTGTCGTCATCACCGGCGCGACTTGCCCTTCCCGTCTCCGCTCCCCTTGGTAGGCCAGAAAAAAGAAGGTCTTGTCCTTGCGGATGGCCCCGCCCACGGTACCCCCAAACTGGTTGCGCTTGAAACTGGTCCTCTCCGGCAGAAAAAAATCCCGCGCATTCAATACGTCATTCCGGAAAAACTCAAATAGACTTCCATGTAGCTGGTTGCTTCCCGACTTGATAACCTGGTTCACGATTCCGCCCGAGGTTCTCCCGAACTGCGCGTCGTAGTTGTTGGTCAAAATCTTGAATTCCTGCACGGCGTCCGGGTTGGGACTGACCACGATGTTGTTTCCCAGGAAATCGTTATTGTCCGCGCCGTCAATCAAGAACGTCAGCGATTCCGATCTCTGCCCGCTGACGGAAAAAGGATTGCCCGAGCCGTCATCATAATCCGGCGCGAAGACGCCCGCCTGGAGCAGGCCCAACTGCAGGGTGTCGCGCTCGACCAGCGGCAAATCCACAATACGGCGCTCGCTTTCCACCTTCCCCAGCACGGCACTCGTGGTATCCACCTGGGTTACATCCCCGCTCACCTCCACGGTTTCCGCCGCCTGCCCGACCTGCAACACGATATCCACGTGCGCATTCTGGTTCACTTCCAGCGTGATCCCGCTCTGAACGTACTTCTTGAATCCAGGATGCTCCGCCGCGATGCGGAATGTGCCCACCTCTACGATCGGAAACAGGAAATTTCCCTCCGCATCCGTTATTGTGGCGCGGGACACGTTCGTCCCCGTATTGGTCAGCGTAATTGCGGCTCCACTGACAACCCCTCCCGACTGGTCTTTCACCACCCCGGAGAACCGCGCCGTAGTCTGCGCCCACGCAGCCGTCGCGCCCGCCAGCAAACCAATGAACAACACACACACCAACCCCATCGCTCGAAGAGCTTTCATGATTCCCCTCTCATCCTGTTTTTTATTGCGAAATCTCATAGCACCCCTGCCACAAGACACGGCCCAAAGCCTGTTCCCCCCAGGCTAAACAAATCTAAACCCTCGACGGTTTCATGGATTGACTACGATTCTTAATTCAGCAACCAATTAAGTCAAGGAAATTCAACAAACGATTCAGACCATTTCATCCTGTTTATCCCGGAAATCCGCCCAATCGTCCCTGCTAATCTTGGAGTCACTTATCCGTTGCCAAACCGGATCAGCTTCGCTTCCGTCACCGCCGTAATTTTTCGGATGGCCTCCAGCGCCGCTTCCTTCACTTCCCCGTCCAGCCGGATCAGCGAAACCGCTTCCGCTCCCTGGGCCGCTTCGCGCCTCCCCAGCGCGAACGTGGCGATGTTCACGCCTTGCTCGCCGAGAATCGTTCCGATCTTGCCGATGACGCCCGGCTGATCGAGGTTGCGCAGATACAGGATAGTTCCTTGCAGTTGCGATTCGACCGTAATCCCGTCAATCTGCAGCACGCGCGGCGAGCCGTCATGCAGCACCGTGCCCTCGGCGGAAAATCCCCGCTGCTGCGTGCCCGGCTCGGGCAGCGCCGAAACTTCCAGCGTGTTGGGGAATCCGTGCTCGCGCCGCCGCGTCTCTTCCTCGACGGTCAGACCGCGCGCCGCGGCCACCGCCGGCGCATTCACCACGTTCACTTTTTCGTCCAGCACGGCGTTCAGCGCGCCCGCCAGCACCGCGCTTTTCAACAAATGTGTCCCGGCCTCCGCCGTTTCTCCCGCGTAGCGAATGCGGATGCGCGCCGGGCGCACCGCGGCCGCCTGCGAGACGAGCGAACCGAGCCGCTCGGCCAGGTCCAGATAGGGCTTCACGCGGCGGTATTGCTCGGCGGACAGCGCGGGGAGATTCACCGCGTTGCGCAGCACGCCGTCGGCCAGATAATCGCGCACCTGCTGGGCGATCTGCGTGCCCACTTCCTCCTGCGCCTCGGTGGTGGAACCGGCCACGTGCGCCGTGGCCACCACGTTGGGCAGCGAAGTCAGCGGCGAATTTTTGGGTGGCTCCTCGACGAACACGTCCAGCGCCGCTCCGGCCACCTTGCCGCTCTTGAGCGCCTCGGCCAGCGCGCCCTCGTCAATCAATTCGCCGCGCGCGGCGTTGACGATGCGCACGCCCGGCTTCATCCGCGCGATGGTCTGCGCGTTGATCAAATTTTGCGTGGCCGGATTCAGCCCCGCGTGCAGCGAAATGAAATCGCTCACGGCCAGCAAATCATCGAGCTTCATCAGCTCGACCTGCGCCTCGCGCGCCGCGCTCTCGCTGATGTACGGGTCGTAGGCCACCACGCGCATTTCGAACGCTTGCGCGCGGCTGGCCACTTCGCTGCCGATGCGCCCGAAGCCCACCAGGCCCAGCGTCTTGCCGCGCACTTCCGTTCCGGCCAGCGAGGATTTTTCCCAGCGCCCGGCGTGAATGGCGGCGTCGTGCCGGGGAATCTGCCGCGCCAGCGCCAACAGCAGCGCGAAGGTATGCTCGGCCACGCTGATGGCGTTGCCGCCGGGCGTGCTCATCACCAGCACGCCGCGGCGCGTGGCTTCGTCCAGATTGATATTGTCCACGCCCACGCCGGCGCGGCCCACCACGCGCAGCCGCGGGGCTTTCTCCAACAGTTCGGCGGTGACCTTCGTCGCGCTGCGCACCACCAGCGCGTCCGCGTCGGCGATCTCCGCGATCAGATTGTCCTTGGTGGTCAGCACCACGTTCCATCCGCTTTGCTTCTTCAGCAGCTCGACGCCGCGCTCGCTGATCTTGTCCGCTACGATGATTTTCAAGACAAACTCTCCTCGGGTATGAATCAGGCGGTTTTTTCCTCCGCCGGGCAACATTCCACGTTAGCCGCCCCGCCGCCGCCCTGTCAAACGCAGGAATCCGCTGCGCCCCATCGGAAATTTCCATGCCTCGCCGCGCCGCCCCGCCCTCTGCTATAGTCGAGGTTCGAGGAGCCCGCGATGAGCCTGATGGAAAAGATTCAGAAGGACCTGACCGACGCGATGCGCGCCAAGGACGAACTGCGCCTGAGCGTGGTGCGCATGATCAAGGCCGCCATCAAGCACAAGGAAATCGAAAAGATCCGCGCGCTCGACGACGCCGAATCACAGCAGGTGCTGCAAACGATGCTCAAGCAGCGCAAGGAGTCCATCGAGCAGTTCACCAAAGGCCACCGCCCGGAACTGGCCGCCAAGGAAGCCAAGGAACTCCTCATCATCGAGTCCTACCTGCCCGCGGCCGCCAGCGCCGTCGAAATGAACGCCGCCATCGACCAGGCCGTCGCCGAAACCGCCGCCGCTTCCATGAAGCAGATGGGCGCGGTGGTGAAGGCCGCGCGGGCGCATCTGGAAGGCAAGACCGTGGACGGCAAGGCGCTCAGCGACCTGGTGCGCGAGCGGCTCTCCAAGCTGGGCTGAGTTTTTTCGCGGGGATCGATTCCGTGCCCTTACCCGAGACCATTCCCGTGCGCTTCACCGAGGAAGAGGCCGGCTACCTCAGCGTCCGCCCCGTCCTGCTGCAGACGTTTCGTCTCGCCGAACTCACTGACATGATCGTGCGCGTCACCGGCAAGAATCCCGAACGCCTCGGCCACATTCTCCAGGCCGGCTCGGTCACCTACAACGGATTCCGCTACTGGTGGGAGGGATTCTCCGCCGCGTCCGGCGAATTGCACGAACTCCTTGCCGCCTTTCCCGACGACGACCCTTCCCGCAGTTTCCGTTTTGAAGACGCCACAGGCGTCATGCTCGAATCCGGCGGCGGCGCCGCGCGCCAGACCCTCGAGATTTCCCGCGCGCAAGCCTCCGCGCGGCGCCTCTTCCGCCGCAGCCCCTGGAACTGCCTCGGCGAATTCGCGCGCGAACTCCCGCCCGCCTATGAGCGCTATTCCTACGCGCAGCAGGCCGATCTCTTCCACCGCGCACTTTCTTTCGAGGAAGGAAGCCGCCTGCTGGCCGCGCTCTTCGCCGCCGCGCCGCGCTCCCTGCGCGCGCTCCTGCGCAACGCCTCCCCGCCCTGCGCGCTTCGCTTCCTCTGCCCGCGCTTGCCCGAAGAAAAAACCGCCGCTTAGTGCGCCCCCGCCGCCCGCAGGACCGCCACGTTGCGCTCGTCCGAGGCAATCTTGCGGTAGAACAGCTTCAGGTCCGCCGCTTTTTCCACCGGCACGCTCTGTTCCCGCACTTCGTACGTTCTGGTGTACCGCAATACGTTTCCCATGGCTTCCGTCTTGCTCTCATAGCGCGCAAAGCTGTATTCCGTTTTTACCGGCGGCGGCAGTTCGTCCACTTTATAGCCGGCCGGCATCGTGATTTCGAACGTGTCCGTATGCCGCGTCGGCCCTTCGAATTCGATTCCATACCGCCGCGGCTCCCTGCTTTCACCCTCGCCTTTAAATTCCCTTCCCCCTCCTCTCCGTCTGCGGCATAATCCCGCCAGACAATCCGGGCCGCTCTTTCGCTTTCTGCCCTTGGAATTGGGCGGCCCCATCTCGCGCATTCTGGAGGCACTGGTGAGCACACGTCCCTGGAGTTCCACCGCCCCGCCGGGCGAATTCCGCACCTACATCTCGGCGGAGGAAAGCCCCGCCGAGTTCACCATCCGCGCCGTCATACTCGGCGCGCTCTTCGGCCTGCTCTTCGGCGCGGTCACCGTCTACGTCGGCCTGCGCGCCGGCCTCACCGTCTCCGCTTCCATTCCCATTTCCGTGCTCTCCATCAGCATCCTGCGCGCCTTCGGCCGCGCCACCATCCTCGAAAACAATATCGTGCAGACCACCGGCTCGGCCGGCGAATCCCTCGCCGCCGGCGTCATCTTCACCATGCCCGCGCTCATCTTCCTCGGCTTTGGCCTAGACTACTGGCGCGTCTTCTTCCTGGCTCTGCTGGGCGGATGGCTCGGCGTCCTCTTCATGATTCCCCTGCGCCGCCAGCTCATCGTCAAGGAGCACGGCAATCTCAGCTATCCCGAAGGCACCGCCTGCGCCGACGTGCTCGTCGCCGGCGAACGCGGCGGCTCCTTCGCCGGACGCGTCTTCCTCGGTCTCGGCCTCGGCGGCGTCTACACCTTCCTGATGAACACCGCCGGCGCCTGGAAAGGCCGCCCCGATTACCAGCCCAAGTGGTTTCCCGGCGCTTCCTTCCGCGCCGATATCACTTCCGAATATCTCGGCGTCGGCTACATCATCGGACCCAAGGTGGGCGGCCTGCTCCTCGCCGGCGGCGTCGTTTCCTGGCTGCTGCTGATCCCGGCCATCAAATTCTTCGGCTCGGCCATTCCCACCGCCATCCTCTATCCCGGCACTTCGCCCATCTCCGGCATGTCCCCCGACGAGATCTGGAGCACCTACATCCGTCCCATGGGCGCCGGCGCCGTTGCCGCCGCCGGGCTTATCACCCTGCTGCGCACGCTGCCCACGATCATTTCCGCGCTGCAGTCCGGGCTGAAAGACGTGCGCTCGGAAAACGCCGGGCAATCCGCCGCCGCCAGCCGCATTGACCGCGACATCTCCATGCGCACCGTGGTCGTCGGCTCGCTCGTCATCGTGGTCATGATGTGGATGCTGCTCACCTTCAAGCCCGTTCCCGGCGCCGCCTCCGGCCTCGTGGCCAACGTCTTCGCCGGCGTTTTCGTCGTCGTCTTCGGCTTCCTTTTCGTTACCGTGGCCTCGCGCATCTCCGGCCTGCTGGGCAACTCCTCCAACCCCATCAGCGGCATGACCATCGCCACGCTCATGGCCACCTGCGCCGTCTTCCTCGTCGCTGGATGGACCGGGCGCAACTACGCCGTCCTCGCTCTCACCATCGGCGGCGTCGTGTGCATCGCCTCGGCCATCGCCGGAGCCACTTCGCAGGACCTCAAGACCGGCTACCTCGTCGGCGCCACGCCCGTCTCCCAGCAGCTGGGCCTGCTCGTCGGCGTTTCCGTCTCCACCATCGCCGTCGGCGCCACGCTCATCTTCATGAACAAGGGCCTCGAGACCTTTCCCGCCGTCGAGCTGCCCTTGAACGTCAGCGCCCTCCCGACCGGCGTCAGCGTCGAGAACAGCAGCTATGTCTTCGAGGGCAAAACCTACGTCCTGGTCAACGCCGTCGGCTCCGCCGTGATTCCCGACGGAAAATACCTCTACGATTCGGGCGCCGCGAAAATCACCCGCCAGTGGATTCAGGGCATCGGCAGCGACAAAGCCCCCGCGCCGCAGGCCAAGCTCATGGCCACGGTCATCAACGGCATCCTTACCCAGCGCCTCCCCTGGCGTCTCGTTCTGATGGGCGTCGCCCTGGTCCTCGCCGTCGAACTTCTCGGCGTGCGCTCGCTAGCCTTCGCCGTCGGCTCCTATCTCTCCATCGCCACCACCCTGGCTATTTTCTGCGGCGGCGCCGTGCGCTGGCTCGTCGAATCCACCGCCAAGGAAACCGGCGAGAAGAGCGACAGCGAAGCCAGTCCCGGCGCGCTCTATGCCAGCGGCCTCATCGCCGCCGGCGGCGTCTTCGGCCTGCTGGCCATCGCCCTGCGCCTGCTCCAGATCCGCGGCGCCCAATGGCCCGCCTATTTCGAATTCGGCGCGCATCTCCCCAAATCCATCACCGACGGCAATCTCTTCGCCGTCCTCATGTTCGTTCTTCTCGCGAGTTCGCTCTTCTATTTCGCCCGCAAGAAGCTTTCCTAACCACCTTCCTCACCCGTAGGGGCCGGGCTTGCCCGGCCCGCTGCTGCACAAGCGCGATTGCTCGCTTCGCCGTGCGCGCTGCTGCCTGGTTTTATGCCCGCACGCGCAACTCCCCACCCCCTTTGCTTTGACGCCCGCACCCGCCCGCCGTAAAATCAATTTGTATGCCCGTCACGTACTATTCCGGAGGCCGCCGCTTCAATTGGCGCGCCCTCGTCACCCCCGGCGTGCGCTTCATCGTTTTGGCCTGCACCGCCGTGTTTCTCGTGCAGACGCTCACCGGGCTGTTCTTCGGCAAGCTTGCCGCCTTCCGCCTGGACCAGTGGCTCGGCCTCATCCCCTACGCCGTCACGCACGGATTCCGCATCTGGCAGCCCTTCACCTACATCTTTCTTCACGCCGGGCCCGGCCACCTCATCATTAATATGTTTGTCCTGTGGATGTTTGGCCGCGAACTGGATTCCATGTGGGGCTGGCGCCGCTTCCTGAACTATTTCTTCCTCTGCGGCGTCGGCGCGGGTCTCATCATCATTGCCGTCAAGACCATCCCCGTCTTTTTCGGCTATCCGCCGGAAAGCATTCCCACCATCGGCGCTTCCGGCGCCATCTTCGGCGTGCTCATCGCCAACGCCGTGCTCTTTCCCGACCGCCAGGTCTTCCTCATTCCCTTCCCGGTCAGCATTCCCATGCGCGCCTACGTCGCCGTCATGGTCGTTTTCGAATTCTTCTCCACTCTCGGCTCCAGCGGCGACGGCGTCAGCCACATCTGCCACCTCGGCGGCGGCCTCATCGGCTGGCTCTATCTCCGCCGCGACTCCTTCCTCTTCCGCGTCCGCAACGGCTACACCGACTGGAAAGTCCAGCGCACCCGCAAGCGCTTCCAGGTCTACCTCAACCGCCACAAAGACGAACCCCCCTCGCGCCCCGACCGCTGGGTGAATTAACCCCCGCCGTCCTTTTCTGCTCTGGCGCTTCGCATTCCGCGCTCTCTCTTCCATTGTCATCCCGAGCGAAGCCGAAGGATCTCTCCTCGTTGGGTACCCCAGCCCCGGTCTTCGACGGCCGGGCTTCCACTCCGCTGCTCTCGCTCCCCCTCACCCCAGCGCCTTCGTCAGCAACTCCTCCGCGATGTTCGCCCCCGTCACCAGCAACACCACTTTCTTCCCCTTATATTTCTCCGCCGTCTTCCCATACGCCGCCGTCGCCGCCGCTCCCGCCGGCTCCGCCACCACTTGCTCCTCCAACACCAACTGGCGCACCGCGCCCAGCATCTCCTCTTCGCTCACCAGCACAAACTCATCCACCAGTCCGGCCATCTCCCGCACGTTTTCTTCCGTCGCGACACGCACCGCCAGCCCGTCCGCGATCGTCTCGCTCGTCTCCGTGCGTATCCCTTTGCCCGCGCGGAACCCCAGCGCATACGTCGGCGCGCGCTCCGCCTGCACCCCGATTACCCGCACCCCCGGCCGCATCTGCTTCACCACATACGCCAAACCGCGGATCAGCGTGCTGTCTCCCACCGGCACGAAAATCGCGTCCCCCTCCGCCAGGGAAACCTGCTCCATCGCTTCCGCCCCAATCGCCGCCGTTCCCGGCAGCATCTCCGGCTCCACTCCGTCCACCAGGTTGTACCAGCCGCTCTCCCGCGCGAACCGCTCCGCATGCTCCCGCGACTCTTCGAGGCAGCTTCCCGCCTCGATAATCTCCGCGCCCTCTTGCGCAATTCGCAGCCGCTTCGAGGCATTCGGCTTTTTCGGCAGATACACCCGCGCCGGAATTCCCATTTTCCTAGCCGCCCACGCCGTCGCCGCCCCGTGATTCCCCGTGCTGCTCGTCACCACCCCCCGTATTTTCCCCCCGCCCTGCATCCTCTTCCATACCGCGCAATACGCTCCCCGCCACTTGAACGATCCTGTCGGTCCCTCGCTCTCCAACTTCAAATGCACTTCCCCCGCGCCACCCGGAGCAAACGACCGCCCCAAAACCATCCGGCTCGCCGGTCCCACGCCCTGTAAAAGTTTCCGCGCCGCAGCCACACGCTCCATCGTCAGCCCGCCGGGGCTTCCCGCCGTACAGTCCGCCGTTTCATTCACACCCGCCCCCTATGCAATGAAGTTTGATTCTCTTGCACTCATCGCCAGTATTGGCTACCATCGGCCCATGAGTAAGGCCAAGGAATTCGACTTCGAAAAGCCCGCTCCCCTCCTCGATGAGGAAGACGCGGCGACCCTCGCTGCCATCGATGAAGGCATCCGCGATGCCAAGGCGGGCCGCACCGTGCCCATGGAAGAAGTTCGCAAACTCCTGCCCCAATGGATTGCCGCCTCTTCTTCACGCAAAGGGCACTGAACGATCTCGCCCGGATCATCGGCCATATTGCCGAAGACGACGATGACGCGGCTTCCCGGTTTGGCAACGCCCTGCTCGACCACGTGGACCTATTGACTCGCTTTCCTCGCATGGGAAACACCATCCGAAAACGCTCGCGGGTGCGCAAATTGCTGCATAGCCCGATTCTGGTCTACTACCAAATCCATGAAGAAAAACGTCGCGTGGAACTGCTTCATTTCCGTCACGCATCACGCAAGTCGCCGCCATTCTAACGGGCTGCGGATAATCTCTTTTTCTCCCTGCTTTGCAGGGCCGGGCGCACTTTATCCCCCCGGGTCGGCAGGGTCTGGCTGCCTGCCCTTGCAATGATTTTGTAGCGCCGGGTTTTAACCCGGCATCTTGCTCTTGCTTTGCCAGCCTGAAAACAGCAGCTACTCCTATTTCTTTTCTTTTTCCATCACCCTGTTAAATGAACAGTTCCACGCCCACATGAAAAAACACCGCCAGCTTCTTCGCCTGCGCCTTGCTGATGGACCGCTTCCCGTGAAACACCTCGGAGGTAATTCCCTTCGACCCGAAAATCTTCCATAGGTCCTTTTGCGTCAGCTTGCGCGCCTCCATCAGATGCCGCAGCGTCTGCTGCGGGCTGGCTTTCCCAATCGGATAGCGGCGCTCCTCATATTCGTCAATCAGCACGGTCAGCAATTCGGCCAGCTCCTTTTCTTCCAGGGAAAGGTCTTCCCGCTCGTCCAGCCGCAGCAGCTCCGCCGTCAGACGCTCGCATTCTTCCTCCGTATGCAGCACGCGCGGAAGCGTCGTCCCCAGCAATTGCCCGTAGGTCTTTTCGTCCAACTCCATGATCTTCGTGCTCATCGTTTCCAGGCCCCTTTGTCATATTCCGCGTGCGTCAGCAGGAACAAGACGAACACTCGCTGGCTCTCGTAATTTACCCGCGCGATCAACCGGTACTTGTTGCCCGCGATGTTGAACACCGTTCTCCGCCCCACCAAATCGGTGCTCGGGTACACCCGCTTCATTTCCGCGGGCGTTTTCCATTTCGCCCCGCGCACCACCCCGTGCCACGATTCCAGGCTCGCCTTCGCGTCCGCATGTTTTTGCCAGAACTGCTCGAGCGCGCCGCGCTTGATGATGCGCATACACGCCAAGGTTCTCGCAATGAGAACTCCCTGTCAACCGCTCTTTTTCGCTTGTGCCGCTTTCTTCCTCTGCCACAAGGCTCGGACCCTCTGGCGGGCAGGCGATCCCAAAGACCCCCCGCACCCTTCCCTTCTGCCAGGCAAGGGTGCGGAATCACATGGCTTTTCCACAATTATTAGAATTACCAATCACAAACCTATTGCAATCCAGTTACTTCCGCGCTATCATGGTCCGTGAATCGCGGCCACCACGTCCGCCAGCAACCCCGTAATCCCTCCTCTTCCCTCCCTCTCTGTCCCGTCCAGAACACCCCAATCGCGCTCTTTTCACTCTTTTGCGCTATTCCAAAAACAGGAGCGTTCTGCAACTCTTCTGGTATCAATAAATTGCGCACTCTTGCGCTCTTCCAAAAACAGGAGCGCGCCACAAACCTTCTGGAATCTATAAATTGCGCACTCTTTACAAAAACACCGGGGGTGTGGGGTAGGAGTCCAACGAAAATCCTAAAGTATTACTTGAGGTTTTCTCTCGTTGCGGCTCTGCGTGGCACGAATTGTTACCTGGCCAGGACGGGAAGCATCTCCGGCAGCGGCTTACTTGATCCCGCCGCCGATCACGTGGAACTTCATGAAGTTGGTGGAGCCGCGCACGCCCATGGGCGTGCCGGCGACGATGGCGATGACGTCGCCCTTGCGCGCCAGGCGCTCTTCGAGCAGGCGATTGGCCGCGATGGCGGCGAGGCCGTCAATTTTTTTCACGTCCTCGATGCTGCGCGGCATCACGCCCCAGATGAGCGCCAGGCGGCGGCGCGTCTCCCGCGAAGGGGAAAAGGCCACCACCGGAGTCTGCGGGCGGTAGCGCGAAATCAGCCGCGCGGTGAATCCGCTGTGCGTGAAGACGGTGATCACTTTCATGTGCAGCTCGCGCGAGGCGTGGCAGACCAGTTCGGCCACCGTCTCGGCCACCTTGAGCTGCTCGGTGGGCGCGGGGCGCGGAAAGCGGTGCGCGCTGGCTTCCACTTCGTCAATGATGCTGGCCATCATGGCCACCGCTTGCACCGGATATTTTCCCGAAGCGGTCTCCGCGGAAAGCATCACCGCGTCGGTGCCGTCGAAAATCGCGTTGGCCACGTCGGAGGCTTCCGCGCGCGTGGGCCGCGGATTCTGGGTCATGGACTCGAGCATCTGCGTGGCGGTAATCACCGGGCGGCGGAATTCGCGCGCGCGGGAAATAATCAGCTTCTGCACCACCGGCACGCGCTCCGGGCGCATCTCCACGCCCAAGTCGCCGCGGGCCACCATCACGCCGTCGGCCACGCGCAAAATCGCTTCCAGATTGTCAATGGCCTCGGGCTTCTCCAGCTTGGCGATCACCGGCGTGTCCTTGCCGGCGCGGCGAATCAGCCGCTTGGCCAGCAGCACGTCCTCGGGGCGGCGCACGAAGCTCACCGCGATGTAGTTCACGCTCTGCTTCAGGGCAAAGGCCAGGTCGGCGCGGTCCTTCGGCGTCAGCGCGGGCACGCGCAGCTTGATGCCCGGCAAATTGATGCCCTTGTGTTCGCCCAGTTCCCCGCCGTTGATCACTTCGCAGGTCACTTCGCGGCCGCGCACCTGCTTCACGCGCAGCTCGATCAATCCGTCGGAAAGAAGAATCCTGTCGCCGCGATGCACTTCGCGCGGCAGCGGCGTAAAGGTCGTATTCACCCGCGTCGAATCGCCCAGCACCTTGGCCGTGGTGATGACGAAGCTCTGCCCCGTGCGCAATTGCACCGGCAGGCCCCCGGCCAGCCGCCCCGTGCGGATCTTGGGCCCCTGCAGGTCGGCCAGGATGGCCACCGGCTTTTGCAGCTTGCCGGAGGCTTCGCGCACCAGGGTGATGACGCGGGCGTGTTCGGCGTGCGTGCCGTGGGAAAAATTCAGCCGGGCCACGTCCATTCCCGCGCGCATCATTTTTTCGATGATGCGCGGCGAATGGCTGGCCGGACCGATGGTGCAGACAATCTTGCTTCGGCGAAAAGACATATTCTCCCGCGAATTGGCGGACGAACTTCCCCCGTCCAGGATGGAACTGCCGGCTTGCTGCTTTCTCGCGCCGCTATTTTGCCGCGGCGAATTCCGAAACTATACGATAGAGGAATTGCACGCCCTGTGCAAACGAAGCCACCGGCATGCGCTCGTCTTCCCCGTGCATGCGGCGGATATCCTCGTCCTCGAGCGGAAACGGCACCAGGCCGTAGGCCTGCACGTTGCGCAGGCGCAGGATCGAAGAATCCGTGGCCCAGGTGGAAAGATAGGGCAGCACCGGAACGCCGGGAAACTGCTCCGCGCCGGCCTTTTCAATCAGCGCATAGAAATCGTTGTCCAGCCGGGAGGACGGCGCGGGAACTCCCGCATCGTCCAGCACTTCGAATTTGATCTGCGGATCGTTCACCAGCTTGGTGAGTTCCGCAAGCAGCGCTTGCACGCTGTTGCCCGGCAGCAGGCGGATATTCATCTCCGCACGGGCTTCGGCGGGAATCACGTTGACGCGCACGCCCGCGGAAAGAATCGTGGGCGAGATGGAATCAC
This sequence comes from Terriglobia bacterium, assembly GCA_041500985.1. GTDB lineage: Bacteria > Acidobacteriota > Terriglobia > Acidiferrales > UBA7541 > Acidiferrum. The sequence continues at coordinate 16,747 of JBGQNE010000008.1, read as the reverse complement.
GCAGCATGGAATTCCACAGCGGGCTTTGCCGCGAAAGGTAGCGCTGGGCATGGTCGCCGCGGTCCGGCGTATCCAGAGCGCGCATCCACTTGGCCGTTTCCGGCTCCTCGATGCGGGCCATCTCCTCGAAATAGCGCAGCACAATCGTGGTCGGCTGCGCCGGAGCGGAATACTCTCCGATTTTTGCAATCGCCGATGCCAGATGCACCACGGCATTGTCCGGCGTGGGCTGCGAAGCATGGTAGGAGCGGCCCTTAGCCGTCACCGCCACGTTCACGGAAACTTTTTCGCTGGCTTGCACCGCCACGTAAAATACTTTTCCGTCTTTCGCATAGACGTTGCCGCCTTCGTTCAGCGCGTATCCCGCGGCGATCTTGTTCCAGTATTTGGCGGCCAGTTCCTTGATGCTGGCGCCGCCGCCCTGCTCCTCGTCGCAGGTGGCCAGGAAGATCACGTCGCGGCCCAGGCGCATGTTCATGCGCTTCAGCGCGACGAACGCCGCGAGATTGGCCGCCAGCATGCCCTTGTCGTCCACCGCGCCGCGCCCGTAGAGATAACCGTCCTTCTGCACCGCGCCGAAGGGGTCCACCGTCCACTTCGCGCGGTCCACTCCCACGACGTCCATGTGCGCGTCGAGCAGCAGCGCGCGCGTCGGATCGGCCATGGCCGAACTGGCCAGGCGGGCCACCACGGCGCTGCGCCCCGGCGCCAGCTCCAGAATTTCCGAGGGGATTCCTTCCCGTTTCAGAATGCCGGCGATGTAGTTGGCGGCTGCCGCTTCGTTGCCCGGGGGGTTCGTGGTGTTGATGCGAATCAGGTCGGCCAGCCACTGCGTGGCTTCCTTGGCGATGAGCGAGGTGTCCGCGACCTGCGCGTTCGCCGGCGCCACGGCGAAAACGGCGATCAAGCCCAGCGTTGCGCCAAAAACCTTTGCCAACTTGAGAATATGCATGCCTGCGGCCCCCTCGATGAAATGATTGTCCGGAAAACGTTTTTTCCCCGGGACGCTTCATACTACCATGCGGGTACGGGGACACTGGTGGCGGCGAGAAGCGCGCGTAACGTAACTTTCACGCCCCTGTCCATTCGAACAGGGAGCGCAATCGCGGCGGCGTCCGGTTGTCAACCTCCAGCGCCTGTGTCAGCATGGGTGCCCGCAAGGAAGAGAAAAGAGGATTGCCGATGAAACCGACCGGAAAGAAAGTGCTGCCCGGCCTGCTGCTGGCTGCGTTGCTCCTGGCCCTGGGCACCCCAAACGCCCGCGCACAAAACCAGCCCGCCCCGCAGCAGCCGCAAACGGGCGGCGTTTCCATTTCGATCGAGGTTCCGGTGGTGACGCTGGACGTCATCGCGGCCACGCAGCATGGAGACATCCTCACCGGACTGAAGAAGGAAAACTTTCGCGTGACGGAGGACGGAGTCGTGCAGACCGTCACCAATTTCGGGCCCACGGATGCGCCCATCACCATCGTCATTTTGCTTGAGGACAGCAGGGTTTTCAGAGGCACGTTCAGTTATTACGCCAAGTATTCGGCCGAATATTTTCTCCCCACTCTGAAGCAGAAAGACTGGGTCGCGCTGATGGCCTTCGACATGAAATCCCGCGTGGAAGTGGACTTCACGCAGAACAAGGAAGAGGTGCGCGACGCCATTCTGCACATGTATTTTCCGGGGTTCAGTGAATCGAATATCTTCGACGCCGTGCTCGAAACCCTGGACCGCCTCAAGGAAGTGCAGGGCAAGAAATCCATTCTCATCCTCGCTTCCGGCCTGGACACCTTCTCCAAGCACACGCTCGATCAGACGCTTAAGGAAGTGAAACAGACGGATGTAACCATTTTTTCCGTGGGCGTTGGGAAGAGCCAGATTGAAATGCTGGACGCCCGGGGGCAGATTTCCAGCACCAGCCGCCTGTCCTTCTATCAGGCGGAAAACCAACTGCGTACGTTCGCGGAAATTACCGGCGGGCGCTCATGGTTTCCACAATTTGAAGGCGAACTCCACGGCATTTATCAGGACCTGGTGGCCAGTCTGCGCAATCAGTACAACATTGTTTACACGCCGACGAACCGGGCGCGCGACGGAAAGTTTCGAAAGATCAAGGTGGAACTGGTGGCGCCGGACGGCGGGCCGCTGACGGTGGTGGACCAGAAGGGCAAGAAGCAGAAGTTCGTGGTGTACGCGCGGCAGGGCTATTACGCGCCCAAGGAAGCGCCGGTCAATTAAGCGGCGGAGGGCGGGGCAAGCCCCGCCCCTACGGGAGGAATTCAGCTAGTAGCCGCGGGAGAGGTCCACGCGGTTGAAGATTTCGCGGCCGTCGAACCAGCGCTCCAGCAAATCCACGAAGAGGGATGTCTGGCGCGGCCACAGGCGGTCGCTGATGGCGCTGGTATGCGGGGTGATGAAAAGATTCGGCGCTTTCCATAGCGGCGAAGCGGCGGGCAGAGGCTCTTCCGAGGCGACGTCCAGCGCGGCGCCGGCCAGGGCGCCGGATTCAAGCGCGCGAATCAAAGCCGCTTCGTCGAGGAGCGAGCCGCGAGCCACATTGATGAGCCGCGCGCCGCGCTTCATGCGGGCAAGCTGGGCCGCGCCGAGGAGATGTTTTGTTTCCGGAGTTTCCGGCGCGGCAATTACGACGTAATCGGCTTCGGGCAGGATGGCGTCGAGTTCCGCGACGCTCACGATGCGCTCGGCGAGAGAGGCATCGCCTTTGCCGGAGCGGGTGACGCCCCACACGCGCAATTCGAACGCTTTGGCGCGTTTGGCCAGTTCCCTTCCGATCGAGCCCAGGCCCACAATCAGCAGCAATTGCCCGTTCAATTCGGTCAGATGCTGCGGACGGTCCCACAGTTCCTGCTGGGCCCACTGCGATTTATCCTGAAAACGAACGGAATCCGGGAAATTGCGGGCGAGCGCGAGAATCAGTCCGAGAGTGTGCTCGGCCATGGGCACGGAAAAAATGCCACTGGGATTGGTGACCAGGAGGCCGGAATCGCGCAGTTCGGGATACATGAGCTGGGCCACGCCGGCGGCGGTCGAGTGGATCCACTTCAGTTTTTTTGCTTCGAGAAGTTGCTGGGGGCGGAGCGAATAGCCGAGGAAAATATCCGTGTCCGGAAGTTCCGCGGGAAGCGCGGCGTAATCGGGCAGATGCACGACGCGCATTTCCGGCCAGCGGCGGCGGATGGTTTCGGCGAGGATTGGCTGGGGGCGCCATTCGGTGAAGGGATGCCACACGCAAATCGTCAGTTTCGTCTCGGATGGTTTTGTGCGAATCATCGCACCGCCCGACGGCATCACTTCTCCCGCAAATCCTGGCCGGACATTTCGACGGGGGAAGGTTCGCCGAGGATGCCGAGCATGGTGGGGGCGATGTCGCGGAGGGAGCCGCCGGGGTGGAGGCGGAGTTTGTCGTCGTCGTTGACGAGGATGAAGGGAACGGGATTGGTGGTGTGGTAGGTGTGCGGGCCGCCGGTGATGGGATCGATCATGGTTTCGGCGTTGCCGTGATCGGCGGTGATGATCCAGGAGCCGCCGCGGGGCTTGAGGGCTTGGTAGATACTGCCGAGGCCCGCGTCAACGGCTTCGACGGCTTTGATGGCGGCTTCCAGGTTGCCGGAATGGCCGACCATGTCGGCGTTGGCGTAATTCATGATGATGGCGTCGAATTCTCCTTTTTCGATGGCGTGCACGATGGTGTCGGTGATGCCGGCGGCAGACATTTCGGGTTTGAGGTCGTAGGTGGCGACTTTGGGCGAAGGAACAAGGATGCGTTCCTCGCCGTGGTAGGGCTTTTCGATGCCGCCGTTGAAGAAATAGGTGACGTGGGCGTATTTTTCTGTTTCGGCGCAGCGCAGGTTTTTGTATTGGAGTTCGGTGAAAACCTGGGCGAGGATGTGTTCGAGTTTTTCCGGGCCGATGACGTAGCGCAGCCAGGGCCAGGTTTTTTCGTACTGGGTCATGGCCACGAAGAAAAGATTTTTGGGGTGCTGGGGATCGGCAAAGCCGTCGAAGGTCGGGTCCATCAGTGCGCGGGTCATCTGGCGGGCGCGGTCGGCGCGGAAATTGAAGAAGATGACGGCGTCGTCGTCGCGGATGAGGCCGACGGGCTTGGCGGAGTCGCCCGTGCCGCGGGTGACGACGACGGGCTTGGTGAATTCATCTGTGGTGCCCTGCTCGTAGGCGCGAATGATGGCGGCGATGGGGTCGTCGGAGCGGGTATCGGCCTGGCCGTGGACCATGGCGTCGTAGGCGAGTTTGACGCGCTCCCAGCGGTTGTCGCGGTCCATGGCGAAGTAGCGGCCGACGATGGTGGCGATTTCGCCGCAGTGCAATTCGTTCACTTTTTGCTGAAGTTTGCGGAGGAATTCGCGGCCGCTATTGGGCGGGGTGTCGCGGCCGTCCATGAAGCAGTGGACGAAGACGCGGCTGACTTTTTCGCGCGCGGCCATTTCGAGAAGAGTGAAAAGGTGATTGAGCTGGGAATGCACGCCGCCGTCGCTGAGCAGGCCGATGAGGTGCAGGCTGCGGGAGCGGCCGCGTTCCATGGCCTCGAGAAAAAGTTTGTTTTTGTAGATTTCGCCGGTGGAGATGAGCAGGTCAATGCGGGTGATGTCCATGCGCACGATGCGGCCCGCGCCCATGTTCATGTGGCCGACTTCGCTGTTGCCCATCTGGCCTTCGGGGAGGCCGACGAAGGGGCCGGAGGTGTGGATGAGGGTATTGGGGAATTTGCGGAGGAGTTCGTCGTAATTGGGTTTGCGGGCCAGGGCGATGGCGTTGCCGCGGGTTTCGGCGCGGAAGCCCCAGCCGTCGAGGACCGTCAGCACAATTGGTTTGGGGCGTTTGCTCATGGTTTTTTGAGGATACACGGAAATGGAGGGCGGGTGTAGGGGAGTGCGTGTGCGGTGGACGGGTTGCAGACACTTACAGTTGAGATCCTTCGTCCCGGTAAAAGGCACCGGGACTCAGGATGACAGCATTAAATAAGGCGAATCCGGTCAGAGCGAGGCGAATTCGCGGAGGGCGGCGAGGAGGCGGTCGACTTCCTCGGCGGTGTTGTAGTGGACCAGGCCGATGCGCAGCATGCCGCCGGTGGAATCGAAGCCGAGGCGTTCGACGAGGTTGAGAGCGTAGTAGTTGCCGTCCCAGGTGAAGATGCCGCGCTCGCCAAGGAAGGTGGCGGCTTCGGTGGGGGTGCGGCCGGCGAGACGGACGGAGACGGTGCCGACGCGGTTTTCGAATTGGGCGGGGTCGGAGATGCCGAAGAAGCGCAGGCCGGGGATGGCCAGGAGGCCGGCGATGAGCTGTTTCGAAAGATTCTTTTCATGCTGGCGGATGGCGGCGTAGGCGGCGAGGAGAGCTTCGCGGCGCGTGGAGGCTTGCGGGCGGACGCGGCGGCCGAGTTCGGCGAGATAGTCGACGGCGGCGCCGATGCCGGCGAGGCATTCGTGAACCAACGTGCCGGTTTCCCAGCGGTCGGGAAGCAGGTCGGAGGCGGGGCGGACCTTGTAGGGTTTCAAGCGGGTCATGTGCTCTTTTTTTCCGTAGAGCACGCCGGAATGCGGGCCGAAGAATTTGTAGGGGGAGCAGGCCAGGAAATCGCAATCGAGGGCGCGGACGTCAATGGAAGCGTGGGGGGCGTAGTGCACGGCGTCAATGAAGGCGAGAGCGCCGGCGGCGTGGGCGAGATGGATGATCTCGGCGACTGGATTGATGGTGCCGACGGCGTTGGAGGCGTAGCCGACGGCGACGAGTTTTGTCCGCGAGGTGATTTTTCGTTTCAGGTCGCCGAGGTCGAGGGTGCAATCGCTTTCACGGATGTCCACCTGGCGGATGACCACGCCGCGCTCTTCGAGAGCGCGCCAGGGGGAGACGTTGGCGTCGTGATCGAGAGTGGTGACGACGATTTCGTCGCCGGGCTGGAGATCGCGGGCGAAGGCGCGGGCGAAGGCGAAGGTGACGGTGGTCATGCTGGGGCCGAAGCTGATTTCTTCGGGGGAGCAATTGAGCAGATCGGCCATGGCGGAGCGGGTGGCGGCGATCATGGCGTCGGCGCGGCGGCTGGTTTCGAAAACGCCGCCGGAGTTGGCGTTGTAGTGCAGGAAATAATCCTGGAAGGCGTCCATGACCTGGCGGGGAACCTGCGTGCCGGCGGGGCCATCGAGGAAGGCGGCGGGGTGGCCGTTGACGGTGTGCTGGAGGGAGGGAAACTGGGAGCGGACCCAGGCGGAGTCCAGCGGGGCGGCGGTGATTTGGCTGGCCAACTTTTTTTGATGAACGGGTGTGCTCATTTGGATTCTCCGGGGAACAGTTTCTCACAAGAGGGCGGGGGTTGCGATAGTACCGGGGGAGAAATTGCATGAGGGGATTCTCAGGAAGATTGGCGGGAGAAGGGGGGCCTCACAGGCTGCGGAAAAACTCAATTACGGGTGTGCTGCCGAGGCGAACCGATGAGGTTCGCCTCGGCATCTCAACAGTAAGTGTATGCAGCCCGTGAAGTTGAGATTCTTCGTCCCGGTAAAAGCACCGGGACTCAGAATGACAAGTTTCACTTTTTTGCAGGCGGCTAAAGCCAAATTGGTTTCGGATCTTTGCGGCGCAGGAGCGTTGCGGCGCAGGAGCGCGCAATGCTCCTTGCACGTGATAGGATTTCCAAGTCATTCCATTCATGCCGCACGGGCGCCGGCGATAGATTTCGCGCCCGGATAATCCACGAGGTGAGAAATGTCCGAAAATTTCACTCCCACGGAAAAGACGCGGGTGGTGCGGGAGCCGCAGCGCGGCGCGTATGACCGCGAAACGATTTACAAGATTCTGGACGAGGCGTTTATCTGCAACGTGGGCTTCGCCATCGAGGGGCAGCCGTACGTGATACCGACGATGTACGCGCGCATGGGGGACGCGATTTATTTTCACGGGTCGGCGGCGAGCCGGATGCTGAGGAACCTGAGCGAAGGAACGGCGGTGTGCATCACGGTGAGCCTGATCGACGGGCTGGTGCTGGCGCGGTCGGTGTTTAATCACTCGATGAATTACCGGTCGGTGGTGGCGCTGGGAAAGGCGACGCTGGTGGAGGATCCGGCGGAGAAGATGGAGGCGCTGCGGGCGTTCACGGAAAAGATTTTGCCGGGACGTTGGAGCGAGGCGCGAGGGCCCAACGAAAAAGAGATGAAAGCGACGAGCATCCTGCGGCTACCGCTCGAGGAAGTTTCCGCGAAGGTGCGTTCGGGCGGCGTGGAGGACGACGCGGAGGACTACGCGATTCCGATCTGGGCGGGGATCATCCCCATGCATCTGGCGGCGGAAGCGCCGGTGCTGGATGCGAAATGCGATCCGGCAATCGCGCTTCCCGGCTACCTGGCGAAATACGCGAAGTAGGCGCGGCTGCTTCGCCGGAGCTATTTCGCGGCGGCGAGCTGGGCCGCGGCGGAAGAGATGAGGGCGGCTTCGTCCTCGAGGACGCGGGCGACGGTGGCGATGCCCTGTTCGGCCAGTTTCCAATTTTTCAATTCAATGGCTTCGCGGACCGCGGGCATGGTCTTGACGCCGTAACCGGTGTAGAAGCCGGGGGCGTAGATCTGGTGCTTGAACCAGGGGCGGCTGGGGAGGCCTTCGGGAGAGGCCAGGCGGCGCTCGCTTTCGATGAGCAGGCGGTTGACCTCGGCAAGAGAAGCGGAGGCGAGAGCGGCGCCGCCGTTTTCATTGGCATGGGCGAGGGCCTTGCGGTAATCGTCGGAGGCGCGGGCGAGGGTTTCGACGGCGTTATCGAGCGGCGAGTAATTCAGGAACGGAGCAACGGCTTCGGCGGCGGGCGGGAGCTGTGGGCGCCGGGGATCATTAATGGCGGAGAAGACGCCTTCTTCGAGCTGGAGGTTGCGCTCGCGAACGTCTTCACGTGTTTTGTGGGTAAGTTCCTCCAGTTCGTGGACGTAGGTGCGCATGGTGTCCGCGAAATCTCCAAACTCAAAGGGAAGCAGTTCGGCGTCGGCGAGGCGGAGGACGGCGGTGCCGCCGGCCTGGGCGAGAGCGCGGCCGTAGACGAAGTCGGTGTCGCTGAAGTGGGTGAACCAGTAGAAATCGTCGTAGATGGAGTGGTAGATGCCGCCTTCGTCCTCGCCGTCGAAGCCGATATTGAGCGAGGCAATGCCGGCGTGATCGAGGAAGGCGGTGTAGTCGGAACCGGAGCCGAGGGCTTCGATGCGCAGATCGGCGCGCTGGCGAATTTCCTTGCGCTTTTCGGGAGTGGAGGCCTGGGCGATGGCGTGGAGCTGATCGCGCTTCCAGGCGGAGAGTTTGGTTTCGGGGTCCTGCACGTCGCGGGCAACGTCATTGATGAATTTTTCGAGGGTGTGCGAGCCGATCATTTCGAAATAGCCGCGGCCGTTGCCGTCGGAATTGATGTAAGCGACGGCATGCTTGCGAAGTTCGTCGCCGTGTTCTTCGACCCATTCGGTGGAGCCGAGCAGGCCAGGCTCCTCGCCGTCCCAGGCGGCATAGACGATGGTGCGGGCGGGCTTCCAGCCGGCTTTGCGGAGTTCGCCGAGGGCGCGGGCTTCTTCGAGTTCGGCGGTCAGGCCGGAGATGGGGTCTTCGGCGCCGTTGACCCAAGCGTCGTGATGATTGCCGCGAATGATCCATTCGTCGGGGCGGGTGGCGCCGGGAATTTTGGCGATGACGTCATAGATCGGCTTGATGTCCCAGTTGAACTTGACCTTGAGGTGGACTTTGCCGGGACCAGGGCCGACGCGGTAGGTGATGGGCAGGCCGCCGCGCCAGGAGTCCGGAGCGTTGGGGCCAGCGAGGGAAGCGAGCAGGGGCTGAGCGTCGGCGTAGGAGATGGGCACGACGGGAATTTTGGTGAGCGTGGCGGCGTCCTTGAGATCGAGGCGCTTGGCGTTTTTGGTGGCGCCGACGCCGGGGGTGAGCGGGTCGCCGGGATAGAGGGGCATGTCCTCGACGCTGCCGCGCTGCGCGCCGTCTTTGGGGCGCATGGGACCGGCGGGAAAGACTTCGCCCTGGACGTAGCCGTCCTCACGGGGATCGGAATAGATGAGGCAGCCGACGGCGCCGTGCTCGGCGGCGACCTTGGGCTTGATGCCGCGCCAGGAGTGGTAGTAGCGGGCGATGACGATGGCGCCCTTGACGGAGATACCCAGGCGTTCGAGGCGCTCGTAGTCCTCGGGGATGCCGTAGTTGACGTAGACGAGCGGGGCGGTGACGTCGCCGTCAACGGAGTAGGCGTTGTAGATGGGAAGCTGCTCGGCCTGCTGGCTGGAGGTGGGGTCGATGGCGAGGGCAGGCTCCTGCCATTTGGCGGTGAAGCTGGGGCCGGCGCCCTTGGCGTTTTTGGGTTCGACGAGTTCGAGAACGCGCTCCCTGGGCGTGGGGAAGAGGACGTCGAACTGTTCGATCTGCGCGTCCCAGCCGAACTCCTTGAATTTCGCGGCGATCCATTCGGCGTTGTCTTTGTCATAGGGCGAGCCGACGTGGTGGGGGCGGGCGGAGAGGCGCTGCATATAGGAGCGAAGATTTTCGGTGGTGGGAATGGCGCGGAGTTTTTCCTCCCACTGGCGTTCGGTGCGGGAGGAGGCGGAGGAGAAGCCGGCGAGGGGCAGATCGTCGGCGCCGGTGGGGGAGGCGAAGGGAGTGAGAGCGAAGAGCAGGAATGCGACGGCGGTGGAGAGGAAGATGCGCTTCATGGGGGCTCCTTGGGTGAAAAGGTATTTTGCCTGAAGTGGAGGTGAAGATGCCACCCTAAAGGGTGGTGGCGCTACAAAGGCTTTTCGGAAGGGAGGGAGCGGGCGGCGGCGAGGAGGACGGCCACCAGGAGAACGTAGGAGAGAGGGACGGCGTAGAGAGCGGAGTGGAGACCGGCGGTGCGGAAGGATTCGGTCATGGCCGGGGCGTGGGCGGCGGTCATAGCGTGGCGGGCAAAGAAGTCGCTGAGGCGTCCGGTGGCGACGGGGCCGAAGCTGCCGCCGAGCAAGTACATACCGAAGAAGTAGAGGGCAAAGGCGGTGCCCCGAAGGGGAGGGGCGACAACGTCCTGAATGACGGCGTAGACGCTCGAGAAATAGACGTGCGCGAGCAGGTAGCCGAAGCCGGCGAGGAGGGCAAAGGAGACGGCCGCTCCAGGGGGGCGGAGGAGAGCAAGGAAGATCGCGGGAGCGCAAAGGAGAATGGCGGCGGCGGAGATGAGCAGGCGGCCGTCGCGACGCCAGGCGTGGGCGCGGTCGGCGGCCCAGCCGCCCAGGAGCAGGCCGGGAAGGCCCGTAGCTCCCATGACCAGAGCGCTGGTGGCGGAGGCGCGGGGCAGGGAGAGGTAGTGGAAGCGCATGAGGAATGCGGGAAGGAAGGTGTTGAGGGCGTAGGAACAGAAGTGGAAGAGAGCGCCGGAAAGGATGATCCAGCGGAGGGTGGGGATGCGCAGGACGCTGGACCAGTGCGAGGCGGGCTGCGGCGAAGCGGGTGGCGGCGAGGACTCGGCGGCGCCGCGAAGAGGTTCGGAGATGAGCAGGACGAGAACGGCGAGAAGGAGCCCGGGAAGGCAGGCGATGAAAAAGGCGGAACGCCAGCCGTGGGCGGCGGCGATGCGTCCGCTGAGGAAAGTGCCGAAGAAATTGCCGAAGGGGAGGCCGAGCATGAAGATGGAAAGGGCGAGGCCGCGGCGGCGCGCGGGGTAGTAATCGCCGATGAGGGAGTTTGCGGCGGGCGCACAGGAGGCTTCGCCAATGCCGACGCCGAGGCGGGTGGCAAAAAACGAAGTGAAATTCCAGGCGAGACCGGAGGCGGCGGTGAGCAGGCTCCAGGCGGCGAGGCCCAGGCTGAGGATCCAGGTGCGGCGCCAGCGATCGGCGAGGCGGCCGAAGGGAACGCCGACGACGGCGTAGAGCAGAGTGAAAGCGGTGCTAAGCCAGCCGATTTGCAGGTCGGTGAGAAACCACTCCTTGCGGATGGGCTCGACGACCGCGCCGAAGATGTTGCGGTCGAAGAAATTGAGGAAGTTGACGGCGAAGAGGAGGGTCAAGGCGAAGGCAGGGGAATGTTTGCGGGTGGTCATGGATATGCGGCGAAGCGCAGCGGGCGGCAGAGTAGCATCGTCGGGCGGGGGAAGCAATGGCTGGGCGGAGAAAAGCGCGTGGATTGAAGACTCAGGTCCAGGCGGGGCAGATTTTTTGGAATTCGCACCAGTCGCAGAGGCGGTGTTTTTTTGCGGGGAAGGATTGGGCGGATTCGATCTGGTCGGCGAGGCGGTTGGTGTCCTGAAGGATTTGCACGAGGCTTTGCGGCTTGCGGCGAAGGCGATAGGTGACGCCGCGAGAGAGGTAATGAAGGAACAATTCGAAGGGGGTGGAGGGAGGAAGCGCGGAGCTGACGGCAATCTGGTAGAGGCTGACCTGGAGGGCGTCCTTGTGGATGCCGTCAACGAGGTCGCGGCGGGTGGGGACGGAGCGGCTGGTTTTGTAATCGTGAATTTCGCAGGTGCCGTCGGGACGGGAAGAGATGCGGTCGACGTAGCCGCGGAAGAGGCGGGGGCGGCCGGGGGCGAGATCGAATTCGACGCGTTTTTCGACGGAGAGGGTTTGGGACTGATTGAAGGGGTGATTTTTGGCGTAGAAATTGCGGATGCAGGCCAGGCCATGGGCGAAATAGTCTTCTTTTGATTTATGGGGATGGGCGATGCGGACGCCGTCGTGCCATTTTTCCTTCCAGCGGGATTCGTAGAATTCAAGCAGGACATTCAAGGGATGAAATTGGTCTCCGGTGATTTCCTCGAAGAGTTTTCGCAGGGCGTCATGGACGCGGCTGCCGGTGAAGGCTTCGATGCCCTCGATGCCCGTGGCGATGCGGTCGATGTAGCGGAATTTAAATTTCAGGGGGCATTGGAGGAAGGTCTGCAACTGGGAATGGGAGTAGGCGGGGATTGCAGGGGCGTCCGGTAATTGATTGGGAGTGGATGAAGGCATGCGGTTAGAGGGTATCACTTTTGCGGGGCGGGGCGGGACGGGAGGAGTTAAAGGTTAAAGGTTAAAGGTTAAAGGTTAAAAGTTGAAAGAAGAAAGAAAGAGGGCGGGCACACGAACTGGACAGGATTAATTTCGAGCGGAGCGCGCTTGGACTCGGCGGAAGGAAAAGGCAAAACCCGCACCCTTGCAAAAAGCGCAAGGATGCGGCACCCCCGGGGCAGATCGAGGGTGAGCAGTCAGGCGAGGCGGCCGTTGCGGCGGGCGGCCTGGTTGGCGAGGGTATCGCAGCGGTTGTTGTCGGGGTCGGAGGCGTGGCCTTTGACCCACTGCCAGTTGAGCTGGTGCTGCTGGCGCAGGCGGTCGAGCTCTTCCCAGAGGTCGCGATTCTTGATGGGTTCGGCTGCGGATTTACCGTAGGCTTTGCGGACCCAGCCGTTGCGTTTCCAGTTGTGAATCCACTTGGTCATGCCGTCCTGGACATACTTGGAATCGGTGCGGATGACCACGGCGCAGGGCTCCATCAGGGTTTTCAGGCCCTCGATGACGGCCTGAAGCTCCATGCGGTTGTTGGTGGTGGCGGGGTGGGCGCCGCTGATTTCCTTGAGGCAGTCCTGGCTCTGGGTGACCGCGAAGCGGTCAACACTCTGGGTGACCGCGAAGCGATCAACACTCTGGGTGACCGCGAAGCGGTCAACGTAGCGGATGAGGCAGGCCCAGCCGCCGGGGCCGGGATTGCCGATGCAGGCGCCATCGGTGATCAGAACAATTTCTTTCATTCCAGGAAACGCTCCTTGGGGCGAAGCATTTTATTTTATCGCGGGGCGTAATTCCCCGCCCTCAGTCTTCGATGACGGTTTCGTCGTAGAGGGAGGCGCAGCGCGCGGTGTGGGCAGCACCGTCGTGGACGGCGTATTCGGCCGGAGATTTGTCGTAGTGGTTGTTCCAGAGGGCGGCGCTGCCGTGGACGCCGTCCTTGTTGAGGGCGTAGAAGAAAATGTGAAATTTGCGGAGGCGTTTTTTGTCGTGGTTGTAGTTGCGGGCGACGCGATGAAGGGCTTCGAGACAGGCGTCCGTGGGGTTCATGCCCTTGCGCATCATTTCGACGATGGTATGGCCGCCCGCGATTTTGATATTTTCCTCGCCGCGGCCGGTGGAGCCGGCGCCGCCGACATCACCGTCGACGTAGAGGCCGGCGCCGATGATGGGGGAATCGCCGACGCGGCCGGCGATTTTCCAGGCCAGGCCGGAGGTGGTGGTGGTTCCGGAGATTTCGCCCTTTTCGTTGACGGCGAGGCAGTTGATGGTGCCGGTGGGGGGATGAGCGACGACCTGGCGGGCCCAGGCGAGCCAGACCTGCTTTTCGGGAGTGTCAAAGAGATGGCTCATTTTTTTGGATTCGCCGGGGTCTTTCCATTCGGGGCTGTCGAGACCGGGACGCCAGTTTTCGGCGGTTTGGGCTTTCCAGGCGAGCCAGGCAAGGCGGGAACGCTCGGTGAGGAGGTTCATTTCCTCGAAGCCTTCATCCACGGCGAAGCGGGTGGCGCCGGGGCCGACGATCATCAGGTGATTGGTGCGGTCCATGACGGTCTTGGCCAGGCGGGCGACGTTCTTGATACGGCGGACGGAGGCGACGGAACCGGCGCGGCGCGTGGGACCGTGCATGACGCAGGCGTCGAGTTCGACTTCGCCGTCTTCGTTGGGGAGGCCGCCGTAGCCGACGGAGGTCTCATTGGGATCGTCCTCGACGGCGGAGACGGTGGCGAGGACGGCGTCGAGGGTGTCGCCGCCTTTTTTGAGGACGTCCATGCCGCGGTCGAGATGTTTGAGGCCGTTGAGGCTGGAGATGATGACGGGGCGTTTGCCGGAGGGAGGCGCGGCATCGGCGGAGGGGAGGGATGCGGCGAAGAGTTTGCCGGCGCCGGCGACGAGGCTGCCGGTGAGGGATGTGAGGAAGAAGCGGCGGCGGGTCCAGTTGTTCATTGTGATGGCTCCTTTTCGCAAGTTGAAGAGAGATTCCTCGACTTCGCGGGCCGGCAAACCCGGCCCACTCCGCTCGGAATGACAATGTCCAGAGAGTGCAACATCAAATCAGGAGGAGCGGAAATCCTGTTGCTCATTCGGCGGCGCCCAGGGGAAGAAAATACTGGGTGCCCTTGACGGGATCGCGGAGGCGGCGGAGGAGCTGCTGGAGATCCTCGTTGCGCTCGACAAAATCGATTTCGGAAGTGTTGATGACCAGGAGGTCGGAGGCGGAGTAGCGGAAGAAGAAGTGCTCGTAGGCGCGGGAGACTTCCTCGATGTATTCATCGGCGATGCGATTTTCCTCGCGAACGCCTTTTTTGGCGATGCGCGCGCGGAGGATTTCGGGCTTGGCCTGGAGGTAGATGACCAGGTCGGGAGCGGGAAGGTCGCGGGTGAGGGATTCGTAGTAGCGTTCGTAGAGTTTGAGTTGCTCGTCGTCGAGATTGAGATTGGCGAAGATGCGGTCTTTTTCCATGAGGAAGTCGGCGAGGAGCGGGGAGGGGGAATCAACGGCGAGGGCTTCGCGGAGGCGGCGCTGGCGCTCGAAGAGGAAATACATCTGGGCCTGGAAATCGGCGCCGGGCTTTTCGCGGTAGAAATCGGCGAGGAAGGGATTGTCCTCGCAATCGAAGAGGCGGCGGGCGTGCAGGCGCTCGGCGAGAATCCGGGCGAGGGTGGATTTGCCGACGCGCAGAGGGCCTTCAATGACAATGAAGCGCGGAGGCTGCGCAGAGGAGGCCGAGGAGCGCGCGGGGGAGGAAGGATCTTGTGCCGTCATGGCGCGGCGATTATAGCAGAGTCAAACTGCGGGGAAGAAGAAGGGTTGTGGGGAGGGGGGTGGTACTAGCCTTGTCGGATTGGGAAGGGAAGGGATGATTGGGGGGAGGCAGAGGGCTGGGAGAAAAGTACTATGCCGAACATGACCAATAGGCCAGTGACACCTGTACGAAAGAGCAGTATGATTCCGTCAGTGAATGTTCCGGGAAGGCCGGCAACGCCGGCGGGGGCCAGTGGATTGCGACGCCATGAAGTACGAATGGCGCATGCAGAACTGGGGTGGAAAATGTTCCTGACAATAATGCTGCTGCTTACGGCGCTACCGCAGAGTGGAGCGAGCGCGGTGAGCGGACGGGCGGAAGAGGACGCGAAGGCGCCCGCGGCGGTGGTGTCCGCGCCAGCGGAGGCCGCGGAAGCGACTGCGCCGGCGGAGCAGCGGGTGAATTTGAAATTGAACAAGGAAGAAGCCGCGGGGAATGAGATTGCGTTTTTGCCGGGGAGGGCAAAGCCAACGCCGGTGCTGCGCAGTTTCGAAAGCCGGGCCAGCGAGCCGGAAGGCGGCGCGGGATTGAGCGCAGCGGCAAGTGCCGCGGCGGCGGAGCCGGCAGCAGCGGCAGCGCCGGGACGGCTGGCGCAGCGGCGGCAGTACGAAACGGTGGCGCGGCAGAGAATCTGGTACGGGCTGGGAGCGGCGGGACACGGGGCGGCGGCGTTCGACGGGTGGGCGACGAGGAGAGCGCTCTCGCAGAATATCGGGCGGGAGGCAAATCCGCTGCTGCGGCCGTTTGCGCATTCGGGAGCGCTGCACCTGGCTATCCAAGCCAGCCCGGCGCTGATGGATTTTCTGGGGCACCGGATGATGACGAACCGGCGAGCGTGGGTGAGGCGGATCTGGTGGCTGCCGCAATCGGCGGGGACGGCGGCATCGCTCTTCAGCGGTGTGCATAACATGAGCCTGGCGCCGTAGAAGAGAATCGCCGGCGGAACGCGGGATTCGCGCGGAGAGCAAGGAATGGAACGGGGGGAATCGGAAACGATTCTCCCCGTTTTTTTCTGCAATGGCGGTTCAGCAGTTTCTCGGAAGGCGCGCCCGTTGACCTCTAGCGCACAGCCGGGCGAAAGAGCATGGCCGGATTCGCGCGAGGTTGGATACCGTAGCGGAGTAGGCTGAACCCGGCGTGGGGGACAGATCCGGCGGGCCTCGATGCTCCGTGCAAGAGCAGGCTCCGTGTGTTTTCCGCTCACGCCCACAGGGAAGGATCATGCAAAAAATATTACCGATTGTCCTGGCGTGCCTGGGCGCGGCGGCTTGCGCGCAGGCGCAGGAACATGGCGCGCGCGAGCGGAACTATTCCGGGTGGCTGCTGCCGGCGGAAAAACCCGCGGCGCGCGTTTCCTTTGCTGCCAAACGTCTTTTTGCAGCGGACGCCCTCCGTGCGCCAGGCAGCGCGCCTCTGCCCGGCGCTCTGTTGGCCGCCGCGGCGGAGCCCGCTCCGCTGCCGCGCGGAGGTTCCCCCTACAATCTGGCGTACGAGCCGCGCTGGCAGATGGGCTTCGGTTTTTCGGACATGATTTTCAACGGCCCCGACCCGCTGCGGGGCAACCTGATGGGCGTGAACAGTTCGCTGACGTATTTCATCAACGAGTGGTTCGCGGTGGAAGGCGTGGCCACCTCGGTCTTCAGCGCGAAGATGATTTTTGACCGCGAGCACATCAAGGTGGGCGTCTACGGCGGAGGAATCCGCATGGTCTATCGCGAAACCCGCTGGCAGCCCTGGGGCCATCTGGCCATGGGCTTCGCCCACGAGCAGCCGCAGACCGCCTGGGGAGGCAGAAATGCCTTCGCCTATGTCTTCGGCGGCGGCGAAGACTACCGCATCAACCAGCTCCTTTCCTTCCGCGTCCAGGCGGACCTGGTGGGAACGACCTTTTTTGGGCAGCACCAGCGGCACTATCAGGCCACCACCGGGCTGGTGCTG
>JBGQNE010000007.1:0-106137 GCA_041500985.1 Terriglobia bacterium | reverse complement strand
CCAAGAAGGAACTGATCGAGGCCAACCTGCGCCTGGTGGTTTCCATCGCCAAGAAATACACCAACCGCGGATTGCAGTTTCTGGACCTGATTCAGGAAGGAAACATCGGCCTGATGAAGGCGGTGGACAAGTTTGAGTGGCGGCGCGGGTACAAATTTTCGACGTACGCGACGTGGTGGATTCGCCAGGCCATTACCCGCGCGATCGCCGACCAGGCGCGCACCATCCGCATCCCGGTGCACATGATCGAGACGATCAATAAGCTGGTGCGCACGAGCCGGCAACTGGTGCAGGAGTTGGGGCGCGAGCCGACCAGCGAAGAGATCGCCAAGCGCATGGACATTCCCGTGGGCAAGGTGCGCAAGATTTTGAAGATCGCGCAGGAGCCGATTTCGCTGGAGACGCCCATCGGCGAGGAAGAGGATTCGCATCTGGGAGACTTCATCGAGGACAAGGCGGTGGTTTCGCCGTCCGACGCGGTGATCAACCTGAATTTGAAGGAGCAGACGTCCTCGGTGCTGAAGACGCTGACGCCGCGGGAAGAGAAAGTGATCAAGATGCGCTTCGGGCTGGACGACGGCTCGGAGCATACGCTCGAGGAAGTGGGGCAGTCGTTCGCGGTGACCAGGGAACGCATCCGGCAGATCGAGGCCAAGGCGCTGCGCAAGCTGCGGCATCCTTCGCGGTCGCGGAAGCTGCGGGCGTTTTTGGAAGGGTCTTCGCGGGATTATTTGTAGGGAGAAGCGAAGCGCCGGAATTTGAAAAATGAAATACGGAAATCGAAACGCCTCCGGGAGGACCGGGGGCGTTTTTATTTTTTGGAGCAGTTGACGCCGGGAAGTGCCGGGGATCAATCGGGGAATTCGACGCAGACGGCGTAGGAGCGGGGGGCGGGGCGGGGTTGGCCGTGGGAGTGGAGGGAGTCGAGATAGGCGGCGATGGCCTGGCGCATGTTTTTCTCGAGGGCTTCGCGGGTTTGGGCGGTCGAGGACCAGCCGGGGAGGTCCGGGGAAGATGCGGAATAGCCCGCCTCTGTTTTTTCGACGATGATCAAATATCTCTTCACGCGATTCGTTCCGCCGGATCATTCCACTTACATTTAGAAGCGAGCGGCAACGTTGCGGTTGCCGAGACGGCTCTTCTTGCTCGCAAGATGTCGCAGCCGGGCTTCTTCAAGGTCATCGAGAGTATTTTCCGGCAAATCGGGTCGTCATTCACCAAAAGAATCTTCATGAAACAATTAATCTCTGGTGCGGAAGTGCAGATTGGCACATCCCGCATTGTTCTGAGGAGGGAGCAGGTGTGTGGAAGGCAGAAACTGTTTCAGCCTGGAACAGTGTTGTTTTTACAGGGCAATTCCCGCGGCTTTGACTTGCTCGGAGGTGGCTCCGAAGAGCGGAGGAGCAGGGACGCCGAAGAGGCCGAGGTAGTGGTAGACCTCGCCGCGATGATGGATTTCGTGCTCGGTCATGGCGCGGAGGAGGACCCAGACGGGAATCTGCGCGCCGGTGGGAGTGGTGCAGAGGCCCTGGAGGTCGGCGTCGGAGAGGCGGGAGAGGATTTCGCGGGATTCGGCGTGGAGGCGTTCGAGGAGGGCGAGGACGTTGTCGAGACCGTCGGCGAGCTGTTTGTTTTCGGTGGTGTAGCGGTGGGGATGGCCGAGGACGGTTTCGGCGAACATGAAGCGTTTGGTGACGGCGATGTGGCGGAGGAGATCGCCGGGGGTGAATTTTCCGGGGGCGCAGGGGGATTCGAGTTTGTCCGCGGGGATGCAGCGGGCGGCGCGGACGGTGCGTTCGTGAATGCTGTCGATATATTCGAGGAAGGGCTTGATCGTGCGGATTTCCATGGGAGAGCCTCCGTGGCGGGGATTATGCCACAGGTTTTTGATTTGCGTCAGCGGAGAAGCTGGCGGGCGCGGGAGGCGGAGAAGGTGGCGGCGAGATAGAGGAGGGCGAGGAGGAAGAAGCCGGTGGCGATGCCCATGGATTGAGCGATCCAGCCGAGAGCCACGCTCATGGCGACTTGCAGGGAAGTGGTGAGGATGGCGATGGCGGATTGCGTGCGGCCCATGAAGTGGCGCGGGACGATGGTGAGGAGAGCGGATTGAGCGACGACGCCGCCCATGGCGCGGCAGAGTCCGGCGACGGCTTGCAGAGCGACGGCGCCGGCGAGGAAGGCGACGAAGGGAATGGCCAGGTGGACGAAGGCAAGCAGGGCCATGGCGGCGACGTAGCTGGCCAGGCGGATTTTTTGGGAGAGCTGGCTGGCGAGGAGGCCGCCGGCGACGGCGCCCAAGGCCCAGCCGGATTCGAGAAAGCCCAGGCCAGTGGCGCCGGAGTGCAGGACGTTGCTGGCCAGGGCGACGAGGACGATGTTGCTGCTGACCACGCTGGCCATCATGACCGCGTGAGTGAGACCGAGAGCGCGGACGACAGGCTGGGATTTCAGGTAGGCGAAGCCTTCCTTGAGGTCGGCGTAGATGGCCAGAGAGAGGCCGGCTTCGGCGACGGCGGGATTTTCTCCGGATTCCAGGGCCTGGGCGGTGGCTTCGGTGGCGGGGGAAAATTCGCGGGGATATTTGAGGTGGTCGCGGGGGGAAACATAGCCGCGGCGCACGTGAAAGAGGCAGAAGGCGGAGACGAAATAGGTGAGGCCGTCGATGAAGAGGATGCCGCCGATGCCCGCGCGGTCGTAGATGAAGCCGACGAAAGCGCCGGCGATGAGCATGCCGCTCTGCACGGCGATGAGCACGGAGGCGCTGGCGCCGGTGTACTGGCTGGGGGGAATCACTTCCTGCACGAGGGCGTTGACGGAGGCCCAGTACATGGCCGAGCCGATGCCGTTGACCAGGGTCATGGCGTAGAGATGCCAGAGTTGGAGATGGCCCCAGTGGGCCAGGGCGGCGGTGGCCAGCACGGTGCAGCCGCGCACGAGGTCGAGCGCGATGCCCAGATAGCGGCGGTCGAAGCGGTCGATGAGCACTCCTCCGAGAAAGGGGACGAGCATGCCGGGGAGGGTGACGACGATGACCTGCAGGCTGACTTTGACGGTGGAATGGGTGGTGGCCAGGATGTGCCAGCTGACGCCGGTGAAGTTCATGCCGCTGCCGAAGAGCGAGACGAACATGGCGATGAAGAAGAAGCGGAAGCCGCGCTGGGAGAAGATGAGGCGCCAGTCGGTTTGGGCTGGGGTTGGCGTGGGTGCTGGCGTGCTCATGGAGGTGATTATCGCGTGACTATTCTACCGGAGTTGGGGGCTGGATGCTGATGGAGGGCGCAAAGAGGGTGTAAACGTTGAGATCCTTCGGCCCCGATAGAAAACATCGGGGCCTCAGGATGACACCTTTACCTTGAATTTTTCGGCGCCTGCCGGGGATTCACCAACTTGCAGGAGGCAGTTGCGAAAGCGGGCTGAGAACAGGCGGCGATTTTCGTATTTCGAGTTTCGCGTTTCGTGTCTATGATGGCCGCGTGGAATTACTGCTGGATGTGCGGGGATTGACGGTGGAGCTGGCGACGGCGGCGGGGTGGGTGCGGCCGGTGGACGGGGTGTCGCTGCGGATTGGGGCGGGGGAGACGGTGGGGTTGGTGGGGGAGTCGGGGAGCGGAAAGACGATGTTGGCGCTGGCGCTGATGGGATTGCTGCCGGAGGGTGCGCGGGTTGGAGGGGAGGCGTGGTTGGGCGGGGAGGGAGCGCGGAAAAATTTGGTGACGCTGGATGAGCGGGAGCGGCGGGCGGTGCGCGGGCGGGAAGTGGCCATGATATTTCAGGAGCCGATGACGTCGCTGAATCCGGTGATGCGGGCGGGGGAGCAGATTGCGGAGGCGATTCGTGCGCATGCGCCGGGCTTGCCGCGCGCGGAGGTGCAGCGGCGGGTGATTGCGGCGCTGGAGCGGGCGGCGGTGCCGGAGGCGGGGGAGCGGGCGCGGCAGTATCCGCACCAGCTATCGGGCGGTTTGCGGCAGCGGGTGATGATTGCGATGGCGCTGGCATGCGGGCCGCGCCTGCTGATTGCGGATGAGCCGACGACGGCGCTGGACGTGACGGTGCAGCGGCAGATTTTGGATTTACTGGATACGTTGCGGCGCGGGCTGGGGCTGGGGATGCTGTTCATCACGCACGATCTGGGAGTGGTGGCGCGGGTGGCCGAGCGCGTGGCGGTCATGTACGCGGGGCGGATCGTGGAGGAGGGGCCGGCGCGGGAGGTGCTGGGGCGGCCGCGGCATCCGTATACGCAGGGGTTGCTGGCGGCTTCGCCGCGCATGGAGCGCGGGAAGCTCGAGCCGATCCCGGGGACGGTGCCGCGGTTGACGGCGCTGCCGCCGGGCTGCGCGTTCGAGCCGAGGTGCGCGCAGCGGCGGGCGGAATGCGCGGCGGGGATGCCGGAGCTGCGCGCGGTGACGGGGGAGCACGCGGCGCGGTGCGTGCTGGTGTGAGGGGCTGCGGAAGAATTCAATTACAGGTGTCATGCTGAGGCGAACCGATGAGGTTCGCCGAAGCATCTCAATTGTAAGTGGCTGAAGCACATGAAGTTGAGATTCTTCGTCCCGGTAAAAGGCACCGGGACTCAGAATGACAGCTTCTTTTTTTGCGGCCTGTAGGGGTATTCGGGAAAGCGGTTCAGGGTTTGCGCTGAAAACCCAGCGCGGCCATTTTCTTTTCGTCCGCGACTGTTCTGGTTGCGGAATATTCCAGTTCAAAACCGTGCGTGGCGAACTCGACGGTGATTTCGTCCGGGGAGAGCAGTTGCGAATGGATTTGCTTGAAAATGTTCATGGAGCCGGGAATGGCGCGGGTGTCGCTCATGGGCGCGGGGGCGGCGGGCGGATTTTCCTGAATGACGATGAAGACGCGGCCGGCGGCCAGAGCGCAGAACGTGGCCACGGCTTTGCGCCAGTCCACATGCTCGAGGACGAGGACGGCGAGAATTAATTCGAAACCGGGGGATAGTTTGCTTTGCTCGACGTCGTCGACGACGGTGGTAAAGCGCAGGCTTTCAACGGCAGCGAGGCGCGCGGCGAGGCGCTCGAGATAGCTGGGGTTGATATCGGCGAAGGTGACGCGGTAGGGGAGCAGGAACGAGGGCGGGACGAAGTCGAACATCTGCCCGGCGCCGGCGCCGGCGAAGAGCACGGCGGCATCCGCTGGCGGCGGGTGAGCGCGGAAATAATCGGCGACGAGAGCGGCGTTGGCCTGGGCCTGGCCGATGGCGGCCATATGGGCTTCGTAATCTTCGGCGCGAATCGCGGAGGTCCAGGCATCGCGCAGGGGGTTTTGCGGCATGGCATGCGCTCTGCTTGAAATTGTAATGGAAAGCGGCGTGCAAAACAGGCCTTCCGTGCGAAGATTCCGTGCGAAGATACGGGCCATGGAAACGGCGGAAAAACTTTTGGAGGTGCGCGGGCTGCGGAAGAGTTATGCGCGCGGCGGCGGGGTGTTTGCGGAGGGCCGCGGGGCGCGGTTCGCGGCGGTGGATGGAGTGAGTTTTGATCTCGCGAGGGGAGAGACACTGGCGATTGTGGGGGAATCGGGCTGTGGGAAGACGACGCTGGCGCGGATGGTGCTGCGGCTGATCGAGGCGGATGCGGGAGAGATGCGTTTTGCGGGGGAGGATTTGCGCGCGGCGGGCGGAGAGAAATTGCGGGCGCTGCGGCGGCGGATGCAGATGGTCTTTCAGGACCCCTTCGCGTCCCTGAATCCGCGCATGAGGATCGGGGAGATTGTGGGCGAGCCGCTGGCGATTCACGAGGCGCGGCTTGCGAGCGGCGAGCGGCGCGAGCGTGTGAAGGCGATGCTGGGGCGGGTGGGGCTGGAGGCGGACGCGATGCGGCGGTATGCGCACGAATTTTCCGGCGGGCAGCGGCAGCGCATCGGAATTGCGCGGGCGCTGATTCTGCGGCCGGAGCTGGTGGTGGCGGACGAGCCGGTATCGGCTCTGGACGTTTCAGTGGGAGCGCAGGTGCTGCTGCTGTTGCAGGAACTGCAGAGCGAACTGGGGCTGACGTACCTGTTTATTTCGCACAGCCTGCCGGTGGTGGCGCAGATTGCCACGCGCGTGGCGGTGATGCGCGCGGGGCGCTTCGTGGAAGTGGGAGCGGCGGAGCAGGTGCTGGCGCGGCCGGAGCATGCGTACACGAAGGAGTTGGTGGCGGCGGCGGGCGGGTGAAATTTAGTGGCGGAGGTTGTGTAGGAATAGGACGGGGCCCTTGCGGGATTGTTTCGTGAGGAGGATGCGATGGAAACGACTCCTGTGCCGGATGCAAAAACTTCGGTGGCGGTGAACCACCTGGGACGCCTGATCGGCGTTCTGTTGAATCCCCAAGAGACATTTGCGGAGATTGTTCGGAGGCCGAGCTGGATTGCGCCGATGGCGCTGCTGGTGATTCTGGGCACGGCGACGGGTGCGTTGCTGAACAGCAAGATGGACTGGAATGCTTACATCCGCCAGGAAGCGGACAAGAATCCGCGCTTCGAGCAGCTTTCCCAGGAGCAGAAGGAAAGCGCCATTTCCAAACAGGCGGGGATCACGCCGTACTTTGTCTATGGCGCGGGAGTGCTCAACGTGCCCATCCTGCTGCTGGCGTTCGCGCTGATCTATTGGGGAGCCATGAACCTGTTTCACGGTGCGGCTTTGCGCTATGGGACGGCGTTTGCGGTGACCGCGCATGCGATGACGCCGCTGGCGATCCTGAACATCCTGGCGCTGGTCATATTGCCGCTGAAGGCGCGCGGGGAGGTGGACCCGCAGAATATCGTGGCGGCAAATGTGGGAGCGTTCCTGAGCACGGACGCGCCGAAGTGGCTTTCCTCGCTGGGAGGTTCGCTGGACCTCTTCTGGATCTGGTGCCTGGCGCTGGCGGCGGTGGGATTTTCGGCGGCGGAGCCGAAGAAGATCAAGCCGGGAGCGGCGTTCGGCACGGTGTTCGGGCTGTGGGCGGTGTGGGTGGCGTGCAAGGTGGGCTGGGCGGCGCTGTGAGGAAGGCGCGGGGCGCGAACGAATTGTGCGGACACTGTCCGTTGAGATCCTTCGGCTTCGCCTCCGGAGGACAGCGTAATTGAGCGAATTTTCTGAAGGCTGAGGGGCATGGGAGCGGAGCGCGGGCGGCTCCTGCTACACTTAGGGCGTGGGCATTTCCTTCACAGTCGAGAAAACGGACGCGACGGGCGCGCGGCTGGGGAAGCTGACCACGGCGCACGGGGTGATCGAGACGCCGGTGTTCATGCCGGTGGGGACGCAGGCGACGGTGAAGAGCCTGCGGCAGGAGACGCTCGAGGAGTTGGGCGCGGGAATTATTCTGGG
The DNA here is from genome assembly GCA_041500985.1 of Terriglobia bacterium. Taxonomy (GTDB): domain Bacteria; phylum Acidobacteriota; class Terriglobia; order Acidiferrales; family UBA7541; genus Acidiferrum. The sequence continues at coordinate 98,834 of JBGQNE010000007.1, read as the reverse complement.
CAATACCTATCACCTCTATCTGCGGCCGGGGCACGAACTGGTGCGCAAGCTGGGCGGACTGCACCAGTTCATGTCCTGGAAGGGCGCGATCCTGACGGATTCGGGCGGGTATCAGGTGTTCAGCCTGGCGAATTTGCGCAAGATGACGGATGAAGGCGTCCGGTTTCGCTCGCACCTGGACGGTTCGGAACATCTGCTGACGCCGGAGAAGGCGGCGGAGATCCAACTGGCGCTGGGTTCGGACATCGCCATGGTTCTGGATGAGTGCATCGAGACGCCGGCTCCGCGGGCGGCGGCGGAAGCGGCGCTGCGGCGGACGAGCGCGTGGGCGCGGCGGGCGCGCGACTATTTTCGGGAGCAGACGAGCCGCAACGGGGATGTGAGTCAGGCGCAGTTCGGGATTGTGCAGGGAGCGACGTTCGCGGATTTGCGGAGAGAGAGCGCGAAGCAGTTGCTGGAGCTGGACTTTCCGGGGTACGCGGTAGGCGGGCTGGCGGTGGGCGAGCCGCACGCGATGACCTGCGAGATGGCCGGAGAAGTGACCGCGCTGCTGCCGGGGGACCGTCCGCGGTATTTGATGGGAGTGGGGCGGCCGGAACAACTGGCGGACTACGTGGCGCTGGGGATTGACATGATGGACTGCGTGCTGCCGACGCGCGCGGCGCGGCATGCCTGCCTGTATACGAGCGCGGGGCGGGTGCTGATCCGCAAGGCGCAATACGCGGATGACCAGCGCCCGATTGACGAGAAGTGCGGCTGCCCGGTGTGCCGAAGATATACTCGTGCGTACATGAGACACCTGTTTGCGTCGGGAGAAATGCTGGCGGCGATATTGGCCACCCACCATAACGTCCATTTTTACCTTGACATAATGCGCCAAATCCGAGAGGCTATCGCGTTCGGGGCCTTGGCGCCGTTCTCATCGGAGATGCATGCGCGTTACGCGGAGGGACCGGGATAAAAGCCGGGACCGGGCGGGGCGGGCTGTTCGCGCGGGGAGACGAGAAGGGCATCCAGAGAATTGATTCGGCGGGAGTTAGTTTGCCGGGGCTGCGGTTTCTCTGGCAGTGGGCTGCGGAGAAGCGGTACAATTCCAAAGTTCCGGGAAAGACGAGGAATATGACGCTGTTGGGGGCAATTTTGTGGCAAGCGCAGCCGGCGGGCGGGGCGGGATTGTCCGGGTTGCTAGTACCGTTCCTGCTGATGCTGGGAATCATGTACTTCATCGTGTTTCTGCCGCAGCAGCGCTTTAAGAAGAAGCAGCAGGCGATGCTGGACGCGCTGAAAAACGGGGACAAGGTCATCACCAACAGCGGGATATACGGATCGGTCGCCGGGATTGACGGAAATACCCTGATTCTGAAGATCGCGGATCAGGTCAAAATACGAATCGCGCGGTCAGCGATAGCCCAGGTGGAGTCTTCCGAAGATGCCAAATAAAAACCTAGGCCGCTTACTGGCGCCGCAAGCCTTCTAATCATGAACCCAAACCTGAAGTGGAAAGCGCTGTTTATCCTGGGAGTTATCCTGATTTGCCTGTACGGGCTGGTGGGGCTGCCGTCGTTCCCCACGTCGCTGGGCATGGTGAAGGACAATTTCGGGCAGCGGATCAAGCTGGGGCTGGACCTGCAGGGCGGGACGCATCTGATTTTGCAGGTGCAGGTGCAGGAAGCCATCAGCCAGGAGACGGACCAGACGGCGGGGCGGCTGACGTCGCAACTGCGGACCAAGAATATTCGCTACGAAGAGATCCTGCGCGTGGACGATACGCACATTCAGGTGCGCGGGGTGGCCGCGGAGAATGCCGCGCAGTTCCGTGATCTGCTGAAGGATCTGATTTCGCGGGATTGGGATTGGGCGCCGGCGGCCGGGGAAACGGGCGGTTATATGCTGACGCTGCGGCCGAGCGCGATTGTGGCCATCCAGCAACAGACCATGCAGCAGTCGCTCGAAACCATCGAGCGGCGCATCAATGCTCTGGGGCTGACCGAACCGACCATTCAGTTTCACGGCCGGGACGACCGGGAGATTCTGGTACAACTGCCGGGCGAAGGGGACCCGACGCGGGCCAAGGAAGTGATTTCCCAGGGAGGGCAGCTGGAACTGAAGCTGGTGGAAGATGCGTCAGCTTATCCTTCTGAAATTGCGGCGCTTACGGCGCATAACGGGATTCTGCCGGTGGGAACGGAGTTGGTCCGGGGCAAGAATGAGGCTGCTACCGCGCCGGGCACCAGCGGAGAGACCTGGTACATCCTGCAGCGTATCCCGGTGATTACCGGGCGGGACCTGCGCAACGCGCAAGAGAATCGGGACTCCAGGAATCCGAGCCAGTGGCAGGTGAACTTCAGCCTGTCCACGGAGTCGGCGCCGCGTTTTGGCGCTTTTACCGAACAGAATATAGGCCGGCAGATGGCCATTGTGCTGGATCACCGGGTGACGACGGCGCCGCGCATCAATGGACGGATTGAGGATTCCGGGGTGATCGAGGGCACGTTCACGCAGCAGGAAGCGCACGATTTGACGCTGGTGCTGCGGGCGGGAGCGCTGCCGGCTTCGATCAAGTATCTGGAAGAGCGTACGGTGGGACCATCGCTGGGAGCGGATTCCATTCGCCACGGGATGCAGGCTTCGATCCTGAGCCTGATCGTGGTGATGATTTTCATGGTGATCTATTACCGGCTCTCGGGGGCCAACGCCATCGTGGCGCTGGTGCTGAACCTGGTGATTCTGCTGGCCGCGCTGGCCTATTTTGGAGCGGTGCTGACGCTGCCGGGCATTGCCGGAGTGATCTTGACGATCGGCATGGGCGTGGACTCGAACGTACTGGTGTTTGAGCGCATCCGCGAGGAGTTGCGCAACGGCAAGGCGGCGGTTTCGGCGGTCGAGACCGGGTTCAACAAGGCTTTCCTGACCATCGTGGATACGCACGTCACCACGGTGGTTTCCGCGGTGTTCCTGTTTTTCTTCGGGACGGGCACGATCAAGGGGTTTGCCATTACCCTGACGATCGGGTTGCTTGCCAACCTGTTTACGGCGATCTATGTGTCCAAAACGATTTTCAGCTATCACCTGGGAAAAATGGACCGGCAGGCGGAGTTGAGCATTTAGCAAGCCGGTTTCGTTCCGGTATTGGCTGTAACGTATTGTAAAATGGTGAGTTAGGTTGCTGTCCTAAGCCGGGAGACGGGCTGAAACGAGGGCCGTCAAGACGGGGCGGGAAGGGCGGTTCATTCGGGAACATTTTCTACCCGGGTGGAGTCTAAAAAGGGGACGAGAATCAGGCGTATGGAATTCTTCAAACAGCCGAACATAGATTGGATGGGCAAGGCGAAGTACTTCTTCGCCCTTTCCGGCGTACTCCTGCTTCTGGGCGTGATTTCGGTGGTGAACAAGGGCGGGCTGAAATACGGGATCGATTTCAAGGGCGGCACGCTGGTGTATGTGCGCTTCGCGCAGACGCCGAACGTGGACAAGATTCGCGCGGGGCTGACCGCGCAGGGGCTGGGCACGAGTGAGATTCAGAAGATCAGCGACATCGCCAACCCGAATGGGAATGAAGTGATGATCGGGCTGGAGCAGAAGGGCGAAGGGGATGAAGCGCTGGATAAGGGCAAGGAGCAGATTTTAAAGGCGCTGAGCGCAACGTATGGGGCAGCGGCCGCGGGCAAGGCGGATTTCAATTCGGCCACGCCGTCGGCGCTGGCGCAGTATCTGATGCAGAAGGATCCGCTGTTGGCGGGATCGGATGCCGCGGTGCGGTATAAGGACCTGGCGGGGAAATTGGCCGGGTACCGCGACAAGGAAGGAAACGGCATCCTAACCAGCATTGACGAATTGCAGAAGGTGGCGGGAGTGACGCCGGCAGTGGTGAGCGCGCTGAAGGAAGGCTATGGACTGGGAGTATTCACGATCCGCAACGTGGAGATCGTGGGGCCCAAGGTGGGGGCGGACCTGCGGAAGCAGGCGGTGTACGTGACCCTCTATGCTTTGGCGGGGATGTTGGTGTATATTGCTTTCCGATTCGAGTGGATCTACGGGGCGGCCGCGGTGCTGGCGGTGTTCCACGACGTGCTGATTACCCTGGGGTTCTTCTCGCTGTTCGGGTTTGAGATTTCGCTGACGGTAATTGCGGCGCTGCTGACGCTGGTGGGCTACTCGATGAACGACACCATCGTGATTTTCGACCGCATCCGGGAAAACAACCGTTTGTTGCGGAAGGAAGGGATCGTGGACGTGGTCAACGTCTCGATCAACCAGACGCTTTCGCGGACGATTTTGACGAGCGGGCTGACCTTCCTGACGGTGCTGGTGTTGTTCCTGATGGGCGGGCAGGTGTTGCGGGCCTTCTCTTTTGCCCTGACGGTGGGAATCGTGGTAGGAACGTATTCGAGTTTTGGAATTGCCGCACCCCTGGTGGTCGCCTGGAATCGCTGGCGCGGACAGGGAGCGGTGGCAGGCAACGGCCGGCTGGCGACAGCAGGCAGGAGGTAGGACCCATGTTTGAAGATCTGGTGGAGTGCAGTCCGCAAGCCAAGAAGACGAACAAGAAATGGACCGTGCTGTTGTCCATGCTGGTGCAGTTCCTCTTCGTTGGCATACTCGTGCTGATTCCGCTGATTTACACGGAAGCATTGCCGAAGACAATGATGGCGACCTTGCTGGTGGCGCCTCCGCCGCCCCCGCCGCCTCCGCCGCCCCCGGCGGCCGCGCCGGTGGTGAAAGTGAGGCCGGTGCGCCTGATGGAGGCCGGGAAGCTGATGCAGCCCAAGGCCATCCCCAAGGAAGTAAAGATCATCAAAGAGGAAGAGCTTCCCGCGGATATGGGAGCGATGGGGGGAGTGCCTGGCGGAGTGCCGGGCGGTTCCTCGGGCGGAGTGATTGGCGGAGTGATTGGCGGGGTAGCGCCGCCGCCGCCGCGGCAGAGCCGAATTCGTCAGGGCGGCAACGTGACCCAGGCGAACATCATCAACCGGGTTCAGCCGTCCTATCCGCCGCTGGCGCGGCAGACGCGAATTCAGGGAACGGTCAAGCTGCATGCGATCATTTCCAAGACCGGGACAGTACAGCAACTGGAAGTGGTGTCGGGGCATCCGTTGCTGGTGCAGGCGGCCCTGGACGCCGTGCGGCAGTGGAGATATCGTCCGACGCTGCTCAACGGCGAGCCGGTTGAAGTGGATACGACGATTGACGTGGTTTTCTCTCTGAACCAGTAGTTCGGGCGGATGCGCCGGGAGAAATGCCCGGCGTGACGGCCAGCAGGACAGTTTTCGCAAACAAACTCTAAGGAGCAAACGAATGGCAGCCAGTCTGTATGTTTTCGGGGTGCTGCTCTTGCAGCACGCAGGGCAGTGGGATCTAATCAACATCTTCAAGGCGATGGGCAACTTGGCCCGCCTGGTGGTGCTGATCCTCTTCATTCTTTCCATTTACTCCTTCGGCGTGATGATTGATCGCGCCCTGATGTACAGCGCGGCGCGCAAGCAGTCGCGTATCTTCGTTCAGCAGGTCGCCGGGGCATTGCGCGACGGCAAGCTGGATGAGGCGATTTCGATCGCGGAGCGCAACAAGAAGAGCCACATCGCGAAGGTGGTGGCGACGGGGCTGAGCGAATTTCAGTCCGCGTCCAACCAGGTAAGCGATAGCGAAGTGATCGAAGCGGCCAAGCGCGGACTCGAGCGTTCGGTGGCCATCGTGCACGCGGAAATGAAGCGGGGATTGTCGGCCCTGGCCACGATTGCGTCGACGGCGCCGTTCGTCGGACTGTTCGGCACGGTGGTCGGCATCATCAACGCGTTCAAGGGCATCGAAGCGGAAAAGGCCACCGGTCTGTCGGCGGTTGCCGGCGGTATCGCGGAAGCGCTGATCACCACGGCGTTCGGTCTGGTCGTCGCGGTGCCGGCGGTGTGGGCCTACAACTACTTCACCAATAAGGTGGAAGCCTTCGACGTGGAGATGGACAACTCCTCGATGGAGCTGATCAACTACTTCCTGCTGCGGCGGGGCGGAAAGAAGTAACGCATGGCCTACAAGCCACAATCCGGCCCGCAGATGGCCGCGCCCAACGTGATTCCGATGGCGGACATCATGCTGGTCCTGCTGATCATCTTCATGGTGATCACGCCCATGTTGTCCAAGGGCAAGCAGGTGGACATGGCGACGGTCAAGAACGCCCAGGACATGAAGGACGCCGACAAGGATGACGCCATCGTGGTGGCGGTCACCCGCGACGGCAAGCTATTCCTGGGCACGACTGCCATTAACAAGGAAGACCTGGCGGGACAGGTGAAGGACCGTCTCTCGGGCCGTCTGGATAAGACGGTGTTCGTGAAGAGCGACGCGCGGGCCCATTATGGAGACGTGGTCGGAGCGGTGGATGAAATCCGTTCCGCGGGCGTGGACATGCTGGGTTTGCTCACCGAGAGGGCGGAGAAGCCCAAGGTTCCCGGCGCGGCGGCACCTCCGGGGAATTAAGATATTCCCGGAAGCGGGCAGCCGCAGGAGCAGTCATTCGTTTGCGAAAACAGAAGGAGCCGCGCCGGGAACCCACTCCGGCGCGGCCACACAGCCGGCGCACGGAGCAGGGGGCCGGCTGACAGGAGACCGAGTATGGGAATGCACGTAGGAGGAAAGGCCGGAGGATCCGTCGTCGACGTGAACATCGTTCCGTTGATTGACATTCTTCTGGTGCTGATCATTATTTTCATGGTGATCACGCCGCTGACGCCGAAGGGACTGGAAGCGCTGGTGCCGCAGCCGTCCAAGGACCAGCAACAGACGCCGGACCTGGAGAACAAGACGGTGGTGGTGCAGGTGCTAGCCCAGAACCAGTTGAAGATCAATAACGAGGACGCGACCTGGGAATCGCTGGAGCCGCGCCTGGAAGTGATTTTCAAGGAACGCGCCGAGAAAATCGCCTTCGTAAAGGGCGATGACAAAGTGATGTTCCGGGACGTGGCGCGGGCCATTGACCTGATGCGCGCGGCGGGGATCGACAAGGTCGGGTTGATGACCGCGAAGCTGGAAGCCGGGCAGTAGGGAATTTCGCAGGGCAGTGAGGAGTCCTCTCGCAGGGAAATACGCGTTGCGAGGTGACTCATGGGCCTGGCCGCCGGAGGTAATCGGCGAGGGACGATGGTGGAAGTAAACAGCGTTCCGCTGATTCCGGAGCAGGAGCGGTAAGGTTTTTGCCGTGACTTTGGCACGGCTGAGTTGAATCTCTGCAGGGATGGTTGCCTCGATGAAGCTTACAAATTCGCTACGGAATTACCCCCGCGCGGCAGTGCTGGTGGCGCTAATACTGATGGTGGTCGGCACGGGGGGCTGCAAGAAATTGCAGGCTCGCGACCTCCTGAACAAGGGAGTGGCCGCCTTCAAGAACGCGCAGTATGACGCGGCGATCGAGGACTTCAAGAAGGCCAAGGAGCTCGATCCGGAGCTGCTGAATGCGCGGCTGTATCTGGCGACGGCTTATGCCACGCAGTACATCCCCGGGGCGCCTTCGGCGGAGAATGTGAACCGCGGCTTGGCGGCGATTCAGGAATACAAGGATGTGCTGGGGGATGAAAAGACCAAGGACAACCTGAACGCGATTGACGGGATCGGCTCGATCGTGTTCCAGATGGCCGGAGTGCCGTACGACCCCAAGAAATTCGAGGAATCGAAGACGTATCACAAGCGGCACATCGAACTGAAGCCGGACGATCCCGAGCCGTACTACTGGATCGGAGTGATTGACTGGACGCTATCGTTCCGCGGGAACGCGGAACTGCGCGCGGCTTACAACCGGGACAGCACGAAGAAACAGGTGAAAGATACCGAGCCGCTGCCGGCGCAATTGCGGCAGGATTACGCCGCCAAATACGGCGATCTGATTCAGGAAGGCGCGCAGAGCCTGGAGAAGGCCATCCAGCTGCGGCCGGACTACGATGACGCGATGGCTTACCTGAACCTGATCTACCGCCGCAGGGCCGACACCGTGGAATCCGAGCAGGAGCGCGATCAGTTGCTGCAGAAGGCGGATGCCCTGGTGGACAAGGTGAAGGAGATCAAACAGAAGAAACTGGAGAAGGGCGGAGAGCAGCAGAACAACTAAGTCCGCCTGCGGCGAGCAGGATGAAGACCCCCGTGGCGCCGGAAAGCGCCCCGGGGGTCTTTGTTGTTTATGGGGAAGCGGAGGTTCTCGCGGAGCTGCTTCCGGGCGTACAATAAATAGAGACCATGCCGGGAAGTTCCAATCCGCTTGTGCCGTTCCACCGCGATCGTTCCGCGAGGCAGCTGGAGGTCCGTTTTGAAGAGCTGCTGAAGAAGCTGGAAATGAACCGTCCCGGCGAGGATGCGGGACTGGTGCGGCGGGCCTATGAAGTGGCCAGCCGGCAGCACCAGGAGCAGACGCGGCAGTCCGGCGAACCCTACCTTTCGCACCCGCTGGAGGTGGCGCACATCCTGGCGGATTTGCGCCTGGATGCGACCACGCTATCCGCGGCGCTGCTGCATGACGTGGTGGAAGACACGCGGATGAGCGCGGAGAAGGTGTCCGAACTGCTGGGAGAAGAAACGGCGCGGCTGGTGGAGGGGGTCACCAAAATCAGCCGGATCGACCTGCTTTCGCCGGAAGTGCGGCAGGCCGAGAACGTGCGCAAGATGCTTCTGGCGATGGTGCACGACGTACGCGTGGTGCTGGTGAAGCTGGCGGACCGGCTGCACAACATGCGCACGCTGGAATATCTCGATCCGGAACGGCAGCTGCGCATCGCGCGGGAGACGATGGACCTGTACGCGCCGATCGCGCACCGGCTGGGCATGGCGGTGCTGCGGGGAGAGCTGGAAGACCGGGCGTTTGAATATCTGGAGCCGGAGGCCTTTCTGCGGCTGCGGAAGGAAGTGGCGGAGAAGAAGCGGACGTACGAAAAGTTTCTGGAAGAGGTGCAGGACACCATCCGCAAGAAGCTGGTGTCCAACAGCATCCCGGCGGAAGTGGAAGGGCGGATCAAGGGACTGTATTCGATCCACGCCAAGTGCATGAGGCAGGAGCGGCCGCTCGAGCAGATCTATGATCTGCTGGCGGTGCGCGTGGTGACGGACGTGGAGCGCAGCTGCTACGCGGCGCTGGGGGTGGTGCACCAGATCTGGCGGCCGGTTCCCGGGCGCTTCAAGGATTACATCGCGATTTCGCGGGCCAACCTGTACCAGTCCCTGCACACCACGCTGATTCACGGCGGGCAGCCCTTCGAGGTGCAGATCCGCACGCAGGAGATGCACCGGATCGCGGAAGAAGGCGTCGCGGCGCACTGGAAATACAAGGAGGGCATGCCGCTATCCAACGCCGACGACCGCCGGATCGTGTGGATGCGGCAGCTGATCGAATGGTCGCAGGAGATGCAGGAGCCGGGTGAATTTCTTTCCACGCTGAAGATGGACCTGACCCCCATGGAGATTTATTCGTTCACGCCGAAGGGGCGGGTGCTGGAGCTGCCGCGGGGGGCCACGCCGGTGGATTTCGCCTATGCGGTGCATACGGAAGTGGGGCACCAGTGCGTGGGGGCCAAGGTCAACGGGCAGATGGTGTCGCTGCGCTATGAGATCGGCAACGGCGACATGGTGGAAATCCTGAGCCAGAAGGGGCACACGCCGAGCCGGGACTGGCTCAGCTTCGTGAAGACCTCGCGGGCCAAGAGCAAGATCCGGCACTGGATCAACGTGCACGAGCGCGAGGAAGCGCTGAACATCGGGCGGAGGCTGCTGGAAAAAGAGGCGCGGCAGTCCGGGCACAGCCTGAAGAGAATGAGCGGCGAGGAACTGGCCAAGGTGGCCGCGGACTACGGGCTGGGCGGGCGCGGGGAAGAGCTGCTGAGCGCGATCGGATTCGGAAAGATTTCGGCGAGGCAGGTGATCGCGCGCCTGTTTGGCGCGGCGGGCGCGGGGCAGGCGGCTCCGGAGGACAGCTCGCCGACGATCGTGAAGGCGGTCAAGCGCATGCTGGGGATGGCCTCGGCGCCCTTGATCGTGCGCGGGCATGACGACCTGATGGTCTTCCGGGCGCAGTGCTGCAATCCGATTCCCGGGGACGAGATCACCGGATACGTCACGCGGGGCCGGGGGGTCGCGGTGCACACGCGGGCGTGCCCCAATGTGCAGAATCTGCTCTACCAGTCGGAACGGCGCATCGAGGTGCAGTGGGGAACGGCGGGAGAGAACACGTTTCCGGTGCGGCTGCGGCTGCGCACGAAGGACCGTCCGGGCATGCTGGCGGAGATTACCTCGGTCATCGGCGGAGCAGGAGCGAATATCAGCGAACTGGAGACGCGGCCGGAGGGTGCGGAAGCGCGCATCGAAGCCAGCCTGGAAATTACCGACCGCCGGCATCTCGAGAGCATCCTCGCGGGGATTCGAAGGATTCCCGGGGTGCATCACGTGGAGCGCGTGTACCGGACCTGATTGGACGGCGGTTGCCTGACACGTCACAGCAGGTTTCATTCGGCGGGCCTGCCGCTACAATTAAACCATGCGGAAACTTCTTCTCATCCTGATTTGCGCGATCCTGCCGGCGATTTCCGGAGGCTGCAAGAAGGCCCCGACGAAGACGGACATCCTGCTGGACCAGGCGGGATTGCCGTACGAACGGATTCAGGAACTGCGCGACTTGAAAGTAAGCGACATGGAAGTGGAGGAAGTGGTCAAGATTCGGCAGGAGGGGATTTCGGACGCTACGGCGGTGGCGCTGGTGCGGGAGGCGCATTCGCGGGTGCACCCGTTCAGCAGCGGAAATGCGGTGATCAACCTGTCGCATGCGGGATTCTCGGAGTCCGATATTCTGGAATTGGCGTCCACCGACCGGCTGGAGACGCTGAGTCTGGACGCGGTGACGCTGCGGCTCACGGGTCTCTCCAGCACAATCGTGATCCGCGTGCTGCACCGGACGGCGCAGGGATTGCCGACGCTGAGCGGGCCGATCATTGGGGAGCTGAAAAACACCGGATTGAGCGACCAGCAGATTCTCGATCGGATCAACGGCGGGATGACCGACGCGGCCGCGGCGCGGGAAGTGGCCCAGCGCAAGCGCTCCCGCAACAAGACGGGTTTTGTGCGGAACTCGGGGCGCCGGCGCTGAGCCGGTCCGGCGGGAGCGCGCCCGCCGGAATTGTCCGGAAATGCGGCAGGACGCGCTGGATTGCTTTTGCTTCCGCTTCTTTCCCCCGCTACAATCAGGGCATGGTGCGGCGCCTTTTTGCCAACCGCGTTTTTTCCGCGATGCTGTTTTTTTGCGCCGCGGTCTGGGCGGCTTCCTGCGAAATTCCGGTTGGTCCCGGCTACAGTATCGAGCAGCAGAACGCCGCGGTGCGCCGGGCTGCTCCGGGAACGGCGCGGGTGGAACTGCGGCTGGAATTCACGCTGCGCAATAGCGGCGACAAGACCCTGCAGAGCCTGGAAATTCATCTTCCCCCCGGCGACCGGGCGAATCTCGAAGCGGTTACGGTTGCCTGGGAAGGGCAGCCGGTGGGATTTTCGCGGCAGGCCGATGCGCAGGGCGATATTCTGCGGATTCAATTGGGCGAGGCCTGGCCGGTGAAAAAGCTGCGCACGCTGCGGATCGAGTACGCGATGGCCTCCGGAGGAGCGGGAACGGCGCAGTTTGCGGTGACGCCCGATTTTCTCTATCTGCCGCCGGACGGATGGCTGGCCGCGCCGCTGCCCCCGCGCGGCATGTACGCGCGGGGCGGCGCTCCTCCGAAGGAGTGGATGCTGGAAGTGCAGGTTCCGGGGAGCTTTGCGGTGCAGGCTTCCGGCGAGCGCAGCGGGCAGGAAAGCAAGGACGGGGAACAACTGATCCGGTTCCGGCAGCACTTTCCGGGGATGAGCCCGTACGTGATGGCCGGGCGCTACACCACCCGCGAATTCAAGATCGAGCCCTATTCCCTTGAAATCTGGAGGAAGACGGCCCGCGAAGAGGGAGAAGAGCAGCGGCTGGCCGGGGAACTGTCCGTGGCGGCGAAGACCTATGATGCGGTGTTTGGCGCGCGCGCGGAGCGTTCGCGGCCGCTATGGGTTGCCGATGATCCCGCGGCGGGGAAAGAGCCCGCGCCGCCGGATTTTGCGTTCACCGCGGTTGCCGCGGAGGCGCGGGCGAACCGGGAGACGGAAGCGGAGCGGTGGAAAATCGCGGAGTCGCTGGCCAAGGGCTGGCTGGGTTATGGAATGGGCCCCGATCCCGGGACGGCCCCGCAACCGATGAGCTCTCTGCCGGGATACGCGGGATGCCTGGCGCGGGAGGCGGTGCGGGGGGCGGCGGCGCGGCGGGAATTTATCGAGGAGGGTGTGCGGAAATACGCGGAGGAGAAAAAGGAGATCGAAGAGAGCGGAGGAAGCGCGGTGGAAAGAAAGAAAGCCATGCAGGGAATGGACCGGCAATCGCCGTGGAAAAATCTGCTGTTTTTCTTCGCACTCGAGGACCAATTTGGCCGTGACAAATTGCATGCCGCCCTGCAGCATATGATCCAGGCGCGCCGTGGAAGAGGTTATGATTTAAGGGACCTGATCGCCGCGGTGGAGCAGGAAAGCGGCCGCAACGCCGCGGAATTCGCGCGCGGCTGGCTGAAACACCCGGGCATCGCCGGGGATTTTCGCGCGCGGTACGGAATGGGACCCGCGCAATAACAGCACGCTTTTCTTAAGGAGAGTACGCCATGAAAGACGTGGTATTGACCAACAAAGGACCGAAACCGATCGGGCCGTATTCGCAGGCCGTCAAGGCCAACGGACTCATCTATGTTTCCGGGCAGATTGCGCTGGACCCGGCGAGCGGCGAGATGACGGGAAGCGACATCCGCCAGCAGACCGAGCGGGTCATGGAGAATCTGAAGGGCATCCTGGGGGGCGCGGGAACCAACCTGAACAATGTGCTCAAGGCCACGGTGTTCCTGAAGGACCTCAATGATTTCGAGGGGATGAACGAGGTGTACGGGCGGTACTTCCAGCATGCGCCGCCGGCGCGCTCGACGGTGCAGGTGACGCGTTTGCCCAAGGACGCTTTGGTGGAAATCGAGATGATTGCCAAGACCCTGTCGTAACCAGGGCGGACCCGCTTAGGGGCGGGCCGGGCTTTCGAAAACTTCGTGCAGGGCAAAAACAGTGGCCGCGCCGGCCACGGCGAAGGGGATAATGTGCATGCGGTCACGGGCCGCCCTGCGGGGACTCTTATGGGGACCGGCGCCGGCGCCACGGGGCCCTTGCGGGACGGGATCGGGTTCCGGTTCGGCCACGGGATCGAGCATGACGCGGTAGGAAGCGGCTTCCGGCAGAATCTCGGTTTCCTCGCCCAGGGTGACGGTCAGGGCGCCCCTCCGGGTGGTAATCAACAAAGCGTGCGGGCCGTCGAAGGCCACCTGAGCGACGGTGTAGGTGTCACCCTGCGCGCGAATCCTGGCGGAACGGGCGATCAATTCAAACTCATTGGATTTGGATGTGGCGAAGATCGCGGTTCCCTGGGAGAGGGTTGCCGATGGCATTCCGGCTTCATTGTGCAGAGTGGCTCCGCTGGATTCGCCGAGGTAGAAGCGGGCGGCGCCGGCGCGGATCTGCACCTGGCCATGCGCATCGGTGCTGAGCACATCGCCGTGGAAGACGGTGGTTCCGGCGGTCGCGGGAACGCTGCGCAAAGCGGCTTTCTGCGCGGCGACGATGATTCCGGCTTGTGGCTTGGAACTGCCCAGCGCGGGCGTGAGAACGAGGCAGCCGGCCAGGAGCAGCGCCAGGGGCTTGCGAGCGTTTACAGACACAAACCTCCGCACAGAGGGAAACATAGAGTGAGCATACTGACCGCATTGTCGTGAGTCAATAGTCCGTTGGATTGATTGTGCCCTGTATGTTTCTGGCCTCAGAGGCTTTGCGCTGATACAATACGAGCGTCATGGCCGATTGGAAGCAAATCCAGGCGCGTATCCGCAGGGCTCGCACCAGCGCGGACCCCGCCGGTCAGCTGGAAAAACTCTTCGAGAAGACCCGGGACGCCATGGCCGCATTTGAGCTGGCCCGTTATTTTGAGACCGGAGGCAATGCTCCGGATGCCGTGCGCTGGTATGCGGCCGCCTCCGAGAATTTCCGCCGTCCCGATTGGAAAAAGAAGGCGGAAGAAGCCGCGGCGCGGCTTGCGGGAGTGCCGGCGACAATACCCGTAGCGGGGCCGATGGAAGCCGTGTCCGCCGCGGAAGAACCGCTGGAAAGCGCCGAGGGAGAGTCTGCTATGGAATCCGAAGCATTGCCGGAACAAGAAGCGAATGAATCCGGCGAACCCGCCGGCGAAGCAGTCGCCGAGCCGTCCGCGGATTCCGCGCTGCCCGGGGGAATCAGGAAGAGGCGGCGCGGCCGGCGCGGAGGAAGAAAGCACCGGCGCGGAAAGAGGGAAACCCCGGCACTGGGTGCGGCGATGGAAACGCCCCCGGCTGCGGCGGAATCGCGAGCCGCGGAAATTCCCGCGGAAACCCGGCTGGCCCCGCCTCCGGTGCGCCTGCTGGCGCATGAATTGGCGCCCCTGGCCAGCGCGGAATCAACGGGCCCCGGAATTCGCGCGCGCTCGGGCGACCCCGCCCTGTCCTCGCGCCTGGCGCGCCTGGAAATGCAGCTGCGCCGGCTGCTGGCCGCGGCGCCGGTGCCCCTGGAACAGGCCGATCACGCCCCGGCCGGTCCCGGCGTCTTCATCGTTACCGATGCGGACCAGACTACGTATTACTACGCGGAATCCTGCGCCACGCTGCGCATCGGCATCGGCAATCTGGTGCGCTCCGGAGTCCGCCGCGAGGGAATTTCGCTGAAGTCCGGGCTGGCCAAACACCTGGGCATTCCGGAATCGCGCGCGGGCAAGTACGTCAGCGAGCACTGCGTGGTGCGCTGGCTGCAGCTCGATGAGGGCGCCGGAGCCTTTGCGCACTTCATCATGGCCGTTCTCCGCCCCGTGCTGAACGAATAGCCGGCGGCGGGAAGCGCCAGGCGGGGAGCAGGGAATCGCTGGTACTATCCGTCAGTACTCGGGGGACCGTTCGCTGCATCCAGCTGCCGTTCGACCCCGGAAATCCCCCATTCGCCGTAACTCTCTGGATTTAATAGGGGTTAGCTGTCACGCTACAGCAGTCCAAGAACCTGCTGCGGGTCTCTGTACGCGCGTGATAGAGTTTGGCATCGCATCATGCGCCGGGGGCGTGCACGGGGTTTGCGGGAATTTCTTCCGGGATTTTGTGCGCCTGGGGCGCAAGCGGAAAAAAGAATTTTCGAAAGCGAGGGGCAGCAGTTATGTCGAATATCACAGTGAATCTGATGCGGGTCGCGGACACGCTGATCTGCAAGGCCGCCGGAATCACCTTTAACACTTTCCAGTATTTCAATAAGCGCAATCCCAATCCTTCGGTCACTCCGCAGTGGTCGGATAAGCCGCTGCTGAAGTCCTGGGAGAAGACCAAGCCGACGCTGGGATTCCCCCGGCAGACGGATTCGCTCTGCCCGGACTGCGTGCGCGAAGCGCGGCAGGACATTATCGAAGGGAAGAAGGACTGGCGCGATCTGATGCACGAGAAGGTCGGAGAGATCAAGGCGCAGATCATCGAGCGCGACGGCCAGGTGTGGATGGTCAAGGACTGCCCGCAGCACGGGCACTACGAAGACCTGATGGCCTACGATTCGAAATTCCTGGGCTGGATTGAAAAGCAGTTCCCCGGCCGGGATATTCCCGCGCACAACGACGAAGGCCTGCACAAGCACGGCTCCAGCAACGTCCTCTATGGCCGCGGTTCGGTGCTCACCGTGGACCTGACCAACCGCTGCAACATGATGTGCGACCCTTGCTTCATGGACGCCAACCAGGTGGGCTATGTGCACGAACTGTCCTGGGAGGAAGTCCAGGAAGTGCTGGACAACGCGCTGAAGATCAAGCCGCGGCGGCAGATGTCCGTGCAGTTCTCCGGCGGCGAGCCGACCATGAGCCCGTACTTTCTGGACGCGGTGGCCTACGCGCGCAAGGTGGGCTACAACTCGGTGCAGGCGGCCACCAACGGAATCGAATTCGCCAAGAGCAAGGAGTTCTGCAAAAAGGCCTTCGATGCGGGCATGCGCTACGCCTATCTGCAGTTTGACGGCATCGGCAACGACGCCAACAGCCACCGCCAGGTGGGCAACCTGTTCGATGTGAAGCTGCGCGCCATCGAAAACATGCACGAAGCGGGCATCGAGATCGTGCTGGTGGTGACCATCGTCAACAACGTGAACAACGATCAGGTGGGCTCGATCGTGAAGTTCGCCATGGAAAACCCCAAGAGAATCGCCTTCGTGAGTTTTCAGCCGGTTTCCTTCACCGGCCGCGACGAGGAGATCACTCCGGAGCGCCGTCTGCGCCAGCGCTACACGCTTTCGCACCTGGCCAGCGACGTGAGCAAGCAGGTGGGCAAGGTCGAGCCGACGCGCGACTGGTTCCCCATCTCCTTCATCAGCACGTTTGCGGGCTTCGCGGACATGGTCAAGGGCACCGAATCGCAGTGGGGTTCGCTCTCCTGCGGCTGCCACCCCAATTGCGGCGTGGGCACGGCGCTGATGATCAACAAGGAGACCAAGGAGTGGGCCCCGGTGCCGCGCTTCCTGGACGCCCAGCAACTGGTCCGGGACGTCACCGCGATCACCGACGCCGCGCGGGGCAAGAATTTTTCCAATTTCATGATGGCCATGGCCCTGCTCAAGAACTACAAGCCCTTCCAGGGGCCCAAGGGCTTGACGCTGTTTGACCTGTTCAAGAAATTCGACAAGACTTGGGCGCTGACCAAGAAGTCCGAGGTGAAGTACGGACGCACCTCGCCCGAGCGCACCTACGAAGACGCCATGAAGCGCCGCCAGAGCGACCCCTGGAATTTCCTGTTCATCGCGGGAATGTGGTTCCAGGACCTCTTCAACTACGATTTCCGGCGCACGGAGATGTGCATCATTCCCTACGCCACGCAGCAGGGCGAAATCTCCTTCTGCGCCTACAACACGGGCATCGGCTGGCGGCAGATCATCGAAAACATGCACAAGAACGCGACCGTGGCCCAGTGGTACAAGGAACACGGCAAGCACGAGATCTACGCCAAGGGCAAAAGCGTGGACCTGGGCAGCTACGAGCACTCGCTCAAGATCGACGCCGAAGACGCCGCGCGCGTGCGCCACGTCGAGCACGACATCCCGGTGACCGCGGCGGAAGAAGAGCGCCAGCGCCGCAAGAAGGCCTACGAAGAGCAGGCCAAGGTGCGGGCCATCTACGAGGAACTGGTGCTCAAGAAGGCGCCCACCACCGTGGTGCAGATCGGCAACGTCAGCGACTTCGCCAAGGCCGTTCCGGCGGACTTCAGCAAGGCCAATGATGGCGGAGCCCAGAAGAAGAACGAACTGGCCGCCGAGCCCGTCGCGGGCGACTAAGCAAACCGTTCGACCGCTTGAGAGAAAATGGTTCCGGCTGCCCCGGGTTCTTCACCGGGGCAGCCGCTTTTTTGAGCGCTTCGCTGCCGCGGGGCGCGAATGGTAGAATGAACTAGATGCGGAAGAGAGGCAGGAACCATGCCGATTTACGAGTACGCCTGCGACGACTGCGGGACGCAATTTGAAAAGCTGGTGTTGAAAAAGACCGAAGAGATTGCCTGCCCCAAGTGCGCGGGCAAAAAGAACACCATGCAGTTGTCCGTCTTCAGCGCCAATACCGGCGCCGGCAAGGCCGCCGCGGACCGCGCCAACGCCATTGCCTGCACCCCGCCCGGCGGCGGAGGATGCTGCGGCGGGGGGCGCTGCGGCGTGAACTAGGTTTTACCCTCCAGCAAATCCCCATCTCAAGAGAAGATTAAAAGCGGCGCGCCTGCGGGATGCCTCAGTCCGCCTCAGCGGGAATAGTTGCGCACGTAGTCCGGCACGGGGATGGAAACCTTGCCGCGCGGGTCGGGCAGCGGCGCGCCCGGAGTCAATTTCAGGGGGAGGACGCCGGTCCACACGTCGCGGGCATACTCGGCTTCGTCGTCAATCGGCGGGCCGCTGCGCACCTTGGCGGAGACTTCGCTCAGGGGCACCGCCAGAACCATGGTGGCCTTCAGTTCCTGCTCGCTGGGCGGGCGCACACCGGGCCAGCGCCCGGGAATCACGCGCTCGACGAAAGCGCGCATGGCCGCGAATTTTTCCTGCGCATCCTCGATAGGCTCGGCTTGGCCCAGGACCACCACGGAGCGGTAGTTGATGGAATGGCCGGTGGCCGTGGGTGCGAGCACCAGGCCGTCAATCAGGGTCACGCTGAGGCACAGCGGCGCGCCGGCGGCCAGGGCGCGGAACATGCGGCTGGCGGCCGAGCCGTGGAGAAACAGGCGGCGTTCCATGCGCACATAGTTGGTGGGAATGACGTAGGGCTGGCCATCGAGAGCGAAGCCGATCTGGCAGACGAAGGCTTCGTCGAGGATGGCGTGAATCGCGGCTTGGTCATAAACGGCGCGATTGGGCTTGCGGTGGACGGTGGTGCGCTCGGTGGGAGTGTAGTCGCTCATGGACGCAGCCTACGCCGGAGCCTGCGCGCGCGGCAAGAGCCAATCTGGCCGCGTCAGGGCGCCCACAGGCGCAGGCCGATGAGTCCCCAGGAGGACAGCAGCAGCGTGAGGGCGCAGCAGGCTACGGAGACCAGCAGCGAGTGGATGCGCACGGCGGGGCGGATTTCTTCGCGCGGAACGCGCAGCGCCAGCCACAGCCCATAGAACGAGAAAAGCGCGAAGAGCAGCGTCCCGGCGCAGACCAGCAGCGACCAGAAATCCAGTTCGCCGAGCGTGGGCATGGCCATAGCCCCGGCTGCGAAGGCGGCGGCCAGCGAGAGAATTGCGGCGATGGGCGCGGCGCGCACGCGCAGATGGCGGACTTCTTTCATCTTCCCAAACGCCCAAAATGGCGCCCATACGAGCGCGAAGAGCAGCGAGCTGGCCAGCAGCGCGGAGCAGGCAGCCAGGAGTGCCAGCGTCGTATAGAGCCCGGAAATATCGCCGCGCCGCGCGTAGCCCAGTTCCGAAATTCCCGCGTTGGCGTAGACGATCTTTCCATCTTCATCAGTAAAGAAGACACTGGTGGCTTCCGGCTCGGATTCGCCGCGAAAAAGCCCGTTTCCCAGGGGCAGCAGAGTTTCTTTCATTGCGTCGAAGTGTCCCGCGCGCATCAGGCGCCCGTTTTCCAGGCGCACCTGTGTGCCCCCGGCGAGCGTTGCCAGGAAGGCGAAAAGTTGCATACGCGGAGCGGCCGGGACGTAATAGCCTTCCAGCTTGCGCAATTCTTCCGCGGGAACTTCGGCCAGCGGCTGCTGCGGCTTGGGAAAATCCCTGGAAAGAAATTCGATGGCCAGGCGGTTCATCTCGCGCAGGGCCTGCGGCGATTCGGCGCTGTTCAGCAGGATGACGCAGCCCCAGTTCTGCTCCGGCATGTAGCGGAAGGAGGAAAGGAAGCCGTCAACCCCGCCGTCGTGCCCGTGGGTGACCATGCCGCCCTGAACGGACGTGTAATTGCCCAGACCGTAGCCCAGGCGCAGCCCGTGGCGCGCCGAGGAGGGAGTTTCCGGATACTCCATCCGCCCGACGCTCTCCGGCCTGAGCAGGGGAGAGAGCCCGGCGATTCCGCGGCGCAGAAAAAATTGCACCAGCTTGGCCAGTTCTTCCGGCGAGGCCTTCATATCTCCCGCGGGGCGCAAATAGATGTTCTTGTAGGGCACCGGCACGGGCGGATTGTGTTCGTAGCCCTGCGCCAGCAGGCCGCGGTTGCCGTCGTCCAGGCGAAAATCCCCGTGGGTGATTCCGATGGGTTCGAGAATTTCCTTTTGAATGTAGGCGTCGAAGGGCTGTCCGGTGATTTTCTCGATGACGGCGCCGGCCGCTCCGTAGTCCGGACTGGAATAGGAAAAGCGCGATCCCGGTTTCCAGCGCGTTTTCTGCGGGCCTGGAAAACGTTTTAGAACATCGAGCGGGGAAAGCTCCGGCGGGTCATTGCGGTTATAGATTTCGCTGAAGTGTGTATCGTCGAAGCCGGCGGTGTGTTCCAGCAGGTTGACGATGCGCACCGGATTGGTTTCCTCCCAGCGATTCTTCAGAGGCAGTTCCGGGGCCACGTCCTTCAAGCGGGCGTAGAGATTGAGGCGGCCTTGCTCGGCCAGCTTCATCAGGGCCAGGGCGACAAAGGTATTGCTGATGGAGCCGGCGCGGAATTCGGTGTGGCAGGAGACATCGCGCCCGCTGGCCAGATCGGCCTTGCCGATGCCTCCGCACCAGAGGACTTCGCCGCGGGAAACGAGAGCGATGCCCGCTCCAGGAATGTGATTTTTATCGAGGATGTTTTTGAACGCCTGCCGCAGCTCTTCCAGTGTTTTCGGATGAGGCTGCGCTTCCCGCTGGGGAGAATTCTGTTGCGCACTCGCCGCCGCGGCGGAAAGCAGGAGGGCGGCGCAGGCAATGCAGGCAATGAAGCGGCGAATCCGCTGGGCGGGCATGACATCCTCCGGCTGGCAGGCCTTGAATTGGCTACCAAGATTCTACCGTGGCGCAATCGCCGCGCAAGATATCATCTCCGTGTGTTGCGCACACCCGTCATAGGGCCGTTGTCATTCCATTGTTGTCATTGACGCTGGGCGGCGAGTCGCATACGATTTCCGCCGTGACTCCCCGTACACGCGGGCGAACCGTCCGGCAGCGCATCCTCGGTCTGGAGAGAGAACCCATGGCACGCATGCTTCGCAGCATCTTTTTCGTGATGATCTTCGGCTGGGCCGGAGCGGCCGCGCCGGCTCAACAGCCGCAGGGCGCGCCAGCACCGGCGGAGAAGCCCAAGGAAGAAAAAAAGACTCCCCCGGCGCCCGAGGAAAAATCCGTTTCCACCAAGCACAGCATTCGCATCGGCGGCCAGGAGATCAAATACACCGCGACCACCGGCACGCTGCTGCTGAAGCTGGAAGACGGCACGCCCAAGGCCAGCGTCTTTTACATTGCCTACACCCGCGACGACGTGGCCGACGCCGCCCAGCGGCCCATCACCTTTACCTTCAACGGCGGGCCGGGCTCGTCTTCGGTGTGGCTGCATCTGGGAGCCTTCGGTCCGCGCCGCGTGCAGATGGGCGACGCCGGGACGCTGCTCCCTCCGCCGTACAAGCTGGTGGATAACGAATCTTCCCTCCTGGACGTCACCGATCTCATCTTCATCGATCCCGTCTCGACGGGCTACAGCCGCGCCGTTCCCGGCGAGGCCCCCAAGCAGTTTCACGGCATTGAAGAGGATGTGCAGTCGGTGGGCGATTTCATCCGGCTCTATACCACGCGCAACAAGCGCTGGGCCTCGCCGAAATTTCTCGCCGGGGAAAGCTACGGGACGACGCGCGCCGCGGGGCTTTCCGGCTACCTGCAGAGCCGTTATGGGATGTACCTGAACGGCATCGTGCTGATCTCCTCGATTCTGAATTTCGAAACGGCGGAGTTCGATCCCGGCAACGACCTGCCCTACGTTCTTTATCTGCCGAGCTACACGGCCATCGCCTGGTATCACAAGCGGCTGCCCGCGGACCTGCAAGGGGACTTGCAGAAGGCCCTGGCGGAGTCCAAGCAGTTCGCCGCACACGATTATCTGGACGCGCTGATGGCCGGCGACCGCCTGCCCGATGCGCGCCGCGCGGAAATCACGCGGGAGCTGGCGCGGCTCACCGGGCTGAGCGCGCAGTTCATCGAGGAGAAGAGCGAGCGCATCCGCATTTCGGACTTCACCCACGAACTGCTGCGCGCCGACCGGCGCGTCGCCGGGCGGCTCGACGGGCGCTTCACCGGCCCCGTGCTGCAGAATCCGGACAGTTACGCGGCTTCCGACCCCAGCTACGCGGCGATTCTCGGGCCCTATGCCGGCGTCTTCAACGATTACGTGCGCGGCGACCTGAAATTCGAAAGCGATCTGCCGTATGAAATCCTCACCGGGCGCGTGCAGCCCTGGAGCTTTGCGCCCTACGAAAACCGCTACGTCAACGTGGCGGAAACGCTGCGCACCGCGATGACCCTTAACCCCTATCTGCACGTCTTCGTCGCCAAGGGCTACTATGACCTGGCCACGCCCTTTTTCGCCGCGGACTATACCTTCGACCACCTGGGCCTGGACCCCGCGCTGCGCGGCAATCTTTCCGGCGCTTATTATGAAGCCGGGCATATGGTCTATGTGCACATGCCGTCGCTGCAGAAGCTCAAACAGGATGTCGCGCAGTTCATGCGCTCCAGCGTCAGCGTTGCGAAATGAAGCGGCTTCTTTCCATTGTCCTCTGGAGCGCCATTTCCCTGGCTGGAGCCGCCGCGCTCGGGGCCATCGCGCTGCATCGCGGCGAGCGCATCAACGCCACGTGGTTCGTTCTGGCGGCGGGCTGCTGCTATCTGGTGGCCTTCCGTTTTTACTCCGCGTTTATCGCCGCGCGCATTCTGGCGCTGGATGACTCGCGCGCCACACCCGCCGAACGCTTCGACGACGGCCGCGACTTCGTTCCCACCAACAAGTGGGTTCTGCTGGGGCATCATTTCGCCGCCATCGCCGGTCCCGGCCCGCTCGTCGGCCCCACGCTGGCCGCGCAGTTCGGCTATCTTCCCGGCACGCTCTGGCTGATCGCCGGATCGGTGCTGGGCGGATGCGTGCAGGACTTCGTCATTTTGTTCTGCTCCATCCGCCGCGACGGAAAATCCCTGGGACAGATGGCCCGCGAAGAGGTTGGCCGCTGGGGAGGATTCCTGGCGCAGTTGGCCATCCTGGCCATCATGGTCATCTTGCTTGCGGTGATCGCGCTGGTGGTGGTCAACGCGCTGAAAGCGTCGCCGTGGGCCACGTTCACCCTGGCCATGACCATTCCCATCGCGCTGCTCATGGGCGTTTATCTGCGCTACTGGCGCGTCGGGCGCGTGCTGGAAGCGTCGCTGTTGGGCTTCGCGCTGGTTCTATTCGTTGTCGTCGCCGGGCAGTGGGTGGCCGATTCGCCTTCCTGGGCGCGGGTGTTCACGCTCGGCGGCACCACGCTGGCCGGGGCCATCATCGTGTATGGTTTTGCCGCCTCGGCGCTGCCCGTGTGGCTGCTGCTGGCGCCGCGGGACTACCTCAGCGCATTCATCAAGGTCGGCGCGATCCTGGCGCTGGCCGGCGGAATCCTGCTGGTGCGTCCGGACGTGCAAATGCCCGCGCTCACGCGCTTCATTGACGGCAGCGGCCCGGTCTTCGCCGGAAAAATCTTCCCCTTCTGCTTCATCACCATTGCCTGCGGAGCGGTCAGCGGGTTTCATTCCCTGGTTTCCAGCGGCACCACGCCCAAAATGATTTTGCGCGAAGGCCACGCGCGGCTCATTGGCTACGGCGCCATGCTGATGGAGTCCTTCGTCGGAGTCATGGCCATGGTGGCCGCCTGCTCGATGCCGCCGGGCGTCTATTTCGCCATCAACAGCCCCGCGGCCATCGTCGGCTCGACCGCCGAGGCCGCTTCCGTCACCATCACCTCGTGGGGCTTTCCGCTGCTGCCCGGAACGATGCACGATCTGGCGCGCTCGGTGGGCGAGCAGACCCTGCTCAACCGCGCCGGCGGCGCTCCCTCGCTGGCCGTGGGCATGGCCCAGATTTTCTCGAACACGATTGGCGGCCCGCGCCTGATGAGCATCTGGTATCACTTCGCCATCATGTTCGAAGCGCTTTTTATTCTCACCGTGCTGGACGCCGGGACGCGCGTGGGCCGCTTCATGATTCAGGATTTGGGCGGCCATTTCTGGAAGCCCTTCGGACGCACCGGATGGATGCCCGGGATTCTGCTTTCGAGCGGACTGATCGTGGGCCTGTGGGGCTATTTTCTCTATCAGGGCGTGCTGGACCCACTCGGGGGAATCAACTCGCTCTGGCCCCTATTCGGCATCGCCAACCAATTGCTGGCCGCGGTGGCCCTGGTGGTGGCCACCACCATCCTGATGAAGATGGGCCGCTGGCGCTGGCTGTGGGTCACGCTGGCGCCCATGGCCGTGCTGGTTACCGTCACCATGACGGCGGCGTGGCAGAAGATCTTCAGCGCCGATCCGCGGCTCGGCTTTCTCTCCTACGCCTCCTCGCTGGCCGCGCAGATTGCTTCCGGCGCGATCCCCTTCGCGAAAATTGCGCAGACCCAGCGGCTGATCTTCAATCAGCGTTTGGATGCGGCCGTCACCGCCGTGCTGGCGCTGATGATTTTGGCGCTGCTGGCGGACGCCCTGCGCCATTGGTACGCGCTGATCGTGCACCGCCGCGAGCCGGTCCTGCACGAATCTCCCTATGTAGCCACGCAATGGGCGGAGGGTGACTGATGCGCTGCGCGGAAGAAAAGCTGGCCAACATGCAGGGCAATGCCTCTTCGCATTTCGTATTTCGAATTTCGGCTGTGGCAATTTCCCGCCTGGCGCGCGCCGCCTGGCAGTCTCTCCGCGAATGGTCCGGCGACGCCGCCTACGACCGCTACCTGCTCATCGCCGCCGCCCGTCCCGGCGCAGCGCCGCCGCTGCCCCCGGCGGAGTTTTACGTCGAGCAGCTCAACCGCCGCTACTCCAAACCAACGCGCTGCTGCTGACCGCGGCAGGAGAAACGTCAGCGGGAATAATGCGTGCAGCGGGCCAGACCGCCTTGTCCTTCCGGGGTTCGGCGCCGGCGAACCGGAGAATCTCAACCGATCCGATGGGCCGGAATGCGCATCGCTGGCGATGTTTCGCTCCGCCCGGCGCCCGCGACAGCCTGGCCGGGGAGGGAACATATTCTCGGGTGAGAAATGCGGGCTAGCGCGCCAGCGAGAGCGCAAAGGCTTTTTGCACCGCCGCCTCCGCGTCCAGGGGGGGGGAGAAAAAGTATCCCTGGGCATATTCGCAGCCCAGTGTTTTGAGGTGCTCCACTTGCGCGGCTGTTTCGGCGCCTTCCGCAACGACTTCCATGCCCAGGTTGCGCGCCAGAGTCATGATCGTCTCCACGATTTGACGGCTGGCCCGGTTGGTGTCCATGCCGGAGATGAAGGAGCGGTCAATTTTGAGGGTGTTCAGCGGGAAGCGCCGCAAGTAACTCAAGGACGAATATCCCGTGCCGAAATCGTCAATGCTCAGGGAAATTCCGAGTGCTTTGAGTTCGTCGAAAAGTCGGGACGTCCTTTGCGCGTCGCTCATGATGACACTTTCGGTGATCTCCAGTTTCAAGGCCGGCGGAGCAAGGCCCGTATCGAGCAGAACCTGTCTCACTTGGCTCACCAGATCCGGCTGCGCAAACTGCTTGGCCGAGAGGTTCACGGCCATGGTCAGCGGGGTGGTGCAAGGGAATTGCTGATTCCAGGCGTACAACTGCCGGCAGGCCTCGCGCATTACCCATTTCCCGATCAATACGATCAGCCCGGTTTCCTCCGCCACCGCGATGAACTCCCCCGGCGCGAGCAGTCCGGACTCCGGATGCTGCCAGCGCACCAAGGCCTCGAAGCCGGCCATGCGGCCATCCAGCAGCGAGACAATGGGTTGATAGTGAACGCGGAATTCCTCGCGCTCGATCGCCCGGCGCAGGTCCGTTTCCAGCTTCAAGCGGCGCACCGCGCTGACATGCATGGCCGGGTCGAATATTTCGCAGCGCGCCTTGCCTTGGGTCTTGGCGCGGTGCATGGCCGTGTCGGCTTCGCGCAGCATGTCCTCGGCCACGCTGTAGGCGGTGGTGCTTAAGGCAATTCCGATACTGGCCGTGGTGAACACCTCCTGCCCATCGATCAGGAAAGGAGAGGCCAGGGTCTGTTGGATTCGTTTGGCCACGCGCACGCTGTCACTGGAATCGCGGATATCTTCGAGCAGGATGGTGAACTCATCGCCCCCCATCCGCGCCAGCGTGTCCTCCATGCCCTGCCGGGTTGCCGCCATCTCGCCTGCCGGACGCGCAACAAGGTCCTCGCGCCGGATGGAGCGGCGCAGCCGCTCGGCAATGGCCACAATCAGGCGGTCGCCGGCGTCGTGCCCGAGGCCGTCATTCACGATCTTGAAGCGATCGATGTCTATGAACAGGACGGCGAACTTGTTCTCCGGATGGCGCAGAAACCGCGCGCCGCACTGCGTCAGCCGGTCCAGAAACAGGGCGCGATTGGGCAGTTGCGTGAGCGGGTCGTGGAAGGCATCGTGGAGCAGTTTATCTTCGTGTCGCCTGCGCTCCAGGACTCGTCCCATCAGGGTGCCTACCTGCCGCATGACCCGCAACAGCGGCGCATCCGGCACGACCGTCACCAGCGAGTAGAACTCCAGCACCGCGGCAATGTCGTTCCCTGTCAGCACCGGGAAAGCCAGAACAGCTTGCATCCCACATTCCCGTGCCGCGCCCATTCCGGGACAGTTTTCCTCCTGCGTGATACTGCTGACCCAGGCGGGTTCTCCGCTGGCCAGCACTCGTCCCGCAAGGCCGTCTCCCGGAGAGATGAAAGTCTCCCTGGAGAGAGGGCCCAGTCGTTCCAATAAGGCGGGATCGGAGAAGTGCCAAGCGGCGGCAGGCACGGGTGTTCCCCCGGTTCCGTCTTCCTTGCAGAAACATACGCGTCCGGCCGCCCATCCCGTGTACGCGCACACGCGAGCGAGCGCGAAGCGCAGCGCGTCTTCGAGGGAAGATTGTTCGTTGGCGGCGAATGCAATCTCTTGCAGCAGCAGGACTTCTTTCTGCGCCGTATGCAGTGCGTGCAGCATTTCTTTCGCCAAGTTCTCTGCCTCGAGGCGTGACTGCTGCTCCCGGCCCAGCAGTTTCTTGAGCCGTTCGATCTCGCTGTCCGAAGATGCTGTGGAGGATGTCATTCCGACCGGCCTGTTCTTTGAGCGTCGGCGTGCATGCGCATTTACCCTGGCCCTGGCGCTTGCACGGTGCCTGCCCCCATCCGCTGGTTTCGCCACACGGCATTGCGGCCGCTACCCCTTGAATCGTTGCGCGGCCGTGCTTGTGCCTGCGGCATGGACTAAGGCGGCATACCTATAGGATTAGGGCCTTGCAGGTGCCCGTAAGGAAGGGGGGCCGAAAGTCAGGCATCGTCCAGACTGCCAGCACTTTTATACCATATATTTGTAATCGCTGTCTATTGAGGCAGTAGTACAAAGTTCAAAATCCCGCCGGGTGGCCGCTCAATGCTTGCCGAAAACTTCCTTCAGCAAACTGGTGACCTGCGCCGCGGGGTCCTTGCGAATCTTGCGCTCTTCCTCGCTGAGCATGAAGAAAAGCCCGTTGAGGGCCTGCGCCACCACGTATTCCTTGATGTCCACCGTCTGCGCCTTCAGGAAGGGAATGGTGCGTGCCTTGCCGGTCAGCGCGTCGTATTTGCGCGTGACCTCGTGCTTCTGCAGCGCCTCCTCGACGATGGGAGTGAACGCCGCGGTCAGCGCCGGCGTGGTCTTGTCCTGAAAATATTCGGTGATGGAGGTGTCCCCGCCCTTCAGCAGCTTGCGCGCGTCTTCAAAGGTCATCGCCAGGATCGCGTCGAGGAAAATCTTGCGCGCTTCTGGCGCGGCCTGCTCCGCCGCGCGGTTCATGCTCAGGACGAACTCCTCGATCTTGGGGCCGAAACCGGCCATGCGCAGGCCGTTTTCCAGCTTCTGCAAATTCTTGGGCAGCGGAATCTTGATGTCCGGATTGCCGAAGTAGCCGTCCTCGCGCCCGGTCAGTTTCACCGCGTTCTCCGTGCCCACCTGCAATGCTTCCTTCAGGCCGGCGGCGATCTTGTCGTCGGTGAGCGCGGGCGTAAGAAGCGTGGCGAGCGAATTCTTAAACTTTTTCTTCTTGGCGGGTTTGGCGGTGGTCTGTGCGGCAACGGGAATGCCGGCCAGCAAAGCGAAAATAATGACCCAGCAGCGCAGCGATTTCATGGAGTTCTCCTTAACCAGCGGCAACCTTGAAAAACGCGAAGGGGTGGCGCGCCCGCGGGGCGAATCCCTTATCCGGAACGGCGCAGGGTGAGCAGTGTGATTTCCGGCGGCACGCCCAGGCGCACCGGCGCTCCCACGGTGCCCAAACCGCGATTCACGTAGAGATTGGCGATGCCCGGCTGCAGATTCAGGGCGATATGGCGTTCGCCCATGCCCGGTTCGGAAGGAGCAAACAGCGGCCGGTGGAACAGCCCGGCAATGTAGTCGGTAATAAAACGCGCCGGGCTGAAGCGCCGGTCCAGAATTTCCACCTGCACCTGCCCGCCGTGCGTGTGCCCGGAAAGCGTCAGTTCGACGCCCAGTTCGGCGGCGCGGCGGAAGGAATTGGGATTGTGCGAAAGCAGGATGTTGGGCATGTCCCGGCGGACCAGCGGATCCAGCCCCTCGATCATCTGCATCTTGCGGCCCTTGGGTGAACGCTCGCGCTGGTAATCCACGCCGATCAGGTTGAACTTCGCCCCTTGCCAAGTGAGTTCCTTGCTTTCCTGGCGCAGCAGCTTCATGCCGGCTTGCGCGAAAAGAGTCTGCGCGGCGTCTTCCGCGCGCGCGTAAATTTCGTGATTCCCGTTGCAGCCCCATGTGCCCAGCGGCGCGTGCAGCCGCCGCAGTTCGTCCACGCAGTCGGCCAGGGGATCGTTGACCCCGGTGATGAAATCGCCGGTGACCACGGCCAGCTCCGCGGAGAGATCGTTGGCCATGTCCACGGCGCGGCGGACGTTCTCGCGGGTCATGTAGCCGCTGAGGTGAATGTCGCTGACCTGCACGATGCGCAGCCCGTCCAGCGCGGATGGAAGATTGGTGATGGGCACTTCCACGCGGCGCACCTGATAGCGCAGGCGCTCCCCGGCAAATCCATACACCGCTCCGAGGAAGGGCATGGCCCCGGCCGCGATCGTGGCGGTTTGGAAAAGATAGCGGCGGCTGGGATTCAGGAGCACGTCGGGCGCGGGTTC
Source organism: Terriglobia bacterium (assembly GCA_041500985.1). Classification (GTDB taxonomy): domain Bacteria; phylum Acidobacteriota; class Terriglobia; order Acidiferrales; family UBA7541; genus Acidiferrum. The sequence continues at coordinate 69,946 of JBGQNE010000007.1, read as the reverse complement.
GCCGCGGGCAACCGGCGCCGCTGCCTGGGCGGGGGAGGATTGCCGGGCGCGGCGGCGGCCCATCCAGCGCCAGCCGCGATCCAGTCCATGCACGGACTTGACGGAAACGTAGGCAAACAGCGCGCTGGCGAACCACAGCCCAGCCAGGCCGGAAACCAGCGAGGAATGCCGCAGAAAATGATTCTGATTGCCGCGCATGCTGCCCGCGGCCGCGCCCACCACCACCAGCAAAGCCACTACATAAATCAGCCGCGCGGACACGCGCAGCCACATCCGGCCCCAGTTCGAGGTTACCCGCCAGAGACCGCGGTACCAGAATCGCTGCGAAAGATAGAGCAGCGTTACCACAGAGATCAGAATTGCGCTGCGCAGGAGCAGCCAGCCCCAGTCCATCGGAATATTTCTCCCTTTAAGAACAATCCATTTTAGCATGCGCAGGTTGGGAACGGCCGCTTTGCCATCGCTTGTTTCCTAAGTATGATGAGACTGTCCGAAAGTACAGGTGCAATGCGTTCGGACAGTCCCGCAACCGGGTGAGCGGCTCACCAAGAAAAACGATTCTGAATTCAGACGGCAAGGAGAAAAGAAACCATGAAGAGCACACGATTCCTGTTTTTGGCTGCGTTGATTGCCGGACTTCTGGCGGTGCCGGCGCTCGCGCAGGAGGCTGCTAAAAAAGCGGAAGCCCCTGCAGCCGCGCCCAGCGCATCCCAAGCCGTACTGGAACGCTGGAACGAGGCCGGGAGCAAACTCATCGCCATGGCCGAGGATTTTCCGGAGGATAAACTCGACTACAAGCCCACGCCGGAAGTGCGCAGTTTCGCCGAACAGCTTCTTCACGTGGCCGGAGTGAACAACCTGCTGGGCCTGGCGGTGCGCGGCGAAAAGGCTGAGGAAGCGGATCTGCCGCGGGACAAGTACAAAACTCGCGCGGACATCGTGGCTGCGGTGAAAAAATCCTTCGCCGACGGCGCGGAAATCATCAAGAGCAAGGGTGATGCTGGACTCGGCGCAGCGGTCAAACATCCCTTCGCCAACGCCATGATCCGCGTGGCCGACCTCGCGGACATGCTTTCCTCTCACGCCCAGGAGCACTACGGCCAGCTGGTGGTTTATTATCGGCTGAACAAGATCGTGCCGCCGGCCTCCCGCCCGCGCAAGTAGTCGGGGCGGGCAGTTGCAGTGCAGTTCCAATCCGGCCGGCGGCGGACCACACAGTCTGCTTCCGGCCGGTTTCTCTTCACGGGGGACAGAATGAAACATAAATTTATTCTTTTGGCCGTACTCGGGTTCGCAGCGTCGTTGATGAGTTGCGAGCCGCAGAAGACTCTATTCCCGCTGTACACCGCGGAAGACAAAATCTTTGACGAGCAGTTGCTGGGGAAATGGCTATTTGTGGACCCGGACGATCACGAAGCGAAGAACGACAAGATGGGCTTGCGCTTCGATAGGAGCGGGGATTCCCCGAGCTATGCCGTGCTCTTGTCCGGCACAAAGGAAAAGGATGAGATTGGACTCGCCAGCGTCGCGCGGATGGTCCAGTTGGGTGATTTTCGTTTCCTGGAATTGAGCGCGCCAAAAGATGACGACAGCCGGTTGAAATTCTACCCTTATCCGGTGGCTACGGCGCATGTATTCGCCCGTATCCGCATGGACCAGAAAACTCTCCGCCTCGATTTTCTGAACGACGACTGGATCAGGAAGCAGATGAAAACCGGCAAGCCGGCTCTGGCCACACTGGAGACGGATGACAACCTGTTGGTCACCGCAACGACCGCGGAGTTGCGCAAATTTGCCCTGGCCCACGCCGAGGATGCGGAAGCGTTTTCGGACCACTACGAATTCGTGCGGGCGAAGTAAGCGGCTGACGAAAAAGTGGCGGCCTCAGGCGGTGGCTGCCCCCGCGGGCGCGCCTTCCAGCAGCGCCCGCAACTGCTCCGGGTCGCTCGTGGGCGGAAGGCAAGTCTGCCCGGCGCAGACGATGGCCAGCGGCTTCTCCGCCGGAAGATGCGGCAGAGTCAGGCGCAGCGCGCCGGCCAGATTTTCGAGCGCGGCGCCGGGGGTGACGCGCAGGACGCTCTTGCCCAGGCGGTAGACGCCGTTGGCGGCGTCCAGCAACTCATCGGCGGCCACATCACCGGCGGCGCCGGTGACCACCACCTGCATGGGGTGGCGCGAGAAAAGCGTGGCGGCCAGGCCGTAGGTGGCCGCGAACATCCCGTATTGCCCCGCGACTCCCGCGAAAGCCTCCAGCGTCTTTTCCGCGAAGCCGCGATAGTGTTCCTCGCCGGTGTAAGCGTGCATGCGCACCAGCGCGATGACCGCGAGGGAGTTCGCGCCGGGCATGGGCGAATCCTGAAACGGTTTGCGGCGCACGTCCAGCCCGCCCAGCGGCGGCGCGTCGGAGGCGCGGTCGAAGAATCCGCCGCCTGCGCTGTCGGCGTAGCGTTCCAGCGCGAAATCCAGCGTGCGCTGCGCGGCGCGGAAATAGCGCGCCTCCAGCGTGGCCTCGTAAGCATCCAGCAGGGCCACGACGCCGGTGATCTGGTCGTCGAGCGAGCCGTCCAGCGCCGGACCGCCGATGCGGTGCTGGAATCCGCGCGCCTCGCTCCAGGCTTCCCGCAGCATGCGCTCGGCGCTCTTAAGCGCGAAGGCGCGGCAGCGCTGGCCCGCCGGCCCGCCCAGCACGCGCGCGGCCTCCAGATAAGCGGAGACGAACATCGAGTTCCAGGCGGTGTACATGGTCCGGTCCACGAACGGCGTGGGGCGTTCCAGGCGCGCGGCCAGCATTCTTCCGGAGGCGTGCGCGATGACCGTTTCGATTTCCGCCTCGTGCTGGCCCAGCGTGGCGGCGATTTCCGCAGCGTCCCGCGCAATCCACAAAACATTCTTCGCCGGATTGTGGTGCATCTCCCCGTGCGCCTCGACGTCGAAGTGCAGTTCCATCACGCGGGCTTCCTCGGCGGAGAGCACGGCGCGCAGCTCCTCCTGCGTCCAGGTGAAATAATCGCCGTCGTCGTCAAGCGACACGTCCGCGTCCTGGCTGCCGTAAAATCCGCCGTTCTCCTGATCGGAGAGCACTTCGTTCACCCAGTCGATGATGCCTTCGGCGGCCTCGCGCAAAATGGGGTTGCGGGTGATCTGCCAGCCGTGCAGATAATTGCGCAGCAGTTCGGAATTGTCGTAACTCATCTTTTCGAAATGCGGCACAATCCAGCGTTCGTCCACCGAATAGCGGTGAAATCCCCCGGCCAGCTGGTCGTAGACGCCGCCGCGGGCCATTTGCACCAGCGTCGTTTCCGCGAGCGCCAGCAGATGCTTCTCGCGCGTCTGCTGGTAGCGCTCCAGCACCAGGTCCATCGCCGAAGTGTGCGGAAATTTGGGCGAGCGCCCGAAGCCCCCGTTCTTGATGTCGAAGAGCTGCACAATCGAGGCGACCTGCGCCTCCACCACGGCGGGGTCGAAGCCGGCGCGCGCCGCGGCATAGCTTTCCGCCTGGGCCACGGCCGCGGCCAGCGAGTTCGCCGCGGTTTCCAGTTCCGCGCGCTTCCCCCGGTAGGCTTCGGCCACGCTCATCAGGATGCGGCGGAAGCCGGGGCGGCCCATGGCGTCCTCGGGCGGAAAATACGTCCCGCCGAAAAAGGGCTTGCCGTCAGGGAGAAGAAATCCGGTGAGCGGCCAGCCGCCCTGCCCGGAAATGGCGCTGATGGCGGCCTGGTAGCGCGCGTCCACGTCGGGGCGCTCGTCGCGGTCCACCTTGACGGCCACGAAATGCTCGTTGATCAGCGCGGCGATGGCCGGATTTTCGTAGCTCTCGCGGTCAATCACGTGGCACCAGTGGCACCACACCGCGCCGATGTCCAGCAGCATGGGCTTGTCCTCGGCCCGCGCTCTCTCGAACGCGCCCTCGCCCCATTCGTGCCAGTCAATGGGCTGGTGCGCAGCGGAGCGCAGATACGGGCTGGCGGAATCCTTCAGGCGGTTTTCCGGATGGGCGGACAATTTTTTTCCCTTCGGTGGACGGAAGAACCGTTACTGCAGGAAATCGCCGGGCCCGAGATCGCGCGGGTCAATGGGCTTGCGTCCCCCGAAGCCCTCGTCCCGCCGGTGATAATAACGGATGCGGTCTTCGCCCACCTTCCAGCACAGATAGACCTCCTCGTTGTGCAGGATGGCGGGGAAGTCCAGCAGTCCCACGTCGAGGTCTTTGACCACGCAGCCGGCGGAATCGATGCGTTCGAGGGCGGCCCGGAAAAGTTTGGAAATCTGGATATGTTCGAGGCGCTGCCCGGCCAGCTTTTCGTAGGGGACAGTCACGCCGCCCATCATCATGATGCGCGCGGCGATGGTGGTGAGGTCCTCTTCGAGCGGAGCCAGCTTGCGGCGGCATTCCATGGCCTCGATGAGCACGGGTTCAAGCTCTTGGCGGGCGTGCTCGGCTTCGGTGAGCGTGAAGAAACGCGGCGGCTGCTCCGGCGCGTCCTTGTCGTTGTCGTCGTCATCCATCATAAAAGGATTCTTCTCGTACTCTTTTAGTGCAAAGCGAGCATGCGCTCCAGGGCCACGCGCGCATAGTGCCGCGTGCGCTCACCCACCTCGATGCGATTGACCACCTTGCCCGCCACCAGGTTTTCCAGCGCCCACAGCAGATGCTGCGGCGTGATCCGGAACATGGTCGTGCACACGCACACATTGGGGTCCAGCGAAATCACCAGGCGGTCCTTCAGCTCGGTGCTCAGCCGGTGCACCAGATGAACTTCCGTGGCTATGGCCCACTTCGAGCCGGGCGCGCCCGCGCTCACCGTCTTGATGATCTGCTCGGTGGACCCGGCGTGGTCGGCGGCCTGCACCACTTCGAAGCGGCATTCGGGATGCGCGATCACCTGTATGCCGGGATGCTCCCGCCGCACCTTGGCGATATGCTCCGGCAGGAAGCGCTGGTGCACGGAGCAATAGCCCTTCCACAGAAGCACTTTCGCGCCGCGGATGGCTTCCAGCGTATTCCCGCCGAATTCCTGATGCGGATCCCAGACGATCATTTTGTCCAGGGGAATGCCCATTTTGTAAGCGGTGTTGCGCCCCAGGTGCTCGTCGGGGAGGAACAGCACGCGCTCGCCCTGCGTGAAGGCCCAGCGCATCACCGCGGCCGCGTTCGAGCTGGTGCATACCGCGCCGCCCTGCTCGCCCGTGAACGCCTTGATGGCCGCCGTGGAATTCATGTACGTCACCGGGATGGTCCCGCTCACGCCCAGGGACTGCAACTCCTTCCAGCACGTCTCCACCTGCCCGATTTCGGCCATGTCCGCCATCGAGCAGCCCGCGCTCAGGTCCGGCAGGATCACCACCTGCTCGCCCTGGCGCAGGATGTCCGCGCTTTCGGCCATGAAGTGCACGCCGCAGAAGACGATGTAGCGTCCGCCGGCCGCGGCGGCCTGCTGCGAAAGCTTGAGGGAATCGCCGCGAAAATCGGCGAACTGGACGACTTCGTCGCGCTGGTAATGGTGCCCCAGAATAATCAGGTCCGCGCCGAGTTTGGCCTTGGCCGCGGCAATGCGCTCGCTGCACGATGTGTCCGGCGTCAGCAGGTAGCTGTCGAAATCACAGGCCACGCCCGGTTCGATTTCCGGCGCGCGCAGCGTGGCCGGCTGGCTTGTGCCGGCCAGCGTGGCGCTCGATATGTTCAAAAGGCTGGGCATGGTCTTGTTTGGTGCAGCTTCTCCGGAAGCTCCTGTCCATTGGATGAATCTTGCCCCTTTTTGGTTTGATTTGCCACTATCCGCCGATGGAAACCATGGTCCGCCCGGGAGGCGTGAAATCGGGTTCGTTGATGCGGTGGCCGGGCTCCTTCTCGTGCACCACGGAGCGGATGAAGAAGGCCAGGTCGTCGTCGGAGGCGCCGTCGCGCAGCAGGGGCCGCAGGTCATGCTCGTCCTTGCTGAAGAGGCAGGTGCGAATCTTGCCGTCGGCGGTCATGCGGATGCGCGAGCAATGCCCGCAGAAGGGCTGCGTGACCGAGGCGATCAGCCCGATCTCCCCGGCGGCCCCGTCGGCAAAGCGGTATTTCCGCGCCGTCTCGCTGGGCTCGTTGGGAATGGCCTCCAGCTTCCATTGCGCGTGAATGCGCCGGTGCACCTCCGCGGCGGGAACCACCGACTCGCGCGTCCACGAGCGGTCCGCGTCCAGCGGCATGAACTCGATGAAACGCATGATGATGCCGCGCTCGCGCGCGAAGGCCGCGAACGCCTCCACCTCGCCGTCATTGATCCCCCGCACCAGCACCGCGTTGACCTTCACCGGCGCCATGCTCGTGCGCTGCACCGCTTCGATTCCCGTAATCACGTCGGCGTACGAGTGCGTGCGCGTGAGCTGCTCGAACTTCACCGGGTCCAGCGAATCCAGGCTGATATTGATGCGCCGCAGCCCCGCGCGCACCAGCCGCTCGCAGCGCCCCGCCAGCAGGTGCCCGTTGGTGGTCATGGAGATGTCCTCGAAGCCCACTCCATGCAGCCTCTCGATGAACCCCTCGACGCCCTTGCGCACCAGCGGCTCGCCCCCGGTAACGCGTATCTTGCGGATGCCCAGCCCGTGGTAGACCCGCCCCAGCCGTTCCAGTTCGTCCCAGGAGAGCAGTTCGCTTTCCGGGCGGTAGTTTTCGGGGTCGGCGGAACGGCAATAGACGCAGCGGAAATTGCAGCGGTCGGTGACCGAAATGCGCAGGTCGGTGATCTGGCGGCCGAATTTGTCGTGCAGCAGGCTCACGCGCGTGACCCCTGAAAACACGAACGCCCGAATCCGGCCTGGAATCGGGCGATACGCCCCAAAGGTCGCGGCCTTTGAAGCTCTCCTTTCCAAGCGCGGGAGGCCCGGGCGTTTCCGCCCGAACCCTCGGCAGTGGAGTCCTCGCCAAATTCCCGGCGAAAACCGCCTCTGCGTCGCCCCCTCGTCCGTAGGTTTTCTCGCCTGTAGGCGCCGGGGGTCGGAGTTCGCCCCCATTCTACCCCCGCAGCCCCCCCGGCGCAATCGTGAGGTACAATCAATCGTGCAGGAGCATCAGGACCGTCTCCTGGAGGCTTGGAATGGGCATTTTGGCGTTGTCGGCGGATGAACGGGTTTCCGGGGTGAGCTTCACGCCGGATGCGCTATCCGTCTCCCTGATGGATGGCCGCACGATCAGCGTGCCCCTGGCGTGGTATCCGCGGCTCCTCCATGCATCCGAGAGCCAGCGCCTGAACTGGAAGATCGCCGGCGGCGGCTATGGCATCCACTGGCCGGACATTGACGAAGACCTCAGCACCGAAGGCCTGCTGCGGGGAGCGCCTTCTCCCAGGATTCCGGCCTAAATCCTTTTGAATCGCCGCTGAATTCCCAAGTCTGTGATACAGTTTTTTCCGCATGCGCATCTTTGTCCTGGGGGCGGGGGCCACCGGCTCCCTGCTGGCACAACTGCTCGAACGACAGGGGCACACCGTCTGGTGCGGCGACCGCAACCCGCAGCGGGCCAGGCGATTTCTGGGCAAAAAGTCCAAAATTCCCCTGGTCGAGGTCAACGCCCGCAACCTGCGCGGCATCGTCCGCGCCGGCAAAGGCTGCCAGCTCCTGATCAACGCCTCCGCTTCGGTCTTTAACGAAATCGTCATGCGCGCCGCTCTCCGCCTGCGCGCGCATTATCTGGATCTCAGCTCGCATCTGACGCGGCATCCCTTCAAATCCGAACAGTTCCGCTTTGCCAAAAGATTCGAGGCTAAAAACCGCGCTGCGGTGATCAACGCCGGGGTAGCCCCGGGACTGACCAACCTGCTGGTGCGCCGCGCGGCGGATGCTCTCGATCGCGTCGAGGCCGTGCACATCCGCCTGTATGAAAGCGCGGAGAGCGGCGACCCGATTTCGCAGTGGTCGCCGGAAGTCTCCTTCGACGAGGCGATTTCGCACCCGCGAGTCTATCGCGCGGGAAAGTTTTCGTTTGGCAAGCGCTTTGCCGAACTCGAAAAATTTCGCTTTCCCGCTCCCGTGGGCGTGTCGCGAGTGGTGCTGGCCGCGCAGGACGAAGTCGCCACCCTCCCGCACTTCATCCCCATGCGCGAACTCGACGTCAAAATCGGCGGCAACGAGATTGACCGTCTGCGCCGCTGGCACAAGCAAGGCAAACTTTCCAAATCCCGCGGCATGGCCCGCCGCCATTTCCCGGAAACCCTCACCCCCCGCCAGGTGGCCAAGCTCATCCGCAAGGGCGTCCTGCAGAACGCCCGCTTCGCCGCCGCCGTGCTCGTGCGCGGCGAGAAAAAAGAAAAGCCCCTGCTCCTTCGCGCCGACTGCACCTTCCCCACGCTCTTCCAGATCCGCCAGCGCGGCTTCTTCACCACCCCCGTGGCCTACGGCACCGCCCACATGGCCGCGCTCTTCGTCAAACATTTTCCCCGCGAACTCGCCGGCGTCTTCGCCCCGGAATCCCTCCCCGCCGAACTCCGCCGCGCCATCCTCGCCGCCGTGAAAAACCACAAAATCAAGCTCACCGTAAAGACCACCGAGCTGAAGCCCAACGACGACGAAGACGAATTCTGATCCGCCCGCCGCAACCCTCCAACCTCCGCAACCCTCCAAAAAACGGTCATCCTGAGCGCAGCGAAGGATCTCAACTGAAATTGTCTGCAATACGTGCGGTTGAGATTCTTCGTCCCGGTAAAAAGCACCGGGACTCAGAATGACAATTTTCATTTCTCCCTCAGCCCACTGAGGCCTCCAAAACCATCCGGTTGCGGCCCTCCCCCCTCAATGCCATAATTTCACCTTGTCCGCCGCCCGCGTACTGGGCAGCGGTTCGCGCATGCGCAACGAGGGGGCTTTATGGCTTTGCGGGATAACTGGATTGAAAAGCGGGAAGCGGCGGCGGCCAATGCCAACGGCAGCCGCAACATGTCTCAGATGCACCTGGCGCGCCAGGGCGTCATCACCGAAGAGATGGCCTACGTGGCCACGCGCGAAAAGCTCGAACCCGAACTCGTGCGCAGCGAAATCGCCCGCGGCCGCGCCATCATCCCCGCCAACATCCATCACCGCAATCTCGAGCCCATGGGCATCGGCATCGCCTTCGGCTGCAAAATCAACGCCAATATCGGCAACTCCTCCACCACCTCCAACGTGGACGAAGAGCTGAAAAAACTGCACCACGCCGTGCACTACGGCTCGGACACCGTCATGGACCTCTCCACCGGCGGCGACATCGCCAAAATCCGCAAAGCCATCATCGCCGCCTCGCCCGTTCCCGTGGGCACTGTTCCCGTCTATGAAGCCCTCTCCCGCGTGCGCCGCCCCGAAGACCTCACCTTCGGCCTCATGCGCGAAGTCATCGAAGAGCAAGCCGAGCAGGGCGTGGACTACATGACCATTCACGCCGGCGTCCTGCGCGAGCACGTTCCGCTCGTGCGCAAGCGCATCACCGGCATCGTCAGCCGCGGTGGCTCGCTCATGGCCCACTGGATGGAGCACCACAAAAAGCAGAATTTCCTCTACGAGCGTTTCGACGAACTCTGCAAAGTTTTCAAGAAGCACGACGTCAGCTTTTCCCTCGGCGACGGCCTCCGCCCCGGCTGCATCGCCGACGCCAGCGACGAAGCCCAGTTCGCCGAACTGAAAGTTCTGGGAGAACTCACCACCAAAGCCTGGGAGCACGACGTTCAGGTGATGATCGAAGGCCCCGGCCACGTTCCGCTCGATAAAATCAAGGAGCAGGTGGACAAGGAAATGGAGTGGTGCCACGAAGCCCCCTTCTACACCCTCGGCCCTCTGGTCATTGACATCGCCCCCGGCTACGACCACATCACCAGCGCCATCGGCGCCGCCCTCATCGGCTGGCACGGCGCTTCCATGCTCTGCTACGTCACTCCCAAGGAGCATCTCGGCCTGCCCAATCCGGAAGACGTCAAGCAGGGCGTCATTGCCTATAAAATCGCCGCCCACGCCGCCGACGTCGCCCGCCACCGCCCCGGCGCGCAGGACCGCGACGACGCCTTGAGCTACGCCCGCTTCCTCTTCGACTGGAACAAGCAGTTTGAATTGTCGCTGGACCCCGAAACCGCTCGCGCCATGCACGACGAATCCCTCCCCGACGATTTCTACAAGGAATCCAAGTTCTGCTCCATGTGCGGCCCCAAATTCTGCTCCATGAACATCACCCAGCTCGCCGAAGGCGAAAGCGGCCACGACCAGTCCGAGCGTAAACAGAAATTCGCGGAACTGCTGATCAAAATCGGGCAGTAGGTTTGTTAGGGCGAGTGGGTCTCGCCGCAAATACCGAAAGACCGGTTTTTGTTTCTACATGACGGAATCAAATCCCAACGAAACGCTGCGCCACGAATTCAACCGCTGGGCCGAAGACGGCCGCGCCGAGGGCATGGAGCGCGACCACCTTCCCATCACCCTCCCCGTCCTCGATAAAATGCGCCTCGCCCCAACCGACAATCTCCTCGACGTCGGCTGCGGCGCCGGATGGCTCGCTCGCCGCCTCGCCGCCCTCGTCCCCGAAGGCCGCGTCGTCGGCATCGACGTTTCCGACGAAATGGTCCGCCGCGCCCGCCGCGCTTCCCCCGATCACGAAAATCTTCTCTTCGCCGCGGGCGATGTCGCCGAAATTCCCTGGGACGCCAATTTCTTCTCTCACGCCATCTCCGTCGAATCCTCCTACTACTGGCCCGACCCTGCCGCCGGTCTCCGCGAAATCTTCCGCGTCCTCCGCGAAGAAGGCGCCGCCTGGCTGCTCCTCAACTATTACCGCGACAATCCTCATTGCCACCAGTGGGCCCGGCACTACGCCGTCCCCACCCATCTTTTTTCCGCCGATGACTGGGCCGAACTCTTCCGCGCCGCCGGCTTCCGCGACGTGGCCCACGAACGCATCCCCGACCCCTCTCCCTCGCCCGAGGTCTACACCGGCCGCTGGTTCCGCGACGCCGCCCAGTTGCGCTCCTTCAAGTCCGAAGGCGCGCTCCTGGTGCGCGGAAAGAAGCTCGCAGGGTAAGCTGCAAAAAGAATCACTCCCCCCGTTCTGTTCAGGAAAGCTGGTACTTTAGTTCCACTATCCATTCCCACCCGCCATGATAAGGTTTTCCCAATCGCCCGGTGGTTCATTCCTTTGCCGCTCGGCACTGTGGTGTATCTAAATAACGAAGCCGGAGTTGCTGATGAAGTTTTCTGGTAAGGACTTCCAGGTCCTGGTCGTGGACGATTCCCTGGCCTCGCGCCAGACCGTGGAAGCGGCCCTCCAGGGCCAGCCCTACACGGTCCATTTCGCCGAGAACGGCCGCCAGGCCCTGCAACTCTACGCCGAGCACCTGCCCCATCTGGTCATCACCGACTGGATCATGCCGGACATCGCCGGACCGGACCTCTGCCGCCGCATCCGCCGCGAATTTCACGGCTCCTACACGTACCTGATTCTTCTGAGCTGCAAGACCGAAAAGGCCAGCGTCGTCGAAGGCCTCGAGAGCGGCGCTGACGATTACCTCTGCAAGCCCTTCGATCCCGCCGAACTCCTCGCGCGCATTGCCGCCGGCCGCCGCATCGCCCAGATGAACCGCGAAATGGAGCAGCGCAACCGCGTCCTCGAACAGATCGCCCATACCGACCAGCTCACTCTTCTCCCCAACCGCCGCGCCGTCGAGCTCTGGACCGACCGCCAGTTGCAGGGCGCCCTGCGCCACGGCTTTCCCCTCTGGGTGGTCCTCTCCGACCTCGATGTGTTCAAGCAGGTCAACGACAGCCACGGCCACGCCGCCGGCGACGCGGTCCTCAAGAAATACGCGGAACTGCTCAAGCACAACACCCGCTCCGCCGACATCTGCGGCCGTCTCGGCGGCGACGAGTTCATTCACGTAATCACCCACGTCCCCCGCGGCGGCATCGTCGTCGTGGTGGAAAATCTGCGCCGCCAGCTCGAAGCGCTGGAATTCACCTTCGGCGGAGAACTCGTGAAAGTCACCGCCAGCTTCGGCATCGCCGGCCTCGATGGCCGCAGAACCCTGAAATTCGGCGACCTCCTCGTCGCCGCCGATGACGCTCTCTACGCCGTCAAGCGCTCCGGCCGCAACCAAATCAAGCTCGAAGACCTCGTGAAAACATAAAGTTTTTGCCAGCCCCAACCCGTAAGCCGCCAGGGGGTGCTGGACCCTTTGTTTTGTAAGGGTCCGGGTTTGGATGAAACCCCACCCACAACACAACAAAGTTCGCCGCATACGCAGAGTGGAGAGGGAAGATGGACGAGGCATGGCGGTGTGCCTTTGCTCACAGCGGGTTGCTAGGGTGCGGACGGGGGGTGCGGGACGTGATTCAATTTGAACGCCGGGTTATCTGCCGATGTGGTTGAATAGGTGGAGCTTTGCCGAGGAGAAAACGCTTTGAGCTACGTGGATGAGAATTTGATTGCGGGAGAGAAGGTGGAGTACCGAACGAGACTGCATTGGGTGGCCATGCGGTGGATGTGGCTGGCGGGAGCGGCGGCGGCTGCGCTGGCCGTGGCGCTGCTGGGCGGCTCGATTTCGATGATCGGGGGAAAGAGCGGGCACACCGAAGTGGTGGCCGTGGCGGGATTATTTCTGGTGCTGGTGGCGGGCGGCTGTTTTGCCTTCGGCTTGGTCCTGAGGAACGCGACGGAATTGGCGGTGACCAGCCGGCGGGTGATGGTGAAGTCGGGAATTTTTGAGCGCAAGACGTTCGAGATGCCCCTGTCGAGGGTGGAGAGCGTGAGCGTGGCGGAGACGATGATGGGGCGGATGCTGGGATACGGGACGGTGATGGTGCGGGGGACGGGAGGAACGCCGGAGTCGTTTGAACTGGTGGGGAATCCGCTGCAGTTTCAGAAGCACGTGCAGCAGCAGATTGGGCGAGGGACGGAAAATTAAAGTTTACCGTTATCAGTTTTCAGTTCAGAGAAGCCTCCTCCAGGGCAGTTATATGCCTTTACTGAACACTGAATACTGATTTAGCTGGACCGCCCGCGCGTGCTGGAAGAGTCTTCCTTGCCCAGCCGGCTCGATCCGGCGGAAACTCAGTGGCCGCTGCCGGCGCCCTGCACGCCCACGGTTTCGTCGGGGACCGCTCCGGGGCGGCCCTTCACGCGGTCATAGACCGAAATCTGGCTCACCGAGCCGAGGCTTTCGTTGTAATACGTGGGAATGCCCAGCGCCGTGCGCAGCTCTTCGTTGAACTTGCGCAGATTGGCCAGATGGTAGGCCATCGCGGGAACCTTGCGCCCTTCATCGGTCAGCAGAAATTTCTGGTAGCCCGCGTCCCACAGCCGCGTGAACTGCCCGCGCAGCATCACCGTGGGAATAATCGTAATCTGGTACAGGCTGTCCGAGCCGATGCGGAATTCCACGCCGCAGCCGTACTTTTCCGCGCGCACCACTCCGCGCGTGCTGCCCACCGCGAATCCCAGCGCGGCCAGGCTGTCGATTGCCGTTTTCCTGAAGTGTTCGTTGATGTTCCACATGATGCTTTCAGAATACGGCGGCCGCGCGCCCCTGTAAAGTCCCTCCGCGGGCACTATACTGGTGCTGCCCGAATCCAGGCGGAGCGAACCCATGAGCGCCACAGGCAGGCTGCGCATCGGCAGGGAACTGGCGGAGCAGATGGCCCGCCACGCCGCGGAGGATTACCCGCGCGAATGTTGCGGCGCGCTCCTCGGCAGGGAAGCGCCGGTAGAACCGGAGCCGGGTGCGGTGCGCGAAGTCCTGCGCGTTGTTCCGCTGCCCAATCGCCAGGACTCTCCGCTCCACCGCTTCCTGCTGGCTGCCGAAGACGTCCGCGAGGCGGAGCGCTCCGCCCGCGAGGCCCGCTGCCAACTTCTCGGCTGGTACCACTCCCATCCCGATTCCCCCGCGCGCCCCAGCGCATACGACCGCGAACACGCCTGGCCCTGGTACAGCTACGTGATCGTCAGCGTCGCAAAAGGCGTTCCCGGCGAGATGGCCTCCTGGCGCCTTGCCGATGACCGCTCGGCTTTTCTCCCCGAAAAAATCGAAGCGGGCGGCGCGGACCCCCATCTTCCTGCTTCGGTTCCGCGCTGATTCCAGTTAGAATTATCAAGGGAGCAAGCGAACCACTCATGGCCACCACAACTCAGTCCCCGGCGGGCAGCGCCGGCCCGGCAAAACTTTCCAAGGAAGAAATTCTGCGCTATAGCCGCCACCTGATCATGCCGGAAGTCGGCATGGAGGGGCAGCTCAAGCTCAAGCAGGCCCGCGTCCTGTGCATCGGCGCGGGCGGCCTGGGCGCGCCGCTGGGCCTCTATCTGGCCGCCGCCGGAATCGGCACGCTCGGCCTGGTCGATTTCGACGTGGTGGATTTCACCAACCTGCAGCGCCAGGTCACCTTCGGCACCAGCGACGTGGGCCGCCCCAAGATCGCCGCCGCCGCCGAGCGCCTGCGCAACATGAATCCCAATATCGAAATCAAGACTTTCGAAACCATGCTGACCAGCGAAAACGCCCTGGAACTCTTCAAGGATTTCGACGTCATCGTGGACGGCACCGACAATTTTCCCACCCGCTATCTCGTCAATGACGCCTGCGTGCTTCTCGGCAAGCCCAACGTTTACGGCTCCATCTTCCGCTTCGAGGGCCAGGCCACCATTTTCGGCGCGCCCGGCGGCCCCTGCTACCGCTGCCTCTATCCCGAACCGCCTCCGCCCGGTCTCGTGCCCTCTTGCGCAGAAGGCGGCGTCCTCGGCGTGCTCCCCGGCATCGTTGGCTCCATCCAGGCCATGGAAACCATCAAGCTCATCCTGGGCAGTGGCGATTCCCTCGCCGGACGCCTGCTGCTCTTCGACGCCCTGGGCATGAAGTTCCGCGAGCTGAAGTTGCGCAAGAATCCCGCCTGCCCCATGTGCGGCGAGAAGCGCACCATCACCAAGCTCATTGACTACTACGAATTCTGCGGCATTCGCGGCGAGGAAGCCCCCGCTCCGGCCACGCAGGTTCCGGAGATGACGCCGCGCGAGCTGAAAGCCCGCCTCGATCGCGGCGATGACCTCTTCGTTCTCGACGTGCGCGAGGTTCACGAATATCAGATCTGCAACATCAACGGCCACCTCATCCCCCTGGGCGAAGTTCCACGCCGCGTTCAGGAACTGGACTCCTCCAAAGAGATCGTGGTCCATTGCAAGGGCGGCAAACGCTCCGCCGAAGCCGCCGAGTTTCTCAGCAAGGCCGGCTTCCGCAAACTCTGGAACCTCAAGGGCGGCATTCTGGCCTGGTCGGACGAAGTTGATTCTTCCGTCCCCAAGTACTAGACTGAGTAGCGAACTATGAAACACGCATCTTCTTCCCGAAGGAACAGGACCGCCATGCGGAGCATTTGTTGTCCGCCCGCGGCGGTGTGTCCAACGGGATAGTTGCATTCCGATTTCCGTTTTTAGGACGCCGCCGAACTCTTCGAGTTCGGCGGCTTTTTTTTTGCGCCCGGCTTTTTACAAATCCGCACTCCGCCCGCCCGGGGAGGCGAAAATCAAAAGGAGAACCACATGGGGATATACCAGGAAACGTTGCAATGCAATGAAAACTACGCCAAGCAGTTCAAGCTCGGCCACTTGCCGATGCCCCCGGGGCGCAAGCTGGCCGTCGTGGCCTGCATGGACGCCCGCTTGACCGTCGAGCAGGTCCTCGGCCTTTCCACCGGCGACGCCCACATCATCCGCAACGCCGGCGGGCTCGTCACCGAAGACGCCGTGCGCTCGCTCATTATCTCCACGCAACTGCTCGGCACCCGTACCATCTACGTCATCCAGCACACCGATTGCGGCATGCTCACCTTCCGCGACCAGGAACTGCGCGACCGCCTGGCCGCTGAAACCGGCAAAGACACCGCCCACCTTCACTTCCACTCCTTTACCGACACGGCAGCCAGCGTGGCCCGGCAAATCCAGCGCATCCGCGAAATCCCCTTTCTGCCCAAGGACATTGACGTCCACGGTTTTCTCTTCGACGTGCGCACCGGCAAGCTCCAGGAAATTGGCCTCGAGGCCGGTAAAGCCGCCGCGCGGGGTTGAGTTCCGGCCCCGCTCAGGCTATCGTGGAACAGCGGTTCCCGGCGCATGCTGGGAACCGCTGATTCCAAGCTTTGGGAGGCAAGCGCAATGTCCGCGACAAAAGTGATCGTGAAAAACAACGGCCCCATCCGCATCGAGGGCGATTTCGAGCTTCTCGACAGCGAGGGGAAGCCCTACGGCCTCGGCGGTCGCACGGCCATCGGTCTCTGCCGCTGCGGCCATTCCGCCAACAAGCCCTTCTGCGACGGCGCCCACAATAAGGCTCTCTTCAAGGACCAGGCCTGCGCCCGCGAACTCCCCCCGCCCAAGGCGTAAGGGAATATCTACATTATGGGCTTACCATCGGCTCATCTCATCATGAGACTGTCTCAGAATGATACAGATGAGCCGTATCGGTCCACTTTTGGCCCATTCCATAGTAACTGATACATAACAAAAGTGATGACTACCGTATTTGTGTCTCAACACTAACTATGTGGTCGTCTCACTGCATCTCCTTCCTCTGCCTCTATTTGCGCCTTTCTCTGTAACTTCTTGTTTCCTATAGACTTAAAAATTTTTATTTTTATGACGAAAAAGGTCACCGACGTGCATATTCCTTTACTTGCTTGGCTTTCTTTGGGTTTGGGGGGATTTCTTGAGACGTTGGCTCAGTTTCGTTGGGTTTTGCCGGGAAAGGCAGTCGTGCCTGCTGCTTTTGGCCTCTGTCGTCCTGCTGAGCCTACTGGTGGGTGGCGCGCTGTGGTCGCGTTCGCTGGAGATCTCCAGCCAGCCTCAGACCTGCCTCTATCTCGATATCTGCGGCACGCTGCTCAGCTTTTTCTATACCGCCAACGCCCTGATGCGTTTCCGCACGACCCGTGACCGCACCACGCTGCTGATCGCCGCGGGCTTCGCCCTGGCGGGTGCTTTGGAAATGGCCGGTTCGTTTGGCGTTGCCGAACGCATCGCGGCTGATTCCCCGGCTTCTTCTCAAGTTCCGGCAAGCTGGCTGGCCGGGGGAACGATTCTCGGCCTGTTTTTCCTGGTGGCCATCGCCACCGAGCGCTGGATGCCGGCCTCACGCCAGCCCGGCCGCGAAATTGGCGCGGTGCTCCTGCTGGCCGGGATTGCCGGTACCCTGGCGAGCGTCATTTCCCCGGTGGCCGCCGTGGTTCCAGAGGAGTCCGCCGGTCTTTTCTTTCATTCCGCCGAGCTGATTCCCGCTGCGCTCTTTCTCGGCGCGTCTTTCCTTTGTTTGCGCCGCCTGCGGCGCTCCGCCCGGGCTTACGACTACGCTCTGTTCGCCGTCGCCCTGCTCAATGCCGGCAGCCATGCCTCCGCCGGTTTCTCCCTCGGCTTCTTCGATGGACCGTTTTTCGTGGCCGAAACCTGCAAGACCCTGAGCTACGGGGTCATGCTGGCCGGCGCGATGCTCGAGCAGGAGCGCCTCTTCGAGCAGGCCCAGGCTCAGGCCATCTGCGATTCGCTCACCGGCCTGGCCAATTATCGCCGCCTCCTTTCCGTTCTCCCGGCCGAACTGGACCGCGCGCGCCGCTCGGAAAAGCCCTTCAGCGTGGTTCTCCTGGATATGGACGCCCTCAAGGCCATCAACGACGAATTTGGGCATCTGACCGGAAGCCGCGCCCTGGTCCGCCTGGGCAGCGTGTTGCGCCTGAATTCCCGCGCGATTGACACCGCGGCCCGCTACGGCGGCGATGAGTTCGCTCTGGTCCTGCCCGAAGCCGGCATCGAGATTGCCACGCGCGTCGTCGAGCGCATCCGCGAGCGCCTGCAGCGCGACGGCGAATTGCCGCGCCTCTCGGTCAGCGCCGGTATCGCCGTATACCCGCTGGACGGCGCCACCCCCGATGAACTTATGGCCGCCGCCGACCGCTCTCTCTATGGAATGAAAAATCGCCGCTCCGCCGCGGGACATTTGCAGTCCATCGCGCGCATTGCCGCGTGTTTGTGAGGATGGGAATGAGCGCCGTCAATTCCAATCCCCCTTCCCACCGCGCTCCGCGCATCCCCATGGAAGTGGCCGTGGTGCTGGAAGGCCACGCGGAATTGCCGGGCGAGGAACGCACCTTTACGGAAAACGTAAGCGTGCGCGGCGCACGAATTTTTTCGGTTCGCCATTGGGCGCCGAATGACCGCCTGACGGTTCTTGCGCCGGCGGGAAAGTTTCGCTCCAAGGCTCGAGTCGCCTACTGCCAATCCCTGCGTGGCGAAGGCTACGCGATTGGCGTCGAGTTTCTCGAACCGGCCGGGCGATGGGTTGTTCAATCATAAGAAAGCTGGACTTCGCGTCCGACGGATAGGAGGGAACGCCTGGAAAAGGAATCTGAAACTAGCGCAAGTTGTCGTTAGAAGCGCCGTGCGGAGAAAAAACCGCCGGCGCTTTTGACTTTTCCGCCCCTCACTTCGCCCGCCCCTGGCCCTCTTGCAGCGCCTCATACAGCCGCAGCGTCTCATCCACCATGCGCTCCGCGGAAAACAGCTCCCGCACCCGCGCCCGCCCCGCCCGCCCCAGGCGCCCCGCGAATTCCCGGTCCTTCAGCAGGCGCTCGAGCGCCCCGCGAATCTCGCCCACGTCCGGGCCGGAAACCAGCAGGCCGCTCCGTTCGTGTTCGATGATTTCCGGCAGGGCTCCCTTGGCAAAGGTGATCGAGGGAATCTCCTGGGCCATGGCGGCGATCAGCGAATTATTGAGCGCCTCGAAAAACGAGGGCAGCAGAAAAATATCCAGCGCCGCATACACGTTCTCCACGTCCTGCACGAACCCGGGGAAAAGCACCGCCTCGCCCACGCCCAGTTCCCGCGCCAGACTCTCCAGTTGGCCGCGCAGCGGCCCGTCGCCCGCCAGCAGCAGCCGGCAGCCCGGAAACTCCGGCCGCAGCGCGGCCAGCGCGCGAATCAGCCATTCCTGCCCCTTGTCCGCAAGAAACACTCCCGCGCAGCCCAGCAGCGGCGCATCGTCGGTGATCCCCCAGCGCGCCCGCGCCCGCCTCCGCTGCTCCGCCGTGGGCAGTGCGGCAATCTCCGTGCCCTCATAAATGACGCTGATCTTCTCCCGGGGAATTTCGCAGCTCGCCACCTGCCCGGCCACCCATTGTGAATTGGCGATGATGCGCCGCGCCGCGTGATAGCGCGCCTTGGCCAGCGGCCCCTTCGACAGCGGGTAGCCCACCCGCCGCGAAATCACCAGCGCGGACTTCCGGCTGGCTCCCGCCAGCCACGCCGCGGTCAGCGCATGCGGCTCGTTCACGTGCACCACTTCCGGCGCGCGCCCGGCCAGGAGGCTGCGCAACTTGCGGTACGCATGAAAGGTGGAAAAACGCGCCGCCACCGTATGCACCCGCACGCCGCAGGCCGCCGCGCGCTGGCCCAGCTCCGATCCTTCCGCCGCCAGCAGTTCCGCGGCGTGCCCCCGCGCCTGCAACCCGCGCAGCAGCAGCAGCGCCTGATTCTGCCCCCCGCGCCATTCCCGATCGAGGTCCACCAGCAGCAGCTTCATGCGGATGCTCCGCGCCCGCCCTGCTCGATCAACCGTCCCAGCTTGGCGAATTTCAGCCATACCGCGCGGGCCGCCATGCGCGCGATACGCGCTCCGCGATAGCCGTCCAGAAACCCGCCCTGCAGAACGAAACTGCGGAACCAGCTCCACGGCGTCGCCACCCACATGGCCCCGCGCCAGTGGCGCCGCCCTCCGCGAAAGAGTTGCTCCGCCGCCAGCGTCGTGTAGTGCTCCACGTTGGCCTCGTGCTCGGCAAACGACCGCACCGTGTAGTGCAGCAGATCTCCCGCCAGCCGCCCCACTCGCCCCTCCCCCTGCGCCGGGCGCAGCGATTCATGCACCAGCCCTGCAAATCGCGCGGCGTCCCGCCGGAACAGCCGCCGCTGATAATCCGGATACCACCCCGAATGCCTGATCCAGGCCCCCAGATACCAGGTCCGCCGCGAAACTTCGTACACTGCCGCGCCGGGCTCGCCCGCCTTCCACTTCAGCAGCGCCCCTTGCAGCGCCGTGCTCAGCTCCTCATCCGCATCCACCGAGAGAATCCACTCGTGCGCGGCCTGCTCCGCCGCATAATTCTTCTGGTCCGCGTAGCCGCTCCACTCCCGCGAGAGCACTTTGGCCCCGGCCTCGCGCGCGATCTCCACCGTGCGGTCCGTGCTTCCCGAATCCACCACCAGTATCTCGTCCACGATGTCCCGCAGAGACGCCAGGGCCCGCGGAAGATTATGTTCTTCGTTGAGCGTGATCAGGCAGGCGGAGATGGGAATCATACGGGGAACGCCGGAAGTATCTCACAAAAACAGGGGAAGATCGCCCGCCAGGCGGCAAGCGCCTTACAGCGCCTCGAAGCTGACGCGAATATTGCTTGACCCGATGCGGAATTCCGTCCCGTCAAACAGGAACGCCGCCCGGGTGCGCTCCTCGTCGTAAAACGTTCCGTTGGTGGAATCCAGGTCGCGCAAGCTGATGGCGTTTTCCTTGACTTCGAGCATGCAGTGGTGCCGCGAGATTTCCGGATCTTCGAGCGCCAGGTCGGCGCCTTTGCGTCCGATGATCATGCGCGGCTTGGTGAACTGATAGACGGTGCCCTTGGAGGGGCCAGTGGTCACCGTCAGCAGCACTTTTTTCCCCGCCGGCAAGCTCAGCCCCGAGTAATCATCCTTCTCCATCAGGTTTGAATGCGTGCCTTCGGCCCGCGCAAAGGACGGCAGCGGGGTCATCACCACGGTGCTGTCCATCTTGCGGCGGATTTCGATGACCGTGGCCTTGCCGCACTTCGAGCAGTTGAACTGCACCTTGCTGTGCGCGCCGAGATCGGCGTCGTTGAGCATGTGCTCCATTCCGCAGTGCACGCAGGCGGCTTTCATGCCCTCATGGTAGCACCCGCCGCGCCGCGCGGGGAGGGGCCGGGCCCGCCCAGTGTGGAAAGGGTAAAGCGCCGCGGGGGGAGCGCCGCGCGGCAGCGGCGGAGGGACAATTGTGCTAGCATAGGAAATTCATTACCGCAGAGAAGGAGCCAAGAGCTGTGTCCGATCATATCTCGCGCAAGGAATTGAAGCAGGACAAGATCCGCGAATCCATCGAGCATGGGGCCGAGGCCGTCCTTTCCCACAAGGCCTTCGCCGCGATTCTCCTCGCTCTCGTCGCCGCCATCGTCCTGGGCGCCGGCGGCTGGCGCATTTATGCCGAGCGCCGCGACATGAAGGCTTCCGCGGCCCTGGACGAGGCCATGAAGGCCTACACCGCCAGGGTGCGCATGCCCGGCCA
Organism: Terriglobia bacterium; assembly: GCA_041500985.1. Lineage (GTDB taxonomy): Bacteria > Acidobacteriota > Terriglobia > Acidiferrales > UBA7541 > Acidiferrum. The sequence continues at coordinate 48,641 of JBGQNE010000007.1, read as the reverse complement.
GCCCGCCGAATCCGGCGAACTCACCTATCTCAACGACACCGAAAAAATGCAGGACGCCGCCGCGAAATTCGGCGAAGTGGGCGACAAGTATCCCAACAGCAATCCCGGCCGCCTGGCGCGCTATTACTCCGCCCTGTGCTATGAAGCTCTAGACCGCGCCAATCAGGCCCTGGAAAGCCTGAAAAAACTGGATGGCGCCAGCGACAAGGAACTCGCCGCCCTGGCCCGCTACCAGACCGCGCAAATCTACGGACGCACCGGCAAAGGCGACGAGGCCATCAAAATTTACCGCGACCTCGCCGAAAAGAATTCCGTTTTCGTTCCTCGCGGCCTGGTCCTGCTCGAACTCGCCGCCCAGTTGCGCTCCAGCAACCCCAAGGAGGCCGCGGACGTCTATGCCCGCATCAAGCGCGAGTTTCCCGATACCCAGCTGGCCGAAGAGGCTGACCGCGGACTGGATCTGCTGCCCAAGTCCTGAGCCGTTTTAGGGAGGGCCGGCCCTCCGTAGGAGGAACCCGGCCGCGCACCAAGCTTTGGCGGTTTTTTTGAGCCCTGCATGAATCTCGCTTCCTATGCGATGCACGCGGAGAACTCCCGGGGACGCCGTTTCCCCGAGCCGCCCCACCCTTATCGCAGCGAATACGCCCGCGACCGCGACCGCATCATCCATTCCCGCGCCTTCCGCCGCCTGGAAGCCAAGACCCAGGTCTTTACCACGCGCTTCTCCGACCATTTCCGCAACCGCCTCACCCACACCCTCGAAGTCGCCCAGATCGCCCGCACCGTCGCCGCCGCGCTCGGCCTGAATACCGAACTGGCCGAAGCCCTGGCCCTGGCCCATGATGTCGGCCATCCGCCCTTCGGCCACGCCGGGGAAGAGAAGCTCGATGAGCTGATGCGCGCCCACGGCGCATTCTTCGACCACAACCTGCACGCCCTGCGCATCGTCGAGCAGTTCGAGCAGCGCTATCTGGATTTTCCCGGCCTCAATCTCACCTTTGAAGTCCGCGAGGGCATCATCAAGCACTCCCGCGACTATCCCGGCGATAAATTTCCCCAGCTCGCCGAATACGATCTGCACCTGTACCCGCCCCTCGAAGCTCAGATCATCGATTGGGTGGACGAAATCGCCTACAACACCGCCGACCTCGACGACGCCCGCGAAGCCCATCTGCTCTCCCTCGACGTCCTGCTCCGCGAAGTTCCGCTCTTCGCCGAACACTACGCCGCGGTCAGCTCCGCCTATCCCGAAGCCCCCGACAAATTGCGCTTCAACGAAGCCATCAAGCGCGTCCTGGACCTGCTGGCCACCGACCTCATCGAAACCACCCGCCGGAACGTGGCCCAGTCCGGCGCGCAGTCCTCCGCCGACATTCGCAAAGCCCCTCGCCGCCTGGCCGGCCTCGGCACCGAAGCCGGCGCGCGCAACGCCGAACTCAAAAAATTCCTCCAGACCCATATCTACCGCCACCCCGCCATTCTCGATGACCGCACCCGCTCCGTGCGCTGCCTCGAGGAACTCTTCGCCTTTTACCTCCTCACCCCCGACGCCATGCCGCCCTCCCATGCCCAGTTGGCCCGCAAGGAGCCCCGCCACGTCGTCGTCTGCGACTACATCGCCGGAATGACCGATCAGTTCCTTCTCCGCCAGCACCAGGAACGCTTCGGCTCCTCCCGCCGCGGCGTCAATTAACCGTCATTCCCCGCAAATCTCATTCCGTAGGGGCCGGGCTTGCCCGGCCCGCGGCTGCACAGGCGCGATGGCTCTTCACGCAAAACGGGCCAGCGCTCCATGGAAAAAGGCGCTGGCCCGTTTTGCCTCAAACTTCTTTTTCTTGCTGTTCGCTACTCCCCGAAGGTGTAGCCCAGGTTGATGGTGTATTCCGGCACGATGTTGCGCCCGAACTGGAAAAAATTGGGCACGTAGCGCAGGTCCAGGCGCGGCTCCAGAAAAATGTTTTTCTTCGGATACAGCCGCAATCCCCCCGCCGCGTGCAGTTGGAAGTGGCTGGAAGCCCCCAGCAGGCCGCTGGACGACGAGCAGCCCAGGAACACGCTGCAGAATTGCTGGTTGAGGTAGTAGCTCACCTTCGTGCCCCCGATCCCGCCCTGAATCACCGGAACGATGCGCGCCTTCTTCGTCACCGGATGCCAGACCGCGTTGAAATCGTAAAACGTCGGGCGGTAGTCCAGCCCCGAGTAAAGTCCCTTGGCTCCGCGCCAGGACGTCTCCACTCCGAATCCCAGGTGCTTCTTGAACATGAATTCGCCCCCGAGCGTGATGAACAGCCCGGTCATTTTCGGCGTGGGCAGAAACGTACCCGTGTTGAAGGTGTCGATCGCCAGCCCATTCGAGCTGTCCGTGGCGGTCCCGAAACCGATGTAAACGCTGGTGCTCTGGGCGTGGCCGGGTTGCGCGGCGGCGAAGAGAAGAACGAGGACAAGCGCGAATGCAAGCAAAGTGTGTTTCAAAGTCTGCACCTCCGAGAGATTTTGCGCCGTGTTTGCCGGGCAGCCCGCGGCGCGACCTTCAGCATAACACCTGCCTGCCATCCGGCGCACACGCGATAAGACGTTCCCGGCAAAGACTTTGGTTGCCCCGCCACTCTTTCGCGCCCCTTCCTTTTTGCTCTCTTCTGTCCGGCCCGCCACGGTGCTATCGTGGGGTCTCATTCCCGCGGGCCCCGGCCCGCGCACAGCTTCGGCGAAGGGAGAGCGGCAATGGCCAAACGAACGGCGGTGATGGCGCTTCTGCTCATTTGCGGCATGATCTTTGTGATTGTGGGAACTCCCCAGGGCGGAACCAAATCGGCCGACCCCTCCATCCTGCTCCAGGCCGACGAAGCCTTTGACCGCGCCCGCGCCGAACACGGCGCCGAAGGCTTTGCCTCTTTCCTCGCCGACGATATCGTCACCATCCGCCCCAACCAGCCTCTCGTGCGCGGCAAAAAGGATTTCCTTGCCGGATGGAACTATTCCCCGGAAATGTCCGTGCGCTGGAAGCCCGAATTCGCGCGCATCTCCGACGACGCCACCATGGGTTTCACCACCGGATCCTACAAGGCCACCCTTGCGGAAAACGGCGCGCCGAAAGTCGCCGCCACCGGAAGATACATCACCATCTGGGCCCGCCAGCTCGACGGCTCCTGGAAAGCCGTCTTCGATTCCGGCGTGCAGGACAAAGCCCCCGCGCCCCCCGCCCCCGCCTCGGCGGAAACCAAGAAGCCCTGACCCCGCCATGCCCCAGTCCCATTTCAGAAAGCTGGAAGCGATGTACCACGCCGCTCCCATTAACCAGTGGTTCCTTCCGCGCCTGCACATTCCCGAAGCCGGCAGCGCCGAACTTTCCCTCGCTGTTCGCCCCGACTTTTTCCACGCCGCCGGCGCCTTGCACGGTTCGGTCTATTTCAAGGCTCTCGATGACGCCACTTTTTTCGCCGTGCAGTCCCTCATTACCGAAACTTTTGCCCTCACCGTCTCCTTCAATCTCTATTTCCTCCGCCCCGTCCAGGACGGCACGCTCCTGGCCCGCGGCCGCGTCGTCAGCCGCAGCAAGCGCCTCTTCATCGCCGAAGGCACGCTCTTCGATGCCCGCGGCAAGGAAGCCGCCCGCGGCTCCGGCACCTTCATGCCCTCCACCACACCCCTCGGAAAAAACATCGGCTATCGCTGACCGCCCCCCCAGGGTGACCACCCCGCCCCGCTCTCCCGGCGCTTTTCTTGACTTACCCCCTCCCCGCCCTCGATAATGCTTAAGCATGAGAGAGAGCGCCGGAGGCGCGGATTCGATGTTTTTGGACGTCAAGGACCTGGCGGTCCGCAAGCTGCCAATCCGGAAGAGCTACGCTCCGGGCAGCCTGGACTATGGCTTGGCCGAGGTGAAGCAAACCGGCCCGCTGGAAGTCCGTGCCACCGCCGAGCTTCTCGAAGACCAGGTGCATATCGAGGGCAAGCTTGAGGCCCGCATCGAAATGGTCTGCGCGCGCTGCCTCGAACCGCTCGTCGAGGACGTTCACCGCGAGTTCGACCTCTACTACAGCCCGCTCCCCAAAGGCGCCAAGCCCGAGGAAGAGCGACTGAAGTACGACGATACCGAAATAGGTTTCTACCAGGGCGAAGGTCTTTTCCTCGCCGAGGTCCTCACCGAGCAGGTTCTCTTGTCCCTGCCCATGAAGGCCATTTGCCGGAGTGATTGCCGGGGCTTGTGCTCGAATTGCGGTGCGAACCTCAATCACGAAGAGTGCCGATGTGAGACCCATGCGACCGACCCTCGCTTGGCTCCCCTCGCGCGCCTGAAGCAGGACTGGCTGAAAAAACAATAGGTTCCAGGGCCAAAAGCCCTTACAATTTGCGCCCCGGCTAACGGGGCAAAGAGGAGTAGTGTTATGCCTAACCCAAAGCGCCGTCATTCTCATCAGCGCAAAAACAAGCGCCGTTCCCATGATTTCCTGGAAGCCCCCGCTTCCGGCGGCACCTGCCCCAACTGCCATGAAGCCAAGCAGCCGCACCGGGTGTGTCCGCAGTGCGGGCATTACAAGGGCCGTCAAGTTCAGGAAGTCAAAGCCTGACGATTTCCCGGCCGGTAAACCGGATTCCCCATGATCACTATCGCAGTCGACGCCATGGGCGGAGATCAGGCGCCCCGCCCCGAGGTTGAAGGCAGCGTTCTGGCCGCGCGCGAATTGGGCGTGCGCATCCTGCTGGTGGGCCGCCCGGACGCCATCCGCGCCGAGCTGGCCCGCTATGCCGCGCCCAATCTCCCCATCGAGGTCGTGGAAGCCTCCGAGGTCATCACCATGGAGGATCATCCCGCGCAGGCTTTCCGCCGCAAGAAAAACAGCTCCGTGCACGTCGCCGCGCGCCTTGTCCATGACGGCAGGGCCGATGGCATGGTCAGCTCCGGCAATACCGGCGCGGTCATGACCACCGCACGCTTCATCCTGGGCACCCTGGCCGCCGTTGACCGCCTGGCCCTGGCCGCTCCGCTTCCCAACGCCAGGGGCGGCGTCACCGTTCTCCTCGATGTTGGCGCCAATGTGGACTCCAAGCCCGAGCACCTTGTGCAGTTCGCCGTCATGGGCGAAATCTATTACCGCGCCACCTTTGGCGCGCGCCGCCCCCGCCTCGGCCTCCTCTCTATCGGCGAGGAGGAAATGAAGGGCAACGAACTCACCCGCGAAGTCAATAACCGCCTCAAAAACCTGCCCATTCATTTCATCGGCAACGTCGAAGGCGGCGAACTCTTCTCCGGCAAGGTCGACGTCGTGGTCTGCGACGGCTTCGTCGGCAATATCGCCCTGAAGATCAGCGAAGGCCTGGCCATGGAAATTTTCGGCCTCCTCAAAAAGGCCCTGAAAAGTTCTCTCTCCTCGCAGCTCGGTTATCTTTTTTCCCGCAAAGCCTTTCGCGGCCTCAAGAAGCACATTGATTATTCCGAATACGGCGGCGCTCCTCTTCTGGGCGTTCGCGGCGTTTGCGTCATCGGCCATGGCCGCTCCGACGCCAATGCCGTGAAAAACGCCATTCGCGTGGCCGCCGGCCTGGCCCGCGCCAAAATTAACGAAAAAATCGAACAGGAGCTTGCGGCCGTCCCGTCCATCGCATAAGGGATTGCCAGGCGGAAAAGAGCAGTCAACATGGGAAAAATCGCATTCGTCTTTCCAGGACAAGCTTCACAATACCCCGGCATGGGAAAAGAACTCGCCGGAGCCTATCCCGCCGCGCGCCAGGTCTTTGACGCCGCCGACAACGCCCTGGGCTTCTCCATTTCCAAGATGTGCTTCGAGGGCAGCGAGGAAGAACTCAAGCAAACCGCCAACACCCAGCCCGCCATTCTCACCTGCTCCGTCGCCGTTCTCCGCGTCCTTGCCGAGAAGGGCATTCAACCGGACTTCGTCGCCGGCCACAGCCTCGGCGAATATTCCGCGCTCGTCGCCGCCGGTTCGCTTAACTTCGCCGATGCCGTCCGCCTGGTCCGCAAGCGCGGCACGTACATGCAGGAGGCCGTCCCCGCCGGCGAAGGCGCCATGGCCGCCATCATGGGGCTTTCCCCTGCCGTGGTGGCGGAGGTGTGCCGCCGCGCCGCCGATGACGACGTGTGCTCCCCGGCCAACCTCAACTCCCCCGAGCAGACGGTCATCTCCGGCAGCGCCGCCGCCGTCAAGCGCGCCGTCGAAATCGCTTCCCAGATGGGCGCCAAGCGCGCCGTCATTCTTCCCGTCTCCGCTCCCTTTCACAGCACCCTGATGATGCCCGCGCAGGAACGCCTGGCCAAGGATCTGAAAGACACCAAGTTCTCTCCCTTGCGCATTCCCCTGGTCACCAACGTCGACGCCGACACCATCACCAGCGGCGAGGAAGCCCGCGACGCCCTCGTCCGCCAGGTCTCGCTCCCCGTCCGCTGGGAGGAATCCGTTCGCCACCTCATCGACGAGGACGTCAACACCTTCGTCGAAGTCGGCCCCGGGCGCGTCCTCGCCGGACTGCTCCGCCAGATCGAGCGCTCCGTGCACACCCTGAGCGTCGAGGACGAAAAAAGTTTGAAGACCACCATGGAGAAAATCGGGCAGAATTAAGCGCCGGGCTTCGGAGTTTGTGGGGCAACTCTTGTTTTCTGGGGGTCGGAGCTTTAGCTCCGGCAGAAAGGCTTTCTTCTCAATGCGGCTTTAGCCGCTGAGGAAGTGATTTTGGGGTTGCCACACAGGTTCTTCAGCCCCAGAATTTAACCGAGGTTGCCGCATGTTCAGTCTGCAAAATAAAGTCGCGCTGGTCACCGGCGCATCCCAGGGCATCGGGCGGGACACCGCCCTGGCCCTCGCCCGCGCCGGCGCCAAAGTCGCCGTCGCCGCCCGCAACGAGGAAAAACTCGCCGCCCTCGTCGCCGAAATCTCCGCCGCCGGCGGCGAAGCCTTCGCCGTCAAAATGGACGTCTCCGAAGCCGGGCAGGTCAAGGCCGGTTTCAAACTGGTCCTCGAAAAATTCGGCCGCCTCGATATCCTCGTCAATAACGCCGCCATCACCCGCGACGGCCTGGCTCTGCGCATGAAGCTCGATGACTGGGACGCCGTCCTGCGCACCAATCTCACCGGCGCGCACCTGTGCATCCAGCAGGCCCTCTCCCCCATGATGAAGGCCCGCGCCGGACGCATCATCAACATCACCTCCGTCGTCGCGCAGATGGGCAATGCCGGCCAGGCCAATTACGTGGCCGCCAAGGCCGGCCTCATCGGCCTCACCAAAGCCATCGCCATGGAAATCGCCTCGCGCAATATCACCGTCAACGCCGTCGCCCCCGGCTTCATCGAAACGCCCATGACCGACGCACTTCCCGATAAAGTGAAGGAAGATCTCAAGACCCGCATCCCCCTCGGGCGCATGGGCTCGCCGCGCGACGTCACCGCCGCCATCGTGTTTCTCGCCAGCGACGAAGCCGGCTATATCACCGGCCATGTCCTGGACGTCAACGGAGGCATGTATCTGGCCTGAGCCCCCGTCGCCGGGGTGCGCGGGCCGCCGCTAAAGCCGGCGGCAAAGTTGACCTGAACCGTTCTCGCATCTAAAATGGTCAGGTTATCTGGGTGGCCTGAAATCCGGGGTGCCAGCAGCGTCAGGCAGTCTTTCGTGATAAAACAGGGTTTGTACTAGTTCGTATTAGTCGGAGGATACGCATGCCAAGCGTGGAAGAGCGCGTCAAGCAAATCATTGTGGAACAACTCGGCGTGGACGAGGGCGAAGTCACGCCCACGGCCTCGTTCGTGGACGATCTGGGAGCCGATTCCCTGGATCAGGTGGAATTGGTGATGGCCTTTGAGGAAGCGTTCGGCATCGAAGTTCCCGATGAAGACGCCGAAAAAATGGCCACCGTCAAGGACGCCGTCGAATATATCGAGAAGCACGCCAAGGGCAAGTAAGCCCCGGGCCATTCTGCACGCACCTACAGGAGCCAGCCTACCTTGACACGCCGGGTCGTTGTTACGGGCGTCGGTCTGGTCTGCGCGCTGGGCATCGGCACGGAGGAGTCTTGGAAAAACCTCCAGGCCGGGCAAAGCGGCGTGGGCCCGATTACGCATTTCGATACCACGGGATTCGATTGCCGCATCGCCGGCGAAATTAAGAATTTCGACCCCCTCAACTGGGTCGAGAAAAAAGAACTCAAAAAAATGGGCCGCTACATCCAGACGGCCCTGGCCGCCGCCGACTTCGCCGTCAAAATGTCCGGCTGGCAGTCCAATGACGCCGACTCCGACGAAACCGGCGTGTACATCGGCTCCGGCATCGGCGGCTTCGACGTCATCGAGCGCGAGCATTCCAAGCTTCTCCAGGGCGGTCCCGGACGCATCTCGCCTTTTTTCATTCCCGCCTCCATCGTGAATCTCGCCAGCGGCCATGTCTCCATCCGTTACAAGGCGCGCGGCCCCAATTCCGCCACGGCCACGGCCTGCTCCGCTTCCGCCCACGCCATTGGCGACTCCTTCAAAATCATCGAGCGCGGCGCCGCCGAAATGATGATCTGCGGCGGCACCGAAGCCACCATCACCCCCATGGGCGTCGGCGGCTTCGCGGCCATGAAGGCTCTCTCCACCCGCAATGACGACCCCACGCGCGCCAGCCGTCCCTTTGACGCCAACCGCGACGGCTTCGTCGTCGGCGAAGGCTCCGGCATCCTCATTCTCGAATCCCTCGAACACGCCCAGAAGCGCAACGCTCCCATCTTCGCCGAAATCGTCGGCTACGGCATGTCCGGCGACGCCTATCACATCACTTCCCCCATGGAAAACGGCGACGGCGCCTTCCGCGTCATGAAAGCCGCCCTCAAGGATGCGCATCTCACTCCCGAAGACATCGGCTACGTCAACGCCCACGGCACCTCCACGCCCATCGGCGACGCCATCGAAACCACCGCCATGCGCCGCCTCTTCGGCGACCGCGCCAAAAAAGTTCCCGTCAGCTCCACCAAGTCCATGACCGGACACCTTCTCGGCGGCGCCGGCGGCCTCGAAGCCGGCATCAGCGTCCTGGCCCTGCGCGACCAGATTCTTCCGCCCACCATCAATTACGAGACGCCCGACCCCGCCTGCGATCTCGACTACATTCCCAATCAGGCGCGCAAAGCCTCCGTAGACTACGCCCTCTCGAACTCCTTCGGTTTTGGTGGCACCAACGCCGCCCTGATTTTCAAGCGCTGGAGCGGCAAGTAACTCCTGCCCTTGCCGTTTTCTGTGCTTCTGTAGCCGCCCTCTTTAGTCACAAGACTCCGGGCAGCAGCCGGAGAGGGCGGGATTTGTCTTGCTTTGCTTATGTAACCCGCCCTCTTTAGAGGGCGGGGCTTTTCTCTTCCCCGCTTCCATCGAAACAGGGAAGGGAAAACTCCCGCAGCCAGCAACACTGGCCGCGGCAGGAGGCTCTCCGCATGCTCTTGAAAAGGACCACCCCATGAACATCATCGTGTGCATCAAGCAAGTCCCCGCCAAGGACGCTCCCCTGGCCATCACCGGCAACTGGATCAAGGAAAGCGATATCGGCTTCGAGATGAACGAGCCGGACAGCTACGCCCTCGAGGAAGCCCTGCGCCTCAAGGAAAAGCACGGCGGCGAAGTGATCGCCCTCTCGATGGGCCCCGAGCGCGTCAAGCAGACCATCAAGGAAGCCCTGGCCAAGGGCGCTGACCGCGCCATTCACGTCGCCGACGATAATTTCCACCAGCTCGACCCGCTCGGCTCCGCCCGCGCCCTCGCCGCCGCCATCCAAAAAGAAAAGTGCGACCTCGTCCTCACCGGCCTGCAGAGCGACGACCACGGCTTCGGCCAGACCGGCGTGCTCCTCGCCGCCCTCCTCAATCTCCCCCACGCCACGCTCATCATGTCCATCGAAGCCGCCGAAGGTAAAATGAAGCTCAAGCGCGAACTCGAAGCCGGATGGTTCCAGTGGATCGAATGCCCGCTTCCCGCGGTCCTCTCCATCCAGTCCGGCATCAACAAGGTGCGCTACGCCACGCTCAAAGGCATCATGGCCGCCAAGAAAAAAGAGATCGCCACGCTCACCCGCGAGTCTCTGGGCGTTTCGGCGGAAGCCACCCAGCGCGTCGAAAAAATCTACGTCCCCGTAAAATCCAAACAAACCGAATTCCTCACCGGCTCGGCCAAGGAAGTCGCCGCCAAGCTCGTCGAGAAACTGAAGTTCGAAGCACGCGTCATTTAGCGTAGGGGCGGGGCTTGCCCCGCCCGCCGTTTTTGTTCTTTCTGTTTTGAGTTTTTGTTCTTTCTGTTTTGAGTTTTTGTTCTTTCTGTTTTGAGTTTTTGTTCTTTCTGTTTTGAGTTTTTGTTCTTTCTGTCATTCTGAGGCCCGGTGGTTTTTACCGGGCCGAAGAATCTCAACTGTCCGGGAAGGGAACTGCCTCATGAAAATTCTCGTCATCGCCGAACAACGCCAGGGCAAGTGGAACTCCACCAGTTTCGAAACCCTCGTCGCCGCCCAGCAACTCGCCGCAAAAACCTCCGGCAGCGTCTCCGCCGTGGTCATCGGCAAAGGCGTCGCCGCTCTCGCCGCCGAACTCGCCGCCAAGAACGTCGCCGAAGTCATCCTCGCCGAGCACGACCTCCTCGACAACTACACCCCCGACGGTTATTGCGTGGCCCTCGCCCAGGTGCTCAATTCCGCCAAGCCCGACCTCGTCCTCTTCCCGCACACCTATCAGGTCCGCGATTTCGCACCCAAGCTCGCCGCCGGGCTCAACAAGGGCATGATCGGCGACTGCATCGCCGTTCGCGAAGACGCCGGCAAACTCACCTTCGTCCGCCAGATGTTCCAGGGAAAAACCGCCGCCGACGTAACCTTCCAGGGCGCGGGTCCATGGTTCGCCTCCTTCCAGACCGGCGCCTTCCGCGCCGACCAGCTCGCCGCGCATCCCTCCGGCAAAGCCCCGGTGAATCCCGCCGCCATCGACCTGAAGCCCGAACAGATCCGCACCGTCCCCGGCGAACTCTTCCGCGAAGCCAAGCAGGCCGTGGACCTCACCCAGGCGCCCATCATCGTGGCCGTCGGCCGCGGCATCAAAGCCCCCGAAAATATCGCCCAGGCCGAATCCCTCGCCAAAGCCCTCGGCGGCGAACTGGCCGCCTCCCGTCCCATCTGCGACGAAGGCTGGCTCCCCATGGAGCGCCAGATCGGCAGCTCCGGCCAGACCGTGGCCCCCAAGCTCTATCTCGCTCTCGGTATCAGCGGCGCCATCCAGCACGTTGTCGGCATGAAGGGCTCGCGCACCATCGTCGCCGTCAACAAGGACCAGAACGCCCCCATCTTCGAAATCGCCGACTACGGCGTCGTCGCCGACATCTTCGAAATCATGCCCGCCCTCACCGAAGCCCTGGAAAAATCCAAGGCCGGCTGACCTCGGCGTCGCGTAGAATGGTGAAAAGCCCATGACCGTCCAACGCGAACAACTCGAAGCCGATGTCCTCATCGTCGGCGCAGGCCCCGCGGGCCTCGCCTGCGCCCTGTACCTCGCCAATCTCATCCAAAAACACAACGACTCCGGCGCCAAGCCCCCGCTCTCCGCCGAAAATATCTACGTCCTCGAAAAGGGCCGCGAAATCGGCGCCCACCAGCTTTCCGGCGCCATCATGAACCCTTCCGCGTTGCGCGAGTTAATCCCCGATTTCGAAACGTCCGCCCCGCTCGACACTCCCGTCACCGACAGTGCCCTGCTCTATTTCACAAAAAACTCCTCCTTCCGCGCCCCCATCACCCCGCAGCCCTTCCAGAACAAGGGCAACTACGTCGTCTCCCTCAATAAAATGGTCAAATGGCTCGGCGGCCTCGTCGAAAAAACCGGCGTCAATCTCTTCACCCAGTTCGGCGGCGCTTCCCTCATCTACGAAGGCAACGGCATCGCCGGCGTCATCACCGACGACAAGGGCCTCGACAAAAACGGCCAGCCCAAGGACAATTACACTCCCGGCTACGAACTCCGCGCCAAAGTCACCGTCCTCGCCGAAGGCACCCGCGGCTCGCTCACCAAGGACCTCGTCGCCAAAAAAAATCTCGGCAACATCAATCCCCAAAGCTACGGCCTCGGCATCAAGGAACTCTGGGAAGTTCAGCCCGGGAAAATCGCTCCCGGCTACGTCGCCCACACCATGGGCTGGCCCGTCCCCGGCGAAATGTACGGCGGCGGCTGGATCTACGGCCTGTCGGAAAATCGCCTCTCCATCGGCCTGGTCGTCGCCCTCGAATACGCCGACCCGCAATTCGATCCCCACGCCGCCTTCCAGACCTGGAAGACCCATCCCGCCATGAAGCAAATGCTCGACGGCGGAAAAATGCTGCGCTACGGCGCCAAGACTCTCCCCTACGGCGGCTGGTACGCCATGCCCCGCACCTACCTCGACGGCGCCCTCATCATCGGCGATTCCGCCAGCTTCCTCGATTCCCAGCGCCTCAAGGGCATCCACCTGGCCATGAAGAGCGGCATGCTCGCCGCCGAAACCGTTTTCGAAGCGCTCGTTGCCGGTGACGCCTCCGCCGCCAGACTTTCTTCCTTCCCGAAAAAGGTCGAGCAGAGTTTCATCAAAAAAGAAATGTGGGCCGTTCGAAACTTCCACCAGTCCTTCCAATACGGCAAACTCGGCGGCTTCTTCCACGCCGCCCTGCAAATGCTCACCGGCGGCCGCGGCCTGATCGACCCCATGCGCGCCCACCCCGGCAACGAAGCCTACCGCAAAATCAACGGAAAACCCGCGCCCGAACGCTTCAAAGGCGACGGCAAACTCACCTTCGACCGCCTCACCGACGTCTACCACTCCGGCACGCGCCACGACGAAGACCAGCCCTGCCACCTCGTCGTCGCCGATACCAATATCTGCGCCACAAAATGCGCCGCCGAATTCGGCAACCCCTGCCAGTATTTCTGCCCCGCTGCTGTTTACGAAATGGCCCAGGAAAAGGGCGAGACCCGCCTGAAGATCAACCCCGCCAACTGCGTCCACTGCAAAACCTGCGACATCGCCGACCCCTACCAGGTCATCACCTGGAAAGTTCCCGAAGGCGGCGGCGGTCCCAGCTACGACGGCATGTGATTCCGGCTCCGTCGTTTTTCTCGCGGGGAAAATTCGTTTTCAGCGGGAATTGTTCAGCAGGGAATTACGAATTGCTCGACCACAGCCGCCGCCAAAAATCGCGCACTCGCGCCGCAAACGACGGCGCCGGCGCAGCCTTTGGCGCGGGAGGAGCCGCTACTGCCTCCGACGGCGCGGCCACCGGCGCTGGCGCCGCCTCGGCCGTTTCCGTCACCGCTTCGCCTTCCACCCGCCCCTGATAGATCAGCGTCGGCCGCACCCGCACCCGCCGCACCAGCACGATCATCCGCGCATCCGGCTCCGGCTGCACCGCCGCCCCGGCGTTAAACACCAGCGGCGGCATGAACACCTCGTACACCGGCTCGCCCTGCGGCGCGCTTTCCCGGGCGGACACATTCTTCTTTGCCCGCATCTCTTCCGCCGACGCAATCAGGCTGATCTCCGCCGCTTCCGGCCTCGCCGCCTGAATCTCGCAGGCGAAGCGCGTGTCTCCCGTGTGCAGCATGTCCATCTGCCCGTTGGTCATCTGCACGTCCCCGCCCTGCGGCACCACCAGCGACTGCCCGGTCAGTTGCTGCTCCATGCGGATGGCTCCCGCCGCCGCCCGCGCATACACCATTCCTCCCGCGTCCATTCCAATCAGCGCGTCCATCTCCCCGCCGCCGATCGAAACCGGCCGCGCCTGCACCTGCGGCGTGTACACCGTGATCGCCGGCCGCGCCCCGGCGTGAATTCGAATGGTTCCCGTATCCATCGCCAGCATCAGCGTTCCCGCCGACTTCAGCACCGAAAAATGCGCCGGCCCGCACACCGCCACCTGCCCGCCTTCCACCAGATCGATCCGTGCCGTTCCCGCCTTCACCCGCACGTCGCTGCCGTTGTGCAGGATCGTGCGCGCGCGCCCGCGCGCCGTTTCCACGGTCATCGGCCCGCTCACCACGATGGAATCTCCGGTGATCGTTCCCACCGCCTCGCCGGCCGTCTGGTCCGCGTACGCCGCGCCAATCCCCAGCCCCGCGCAGCACGCCGCCACTCCCGCCATCCGCAGGAAGCCGCGCCCGCGGCCTTGCCGGCCCGGCGAAGAAAATCCGTTTTGTCTGCAGAACCCCATCGTACGATCCGCTGCGCCCCGCCCCGCTTGTTCCCCGGGGCCCCGCTGCTGCATCGGGGGCCGCCCTGTTCCGCAGAGGGGACTGCGCGGAAGGCAGGCGGCTCGCCTATACTATACCCAGATGGCCAATCCTTCCACCCCCGACTCCCCCGCAGGAGCCGCCTCCCCCGGCGCTCCCGCTGCTCACGAGGCCGCCAACAAGAGCGCCTCCGCCGCCATTCCCGCCTCCGTCCCCGCCCCCATTCCCGCCGCCCCCTCCAGCGCCCCGGTCAGCAAGCATTTCGATACCCGCCTGCCCGACCTTCCTCTCTCCCGCCGCATGCAGATTCCCCTCATCGCCGCCGCCGTCTACAGTGTCATCCGCCTTCTGGGCCCCACCCTGCGCTACGAAGTCCTCGGCTGGCAGCACGCCGAACGCGCCTACGCCGCCCGCCAGCGCTGCATCTTTCCCTTCTGGCACCGCGTCATGCTGCCCTGCATCTGGTGGGCCCGCCATCGCGGCATCGTGGTCATGAACACCGTCCACTTCGACGGCCAATGGACCCGCAAAGTCGTCGAATGGCTCGGCTACGGCACCGCCCAGGGCAGCTCCACCCGCGGCGGCCTCCGCGGCCTCGCCGTCATGGCCCAGCGCCTCGCCGAAGGCCGCGATTCCGCCTTCACCATCGACGGCCCCCGCGGCCCCCGCTACGTCGCCAAACCCGGCCCCGTCCTCCTCGCCCGCCGCTCCGGCTGCCCCATCCTCCCCCTCCACGCCGGCATCGAACGCGGTAAAACTTTTTTCCGCACCTGGGACCATTTTCTTCTCCCCAAACCCTTCTCCCGCATCGTCCTGCTCCTGGCCCCGCCCATCTACGTCCCCCCCGGCGCCAACGCCGAAGTCATGGCCGCCAAACAAGCCGAAATGCAGGCCGCTCTCGAACGCGTCCGCGACATCGCCGACTCCTGGTTCTCCCTCTCCGAAGCCCAACGCGACCAACACCGCGCCGAATTCAACCGCTAGCCTCCTCTGCCCGGGCACGGCATGCTGTGACAATCAGGAATGGCAATGGGATGGCGCAAGGCGCGCCCCGGCACAGGAATGCCGCCTGCTTTTTACTGACAACTGACAACTGTTAACTGCCAACTTCCCCTAATTCCCCGGCCGCTCCCCGAGCGTAACCTCGATATCCATTTTCTTGTCCCCGCGATACACCGTCACGGTAATCTTCTCTCCCGGCCGCTTGCGGTTCAGCGCCACGTTCACGTCCAGCTGATTCACCGCCGGTTTGCCGTCCAGCGCCACGATCACGTCGCCGCCGATATTCAGCCGCTGCATTCCGATGACCACCTGCCGGTTGCCCCCGTGAATTCCCGCGCGCTCGCCCGGTCCGCCGCGCGCCAGCGATTCCACCAAGAGACCTTCCTTCACCGGCAAATCCAGCGCCTCGGCCAGTCCTCCGCCGACGGGCAGCGTGCCCACGCCGAGGTACGCGCGGTGCACGCGCCCTTCGGTAATCAAATCCTGCGCAATCTGCCGCGCGGTATTGATGGGAATGGCGAAGCCGATTCCCGCGGTCGTTCCCGAAGGCGTGTAAATCGCCGAATTGATGCCGATGACTTCGCCGTGCGAATTCAGCAGCGGCCCGCCGGAATTTCCGTGGTTGATCGAAGCGTCGGTCTGAATGGCTTCGTCGATAAACGTCGTCTCGCTCGTCTGTACCGTGCGCCCCAGCGCGCTGACCACTCCGGTCGTCAGCGTGCTCTGGAAGCCGAAGGGATTGCCGATGGCCAGCACTTTCTGCCCGACCTGCAATGCGCCGGAATCGCCCAGCGTGAGCGCCGCCAGCGTTTTGCCCTTGGGATCGATCTTCACCAGGGCCACGTCGTTGCGCTGGTCCGCGCCAATGAATTTCGCGGCGTAGCGCGAGCGGTCGCCCAGCACCACTTCAATCGTCTGCGCTCCCTGCACCACGTGATAATTGGTCAGGACGTAGCCGCGCGGGTCAATCAGGAAGCCGGAGCCGGCGCCCTCGACGGCCACCGGGTCCATGAAGAAATCGTATTGCGTGGCCTTGGTGAGGATATTGGCGACGGCCGGCGCGGCCTGCCGGTAAACGCGCACGTTGATGGCTTCCTCGTCGGTGAGGGCCACTTCGTGCCCGGCGGGCAGGGCCAGCCCCGGCAAAGGTTCACGCGCCGCTCCCGCGGCGGGTCCGCCCGCCAGGGGCAGCGCCTCGACGTTGCCCGCGGCCGGCTGGCGCGGGCCCCACTTCGATCCGGCGTAAAAGACGCCCAGCACCAGCATCAATCCCAGCGCGGTCCAGCGAAGCCGATTTTGCATCTGTTCTTTATTCATGGCGGATTCCTTCCACGATCTTTCGTATTTCGTGCCGTTGACCGGCATCGCGCGGGACGCTCCTGCGCGCCCCGCGAAAAAACTCACGCCGGCGAAGGCGTTTTCTTGCCAGCCTTGCCGGATGCCTTTTCCTTATCCCATCCGCGCAATTTCCGCAGCCGCACGCGCTTGATCATTTCCTTGACCTGCCGCTGCGTCTCCTCCATCGTGCCGGAACAATCAATGAGTTCGCTGGCCAGCGCCTTTTTCTTCTCCAGCGGCAGTTGCGAGGCGATGCGCTGCACGGCCTCGTCCTCGCTCAGCCCGCGCGCCAGCAGGCGCTGCAGTTGCTGGTCCGGGCGGCACCAGGCCACCACCACGCCGTCCAGCTGCTTGTCGAATCCGGCTTCGAGGATCAGCGCCGCTTCCACGAAAACGATTTCGCGCCCCACGCGCTCCCAGTCGCCGAAGCGCTGCTGCATGGCTTCGGCCACGCGCGGGTGCACGATGCTGTTCAGCTTGGCCAGACGCGCGCTGTTGCCGAATACGATTTCGCCCAGTTGCTTGCGGTTGATCCATCCGCTGGGGCTGGAGATCTCTTCGCCGAATTCCCGCAGCACTTCCTGGTGCGCCGGCTGGCCCGGCTCCATCAGATGGTGCGCCAGCGAATCGGCGTCCAGCACGGGATAGCCCAGGCCGCGCAGAATTTCCGCGACCACGCTCTTGCCGCAGGCGATGCCGCCGGTGAGCCCGAGTTTGATCATGCGCTGGTCAGCGGCCGCCGGCGGGTTGCGCGGCTCCTGCGTTTCGGGGGTTGCCATAAATTCCTGCTCCGCGGCGAACGCGCGCCGCCTGCACCGTGTTGCTCATCAGCATGGTGATGGTCATGGGGCCCACGCCGCCGGGCACGGGCGTGAGCGCGCCCGCCACGTTGATCGCGTCGGGGTGCACGTCGCCCACCAGGGCCTGGCCCTTGGCGCGGAATTTTTCCATGCGCTCGGGAGAATTTCGAAAGAGCCGCTCGGCCTCGGCCAGGCTGGTGATGCGGTTGGTGCCCACGTCAATCACCGCGGCGCCGGGACGGATCCAATCGGCCTGCACGTAGCCGGCGCGGCCCATGGCGGCGACGACGATGTCCGCGCGGCGCACGGCGTCGGGCAGGTCGCGCGTCTTCGAATGGCAGATGGTCACGGTGGCGTTGGCGTGCATCAGCAGCAGGGCCATGGGCTTGCCCACGATGTCGCTGCGGCCCACCACGACGGCGTTGGCGCCTTCGATCTTAATATCGTTGCGCCGCAGAATTTCCATGCAGCCCGCGGGAGTGCAGGCCACCAGTCCGGCGCGGCCGCTCACCAGCCGGCCCAGGTTGGCGGGATGAAATCCGTCCACGTCCTTGGCGGGGTCCACGGCTTCCAGGATGCGTTTGCTGTCCACCTGCGGAGGCAGAGGGAGCTGCACGAGGATGCCGTCCACGGAATCGTCCTCGTTGAGCTGCTGCACCAGGCGGAGGAGTTCCTCGGTGGTCACGCTGGCCGCGGGAGTGTGCATCCAGCTGGCCATCCCCAAGTGCACGCAGGCGGCGATCTTGCTCTTCACATAAATCTGCGAAGCGGGGTCTTCTCCCACGAGAATGGCCGCCAGGCCGGGCTGCACTCCCTGTTCGGCCAGGGTGCGAATGTCGCCCGTCAGCTCGGCGAAAATCTGCTCCTTGATCTTGTTGCCGTCCAGGATCCGTGCGCTCATGGGCTGCTCGCTCTCCGGGAATAAGCCTGCTCCGCCAAAACAAAATGATAGCACAGGCAAACGCAGGGACGGGGCGCAGGCCGGGAGAAGAGGACGGAACAAAAAACGCCCGGGCCGATGATGCGCCCGGGCGTCATGTTTTTCTTGCCGGCTCCGTAACCGGGACTCTTTCACGAGCCACCAGTCACGAATCACCAGCCACTAGTAGATATCGTACTGCTCCCAGTGCAGCGTTGCGTCAGCCTGAATGATCACGTGCTTGTGCGAAGTCTGCTCGAGTTCGTCGATGAGCATGGCCTCGCGGGTCTTCAGCGCCTTGGCGATTTCCGGGTGCACGCGGATGGTGAGGTTGGGTTCTTCGTGGTCCTTGGCCATCTTGCGCGCTTCCGCCTGAATTTCGTAGCACAGCGTGGGGATGGATTTGACCATGCCGGAGCCGGAGCAGGACTGGCAGGGCTGGCAGAGCACGCGCTCGAGCGCCTGTTTGGTGCGCTTGCGGGTGATGCAGACCAGGCCGAACTCGTTGAAGCCCAGGGCCTTCGAGGGCGCCTTGTCCTGATCGAGAGCCTGCTGCAGGGCCGCCAGAACCTTTTCGCGGTTGCGGCGTTCTTCCATGTCGATGAAGTCGGCCACGATGATGCCGCCGAGGTCGCGCAGGCGGATCTGGCGCACGATCTCCTTCACCGCTTCCAGGTTGGTCTTGACGATGGTGTCTTCGAGCCGCGTCGAGCCCTTGCCCACGTATTTGCCGGTGTTCACGTCAATGGCCACCAGCGCTTCGGTGTGGTTGATGACGATGTAGCCGCCGGACTTGAGCCACACCTTGGGACGGAGAGCCTTGTCCAGGTCGTGCTGAATGCCGAACTCCTCGAAGATGGGGGTTTCCTTGGAGTACAGTTTGACGCGTCCGACCATCTTGGGCTGGAAGCGGGTGACGAACTCGACGATCTTGCCGTACTCCTCTTCATTGTCCACCCAGATGGCGGTGTATTCCTCGTTGACGTAGTCGCGCAGAATGCGCTCAACCAGGTTGAGGTCGCGGTGCAGCAGCGCGGGAGCCTTGCGCTCTTCGCCGTTCTTCTTGATTTTGCTCCAGGTCTGTCCCAGGAACTCGATGTCCGCGCGGACTTCCTCATCGGTGGCTTCGCCGGCCGCCGTGCGCACAATGAATCCTCCGGGGAAGTTGCCCTTGGCTTCGCCCACCAGACGGCGCAGGCGCGAGCGGTTTTCCGCCGAGGGAATTTTTCGGGAGACGCCCACGTGGTCAATGGTGGGCATATACACCAGGAAGCGCCCGGGAAGAGCGATGTGGCTGGTGATGCGCGCGCCCTTTTTGCCCAGGGGTTCCTTGGCGATTTGCACGACCACTTCCTGCCCGGCCTTGAGCATTTCCGAGATCAGTTGCGGGCGGCGATGCGCGCCTTCGGGGCGTCCCTGCGGGCCGCGTCCTCCTCCGCTGCGTTCGAAACGCGGACGTCCGCCGCGGTCGCGCCGTCCATGACGCGGTCCGCCGCGTCCGCGGTCGCGTCCGCCGCGCTGCGGGCGCTGAAAGCGCGCGCGGGGATCGCCGCCGACTCGCGCGGAATCGCGCGGGCCGCGGTCTTCGCGCGGCTGGCCCACGTAGGACTGGTTGTCTTCCGGCTGGCGCTCTTCCGGATGGCCTTCTTCCGGCGCAGCTTCGGGCCGGGAAGGGAAGCGGGCCGGCGGCGGAGCGAACGTCCGCGGGCGGCTGGTAATCGAGCGGGTTTCGCCGGGAAGCAGGAATTCGCCTGCAGCCAACTCGGCCGGTTGGGCTTGCTCGCCGGCGTGCGCAGGAGCCTCCGCCGAAAGATGCTCTTCATGAGCCTCATCGTGGTGAGATTCTTCTCCGTGGGCCTCTTCCGATGCCGCGGCGATGGCTTCCTCGTGCGCTTCCTCGGCCGCCAGTTCTTCTTCCTCCTGAGCGTCCAGGATGGATTCGCCCAGGGCGTCGGCAACTTCGGTGGCCTCCTCTTCGGCTTCCTCTTCGAGCGCTCCGTTTCCGGTGACGGCGTCGGCCTCGGCTTCCTCGCCGGTTTCTTCATGGCGGGCTTCGGCCAGGCGGTCGGAGAGAGCGGTAACGTCATCCTCGTTCAATTCGGGTTCGCTGGGAGCGGGCGCCGCAGGCCGCGCTGCCTGCGGGGCGCTGGATTCCTCCTGCGCCGGAGCGGCGTCGGCCGGGGTCTCCGGTTCGCTCTGAGCCAGCAGCCAGCTGGGCAGGCCACGGCGGATGCGCTGGGCCAGGCTGGGCCCTTCGTTGGCCGCGGGAGCCACGGCCGGGGCCGCCGCTTCCATGGTTTCCACACCTTCTTCGCGGGCTGCGGGCGTCTCGCGCTCGGGTTCGTCGGGAGGCAGCATGGTGGCGGGGCGTCCGCGGTACTTGGCCAGGGATTCGCCGGGCAAAAGGATGGGCTCTTCGCCTCCCGAGGAAGGCGCGGGAGGCGCAAAACGAGCAGCGTCCGGACGGCGCGGCATTTCGCCGCCGCGCTGTTCGAAATTGCGAGGTTCAAATCCGCGGGGCTCAAACCCGCGCGGTTCACGGCCCTGTCCGGGGGCCTGCCCGGAGCCTTGCCCGGACCCTTGTGGGGGCCCCTGGGGCGACGCATATTTCGAAGGAGGCAGATCCCGGCCACCCGGCCGTCCGCCGCCGCTTCCCCGGCGGCGCCCGCCGAAGCGGTCACCACCGCGTCCGCCGCGGCCTCCGCGGTCGCCACGGCCTCCGCGATCGCCGCCGCGGTTATAGCCGCCCTCGCCGCGGGGCTGGAATTCCCGCCGGGGCTGCTGTTCGCGGTTGCCAAAGTTTTCCTGGGGCTGAGAGTCCTCATCGCGCTCGGCGGGCGCCGCAGCGCCTTGCACCTTGCTGAGGACTTCCCCGGGCAGCACGAAGGGCGCTTCCGCGGGGGTTTCGGGCTGGCGCTCGGTCTCGATCGCGGGGCCGGCTTCGGCTTCGCCTTCCGGCGCCGCTTCGCCTTCGGCCAGAGCCGGGGCGTGCGCGGGAGCGGCATGAATATCGGCCACGCCGTGGCCAGGCTCATATTCCTCGAGGTTTTCGAAAACGTCGCTGACGTAGAGGAAGGCGTCGCCGTCCAGGCCAATATCCACGAAGGCGGACTGCATGCCGGGCAGAACGCGGTTGACGCGTCCTTTGTAGATGCTGCCGACGAGCGCGAACTCTTTTTCGCGCTCGATATAGATTTCTATGAGTTGGCCTTCTTCCAGAATCGCGACTCGCCGTTCATGGGCGGGTGCGGATATAACCAGTTCTTTTGACATGAAAACTCCTCAGGAGGCATCGCCGCGGTGCGCGGTCCGGCAGAGGCCCGCCCCGTTGGTCCGGGGTCCGGGCGCACACCAACGGCTCCGGCGTCCGGAAGGGAAGCCGGCCTTTCGAAAACCGGGAGAAGTTGCGCTCCCCGGCGTTCGCTGTTGGCCCTTTGCTGGATGGTTGCCGTTTGCACGGCGAGCGATGCAATCCTCAATCGTAAAATCCTGTCCGCCGCCGCTCGGATACTCCTTTGGCGGCTGGCGGAACTGGCGGCGCGTTCAGTTAACGAAACGGCGCAATCGGACGTTCATGACCAAACCCATCGCCAGAAATACAAACAAAGTGGCCGAACCCCCGTAGCTCATCAGCGGCAACGGGATGCCGGTGACCGGCAGATAGCCGATGACCATGGCCACATTCACCAAAACATGGAACCCCAGCGTCGCCGCCACGCCCATGACCAAAAACATTCCCGCGCGATCCTTCGCCCGCTGGGCATTTTGCACCAAACGGAGCAGCAACGCCAGATACAAACCTAATGCCAGGACCACGCCTCGAAAGCCCTGTTCTTCCGCCCACGCCGCCAGGATGAAATCCGAGTAGCGCACCGGAACGAATCCCAGTTGATTCTGGCTGCCGTTGCCGAATCCCTTGCCGTTGAATCCGCCCGAACCAACCGCAATCTTCGATTGCAGCAACTGATAGCCCGACCCCTTGGGGTCGTCTTCCGGGCTGAGGAAGGCGGTGATCCGTTCCTTTTGGTAGGGCTTCAAAACATGCCAGCCTACCGGCAGCATCAGAATCCCGATCAGCGCAATGGCCGCCGCATGTTTCCACTGCAATCCGGCCAGAAACGCGCCGACCACCAGCAAGGGCATCAGCACCAGGGCCGTGCCCAAATCCGGCTGCAGCAGGATCAATCCCAGCGGCACACCGACCAGCGTCCCGGCTTTGATCAAATCCCCGAGGGAAAGCTGGTCCGAGCGCACTTCCGCGAAGAAGCGCGCCAGCACAATGATTATAATCAACTTTACCAGTTCTGACACCTGAAGAATTTGCCCCAGGAAGGAGAGCCACCGTTTGGCCCCGAAGCGCCTCTCCCCGAAAAAGAGCACGGCAGTCAGGGCGGTGACCCCGAAAATGTAGAGAGCCGGCGCCTGGTCCAGTATGATGTGGTAGTCAATGCGCGAGACCAGGAACATCATCACCGCGCCCAGCCCGATCCAGCGCAACTGCTTCATGTGCAGCCCCACGGGTCCGCTGGCGTGCGTGGCCGAGTAGATCTCCAGAACCCCGATCGTGCAAATGGCCACGATCAGCGTCAGCAGCCACCAGTCGTAATCCCGTGTTTTGTCGTCATCCAGCATGCTTCAACAATTCCCACTTCCTCATTCGCGGCGCTAGTGCGGCGCGCTTGCGCCGGCGGGACGCCCGGCGGCAGTCGCGGCCTTTTCTTCCGTCTTATTGAGCGCCGCCGCCGTCCCGCCGGCTTGCACCGCGGGCTTTTCTCCGGCCGGACTTGGCGGCAACTCCCCGGCCTTCAGAATTCCTTCCGATTTCCTGGCCTTCTTCTCATAATACGCCTTGACCACGTCCCGCGCTATGGGCCCGCCCACCGCTCCGCCGTGCTCTCCCTCTTCCACCAGCACGGAGACCACGATTTCGGGATTGCGCCGCGGCGCATAGCCCACAAACCAGGCGTTGTCCTTGAATTCCTTGCGCTTGTTATACTTGTCGCGCGTGTCATAGCCGATCACCTGGGCGCTGCCCGATTTCCCGGAAAACTCGATGCCCTCCAGCTTGGACCCCGCCGCCGTTCCCCCTTCATTCACCACCCCATACATTCCCTGGGTCACTTTTTCCACGGTGTCCTCGGCCAGCGGAAAGCGCTCCTCGGTCAGGTTGGGGGCATCCTTGAGAAGGTGCGGCTGCTTGAAGATTCCGCCCATGGCCACCCCGCCGATCATGCGCGCCAGTTGCAGGGGCGTGGTGGTCATGGCCCCCTGTCCGATGGAGACGGAAATGGTTTCCCCCGCATACCACTTGCGGTGAAAAACCCGCTCGGTCCACTCTTCGGAGGGCACCAGGCCGGGCTCCTCGCTGGGCAGGTCCACTCCCGTGCGCTTTCCCAGGCCCAGCTTGCTGGCGTAATAGGAAATTTTTTCGATCCCCAGGCGCATCCCCACGTTATAGAAAAAGACGTCGCAGGACTGCACGATGGCCTTATGGAAGTCCACCAGGCCATGGCCGCCTTTCCCGTAGGTGTGGCATTTGAACATCCTCCCGTAGAAGGTGCCGTACCCCGGGCAGTAGGCGGTGAAGCTCGCGGGAATGGCTTTCGATTCGAGCATGGCCGTGGCCATGGCGATCTTGAAGACCGAACCGGGCGCCAGTTGCGCCTGAATCGCGCGGTTCAGCAGCGGATGATCGGGGCTTTCATTGAGGGCCTGCCAGATTTCCTTGGGCACCCGCGTGGCAAAATCGTTGGGGTCGGGAGCGGGATGGCTGACCATGGCCAGGACCTCTCCGGTGCGCGGGTCCAGGGCCACGACGGACCCTTTGCGGTCCTGCAGGGCCTGCTCGGCGGCCAGCTGCAGATCGTAATCGATGGTCAGATTGATGTCCTTGCCGGGGATGGGGTCCTGCTGCGAAAGCCGGGAGACTTCCTTGCCCAGATTGTTGACGATCACGCGCCGCTGTCCGTCCGTGCCCATCAGACGTTCGTTGTACTGCCGCTCCAGTCCGGTTTTGCCCACCACGTCGCCGGCGCGCTGCTTGTTATCGCTCTGCTCGATCTGCTTTTCGCTCACTTCGCCGACATACCCGCTGGCGTGGGCCATGAATCCGCCGGGCTGATACCGGCGGCGGTACATCATGAGCAATTCCAGAACGGGAATTTCCTGGCGGTGCGCTTCAATAAATGCGATGTCCGCCTTCGTGGCGTCCGGCTTGATCACGATGGGCTGGAAGCGCGGCAGTCCCTTCGACGTGTTCATCTGCTCGCGCAGGTCCTCGAGCGAAACATTCAGGCCGCGGGCGATGTAGGGCAGGGCCTTGGTAACGGCGGCGGGGTCGTCGCGCAGCAGCAGGACGCTGAAGGAGGGATAATTGTCCACCAGGACGCGGCCGTCGCGGTCCAGCATGCGCCCGCGCGGGGCGATGATGGCGATATTGCGCTCCCGATTGCGCTCGGCCATGAGTTTATATTTGTCGGAGTCGATGACCTGCAGCTTCCAGAATCCCAGCAGCAGCAGCCCAACCATCACCGCGCTGATGTAGGAGACGGCCGAGAGCCGCCCCTGGGGAAGCCGGTTTTCATTGCGGAACCAGTACGACACTCTTTTTAAACCCCGCGCGGCTTCCCCGGTCCTGCCGGGGGAGCGCTGCGCCCTCCGCGCCTCGGAGGCCTGTTCGCGCCACTGCTCGTTTCGCCGCTCCGCGCCGCTTGGCGGAGCTTCCGGGCGCTCGCTGCGCGCCGGCGAAAGCTTTTTCAAACGTAACATCGGAACTGGCCCGGCGCAAGCTGCCTGCGCGGACAGGTTCTTTCCCGGCAGGGGAGCAAGCGCGGGCCGCCGAGTCGTGTTATCTTTAGAAATTCACTGCTGCGCGATGGCGAACACCTTGAACACACCACTCAGGCTGGCCCTGATCGGCATGTCCGGCGCCGGAAAATCCTTCTGGACGCGCAAGCTGGCCGCGCAAGGCAGCCCCGCGGTGTGCTGCGACGACCGGATCGAGCAGCGCCTTCAGCCCCTGCTGGCCGCCGGCGGTTATCAGGGCATTGGCGGCGTGGCCGCGTGGATGGGCTGGCCGGACAGCGCGCACTACGCCGAGCGGGAAGCGCAGTACCTGCACGAAGAGATCGCCGTGCTGGGCGAAGTCCTCGAGGATTTGTCCCGCGATGCGCAAAAGCCGCTCGTGCTGGACACCACCGGCAGCGTCATCCATGCCGGCAATCACCTCCTGCTGCGCCTCCGCCGGCAGATGACCGTGGTCTACCTGGCGGCTTCCGAGCAGGAGCGCCAGTTGCTGATCGAACGCTACCTCGCCGACCCCAAGCCGGTGCTCTGGCGCGGAGCCTTCCAGCCGCGCCCCGGAGAAACTCCGCATGAAACCGTGGCCCGCTGCTACCCCGCGCTGATTGCCGCGCGGCGGCAAAGCTACGAGGCGCTGGCCCATTGCACGATTCCGCTGGCCGGGCTGCGCGAGCCCTCGCTCACCGCCGCGGATTTTCTTGAAAAAATTCAGCGCGCCCTCGCGGGAGACTCCTCCACTTGATGAGATACAAACGATGAGATACAAAAGCACCGCCGGAAAAGCCCCGCTGACCTCCCTGCGCGGCGCCGTGCTGCGCGGCCTGGCTCCCGATGGCGGACTGTATATGCCCGTGGAGATCGCCCGCCATTCGCCCGAAGAACTCGATGAGTTCCGCAAGCTGCCCTTCACCGAAGTGTGCTTCCGCGTCGTAAAACCCTTCGCCGGACCGGCCGTGCCGGAAGAGGCGCTCTGGCAGATCGTCAGCGAAACCATCAATTTTCCCCTCAAGCTCGTTTCGCTTTCGCCGGGTCTGCACATCCTCGAACTTTTCCATGGCCCCACCCTGGCCTTCAAGGATTTTGGCGCGCGTTTTCTGGCCCGCCTCATGGGCTATTTCGTGCGCGAGGAGACCCGCCCGCTCACCGTCGTGGTGGCCACCTCCGGCGATACCGGCAGCGCCGTGGCCCACGGCTTTCTGGGCGTGCCGGGCATTCGCGTCATCATCCTCTATCCTTCCGGGCGCATCAGCCTGGCCCAGGAAAAACAGTTCACCACCCTCGGCGAAAACGTCACCGCTCTCGAAGTCTCCGGCTCCTTCGACGATTGCCAGCGCCTGGCCAAGCAGGCCTTTTCCGACGACGACCTCAACCAGCGCCTCAACCTCACCTCCGCCAATTCCATCAACGTCGGCCGCCTGCTCCCGCAAATTTTCTATCACGTGGCCGCCTATCGCCTTCTCCCGGAAACCACCACGCCGCTGGTCATCTCCGTTCCCAGCGGGAATTTCGGCAATCTCACCGCGGGACTTTTCTCCAAGCGCATCGGCATGCCCGTGGCCCGCTTCATCGCCGCCACCAATGCCAACGACGTCGTGCCGGAATATCTGCGCACCGGCGTTTTTCATCCGCGCACCTCCGTGGCCACGCTTTCCAACGCCATGGACGTCGGCAATCCCAATAATTTTCCGCGCTTGCTGGACCTCTGCCGCAACCGCCTCGATCTCGTGCAGCGGGAAATCTGGGGCCACGGCGCCACCGACGAAGAAACCCTGGGCATGATGAAATCTCTGCACGAGCGCTTCGGCTACGTCTCCGACCCGCACACCGCCGTCGGCGTGCTCGGCTGGGAAGCCTACCGCCGCGCCTTTCCCGAGCCCGCGCAGGGCCTCGTCCTGGCCACCGCCCATCCCGCCAAATTCGCCGAAGTCGTCACCCGCGCCATCGGCTCCGCTCCGCAGCTCCCCGCGCGCCTGGCCGCCTGCCTCGAACGCCCCAAGCTCTCCCTGCCCATCTCCTCCCGCTACGACGACTTCAAAGCGTTCCTGCTTTCCAGCTAGAAGTTCTATTTATTTCTAAAACCTGCCCCCGCCCTCCTTTGCAGGATCGAGCAAGAAAGATGGCAACTCGTGAGTATAATCATTGTAATTGCACGCAAATTGCAGGACGGCTGGGGAGTGATCTGATTATGGCGAGGGTCATAACGAAAATTGGCGATGTCTTCATGGCTCAGCTCGACGGCAACGGTAAGAAATATTTTCAGTATATTGCCAATGATCTGACGATGTTAAACAGTTCTGTGATCAGAACATTCAGGAAAAGATATCCGGCCGATGCCAAACCTGATTTGCAGGAGGTTGTCGCAGACGAAGTGGATTTTTATGCTCATGTCGTAATCAAGTGGGGCATCAAGATGAGCCTTTGGGAAAAGGCCGGGAAAGTCCCTTTTTCGGGCAAGCTGGACGTTTTGTTTAGAGATAGTCAGGACTACGGAAGCGGCTTGGGAACTTCCTATAACTGGCTTATCTGGAAAGTGAACGAAGAACAGAAGTATGTCGGGAAACTGGGGGGGGAACACCAAAGAGCAGAAATTGGGGTAGTGGTAGCGCCGGTCGATATAGTAGAGCGCATGAGAACCGGAAAATACCGCTATGTCCATCCAGGGTATTAGCTGGCTACGGAAAAATCGCATCAAGCCAGTCATCCTGAGGCGCAGCCGAAGGATCTCAACTTAAGATGCCTGCAACACCTGCTTGAATCTGAGATTCTTTTCGCGTTCGGTTACGCGTTTCTCCGCAGCCGATCCATCAGGAAAAACAACCCCACGGCCACCGCGCCGTTCACCCCCGCGGCGATGGCAAACTGCACGCTGAACCACGCCTCCGGCTGCGCCAGCAGCGCTCGCTTGATCAGCACGATGGTTCCCTGGTGCAGTCCGAAGAAAAATACCGTCAGGGCGAAGCGGCTGACCGGATGCTCCGTGTCAATTCGCCCGCCGATCGACGACGCCAGAAAGCCCACCAGCGTCTTGGCGATTCCGTAGAGCCCGATGGGCGTCTTGCTCAGGCTGTCCTGCAGCAGCCCCATCGTGGTGCCCAGCAGCAGCCCGGTCGAGGGGTTGCGCCGGCTCAGCCCGAAATAAAGCGTCACCATCAGGGGCAGATCGACGATCGCCGCCGCGGGGATATACACCGGCAGCAGCGCCTGGACCACCAGCGCGGTAATGCCCGCGAAGACCACCGCGCCGGAATGAAAATGGTGCACCTCGATGTGCGTTTCGCCCTGCAGCCGGATGCTGTTGTAGTTCTCCGTCATGGCTTCTCCGATTTCGCGGGCTTCTTGAGCGGAGTCGCCGGAGCCGCGGGCGCGGGAATCTCTTTCTTGATGTCCAGCGAAGAGAGCGAGAGCAGCACAATGACCTCTTCCAGGTGGTTCAGGCGGGCCGCGGGCTGGATGTTTATCTGCAAGAAGGGTGTCCCCGGCTGCACGTCCAGCACCGTGCCCACCGGAAAATCCTTGGGAAAGATGCGGTCCATTCCGCTGGTGACGATGTGCTCGCCCGCTTTGACTTTTTCATCCTCGGCGATGTACTTCAGCGCAAGCAGCGGGCCGCCCGTGCCGCTCGCCGGGCTGAGCAGCCGCGATTCCTCCACCATCGCGCCCACGCCGCTTTCCTTGTCCGTAATCAGCAGCACCTGGGAGATGTGCGGGTAGGCGGCAATCACTTTTCCGGCCACGCCGTCCGGCGTGATCACGCCCATGTCCGCGCGCACCCCGTCTTTTTCGCCGCGGTCAATAAACACGGTCTGGCTCGAGGAATCCGCGCTGGTGCTGATGACCCGCGCGGGCAGCAGCGGAATCTCGCTGCGCTCCTGCCGGAAATTCACCAGGGCGCCCAGGCGCTCGGCATCGGCCGCGCGGCTGCGCAGGAAATTAATCTGCAGTTTGAGGTTGTCGCGCTCCCGCCGCAACTCCTCGTTTTCCCGGGCCGCCTGGCGCAGCGCGAAATAGCTCTTCCAGGTGCCCCGCACATGGTCCATGCCCCAGCCGCCGGCCCGCTCGAAGGGGGCCAGCGCCGTGATCGCCCAGACGCGGATCAGCCGCCCGTGCCGTTCGCGAATCTGCACGGCCAGCAGCAGAATCTGCGCGGCGACGACCACCGCGAGCAGAACCAGGGACCGGTGACGGGATGGAATGGCGGCCATAGTTGCCTGTGAGTCGAAACGCGAAACGCTTTCCCGGTCTAATCGATGCACACTTGCCGCAGCAGCCGGAAATCGCTGAGCATTTTTCCCGTGCCCAGCACCACCGAGGCCAGCGGATCGTCGGCGATGGATACCGGCAGCCCGGTCTCCTCGCGGATGCGCTTGTCCAGATTCTTCAGCAGCGCGCCGCCGCCGGTCAGCACGATTCCGCGGTCGCTGATGTCCGCGGAAAGTTCCGGCGGAGTGCGTTCGAGGGCCACGCGGATGGCATTCAGAATCGTGGCCACGCATTCGCTCAGGGCTTCGCGGATTTCGCTGTCGTCTATGGTCACCGTGCGCGGCACGCCTTCGATCAGGTTGCGCCCCTTCACTTCCATGGTCAGCGGCTTTTCCAGCGGATAGGCCGAGCCGATCTCCATCTTGATCTGTTCGGCGGTGCGTTCCCCCACCAGCATGTTGTATTTGCGCTTGAGGTACTGCATCACCGCTTCGTCCATTTCGTTGCCGGCCACGCGCACCGAGCGCGAATAGACGATCCCGCTCATGGAAATCACCGCGATGTCCGTGGTGCCCCCGCCGATGTCCACCACCATGTTGCCGGAAGGCTCCTCAATCGGCAGTCCCGCGCCGATGGCCGCGGCCATGGCCTGTTCCACCAGGAAGACTTCGCTGGCCCGCGCCCGGTAGGCCGAGTCCTGCACCGCGCGCTTTTCCACCGGGGTGATTTCGCTGGGCACCCCGATGACGATGCGCGGATGCACCAGCACGCGCCGGTTGTGCGCCTTCTGAATGAAATAGGTGAGCATCTTCTCGGTGACCTTGAAGTCGGCGATCACTCCGTCCTTCATCGGCTTGATGGCCACCACGTTGCCCGGCGTCCGCCCCAGCATCTCCTTGGCTTCGCGGCCCACCGCCACCACTTCGCCGTTGGTCTTGTTGATGGCCACGATGGACGGTTCGTTCACCACGATGCCCTTGCCGCTCGCATACACCAGCGTGTTGGCCGTGCCCAGATCGATCGCTAGGTCCGATGAAAACAGACTGAAAATCGAACGCAAATTGTATCCGCTGATGTTCATGCTCCCCCTGCTCCCCGCGGAGGACAAAGCCTCCGCCGCCCGCTCCCGCTCCGCGGGCATCTGACCGGCGCGATCCTGATTACGCTTCGGCCTTTACTTCGGAATGACGATGGGCACCCGCTGAATGACCGTGCCCCCCCGGCGATTCTGTCCCGTGATCACGATCGTCTGCTGCCCGGGCTGCAATTGCTCCGTGAAATGCTGGAACTTTCCGTCCGGCCCGATATTCGAAACCGGCTGCCCGTTGATGATCAGCGACGCCCCCGGCTCGGTGCGTCCGATGATCTCCACCATGCGCCCGTGCAATTGCGTCCCCTCGACCTCCAGCAGCATGTCCTGCGTCTTGCTCTGGGCCACCAAAGTGAATTTGAAGGGATCGCTGGGCTCGCTCACCCTCTTCTTCGCGTCCATGGCCGTCACGTTCCAGAAATATTCTCCGGCATCCAGTCCGCTGACCTCGGCGCTGGTTCCCGTTACCTTTCTCTCCGCCACGGGGTTGGCAAACATCGAAGTCGTGCTCACCCGCAAGGTATAGAGCGTGGCGTCCGGCACGGGCTTCCATTCGAAATGCACCGTGGCTTCCTTGGGATCGCTTACGATCAGGCTCTGCAGCGTGAGCGGGAGGGAGAGTTCCGGCGGCGCCAGAATATTGGATTTCTGCATGGGCCCGCCCGTGGCGAAGCTCACTTTCTCATAGGGCAGCAGTTCCACGCGTTCCTGTCCGCGCGTGATTTCCGCCGCGCCGGACTTCAAGACCACTTCATGTTCGTTCTTGGTGGGATCGTTTTTCGCGGTCACGCTCGAATTCGAATGCACCTGCGTGGTGGTGTCCTCGATGGAAACCTTGGCCTGCAGATTGCTCGCCGCTCCGCCCCCCGTGGTCAGGTCCACTTGCCCCAAATTGATGCGGATTCCCGAGGTGGTCTCCCGCGACTGGCTCATGTTGTTTTCTTCCACGGTGATGAAGGAACCCGATTTCACCGTGTACGTGGTTCCGTCGGCGAAGGCGATGCGCGCCGCCCCGTCCGAAGAGGTCTTGATCTGATCGCCCTTGTCCAGGGCCGTGCGGTAGTCGGCTTCCACCCACTGCGTCGAATTCACCTTCTTGATCTGCACCGCCCCGTCCAGGTTCACGAACTTGGCCTGGGTCTGCGAGGTCACGGCCGCGTCCGTGCCGTCTCCTCCGCCGATTTTTTCCGTCACCTTGTCGATGAGCCGCCCATAGAATCCCGGGGAAATGACGTAGGAAATGGCCAGCCCAATCACCACCAGCAGCGCGATGTACGTGATGACCGTCTTGTAGGTTACCGCGTGCCACTGGACTTCGACCGAACGGATCTTCGGATGATTCGGGTCGTAGGGTGTCTGTGTCATACCGGTTCCTGGCCCAGCCTTTGTGCCAATTCTAAAATTTAGCACAGCGTTTTCCGCGCGTCCAACCGCCTATTCTCCGCGTGGTCAATCAAGCAACATCGCCGCCGCCCCGCCAATCGCCCCGTCCCCCTCCGGCCCTCCTCCCGCCCCGGCCACCCCTCCCGGTGATTCCGGTTGTTCCCTTGCCCCGGCTCTCCTATAATCGGTAGTTCGTTCGCGCTTACGGGAGACTCTGCTGATGGCTGGTATTCTGGATAATAAAAAATTCGGTGTTCGCGTTCTGATTGGCGTCTTTGTCGGCATGATTGCCGTCAGCATGCTTCTCTATCTTGTCCCGCAGGGGACCGATTCGGGAGCCGTCTCCTCCGGGGACCTCGCGCGCATCGGCGACCAGACCATTTCCGTCGAGGACGTGCGCCAGCAGCTCAATCAAATCTCCTCGCGCACGCAGAACCAGATCCCTCCGCAGCTCGAGGCCCTCTACGCCCAGCAACTGCTCAAGCAGATGGTCTTTCAGAAGGAACTGGAACTCGAAGCCCGCCGCCTGGGCATCCGCGTCACCGACGAAGAGCGCGCCGAACGCATCCGCCTCTTTCTTCCCACCGCCTATAGCGGCGGCGCTTTCGTGGGCATGGACCGCTACGCCGCCGAAGTCCAGCAGCGCTTCGGCATGGGCGTAAGCGAATTCGAAGAGGAAGTCCGCAAGGCGCTCCTGCAGGAAAAATTCCGCCGCCTGGTCACCGACGGCGTCACTCCCAGCCAGACCGAGCTGCTCGACGAATTCCGCTACCGCAACGAGAAAATCCAGCTGGCCTATGTCTCCATCAACCCCGCCGATCTGGAAGCCAGGATCCTTCCCGACGAGGCCGCCATCAAGGCCGCCTACGAAAAGAACAAGGCCGGCTATCTGGTCCCCGAGCGCCGCGTCCTGCGCTATGCCCTGGCCGACCTCCAGCAGATTCGCCAGAGCGTGCAGGTCAGCGACGACGAACTGAAATCCCTGTACCAGTCCCGCATCCAGATCTATCAGGTTCCCAATCGCGTCCACGCCGAGCACATCCTCTTCCGCACTGCCGGCAAGACCGACGCCGAAGTCGCCGAAATTCGCAAGAAGGCCGGGGAAGTCCTCAAACTGGCCCGCGGCAAAGCCAAATTTGAAGACCTCGCCAAAAAATATTCCGAAGACACCTCCAAGGATAAAGGCGGGGATCTCGGCTGGATCGAGCAGGGCCAGACCGTCCCGGAATTCGAAAAAGCCGCCTTCAGCCTCTCCAAGGGCGCCATTTCCGATCTCGTGCGCACCCAGTTCGGTTTCCATATCATCCGCGCCGTGGACAAGGAAACGGCCCACACCAAATCCTTCGAAGAGGTAAAGGACTCCCTGCGCACCCCGGTCCTCCTCGGCAAGGCCGATCAGAAGGCCGCCGACCAGGCCGACCAGATCGCCGCCGCCATCCGCAAATCCAATCATGGTTCCATTGACGATCTGGCGCGGCAGTTCCATCTCACCGCCGCCGATTCCCGCCCCATCGCTGCCCAGGAGCCCACTCTTGAATTTGGCAACTCCCCGGAGATTCAGGAAGCCATCTTCCGCCTGCACCAGGGGGAGTTAAGCATACCCATCCGCACCGACCGCGGCTATGTGGTTCTCTCCGTTAAGGATATCCGCCCCGCGCACCAGGGCGCGATCGAGGAAGTCCGCGACCGCGTGGTGCAGGACCTCAAGCGCTCTCTCGCCGCCGCCGCCGCCCGTTCCAAGGCCGATGATCTCGTCCGCCGCCTCCAGTCCGGCGAAAAATTCGATTCCGCCTGCAAAGCACTGGGCCTCACCGCCAAATCGAGCGACCCCTTCTCCCGCAAGGACTCCCTGCCCGATGTTGCCAGCGGACGCCAGCTGGCCCCGGCCTTTTCTCTCAAAGCCGGCGACACCGGCGCCCCCCTCTCGCTCGGCGCTAACTGGCTCGTCTATCAGCTCAAGGCCAAAATCGAACCCAATCCCGATGATTTCATGAAGCAACGCGGCGAATTGATCGAAGCCGTCCTCAAAACCAAGCGTGATCTCTCCTTTGAGGCCTTTCAGACCTCCCTCGAAGAGCGCCTGAAGAAAGAGGGCAAGGTCAAGCTCATGCCCGAGCGGCTCAAGGAATTCGGCCGCTCATAACCTCGTAACCTGCTGAAACATAAGCTATTATGTAATTTTAACGGCCCTCTTGCCATTCCCCGTCTCTACGGCTACCCTATTAGGGTCCCCTGGATTCCGCTGCTTGCAGGATCATGCCCACGGGCTGGACCTCAACCCCGGTCTCCCAGCACTCCCCAGACTTGCTCTTCGCCACGAGGAGGGTCTTTATGTGGAAATCTCGGGGACGCTCCGGGTCACACGCGGCCGGTTCGAACAAGGCCTTGTGGAAAACCAGCCCGGCGCGTCGTTCTTCGGTGAGCAATCGTCCCATGGCCGCACGCAATGAATACCGCTGCAGCATCGACCGCAATCAGGCCGGCAAGTATTGTGTGCGCATCCGCGTGCGCTACCCCCGCCATGCCTGGACCCTGTCCACGTTCTTCCTGGCCTCCTCCTTTGACCGTTCCATGAAGAAACTCGAGGAAGCTTTCGATTTCCTTCAGCGCCACGAGGAAAAACTCTGGTTCTGGGGAGTGGACCGCGCCGAGGACATGGGCTTTTCCGCCGAATTTCTCCGCGAAGCCGGTCTCAAACTCGACCTTCGCTCCGAATTTCCCCGCAAGTGCGC
Organism: Terriglobia bacterium; assembly: GCA_041500985.1. Classification (GTDB taxonomy): domain Bacteria; phylum Acidobacteriota; class Terriglobia; order Acidiferrales; family UBA7541; genus Acidiferrum. The sequence continues at coordinate 14,173 of JBGQNE010000007.1, read as the reverse complement.
CATCCTTACCATCGCTCCGGAACGCCCCGCGCCCGCCTTCCTCCTGGGCCCCGTCCGCCGCGACCTGGCCGAGTCCGTGGAAAGCCCCCGCAGTATGGCCGCCAGCCGCTGATTCTTCCGCCCGCTGCTCCGCGCCCGCCCGCACGGACACACCCCTGCGCAACAGGGGCGCTCTCTTCACTTCACTTCTTTCGCCGTGGGGATTTTACTTCTCGCGGAGGATCACTTCGCCCTGGCCGATCATCTGATCGTTCAGCCACAGCCGGTACTTGAACGTTCCGCCCTTGACGCCCGGCCGCGGCGGGCCGCTCAGCAGGCGCATGCCCATGGGCGCCTGAAACACGTTCGAGGAAAACGGGCAGCGGTTCGCGTCGAACTCCACGCGCAGCGTTCCCGCGTCGGAAATCCAGGAAATCTGATCCCCCGGATCCAGTACCACCGCCTGGGGAATCAGTCCAACCAGTACCGGTCGCTCCGCCATCGCTGTGCTCACCTTTCGCCGCACCCTGCCCGCGGCCCGCGCGCGCAAAAAATTCCGCGCCACCCGTGACGATAGCACATCCGCGCCCCGCATTCACGTTGCGCTCACGACACACTGCCTTCGCCGCGCCTTGACCCGCTCTGCGCCACCGCGTAAACTGGTTTTGCGTATTCGTGGCGCCGTCACCGGCAGGTTTCGCGCCCGCGATAACCGCAATTCATCAACCGTCCCCTCCTCTTCACGGAGTACTCGGGAGGCGCAAAGGAAATCGCCGGTGGCATCCAAAGCTCTATCTATCCGCCTGCCGAATGGCTCGCGCATCTCCATCATCTACACCCTGCCCTTTTTGCTGGTGCATCTCGCCGCGTTCGGCGTCTTCTTCACCCGCTTTCACTGGTGGTATCCCGTCGCCTGCCTGGCCCTCTATTACGCCCGCATGTTCTTCGTCACCGCCGGCTACCATCGCTATTTCTCCCATCGCACCTTCAAGACCAGCCGCGTTTTTCAGTTTGTCATGGCCTTCCTGGCCATGTCTTCCAGCCAGAAGGGCGTTCTCTGGTGGGCCGCTCATCACCGCCATCACCATCGCTTTTCGGATACCGAAGAAGACCTCCACTCCCCCTCCCGCTCCGGCTTCTTCTGGTCCCACGTCGGCTGGTTCATCTCCGACAAGTACAACGAGACCCGCTTCGACTACATCGGCGACTTCGCCAAATATCCCGAACTGCGCTGGCTCAACAAGTACCACATGGTCCCGCCCGTGGTCCTGGCCGTGACCCTCTTCCTCGTTGGCGGTCTGCCGCTGCTCCTCTGGGGCTTCTGCCTCAGCACCGTCATGCTCTGGCACGGCACCTTCACCATCAATTCGCTCTCCCACGTCTTCGGCTGGCGCCGCTACGCCACCACCGATACCAGCCGCAACAATCCCCTCCTCGCCCTGGTCACTCTCGGCGAAGGCTGGCACAACAATCACCACCACTACATGGCCTCCACCCGCCAGGGCTTCTTCTGGTGGGAAGTGGATATCACCTTCTACGTCCTGAAAATCATGTCCTGGCTGCACATCGTCTGGGACCTCCGCCCCGTACCCAGCCATCTCCTCCAACCCGAAAACGCCCCCGCCTGACCCGCACCGTACGGGCACGCATTCGTCTTGCTTTGCCTCGCTTTGCCTGGATTTGCTTGTGTAGGGGCGGCCCTTTAGGGCCGCTTCTCTTCTCTTGCTGTCATCCCGACCGCAGCGGAGGGATCTCTCTTCGCTTCTCTCTGAGGGTTTTCTCTTCCTTCTTCCTCTTTCTCCCTATCTTTCTCCCCGCCCCTATCGAATCCCCGCAATCTTGTGCAATTGCAAACTCAGCCGCCACCGCGGATTCGCGAGACAATACTCAATCGCCGCCCGAATGTTTTTCTGTAATTCCGGCCCATCCATCGGCTGCATGAAAAAATTGGCAAACTCCATCCCCAAGAACTCCTCCGGCCTCATCCCCTCCTGCGGAACCACCAGCTTCAACTCCTGCCCCGCCCGCACCAGCAGCTCCGCCCCCGCCTTCGGACTCACGCACAGCCAGTCAATCCCCGCCGGCGGCATCACCGTCCCATTCGTCTCTACCCCAACCGCAAATCCCCGCTGGTGCAGCGCCTCGATCAACTCCGCATCCATCTGCAGCAGCGGCTCGCCGCCCGTGCATACCACGAATTTCTCCCCGCCACGGGCCACCGATGCGCCTGCGCCCCATTTCTCGTCTAGCGCCGCGGATGCTGGCCAGTGCGCATCCAGTGCCGCAGCCAGACTCTCCCCGTCGGCAAACACTCCGCCGTCGTCGCCATCCGTCCCCACAAACTCCGTATCGCAAAATTGGCACACCGCGCCGGCCCGGTCTTCTTCCCGCCCGCTCCACAGATTGCATCCCGCGAACCGGCAAAAAACCGCCGCCCTCCCCGCATGGAATCCTTCCCCTTGCAGCGTGTAATAAATCTCCTTCACGAAATAACTCATCGCCCCTCGCGCCCAAATTTTTCCCTATGGTGTGGAATGCGGCGGAATCCCCCGCAGCTTCTATTCAAGCACGTTTCCTTCGCCGCCCACAAATCACAACCCAGGCCCGCTTTTCTCGCAAGCTCACCCGTAGGGGCACGGCATGCCGTGCCCGTTCCGCTCTCTTTCCACGATGCTCTGCCGGGAATGAATATTTTTCCGGATGTTGTGATACCTTTATCGCCGCATCGGTCAGCGCGGCCGTCCCGCGCAACGGCGATACTTCGGAGGTCCCATGGAACCCATGTACCTGAAAGACGTGGAAAAAGCGCTGGGGAGCGGCGCCCGGGCGGAGGCCATCGCAAAGATGCGCGAATCCGGCCAAGCCGTGCCGCAAATTTTTCACATGTTCGCCTTCAAATCCGCGGCCACCAATCATCTCGCGCGTTATACCCAGGAAGTCCTCCGCGGCCCTTCGCCCCTCTCTCCCGGCCTGCGCGAATTGATTGCCGCATTCACCTCCAGCCGCAACCAGTGCCCGTTTTGAACCGGCACCCATTCCGCCGGTGCGGCGGAACTCCTCGGCGACAAGAAACTGGTGGACGCGGTTCTGCGCGACTTCGCTTCTTCCGCCCTGCCCGATCCGGAAAAGACCCTCCTGGTCTTCGTCCAGAAACTCACTCTGCATCCCCACGACGTCGGCCGTCAGGACGTCGAAACACTCAAGACCGCCGGCTGGTCCGACGAAGCCATTTACGACGCCATCACCGTCTGCAGCCTCTTTAATTTCTACAATCGCTGGTGCGACGGCGGCGGCGTCCATGCCCTCAGAGAGGAAGGCTTCGCCGAATCCGGCCGCCGCCTCGCCCGCTTCGGCTACGCCAGCGGTTAACGCTCGCCGCGCCGAGTGCGGCTTTCTCCTCTTGAAGGCGAGCTCTTCCTTCTTCTTATGTAGGGGCGGCCTTTTAAGGCCGCTCTTTTTTCTCTTGCTGTCATCCCGACCGCAGTGGAGGGATCTCTCTTCGCTTCTCTCCGGCTGTGCGGATTTTTCTTCCTCTTTCCTCGGGCTATAAATGCGACCGCAATCATGCGGATTCCCCTGTCACCGCCACTCTATGCAGCGAGGCAGGCTGCGGGCCGTCGCCCTCGCGCGGCCGGGGAAGATCCAAAACAATGTTGGGGCCGCCTCGATACGACCGAGGTGAACTGTCGTGCGGTCCGGCGCCCGGATCGCGCTCCATCTCGATGGCCGGGAGGGTGCGGAGGAGGAGGTTGCTGATATAGGCGAGGCTGTATCTTGCCTTTCCGCGTAGGGGCACGGCATGCCGTGCCCCTACCAGTCCCAGGAAGCAGCCGGGAACGGTGGCGCGGCGCGGCGAGTTTTGTTGTCGGCGAGGTTGCGGTAAAGCTCGCTGAGGGAGTGATGGATGCCGGCGGCGGTCTGAAAACCTTCGGACTGGCCGGTGAGGGCGGCGGCGACGAAATCCCGGTAGCACAAAGATTGCCGAGAACCAGGGGCGCTCTGCCGTAAGCTGAATCAGTTGTTGACTGAATACGTCCATGCCGTGTAACGTGCAATCCGCAAGGCGTGTCGCGTTCAGCTAAATTTGGGGCAAGGAGGGCATGATGGCCGGTGGAATAACGATCCATGGTGACAAAGCGAAGAAGGGAGAGAGAATGACGAGGGGAAAGGGTTGGAGGCTCGTAACCGCGAAGGGTCGCAAGCGAGTCTTCGTTGGTACCCTACTCGAGACTATCAACTTTGGCAAGAAACGCCTTGCCATCTTCAGCGTTCCCAAATAAGGCGAGATGGAACTTTCCTGATCTCCGCTTCCGCGACGATTCAGGAGCGATCTTCCTGAAGGTGAAAATTATGTCTCCCGCTGACCCTCTCGGTCAGATCACTGTTCTATACCATTTCACCGATCGCCGGAACTTGCCGCTAATCCGCGAGCATGGCGGGCTCTACCCTTTGGCTCACATGGCGGCAATGGGCATAGCTGTTCCAGCCCCAGGCGGCAATGAATGGAGCCACGACGCCGATGCCATGAAGGGCATGGACAACTACGTGCACCTCTGTTTTCGGCCTAATCATCCGATGGAGTTCCGGGCCCGCAAGGAGGGCCGCATAAAAGACCCGATTTACCTTGAGATTGACCCGGAGGTGCTTCACTGGAATGACGTCAAGTTCACCCCGGACGTGGCCAATAAATCGGGCGTCCGCCCTCACACTATGGAAGAGGCTAGAGGGCTCATTGATTTCGAGGTACTATATGATCGACCAAAGTGGAGTGAGGAAATCCGAAAAAGATTACAGCAAGCCGAAAAATATGAGATTCTCGTGCCAGGACATATACCGCTGAATCTGATTCGAAATCTCCCCCATGGCTGAACGCCCCATCTTCGTTCCCGCTCCTTCCGAACCGGAAATGGTCAGGGAAATCTCTCTCCCCATCGTATGGAATCCCGGCTTTTCGGCGGTCCAGAAAAAAAAGAATATCAAGGCGCTGCACGCGGCGGCCGCCGCCGCTGGCTATGCTCCCCTCCTTGAAATTTCCACGAAGTCGGACAGGAAAGTAGGCCGCCACCTCAGCGCCTTCCATTTGAAAGTCCATACCAGTCAATCGGGCGATATCCCCCTGGAATGCGCTTTTCAAGGCAGCAAGGTTTTTGAGCGTGGCGGACCCTTCACCGACCTGTTTTCCACCGACCCGAAGTCCGCCAAGCGCGATCCGCGCCTTTCCACTTCCGGTCCCCTCATCGGCTTCAAGTTTGAAAACCTCTCCTTCCCGCTCCAGCCCAAAACCGTCTTCTACGATTGGCTCTATGTCAACGCCATCTACCCGCATCGCGAGTGGCTTAAAATCCTCCATGGCTTCGCCGGCTTTACCGACATCGAATTCAATCCCGAACGCTCCCTCAACTGCCAGGCCCGCTCCTGCGCCCTCTTTGTCGCATTGATGTCCAAAAATCTTCTGGAAACCGCCGTTGAATCGCCAAATGCTTTCATTGCGTTGCTTTCCGGCCACGCCTACCGCCCGCATCACGACAAGAGGAAATTGCAAGAAGCTCTCTTTGTGAAGTGAACTGCCCCTGAATGGCTGAGTTCGAGCCTCTGTCTGGGAACATCCGTTAACTTGAAATCGCGTGTGGCAGCATGCCCTGCCAAATCATCAAGACATGCGGCATCTTTTCACTTTGGCTGCTCTATCGCCTTGCCAATCCCAACCGCAAGTTATATAAAGAGACAAGTATGCCTGACATTCCAGATAGCGCCACCGAGCGCTCCCCCGCATGGGCGGGTTGGCGTGACAGAATTATCGCGGCAGTATTCGGGATTCTAATTCCTGTCATGGTGGCTATCATTGTCGGGAGGTTTCAAGCGGCTGAACCCCACCTTATTTTTTCCTCAACCGAGTCGTTGCCATTCAGCGGACTGAATAGTGAAGTGACCATTTATCAGGTCACTCTCTCTAATGATGGCAAGAAGGAAGTTTATGACGTGGCTTGTGCTATTCGTGTTCCAGATTCCAAAATCGACCAGTACAAAGTGACGGCTGATCCCTTATTGAATGTTTTAGGGTCTGTTTCCGGAGATTCGGTCAACATACAGATCCCGAATCTGAACCCCGCCGAATCCATACAGATTTCATTGTTGGCAAGTGCGAATCATAAACTTCCCGCGCGGCCTGTAATATCTGTTCGCGGCAGGGGCACGGTTGGCACGGAAAAAGCGCAAACGCAGCAAGAATCTCAGTCCCATACGACTCCTTTGATAGCTCTGTTGGCTGGCTTTTCAGCAGTTGTCTCCGGAGGTTTGATTGCAACGGTTCTTAGGGTGAGATCCAGCAGAAGTTCACCTGGCTCAGGTGATGACCAGCGCCAGGTTCTTGCGTTCGTTTGCCGAATTCATGGACTGAGAGATATTGCAGACCAGTATTCCGCACAAGTCCACGAAACCACGTACTGGGCAGAGGCTGATCGCCTAGGGCAAATTGCTTCAGACAGTGGAGACCCAGAGAGAGCGGCATCCATTGAGCGCGCGCTCATAGCGTTGGTCGATTATGCCAAGATTGTGGATAACTCAAGGGCTGTCGTCTATTACAATATAGCATTGATTTCACGTGCGAAAAAAGATGAGCCTGCCTACAAGAAATACCTTGCCCTTGCCAAAGAAACATCCCCCAAAGAAGTGACTCGTCGCTTAAAGGTCGATCCGCGCTTCAGTTCCGAATGAGCAAGTGTCATTCGGTGAGTGGTGGCCCTCGAATCCCTTAAGCGCGGGGGTTGTTGGTTTTTCCCCTCACGCCGCCCTCTGAATCCGAATCCTCGCCGTATACCCCAACGCATACAACACCCGCAACATCAAATCCGTCGAAATATCCCTGGTGTTCCGATTCAACATCGCCGTCACCCGCGTTCTTGACGTCCCCGCCAGCCGCGCTACCTGCGCATGCGTCACCCTCTTCCGCCGCACCACCTCGATAATCTTGGAATTCAGGTCGCTGCGCAGCGCGATCTCCGCTCCGTCCGCCGCTCGCAGCCCCAGCGCCTTCGCCAACTCTCCCGCGCTGCGCGTAACCACCGCCTTGGTTTTCCTCATCCCATCTCCCCTTCAGCCGCTTCCCGCCAATGTCCCATATTCGAGACATCTCTCCGTCGAGGGTGCCCCATCCTTGCGCTTTTTGCAAGGGTGGGGGTTTTGACCTTTCTCTCGCCTCTCATTTCCTGTAATTGTCCTACGCTGTCATCCTGAGCGCAGCGAAGGATCTCAACCGCATATTCACGCGCCCCCTTCCAACGAAAACCGCTTCCCGAGTACCACCCAAAACGCTTTCGAAACTAGTACCACTAAGTACTGATACTTGACTAAATACTCTCCCCATGCTATCATGGGTCGTGACAGTCGCACCCCACCCTCGCCCATTCCCCTCATTGCCTCCTTATCTCTTTACCTCGTCACTTCATTCTCCGCAGCCACGTAACCCCTTTAGAATCTGCAGATCCAAAAAACGGGCCTGTAACCCTTTTGGATTCTGCACTTCCAAAACAAAGGACTTAAAGTCTTTTAGAATCTGCACTTACAGAAAAACACCGGGGGTGGGGGTCATATTGTTAACCAGATACCCGATGAAGCGTATCTGTCCTGAGCGACCATCGGGAGCCGAAGGACCTCTCTTCTCCTCCCAGCGGTCACAGGCGGCCAATTTGTCGGTTGCGCCCCCCGGTCTAATGCGCGAAAATCGTTCTTCCCGCCAAGCCCCTCTTTCCCAGGGGCCGCAGGCAGGCACTCAGCGAGGCATGCCATGACCCAACAGACCAAGGAAATGAATCCCCCCACACGATTGATGATGACGCCCGGCCCGTCCTCGGTGGACGCGCGCGTCTACCGCGCGCTGGCCGCGCCCATCGTTGGCCACATGGACCCCTGGTTCAAGGGCATGATGGACGACGTGCAGGTGCTGCTGAAGCAGGTTTTCCAGACGGAAAATCGCACCACGTTTCCGCTCTCCGCTTCCGGCTCGGGCGGCATCGAGGCGTCGGTTCTGAATCTTCTCGAAGAAGGCGAAGAGGCGCTCATCTGCGTCAACGGCGTCTTCTCCGAGCGCATGGCCATCATCGCCGAGCGCACGCCGGCAAAAGTCACCCGCGTGGAAGCTCCTTACGGCCAGGCGGTTCGGCCCGAAGATGTCCTGCGCGCGGGGAAGGGCAGGAAAATAAAAATGATCGGGCTGGCGCACGGCGAAACTTCCACCGGCGTGATCTCCGACATTGACGCCTACCGCATCGTCGCCGATGACCTCGGCGCGCTGCTCGTGGTGGACACCGTGGCCACACTCGCCGGCGCTCCCGTCAGCGTGGACCAGCAGCGCATTGACATCTGCTTCAGCGGCACGCAGAAAGCCATGAGCGCGCCGCCGGGGATGTCTCCCATCACCGTCAGCCCGCGCGCCGAAGAGGCCATCCGCAATCGCAAGACCAAAGTGCAGAGCTGGTATTTCGATCTCAATTCCGCCATGAACTATTGGGGCCAGGACCGCCTCTATCACCACACCCCGCCCATCTCGCTGATCTACGCGCTGCATGAAGCGCTGCGCATCGTGGTCGAAGAGGGCCTCGAAGCGCGCTGGGAGCGCCATCGCCAGAATCAGCTGGCGCTGATTGCCGGCCTGGAAGCCATGGGCATCGGCCTGCTCGTGAAGAATCCCGCCGAGCGGCTGCCGACCGTCACCGCCGTGCTGGTTCCCGAGGGCGTGGACGAAGTCAAAGTTCGCAACCAGCTGCTTGATGAGTTTAATATAGAGATCGCCGGCGGCTTCGGGCCGCTCAAGGGCAAGATCTGGCGCGTGGGCCTGATGGGCCACGTCAGCCAGAAGGCCAACGTGCTGCTTTTCCTGGGCGCGTTCGAGAAAGTGCTGCTGGAAAACGGCTACCGCGCACCGGCGGGCGCCGGACTCGCCGCAGCCATCAAGAATTATACGCAGATGGAGACGGCGGCCGCGGTCAGCCGCTGAGTTTTTCAATCGAGAAAGGGAAACCAACCCGTGGGATCCAAGCCTCTGCTGGCCAATGCAGGACCGATGAATCAGTTCATCGGCGCTTTTGACGTCACCTCGAAATTGACCGGGCGCGTCTTTCAGTGCCGCTTCTCGCACCTCTGGAACGGCATCGCCACGCGCCACAGCGATACGCTGGACACCAAATTTTTCGTGGACGGCGCGGGCGTGATCGTGGGCATGGCCCACCCCGGCTTCGTGGAATTTCGCGCGCAGCGCGGCCGCGATCTATCCGACCGCGAAGCCAGCTATGTGGCGGCGGAATTTTTGCGCGAGCGCCTGGAAGAGGAAGACGAACGGCCGCTCTATGACGTTTCCCGCGAGGACGTGCTGCGCCTGATCGGAACGCTCGGCCTGCGTTAAATTTTCGGTCCGTCGTGCTCGGTGCGGAATTCGTCCAGGTGGGGATGCTGCAAGCCGTCGCGCCGGATCAGGTGCATCACCAGAAACATCAGCAGCGCCCCGGCGATCATCACGCCGACGGCCACGCGCAGGCCCAGCACCAGATCGCGATAGTCGTCGAGTTTGCCCACGGTGTAGGGGCCCAGAATTCCGCCGAACATCTGCGTCGCGAACATATACACGCCGATGGAAGTGGCGTGCGCCCGCCGCGGCATCATGTCGTGAATCACCGCGGTGACCGGGCCGTGATACCAGGACATGAAAAATCCCGCCGCGAAAAAGGCGATGAGCACGCTGCGTTTTTCCTCCGTGGCAATGGCCCACCACACAAACGGAGCCGCCAGCAAAAATCCGCAGGCCACCGTCAGAATTCTGCCGAAGGCAAAACGTTTGTGCAGGAAGTCGGCGAGCGCGCCGCCGCTGAGCACGCCGCACAGCGCGGAAACCAGCAGTATGGGGCCGAGCGAAAGACCCGCTTCCTTCAAGCTGAACTCCTTGTAGCGCACGACGAAATCCGTTCCCCAGGTGATGAAAGCGACGCTGGCGAAGGTTACTAGAATTCCACTAATTACCATCACGAAATACGCGGGAACGCGCAGCAAACGGAAAATGGGAACGACTTCGGAGCGCGGGCCGCGCGGCGGTTCCTCGAGATGCAGGACGGCGAAAGAAAGGAGCAGGCCTGGAATTCCGATGACGTAGAAAACGGCGCGCCAGCCGAGCCACTGGCCGACGTAGCCGCCGAGGGCCTGGCCGACGGTGCCGCCGGCGAGCATGCCGACGGCGAAAAGCGATTGGGCGCGGGCGCGGGACTCATTCGAAAACGCGCCGGAGATCATGGATTGCGCGGCGGGAGCGTAAGCGGCTTCGCCGACGCCGACGAGGCCGCGGGCGAAGAGCAGAGCGGCGAAGGTGTGCATGTGGCCGGTGGCGATGGTGGCGAAACTCCAGAGGATGACGCCACCGGCGATGATGCGCGAGCGGTTGAAGCGGTCGGCAAAAAATCCGAAGGGGATGCTGCCGGCGGCGAGGACGAATTCGAGGACGCCCTGGAGGTAGCTGATTTGCGTGCTGGTGAGGTTGAAGGCGTCGCGGAGGAGGGGAACGAGCGGGGGGATGGCCTGGCGGTCGGCGAAATTGACGAAATTGATGAGGGCCAATACGGCGAGCATTCGAAACTGATAGCCTGTGAGGGCGCGTAGAGTGGAGCGCATAGGATTTGGCGGGCGCCGGGCTGGTCCATCTGGATTTAACGGCGCGGATGGATTATATAACGCTTATGAGAAACCCTGCTTCTTTACAACCGAGTATGACGGACCGATTGGCTACTGTGCTGTCGTACAGCGTATTGCTGCTGTTCGGGTACCTGGTGTTTCGAATTGCGGAGCCGTTTCTGGCGCCGCTGGCGTGGTCGGCGATATTGGTGATTTTCTTTTATCCGCTGCACGAGCGGATGGCGCGGAGATGGAAGCCGGCGGTGGCGGCGCTGGTGAGCACGCTGGTGGTGGCGGTGTTTTTGATTGTGCCGGCGCTGGTGGTGCTGGGATTGACGGCGCGGGAAGGGATTGCGGCCACGGCAGCGGTGCAGAAGGCGCTTCTGGACCCGCAGGGGCAACTGCCGGCGGGGCTGATGGAGAAGGGGAGGGGGATGCTGCCGGCGAGTTTGCAGGGGATCGATTTTTCCGGGGAACTGCGGCAGGCGGCGCAAGAGACGGCGGGGTTTTTGGCGGGGCAGGTGAAGGCCGTGGTGATGAACATTTTTTCGTTTTTGTTCAGCCTGTTTCTACTGCTGTTTTCCTTGTTTTTTCTATTTCGGGACGGGGAGAGCGTTTTGCGGGGGATCCGGCATCTGCTGCCGTTCGATGCGGAGCTGCGCGAGCGGGTGATGCAGGAAACGGGCGGGCTGATTTTCGCGAGCATGGCGGCGGGGCTTTTGATTGCGGCGGTGCAGGGGGCGCTGGGCGGGATGGCGTTTGCGATGGCGGGGATTCCCGGGGCATTTTTCTGGGGCGTGGTGCTGATTTTCTTTTCGCTGGTGCCGGTGGTGGGCTCGGCGCTGATCTGGGTTCCGGCGGCAGCGTGGCTGGCGTTTACGGGGCACTGGGGGAAGGGATTGCTGGTGGTGGCCATGTGCGGGGGAGTGGCGGGGACGATTGACAATGTGCTGCGGCCGCTGCTGCTGCGCAACCGGACGGAGTTGAACAGTTTGCTGCTGTTTATCGGGGTGCTGGGGGGAGTGAACGTGTTTGGGATGCTGGGGGTGGTGATTGGGCCGGTGATTCTGGCGGCGGCGCTGGGGGTGTTTCGGGGGTATGTGGAGTGGAGGGAGGGGGAAGCGGTTAAAAGTTGAGAGTTGAAAGTTGAAAGGAAAAAAATGCGGGGCGGCTCCCGCCCAAGCGAATCGGAAACACCAAGACCCACTTCTGCACCGCAGAAATGAGCACCCATTTCCTCAAGCCTAGAGTGAACTGGCACAAGTGGTATATTCTCGTCATGTATTACCGTCAAAGGTAAAGTCAAAAAGGAGGGAGTCTGCCATCCGCCTATTTATTGGGGATTAGAGATTCCGCTGGCTGTGAATAACTGTTTTTGGGGGGTATTGAACCTATGCGCTATGAGGGCTCGTTTTCTTTTTTACGGAGTTTATAATGGAGCTTAAGAATGCCTTGGACAACCTCAGCACCTTTATCGTAACCATCAAGAAACAATTGGACGACAATCCAAAACATGACACAGAAGCCTTCTTGAGCAGATTCCTCCATTCGTGTTATTCCTTCAGCCGCGAGGGCCTCGGTGGCCTGATTTTTGAAGAAAAAGAAGCTTTACAATATCGAATAGTTGTATCTGATGTACACCTCGCACTGGCGTGCAAATTTCGCCATGGAAAGAACCTAGATGCATTGCATATCAGCAAACAGGCAATCGAGTCTGCCATCCAAGCAACGATTCTGAGGGTGCTCGACAACCTAAAATGCAGTACTGAGCCATTCGACAAGCGACTAAACACCTATCTTGCTGAACTGAAAGAAACACTCCTAAAAAAGCCGGAGCCATGGTTTGTCCATATGGAGGTTCACGGCATAGCCCCAGAATGCCTGCCGTACAATTTCGGGGAGATTGAGTTTGGTGTCGCGGACAGCTCTCCCGACATCGGTCAAAGGAGCGGAGAGCAGGGTTCGGCTGAAAGCATGGACAAAACCAGCGTCCCTGGTATCAAGGGCGGATTCGGAGAACTCTTCGCTCCTACAAGTGGAGCCATTTATGCGAAAGTTCCAATTGAGGCGACAGATGCTGAGGCAGCTAAAGTGCTGGCCGAAAGAAAACTACGTCTGACCGTGGATGCACTCAATTACTTTGGTGACTTATTCGATGTACTTGAATCACGAGTAACGCTGCCGGGCGATGCAACAGCCGAAAAGGTTAAAACCTTCATCTATTCCCAAACAACTCACGAAAGGAAACACACCTCGGTGGGATGGACGAAACCTTTTTTGCGCTTCTCGTTTGCCTCAACAACCAAATCTAGTGCAAACGCCTCGGGTTTCGAACGTGTAGGCGCAATCCTGGCTAACCCGTCTCTGAATTCGCTCGACGAGAGAATCCTGTCGAGTATTCAATGGGCGGGACGGGCGTCAATTGAGGGCCGCAGAGAGCAAGCGTTCCTACTTTTCTGCATTTCATTGGAAGCACTCCTTCTTAGCAATCGTAGTACTGGAGAAATAACGCAGACCTTTGCCCTGAGGGGCGCACACCTACTTGTAGCAGACGCAGCAAGGCGCAAGGAAGCATTCAAAGACCTAAAGTTTTTGTATGGTATTCGCTCAAACATCGTCCATTCCGGCCATACACAGGTCACTGAGGCAGACCTTTCGAAAATCCGCTGGCTTGCAAAAACAGCTCTACTCATAATGCTGGTCCGAGAACCGTTTTCGATTATGAAGAAGGAAGAAGAACTCGAAGATTGGTTCGAGTCACAATTGCTTGCTGGCAGAGAATGTACTTCTAGCCCACAAGGCGGCGGGGCGGGATGACCAAGCCGGCATTTTGTACCAGCTTCACTGAGAGGGTCTACATCACAGCCAGGGGCTGTGAAATTTGTTTTGGGGGCCCAGGGGCTACAGGCCGCCGGCGCCGGTGGCCTGTAGCCGGGTGACGAATGCGGCCGCAGCGTGTTATAGACCACCTGCCGATTGCTACGCCCGTGCTGACACAAGGGAAAAGCGGATTCCTCGGCGCCTGCGGCGCCTCGGAATGACATGGGTGGGTTGCTGAGTAGGCGGCGCGTTTGCACTCGTGGGTTTCTACGGCACTTCTTCGTCAGCGGGGCGTGCAGACGGTAAGCGTTCGTTGCACGGAGTTGCGGGGAAGGCATTTTCGCTTCGCGCGGTGGTGTATGGCGGGATGCGAGAACTGGCTGAGGAAAAGATGCCAGGCTGAAGCCTGGCGCTACAAAAGCGGGACTGGGCGGGGAGTGGGTTGGACGCCCTGATTTCTCTGTGTGATTTATGTCCGCCGGGGCACTGGCGACCCCTATTTCTCTCCAGACTTTACGTGCGGGACACTCGCTTGTGGTGTGTGGGGTTGATCTAAACCCGCACCCTTGTAAAACCTACAAGGGTTGATTGGATAAGAGCGAAGGCTCCGTTCGAAGCCGAGTATGCTTCTGGTTGGAGGGCCGAAGCAATCGGCAGGAAGGAGCCTTCGATGATGATCATTGGATGTGATTACCACCCCAGTTGGCAACAGATTTGTTGGATG